>NZ_JBBGZP010000013.1:0-489164 GCF_037572605.1 Acinetobacter sp. MYb191 | reverse complement strand
TACACCACCATCAGCATTTAGTGATGTATTACCACCAATACTGTTTTTAATGCTGTTTGCAGTATGGTGAAGCTGGCTGCCATTCACTGCATCTTGTGATGTACTCTTAATATCACCATTGGCAACATTGGTGATTTTCTTTTTACCTGCATCAATGCCCTGAGCCGTAATGCTTGGACCGTCTTTGATGCTTAAGCCAGCATTGTTAATGAGCGTATCGCCAAGCGTGACTGAATCGAATTTAACGTCTTTCTTCGTCGCAACTTTATATTCTTTGCTGCCATCAGCATTAGTGACATCTGTAATCGTGATGTTGTCGCCTTCAACCACAGTCGTTTTAGCCGCCGCTGCAGCTTTATTGACTGAATCAATCGCATCATGAATGGTGTTCTTGCCCGTATTACCCACATTTGAAGTCGTTACACCACCATCAGCATTTAGTGATGTATTACCACCAATACTGTTTTTAATGCTGTTTGCAGTATGGTGAAGCTGGCTGCCATTCACTGCATCTTGTGATGTACTCTTAATATCACCATTGGCAACATTGGTGATTTTCTTTTTACCTGCATCAATGCCCTGAGCCGTAATGCTTGGACCGTCTTTGATGCTTAAGCCAGCATTGTTAATGAGCGTATCGCCAAGCTTAACAGAATCAAAGCTGACATCTTTCTTCGTTGCAACGGTCAGGTTATTCGCTTCACGCTTAATCTCAATGTTTTCACCATCCAAGAATTGAACAGTATCTGAGGCTTTTACTGCACTTGCAGCATCACCATTCACCTGGATCTTCCAAGTTTGGTTTTGCAAGTTGGCAATATCACCCGTATTGCTAGTAATTTGCTCACCCTGTTTGGTCACAGTCTGGGTCAAATTAGTCACATTTTGATTGGTGCTGTTTAATTGGCTGCCATTGATGGCGTCTTTCGAAGACGCGCTGATATCGCCATCCGCCACATTAGTGATTTTCTTCTTGCCCGCATCAATACCCTGAGCCGTAATGCTTGGACCATCTTTGATGCTTAAACCAGCATTGTTAATAAGCGTATCACCAAGCGTGACTGAGTCAAATTTAACGTCTTTCTTCGTCGCAACTTTGTATTCTTTGCTACCATCAGCATTGGTGACATCGGTAACCGTGATGTTGTCGCCTTCCACAACGCTAGTCTTTGTACCAGCTCCAGCATTTTTTTCAATTGCCTCTGCGATAGAAGTATAGTCATTACCAGCGACATTAAATGGCCCAGTTAACTTGCCATTATCACCTACAGTAACGCCACCACCAATAATATCTGCAGCGCTATTTGCAACATTACCCAATACCACATTGGTTCTGTAAAGTTGGCTACCATTAATACCATCGGTACTTGTGGCACTAATATGACCAGCCGCAACATTTTTAAGTTGACGTTCAGCTCCAGCAGAACCTAAAGACACTTGATCACCCGCCTGACTTGCAGCACCAGCAAATGAACCAAATTTTATGCCATCAATCGTTGCTTCTGTTTCTTTTGTTGCATCGGTATCTGTATTTGATTTTGAACCAATTGCGACAGCATTCGTTTTTGTTACTCTAGAGGAATTACCAATAGCAATACCATTACTTTTTTCTACTCTTGAACCAAAGCCTAAAGCTGTTGATTCTTTTGCATTGGCAGCAATAGAAGAGTTTGAGCCCAAGGCTAAACTTTTCTCAGCACCACCTTCAACAGATGCCTTACGGCCAATCGCGACAGTATCTCCAGTATTATCTCCAATTTTAGAAGCAATACCGATTGCAACACCACCGTCGGAATTGCCTGAATTGGCTTTTGCACCAATTGCAACTGATGCATTATCCACATCTGTTTGCGCTTGATCGGCAATTGCCCCTGTGCCAATAGCAACACTATGCGCCCACGCCCAAGTGTCATTACCAATGGCAACACCACCTTTATCATCACCACTATTTGCATTTGCATTACGGCCAATCGCAATACCATCATTGATGACACGTGAGTTTTCACCGATGGCAATACCACCAACGGTTCCTGTTCCACCTGAAACACTAGCAGAACAGCCGATTGCAATAGATTTTGGTAAACTGGTACTAGCCGTACCACAATTTGGATCTGAAATAGCAATAGAACCATAATTCACGGCTCCATCATTGCCACTTCCAACTTCCACCGCATACAGTTGTGGTGAAAGTGCAAGTAAAGCTGCAGCTAATAGACTTAAATTAATCGTTTTTTTTGTTTTCACTATTGTTAATTCAGTACTAGAGCTTACAACCGCTTTACTACGAGTTGACGAATGCCCTTTCGCTGTTGCTAACTCAGAAACGGCAACCCATGCACCGATTGAAGCGTTCCAAATTACTTTATAAATTTTATTCACACCAACCCGCCATTGTGACATAAGTCACACTAATAAATAATAAAGAGACAAAATATACAGAAGGTGGGCATTATATTCATTTTTTATAATTTATCCATACTTAAGATATAATTTTTTAATCTTTTTTTGCATAAAAGCTATTTAATCCTTGGTGCTGCCAAGTTAAAGTTGGCTATGAATACCATCAAGCCCATAAACCAGATCTTTCATATAACGGATATTTTGTTAATTTTAGGAATGCTTAATCAAAATAAAATATGCAGTTCAAATCATAGAAGATCATGAGCATTTAAGATTCATTCTGGAACATTTGGAGTCCAATGAAATTTAGGGGATAATTAGTACCAAAAGATTACCTAAAACAAAATATATTATTGATTTTAAATATATTATTCCTATATTTACATTTTCTAAAAATCTATTATTTAACTCAAACTGGGTAAATAAATATTACCTTTCGGGGTGAGATTATTAGAGATTTGAGTAGAGATAAACTAGATATTAATAACTGAATTTTCAAAGATTGTATTTTAAACGATCAATTTTTCGACATAAATAACAGTATAATAAAATCGATTATTCATCGAATTAATGCTGATTTTAAGGCTAACAATTCAGCCTATTTAAGATAAACATCTTATAGAAAATAAAAGCCGATCATCAGATCGGCTTTTATACAGTAAATTATATTTATCGTGCCATTAACGCTTCAATTTCGTCTACCGACTTCACCACTTTCGCAGTCAAATTAAGTGGACCATTTTTGGTTACTACAATGTCATCTTCAATACGAATACCAATACCATGCCATTTCGCATCGACCGTTTCATCATCAGGCGCAATGTACAAGCCTGGTTCAACCGTCACCACCATGCCTTCTTCATAGGCACGCCACACACCATCTTGCTTATATGAACCAACATCATGCACGTCCATACCCAACCAGTGTCCTGTACCATGCATATAAAACTGACGGAAACTTTCCTTTTGGATAATCTCTTCAATATCACCTTGCATAATACCCAGATCAAGTAGACCTTGGACTAAAATGCGCACAGCAACATTATGTGGTTCTTTATATGAGTTCCCTACACGCACTGCGTCAATTGCGGCAAGTTGTGCATCGAGGACTACATTATAAAGAGCTTTTTGCTCAGGGCTGAACTTTCCATTGACGGGGAAAGTACGGGTGATGTCTGAAGCATAATATTCATATTCACACGCAGCATCGATCAGCACCAAATCACCATCTTTTAGCTCTTTGTTATTCTCTACATAGTGCAAAATGCAGGCGTTTTCACCACCACCGACAATGCTGTTATACGACGGCACGCAGCCATTTTGACCAAATACATAATTAAGCTCAGCTTCTAGAGCATATTCCATCATACCCAGCTTAACGGCTTGCATAGCACGAGTATGCGCTTGTGCGGAAATATCTGAAGCTGTTTGCATCAATGCAATTTCTTGTTCTGACTTAAACAAACGCATTTCATCTAAAATACGGTCTAGCTGTATCACTTGTGCAGGTGCAGCAGTCCCACGACGTGACTCACCATTGGCAGTCGTGATCCATTTTGCTACACGCGCATCAAATTCAGGCTGTTGCCCAATACGATAGAATAGTTTTTCTTTGCTTAAGAGTTTTTCAATGATTTCTTCATCTAACAAATCTATCGCATACGCTTCGTCAGCTTCATAGTCTTCTACCGCCCCATCCACACCTGCGCGGTAACCATTCCAGATTTCCATCTCGCGGTCACGCTCACGGCAGAACAAACTGTAGCTGTAACCGTCTTCATCGTCTTCGGCAAAGGTTTCAATGACTGCCACGGCTTCGGGCTCAGCAAAACCAGTTAGATAAAAGAAGCTGCTATCGGTACGGTATTTATAGTCTGCATCACGATTACGCATCGCCACTGGACTGGTTGCAATAATGGCAATACTGTTCGGACCCATTTGTGCAGCCAAACGGTCACGGCGTTCCTGAAAATCCACTTGCGTTAGTTTCATGTTTGATCTGTCTTTTTTATACCAAAGAATAAAGTTGCCACGCGCACCCTATCATGTACGCGCAGCAAGTCTTATGCCAATCAGCTTGGGCGATGCGGCGTAAACATTTCTACAACATTGTTCGCTTCTGTTACAGAGCGATCGATTTGTTGCTTGTTATGAAAGTGTTTAAGCAGAGAACTTTCCTCTACCGCAATCTTTTTGCGGCCTACAGATAAGCTCACAGGAATTAAACGTACAAACTCGTATAACTCTTGATAGCTCTCTTCCCCCTCTTCATCATCATCGGTTTCTTCAAACTCAACTGCCGCGACATCTTGTAAATGTTCGATCAGTTCCATTTCATCTGGGCGAATATGACCAGACGCCAAACCAAAGCCCAGCACTACACCTGCGCACCAATCCGCCAAAGCTTGGACACGGTCTGCCAGCGTATGGGTGTCATCGGGAAGTAACGGTAAATAGTCCAACTCATCGTCAGAAAGTGCATGTGCGACATCTTCTGCTTCATTGGCTAACAAAGCCAAAGCTTCTTCGCTTAACTCTGGAATTTCCAGAGTCGTTAGGATGTGTTGCCACTCTTCACGGCTCGGTGCCTGAGTTACACAAATGATACCTGTGAGTAAACCATGTAACTCACTTGGGCTAGAAATCTCTTCAATTTTAGAAAAATTTGGCTGCCATTCTGACCAACCTGAAATATCGTCTTGCATTCGTTTATCCAATCTCTATACTTCTTATATATTACCTTTGTTTGCAGCACTGTGCGACCACGATATGTTAGAAGAATTACAGCGTCTACAGGCGCATATTGGCGTTTTAAAAACGCGACTTGCTCATTTTGAAAGTGAAAATAGCACTTTAAATGCAGCTAAACTGGATGCTGAAGAACAGCATCGTTCTCAAGTTGTGCAAAAAAATGGCTTAATTACCCAGAAACAAGAACAAATTGATGATTTAACTGAGCAATTAAGCAGCGCTCAGACCCAATATCAACACTTGAACACCGATGCGACTGCTTTAGCCGATCGATATAGTCGTTTGGAAAAAAGTTGTACGGATTTAAAAAATAGTTTTCAGGAAATCTTGGCTGAACGTAATGAATTACGTGCAATTAAAGAAAAAATGAACAATGATCAGCGCCAAGCTCAGCAAGAAATCCAAGCACTTCAGCAAGAACGTGAAAGATTGTTACAAAAAAATGAGCATGCCAAAGCTAAAGTCGAAGCCATCATCCAACGTTTGGCTATTTTAGGTACAGAGCAAGATCATCACGCGCAAGAAATTCAACAACTTGCCCACCCTACTGAAGCTGGCGAGGAAGTTTAATCATGAGCGAACCAATTACAGTTGAATTACGTGTCTTAGGTCATAGTTTTCGTTTAGTCACAACGGAAAAAGAAAAAGCTGACCTTGAACGTGCAGCTCTGCTTTTAAATGATAAATATGATGAATTCCGTCGTAAAGCACCGCGTGTAGAACCCAGTAAAATTATCATTATGGTGGCACTAGAATTAATGCAAGAAGTGTTGTCGATGAATAAAACACTACAAGAGTATGCGCACGCAGAACGATTACTGGCAAATATTATCGATGACGTTGCTGAACTTGTTTAAACTCGACTTAATTGAATAAAGTATCAACACTTACTCCAGTTGTTTACAGTTCGTAGCGGTGTATGAGTTGCCATCAGTGTGATATTCGTTATACTTAAGGCAACTCTGAGGTGTTCGCCAGCGGGTCTATTCCCCTGCCGATACTTAAACTTATGGATGTGTTCTGTATATTTAGAGTGTATGCCCACTTTCATGTGGGAAACCCAGCAAGTATACGTCGCGTCCACCTTGAACTCATCGGGTTCAGGGTAACGACACATGCAGCGGCATCTTCGGAGTACTTTATTTAGTTAAAAATAATAATTACATACATCGTTAATACTCTTTCATTTTTATTTTTCAAGTTTATCGTTTCCATCTTGTCTTCCAGCTACCAAACAAAATGATTATTGAATATTTCTATCTCTTAAAATAAAGCTTTTTTGGCTATTGAATCTTTATCAAGTCATTTTTCTACTTCATTTATCCATAAGACAAAGCTAACCAGCACTCAATTTTTAAGAATTTCCAAACAAAAACCTGACTTAGCTAGATACTGCATCAGGTTCATTCAAATGATTTTTTTTTAGCAAATCGATCCAATAATATGCTCTGCGTGACAAGTTGTGCCTTGCAAAGCTGTCAATCGAATCATTCCGCTTTGATGTGCAAGTACAGGGACTTCCATTTTCATGGCCTCCATAATCGCAACCACTTGCCCCTCTACTACCTGCTCCCCGTTTTCTACTTTCCAAGCGCTAATCACGCCATTGATTGGTGCAAGTAAGTGTTCAGCACTCACTGCTGTTTCTGTAGCTGGTTGGTCATGAGATGTAATTGTAGGGTTTTGTGCAAACATACCCGCAGGTAAGCCTAAACGATGTAATTTCCCATCAATTTCAATATAGCTGAGTAACATCGGCTGTTGATGATTCGGAATACTGCGTCTCGTTGGCTTTAAGTCCTGTTTAAAATCATTTTCAATCCAACGAGTATGAACATTAAATGTGTCGGTAAAATCAGCTTCATTTAATACAGCACGGTGAAAGTCTAAAACTGATGCAACCCCTTCAATTTTAAATTGCTTCAGCGCACGTTTAGCCCGAGCGATCGTAATTTCACGGGTTGGGCCTGTGATAATCAGTTTTGCCATGAGCGAATCAAAATGACTCGACACCAACGAGCCTGTACGAACACCTGTGTCTACGCGTACGCCCTGACCAAACGGGGCTTCAAATAAACTTAATACACCAAATGCAGGAATGAAGCCACGAGCAGGGTCTTCAGCATTGATACGAAACTCAATGGCATGCCCCTGCACTTGCGGGGTTTCTTTGAGTGAAAGTTCATCACCCTGGGCCACGCGAATTTGCTCAACCACCAAATCGACTTTGGCCGTTTCTTCCGTGACAGGATGTTCCACCTGCAAGCGGGTATTAACCTCTAAAAATGAAAGCTTTCCATCACGGCTCAGCAAATATTCAACGGTACCCGCACCGACATAGTTGGCTGCCTGACAGATATTTTTGGCTGAAGTTAAAATTTCTTCATAAATTGCATCGCTGATAAAAGGCGCTGGGGCTTCTTCAACCAACTTCTGATTACGACGCTGTAAAGAACAATCACGTGTACCTAAAACCACTACATTGCCATGTTGATCGGCAATCACTTGCGCTTCGACATGGCGAGGTTGATCTAAGTATTGTTCAACAAAACACTCACCGCGGCCAAAGGCAGCTTGCGCTTCACGTACAGCCGAATCATATAGCTCTTTTACATCTTCCAGTTTCCAAACGACTTTTAAACCGCGACCACCACCGCCAAACGCGGCTTTAATCGCAATAGGTAAACCAAACTGCTTTGCAAACTCGAGGGCTTCATCAGCATTATTTAAGGGGTCTTGTGTACCTTGAACTAAAGGTGCACCCACTGAAGCAGCTATCTTACGTGCTTCAATTTTATCACACAATTTTTCAATGGCGCTTGGCGATGGCCCTACCCACTTTAAGCCTGCATCAATTACGGCCTGTGCAAATTCAGCACGTTCAGATAAAAAGCCATAACCCGGATGAACCATGGTCGCTTTGGATTTTTTAGCAACCTCAAGAATGGCTGGAATATTCAAATAAGTTTCACGTGCAGTTGCACCCGCCAAACCCCATGCTTCATCCGCCAGTTCGACATGCATACTGTCCATATCGTCATCAGCATATAAAGCAACCGATGAAATACCCATATCACGGCAAGCATGAATAATACGAACGGCAATTTCACCACGGTTTGCAATTAATAATTTTTCAGTAGTCATCATTCATTCTCAAAATCTGTAAATTCGGTCATTTTTTTAAATTTGATTTGGCAATCTGCTGGAATCTGTGCCACCAAGTCCCAATGGTGCTTCGCCACAGCCGCAATAACGGGGTAGCCACCAGTTAAAGGATGGTCATTCATAAACAGTACAGGTTGACCGTTTGGCGGAATCTGCAAGGCACCAATACAAGTTCCTTCACTTTCCAACTCATGAGTAATTTTGCGTTGCAACGGCTGTTCACCTGAAAGTCTCAGTCCAACCCGATTACTTTCATTAGTCACAAACCAAGCTTGCTGACATAAGCGCTCAATGCTCTCTGTTTCGAACCAATCCGTTCGCGGTCCCATCACAATGTCGAGCTCTACCACATCGCCGACTTTGGGCAAGTTTAACTTCGCAATTTCAGTATTACTGATATTTGAAACTTCAACCTGTCCTTGATAAACCGTATCCCCCATTTTTAGAGGTTCTGGCCCCAATATGGCCAAACTATCAAATGAGGCACTATTCAGCACAGACTGCACATCGATACCACCACGAATCGCCAGATAATTTCTCAGCCCTGCCGTCGGTGCTTGAATCTGAAATTCATCACCTTCATCAAGAGCAATCGCTTGATAACTGCCAAAGTCAGTCTTTTGTCCATCACTAAATTTCACGTGGATATTTGAAATCGCTCCCGTAACCGCAATGACTGCGGACTGATGCATTTTGGCTTTCAAACCACCATTTAAAACTTCAATCACAGGCGTCGGAGTTGGGTTACCGACAATTCGATTTGCACTGTGCATCGCTGATACATCCATCGCCCCTGCAACACCAACCCCAATCTTGGTCTGGTTTAAACGCCCTTCATCTTGGATCAACATCTGTAGACTCGGTGCAGTTACCGTAAACAAAGGCATGGATTGTTTGGGCTCAACTGTACGAGTGACTTGCTGTGCTACGCTAACCGTGGTCGGTTGATGTGTGGCATCTTCAAAATGTACCGTCATCCCCGGTAACAGTAACGCTGGATTTTTACGTTCCAAATCCCACATTTTTTCAACAGTCGTACCGATCAGCTGCCAGCCTCCCGGACTATCTTTCGGGTAAATCCCCTAATATTGTCCTGCCAGTCCCAAAGAACCCGACGGTATTTTTTTACGTGGTACGGCTAAACGAGGAATATCTGTAAAAGGTCGATCGGGACTGCTCATATAAGCAAAGCCCGGCGCAAAGCCAATAAAAGCCACATTCCAAACACTTTGACGATGCTTCAAGATAACATCAGCTATTGAAAGCCCTTGTAACTCTGCAACTTGAGCAAGATCTTCGCCCGTATAGCAAATAGGAATAATCAGCTCTTGGACATTACGCTCAACGCCTGAACCGATTTTTACAGTCTGAATCGAAGCAACCAGTGTTTTAAAGGTGGTTTCGATTTCATTAAAAAAAACCAAAATCGTTTTTGCAGCAGGGACTAAGTCTTTAATTCCATTCAATTGCATCGTGTGCAATTTATTGTACAACGCCAATGTTTCCTCTAGGCTGGCAAGCTCTATAAGAAAACAATCCGCGTTTACCGATAAAAAACGCATATGCCTATCCTTTTAATTGTTCTTTCGTGCCGCTTAACCTATCCATGCACGATCAGGAATGTCAGTAATGAACATATGACCGGGTGCATGGCTAATGGCAAAAGGGATTTTTGAGTTCATCACCGCTGCTTGTGGGGTTACACCACAAGCCCAAAACACTGGAATTTCCCCAGCCTCAATACGTGAAGCATCACCAAAGTCTGGCTGATTCACATCACGAATGCCTAAACCTTCAGGATGTCCAATATGCACGGGCGCTCCATGCACACTTGGCATCCGTGCTGTAATTTTGACGGCATCCGTGATTTGATGGGATAGAATTGGGCGCATAGAAACCACCATATTGCCCGAAATACGACCCGCAGGCTGACATTGAATATTGCTCAAATACATCGGTACATTGGTCTGATCATGGATATGACGAACTTCAATGCCCGCCTCTTGCAGTGCTGTTTCAAAAGAGAAACTACAGCCAATTAGAAACGTTACCAAGTCAGGATGCGCATGATAAATGTCACTCGCATCCATTACTTCATCGACCATTTCACCCTCTTTCCAGATGCGATAACGTGGAAAGTCGGTGCGTATATCTGAGTTCTCTGCCAGTCTTGTGGCATAAACACCTTCCTCTAGCACATCTAAAACAGGACAGCTTTGCGGATTGCGATGTGCATACAGTAGAAAATCATAAGCCCAATCTTTAGGCACCGAAATCATATTGACCTGCGTCATGCCCGCAGCCATACCTGCCGTTGGTTTGTCAAAACCGGCACGAATTTTTAAACGTGCCGCTAAAGCGGCTTCAAGCTGTTCTGAGTCGACTCGGATATCCTTATACATTGCGTACTTCCTCATGCTTTAAGACAAAGGGGCGAATTTCAATATGATGATTTAACAGTTCAGCTTTAATCGCAGCCGACATCTCTAAGGCACCTGCGGTGTCACCATGTAAGCAAATCGTGTCCGCTTGAATCGGGGTAAATACACCATCAATCGACTCAACGCCGCCATTTTTCAACATAGACACTACACGGCGTGCCACAAAGGCCGAATCATGTAAAACAGCCCCATCCAAACGTCGTGAAACCAATGAGCCATCACTGTTATAAGCACGGTCTGCAAATGCCTCAGATACAACCTTTAAGCCTGCTGCACGTGCTTGCTCAACCAAGTGGGAACCTGCCAGTGCCACCAAAACCAGTTCTGGGTTATACATCTTGATAGCATCAATCACCGCAGCGGCTTGAGCGTGGTCGTGTGCAATGGTGTTATACAGTGCACCATGTGGTTTCACATATTGCACTTGAGAACCAGCCACTTTAGCTAGACCATCCAGTGCAGAAATTTGATACAGCACATCGGCAATCAGCTCATCACGTGACACATCCATATTACGGCGACCAAAACCGACGAGGTCTGGATAAGATACATGCGCGCCAATCGTGACATTTAATTCAACAGCCTTCCGCAGTGTCTTTAAAATCCCCAGCGGATCTCCTGCATGAAAGCCACACGCAATGTTGGCACTTGTCACCACGGGTAGAATTTGGTCATCATTGCCCATTTTCCATGAACCAAAACTTTCACCTAAGTCACTATTTAAATCTACATACATGGCTCAATTCCTTTATCACTTCACCGTCGTCTGGCTTAAAGTTTGGTTAAATAATTAAAGACTGTGGTAAAGGACATATAGCCCATCCACCATGTCAACATACATGTGAGTACACCCAAAATAAGTAACCATTTTGGATAGTTATAATTCCCCATCATATCTTTACGGCAAGCAGCTACATAAACAAAAATCGTTAAACCAATTGGCAGTACCAAGCCATTAAAACCACCAACAAAAATCAACAATCCAGCAGGAGTTGCACCCAGTACCACATACAACAATAACGCTAAAGCGATAAATGTAATGGTGGTGTAATTGGTTTGTTTAGGACTGAGGTTTTTCTTAAATGCAGTAAAGAATGAAACCGAAGTATAAGCGGCGCCAATGGTGCTACTGATCCCTGCTGCCCAGAAAATCAGACCAAATAATTTATAACCAAAAGTCCCTGCGGCATATTGAAAAGCTTGCGCTGCTGGATTGGCATCATGGCTAGCTAAATCAATGCTTGCACCACTGACCACTACACCCAAGAAAGCTAAAAACAGCACATAACGCATGATGCCCACAACCACAATACCTTTGGTTGCAGCTCTTGCGACTTCATCAATATTTTCAGGGCCAACCGCGCCTTTATCCAGTAAACGATGGGCGCCTGCATAGCAGATATAGCCGCCGACCGTTCCACCAACAATCGTGGTGATGATGGCAAAATCAATCTGGTCGGGTGCAAACGTTTGATGAACAGCTTGGCCCACAGGTGGCATCACAATGACAGCAACAATGATAATCAAGATGATTTTGAGCAACCCCAAAACGATCATGCTTTTATCCATGGCCAGCGTGGCTTTTCTTGAAGCAAAAATTAAAATGGCCAAAGCACCACTTAAAATGCCGCCCCATTTGGTGTCTAACCCAAATAAGGCATTGAGACCTAAAGCCGCGCCTGCAATATTACCAATACTGAAGAAGAAGCCACCCAAAATGACCAGAAAAGCCAGTAAGTAACCACTGCCCGGCAAGGCTTTATTGGCAATATCCGAGGCACGCATTTGCGTCAGCGTTACGACACGCCAAATATTTTGCTGAACTACAT
Source organism: Acinetobacter sp. MYb191 (assembly GCF_037572605.1). Lineage (NCBI taxonomy): Bacteria > Pseudomonadati > Pseudomonadota > Gammaproteobacteria > Moraxellales > Moraxellaceae > Acinetobacter > Acinetobacter sp. MYb191. The sequence goes on along the minus strand of NZ_JBBGZP010000013.1, from coordinate 476,578 downwards.
AATCAATCAAAATAGACACGAGAATGGCAAAGCCAAACGCTGCACCTAATTTCACAGTAAAGACCGCGGTTTGAGTTAGAAAACCAGGTCCCATTGCGGAAGTTGCCATCATGAAGATTGAAGCAACAATGGCCCATTGGCGATCTGATAAAAAAGAAGATTTTAATAAAGACATATTTAATGCGTTCCTCGTCCATTTGAGCTTAATAACGCTATTTTCAAGTTGAACCAAGAACATCATTTTGCTTACAAATTCTGTTCTTAAATCCCTTTAACTGACAAAGATTCCCTGTTGCCCAACCAAAGCCATGGCGGATCAAATCTTCTATTGGAAATAAGAACATAGGCAAGCGCGATGAACAATACGACTTTCTATTTCTATTATTAAAACTAAATAATTGTATTTTATTATTTTTTATTTATTAAAAGTCTAATGATAAATTTTACTTATCACGCACGATAAGCTGCTTTTATAGTTTTTCAAACAAATTACGTATTGAGATAAAGAAACATCGCTTGTCAAAAAGCTACGTGCGCCTCAATTATTTTTTAATTTTCTCAAGCAGTCTTTTCATTGCGCTTTCAGAAACAGTGACTGCGACATCGGTTAATTTCTCTTTCAAGGCAGCATCATTGCCTTGCATATAAATCGAGGTGAAATGAAAGGTTTTGAGCTGGATCGGGGTATTTAAAATTTCCAAGCGACCATCGGTAATTTCCTTTAAGGCCGTTAAGGTCGGCACAACGGCGATCCCCAAACCTTGCTCCGCAAGACGCAATAAGGTCGCAAGCGAATAACTGGTAATTGAAAGCGGCTCGTCTAGTGCCTGCTCTTTCATTTTGGCCTTGAGCTCTTTATAGGGATAGGTAATTTTCGGATAGGTTAAAATGGTATGAGACATTAATGCCTTAAACGACATTTGACCCACACCACCTTTAAAAGATGGCGCTGCCAAGAAACTCAGTTCAAAGTCGCACAGTGCCTGCTCTACACACTCAAAAGCCAAAGTGGGGCCCAGCAAAAAGGCCATGTCCAAATCCCCGGTACGCACACCTTCTTGCAAATTTGGGGTTAAATCCACCACAATTTCCACAGAAACTTTAGGAAACTCTTTTTGTACTTTTTCGATATATTCAACCAACCACGTATAAACGATCGTCTCAGAAACACCTAAACGAATTGTTCCTGTTAGATGCTGGTTTTCAGTCAGCTCAGCCACCAAATCGGTTTCCAAACGCATAAACTTTTCAGCATATTTAAACAGGGTCACGCCTTTATGGGTTGGCTTAAGCTGTCTAAAGCTGCGATCGAGAACTTTAAAACCTAAATCATTTTCAAGAGAGGTGATTTTTTGTGAAACGGCAGGCTGAGTCGTGTGTTATTTTTTGGGAGCCTTATTTAAAATATTTAAAGTAACAACCCAATAAAATTCTTCTAGATTTTTTAAATTCACCCTGAATCCTGCCTTTACTCCATCCCGCTTATAGTACGGCAGTTCCCCCTATTTTATAAGTTACTGTTTTATATAATTTCAAAATGTCTCACGAGATGACGCTCATTAAAACTCTACCTCTTACCCAAATACATCTATTTTGCATCTATTACAACCTTACTCGCTCGAACCTGATCAAGGCTCTTTAAATCAAGTTGAATCAAGAAAAGAGGCTTGAAAAATCAATGCTTATTCGCGCTGCGCTTCATTCCATCACGAATCATCATAAAAAAAGCACCTTTGTTGAAAAGATGCTTTTTAAAACTCAACTTACAAAAGAGACTGTAAAAATCTAAAAACGCTTATTTACTCTTCTGTAGACGTAGAGCATTTAAGACCACGGACAGTGAGCTCAGTGACATCGCCACCGCAGCGAACATCGGGGTGAGTAATAATCCCGTCAATGGATAGAAAATTCCCGCTGCGACAGGTACGCCTAAGCCGTTATACACAAAGGAAAAAGCAAGGTTCTGTTTCATATTACGAACACCCAGTTTCGCCATATGCAGGGCATCAGCTGCACCACGAATATCACCTTTAACCAAGGTGACTTGCGCGGTTTGTTTAGCAATATCAGTTCCGTTCCCCATAGCAATCCCGACATTGGCTTGTGCTAAGGCTGGTGCATCGTTAATGCCATCTCCCGCCATCGCGACAATTTTACCTTGAGCCTGATATTTCTTCACGATCTCCAGTTTTTCAGTTGGCGTACAGTTGCCATAGACTTGTTGAATACCCAATTCCTTAGCCACCAACTGGGCATTTTGTTCGTGGTCACCTGTTGCCATGACCACTTCAATACCATCATCAATCAGCTGTTGAATGACTTGCTGGGCATTGGCCTTAATCGCATCGTGAATAGCAATATAAGCCAGCACTTCTTGGCTATTGCTTAAGAAACTGATCACATTCCCAGTCTCACGCTGCTGATTCAACTGGCTTTGCAAAGTATCATCTAAAGTGATGCCGAGTTGCTCTAGCAGCTTTTGGCTACCAATATAGAAGGTTTGCTCGCCAATCTGCCCTTTGACACCAAAGCCAGTCACATCTTCAAAGTCTGCAACTTTTAGCAACTGTTGTGCAGGTACAATTTGAGTCAGAGTTTGAGCAATCGGATGACTCGAATATTGCTCAATCGAGGCAATCCACTGTTCCACTTGTGCTTGTTCCACATTTGGGCTGAGCAACTGAATTTCTTTAAGGCTTGGTTTACCTTCTGTCAGAGTCCCTGTTTTATCGACAATCAGCGTATTCACTTTACTTAAAGCTTCAATCGCCTCTGCATCCTTAAACAGTACCCCTTTTTGTGCCGCACGACCTGTGGTGGCCATCACTGACATTGGCGTCGCCAAACCCAACGCACATGGGCAGGCAATAATCAGCACTGCCACAGCACACATCAATGCCAAGTCGAATTGCGCACCACCAAACACCATCCATGCAACAAAGGTCAACACACTAATCAATAGTACAATGATGACAAAATACTTGGCAAAGACATCGGCCAAACGTTGTAACGGTGCTTTAGAACGCTGTGCTTCTGCCACCGTCTGAATCATTTTCGCCAAAGTGGTATTCGCCCCGACCGCCGTGGTTTGAATACGGATACTGCCTTGTTGATTGACCGTACCGCCGATCACCGTGTCATGCACTTGTTTTTTCACAGGTACAGGTTCACCTGTCATCATGGCTTCATCGACATAGGTTTTGCCTTCCACCACCACACCATCTAGTGGAATCTGCTCACCCGACGAAATTTGTAAAATATCGCCTTGTTTGACCATGCCAATATCAACTTCAACCACTTGATCGTTTTGAACCAACTTGGCCGTGTTAGCTTGCAGTTTGAGTAAAGCTTTGAGTGAGTCTGCGGTCTTGGCACGCGCTTTCAGCTCCATGATTTGCCCAAGTAAACTTAAAGACACGATCATACAAGCCGCTTCAAAATACACTGCAACGCCATGCCCTGTTTTGGCTTCCATTGGAATCACACTTGGGAAAATCGTTGCCACCACACTATAAATATAGGCTGCCAAGACCCCGACACCAATGAGGCTCCACATATTTAAGTTACGGGTTTTATATGAGGTCCAGCAACGCTCAATAAACGGTTTACCTGCCCACAGCACCACAGGGGTCGCGAGAACCAGCTCAATCCACGGCTGAATATGCGGTGAAATAAAACTGTGAATATGTGAACCCATCGCCAGTACAAACACAATCAAAGTCAGCGGCAAGGTCATCCAAAAGCGATGGCTAAAATCTACCAACTCTGGATTTGGTGCATCATCTAAAGTTGGTTGCATCGGCTCGAGTGCCATACCACAAATCGGACACGTCCCCGGTCCCTTTTGTACAATTTCAGGGTCCATCGGACAGGTATAGTCCATATCCGCAGCCCCTTCAGGCACAGGACGCTGATCGGGTGGAATCAGATAAAACTCAGGGTCAGCCTTAAACTTATCTAAGCACGAAGGATTACAGAAATAATAAGTCTGTTGCTGATAATCAGTTTTTAACTCTGTATTTGGGTCAACTGACATGCCACACACCGGGTCAATAAACTCAGCTGACGCCGATTGAGTACTGTGTTCATGTTGATGTTTCCCACCACCACAGCAGCTACTTTTGGCAGCTTCTACTTTCGGCTTGGGTGCACAGCAACTGGCTTTGCTATCTGCTTCTGTTTGAGACTTAGGCTCACAACAGGATGCTTTTTTCTCCACCACTTTCAAGGTCGAACCACAACAACCTGAGGCTTTAACTACAGAGGCTGAAGGTTCAGACTTTATATAAGCCTCTGGAGTTGCAATAAACTTTTGCAAACATTTTTCACTGCAAAAATAGTAGTTCCGCCCCTGCCACTCGGTGTGCGGTTTAGTTAAATCTGTTACGGTCATACCGCATACTGGATCAATAAATGTGGTCTTCTCTGAACCTAACACTGGCTTTGCTTCTGCAACTATAGTCTCATCTTTAGCTTGAGAAGATGTATCAGTTATATCTGTTTTGGATTGACTACAACAAACACTGGGCGCTTTTTCTGATGTTAAGTAAGCCTCTGGATTGGCCGAAAATTTCTTTAAACAGCCTGAGCAACAAAACAAATAACGAACTGATTGATGCTCATACACATGAGGAGAGTCCTCTGCGACCGTCATCCCACAGACAGGATCGATATTCACCACCATCGGCGCTAATTTCTGTTTGGAACAGCAAGACGTTTTGTGTTGCTCACTCATTCTGACTCACCTTTTATTTTTTGATTGTGTTAGCATAAAGTCTGTACCTAGGTACTGAGTCAAGCCTTTTGGAGATTATTTTATGCTCACTATCGGCAAGCTGGCAAAACACTGTCAGGTGAATGTGGAAACGATTCGTTATTATCAACGGATTGGTCTGATGCGCATTCCTGAAACCACGCAAAACTATCGCTACTATAGTCAGCAAGATATTGAAACTTTAAGCTTTATTCAAAAGGGCAAAGATGCGGGCTTACAGCTCAGCGAAATTCAAGATCTATTGCATTTACAACTGGATGACCGAGAAAAAGTCCGTGATGTGATTCAGCAACGACTGGAAAAAATTGATCAACGGATTCAAGAACTGAATGCTTTAAAACAACGCCTTTCAAGTTGGGTGGTTGAATGTAAAACCACCACAGACAGTTGCTGCCCAATTTTGCAAGAACTGAAAAAAGGTTCAACGACTACACTATAAATAAAACCTGCCTTTTAATTTGGCGATCACTTTCACACTCATCTTTTCGATACTCAGGACTGCGTTCACCATGTCGATTGAACTTGCCCAATTCAGAAAACAGCTTCGCAAACAACGCAGACAAGTTTCCGCCTATCAACAGCAGCAGTCCGAACTGCAAATTTTACAGCGCCTAAGACGTGTGCCTGAATTCAAACATGCCACTCGCGTCGGGATCTACCTACATGCTTTTGGGGAAATTCAGACCCGTAAAATCATTGAATATTGTTTTCATCAAAAAAAAGCAGTGTATTTACCAATGATTTGCAATATGAATCAGCGCTTGGTGTGGGTCAAAATTTCACGCAATCAATTTCAAAATAAACGCTTTTCACACCATCCGCTGGGTATGCAAGAGCCTATGGCAACACGTGGTCAGCACGTTTCACATTTAGACCTGCTACTCATGCCCTTATTGGCTTGTGACTCTTATGGCACACGCATTGGCATGGGCGGTGGTTTTTATGACAAAACCTTAGCTTCTGCGCCCTATCACCATCCGTTTCGCCTTGGTTTGGCTCATCACTTTCAGCTAGTGCCACAGCGCTTGATTCGAGAAACATGGGATCAGCCTTTAGATGGACTGCTTACCCCTCAACAGCATTTACGCTTCAAGCGCTAAAATTGACTTTTTTGACTGTTGAGAATACTTAAAAATCACATGTTTAGTCATTTTTTATACAATTTATTTTGACCTGCCCTTGTATTTTTTAAAATACCCATCACTATAAAAAACATGGCAACACCGTTGTCACTCATTAGGAGTGCCCATGTCTGAAATTATTATGAATCAAGAAACCTTAGAGCCTCAGGTTCCAAGTGTATTACCACTTTTAGCGTTACGTGATGTGGTGGTGTATCCACACATGCAAATCGCGCTATTTGTAGGTCGTGAAAAATCGATCAATGCAGTTGATGTGGCTCGTAACAGTGACAATCTAGTATTTGTAGTTGCTCAAAAAGATTCTCTTTCAGAAGAAATTGATCACGACAACTTATATCAATACGGTACTGTCGCGAAGATTGTGCAAGTTGTGAATCATGAAAATGATGAAAACTGTATAAAAGTATTAATTGAAGGCTTGCATCGTTCAAAGCTAGAAAAAATCATTGATGAAAATGATTATCTAACCGCAGAACATGCGCTTAGCCCAATGTCAGTCCACATTGACGAAACCACGCAAGAAACACGTGTACAAGAATTACGTGCCCTGTTTGCTCAATATGCTGAAGCAAAGCTGCGTAATGCACGTGAACTGATTGCTGCTGCGAACAAGATTGACGATTTACTGCAATTGTTATTCTTCGTAGCGACCCGTGTTCCACTGAATATTGATGTAAAGCAGAAATTCCTCGAACACGATGAGTTTGAAGCCCATCTACAAGAACTGATGACGTATTTATTGCAACAATCTGAAGAACAACAGATTGAGCAAACTTTACATGACTCAGTGAAGCGTCAAATGGAGAAAAATCAACGCGAATACTTCCTCAATGAAAAGATGAAGGTCATTCAGCGGGAGCTTTCTGACATGAATGGCGGCGCGGAAGATGACGTGGCTGAAATTGAAAAACGTCTTGCCGAAGCTGATTTGCCTGAACATGTGCGTAAAAAAGCTGAAAGCGAATTCCGTAAACTCAAAGCAATGCAACCTGCGTCTAGTGAGGCGGCTGTGGTGCGCAATTATATCGAGGCTATCTTAGATACGCCTTGGAATAAAGCCAGCAAAGTCAGCATTAACTTAAGCAAAGCGCAAGAAATTCTCGATGCAGATCATTACGGCTTAGATGACGTGAAAGATCGTATTGTGGAATATCTCGCAGTTCAATCTCGCGTGAAAAAACTCAAAGGCCCAATCCTTTGTTTGGTTGGCCCTCCAGGTGTAGGTAAAACTTCACTGGGTGAATCGGTTGCGAAAGCGACAGGTCGTGAGTTTGTACGTATGGCACTTGGTGGCGTACGTGACGAAGCGGAAATCCGTGGTCACCGTCGTACCTATATCGGTGCGATGCCGGGTAAAATTGTGCAGTCTTTAACGAAAGTTGGCGTGAAGAACCCTTTGTTCTTGCTCGACGAAATTGACAAGATGGCACAAGACTACCGTGGCGACCCTGCTTCTGCATTGCTTGAAGTACTCGATCCATCACAGAACAGCAAGTTTAACGATCACTATTTAGATCTTGATCTGGACCTGTCTGAAGTGATGTTCATCTGTACTGCCAACAGCATGAATATTCCAGAAGCATTGCTTGACCGTATGGAAGTGATTCGTCTACCAGGTTATACCGAAGATGAAAAAGTCAATATTGCTGAGCGTTACCTTGTTCCGAAAGCAATGAAGAACAATGGTCTACGTGCGAAAGAATTGACTGTTCATGAAGAAGCGATTCGTGACATCGTACAACGTTATACACGTGAAGCCGGTGTGCGTAGCTTAGAGCGTGAAGTCTCTAAAATTGCCCGTAAAGTTGTAAAAGAAGCGGTCAGCAAGAAAGCGAAAAACCTGCAAGTTGATGTGACTTCGGCCAATCTTCCAGACTACTTAGGTCCACATAAGTTTGACTTTGGTATGGCGGAAGATGAAGCTCAAGTCGGTCGCGTGAACGGTTTGGCGTGGACTTCAGTCGGTGGTGAGTTGTTGACCATTGAAGTTGCAGCGGTTAAAGGTAAAGGTAAATTCATTACCACAGGCTCGCTCGGTGATGTGATGAAAGAATCGATTACCGCAGCCATGACCGTCGTGCGTACACGTGCAGATGAATTAGGCATCGAGTCGACACGCTTTGAAGAAACAGATGTTCACGTCCACTTACCAGAAGGTGCAACACCAAAAGATGGCCCTTCTGCAGGTTTAGCGTTAACAACTGCATTGGTTTCTGCTTTCACAGGCATCCCAATTCGTCCAGATATTGCTATGACAGGTGAAACCAGTCTCGGTGGTCGTGCAATGCGCATTGGTGGCTTGAAAGAGAAACTTCTGGCTGCACACCGTGGTGGAATTAAGCTGGTCTTCATTCCTCAAGACAACGTCCGTGATTTATCTGAAATCCCTGACAATGTTAAAGAAGGTCTAGAGATTAAAGCGGTGAAATCGATTGATGAGATTTTACCACTAGCGTTGACATCTATGCCTGAGCCTTTGGTCAAAGCACCCATTGTGAAAGCGGTCGATGAAGGCAAAAAAGCTGCACGTCACTAATTCCGCATCGTAAAAAGAGAGAGCTTCGGCTCTCTTTTTTATTACAATTTACTGTAGATAACACCACACATCTTTATGCTTTTATTTCCTACAATAATTTGATCAAGGGATAGATGTAGGACAACTAAAATGAAAAACCCGATTGGCTGGTTTGAAATTTATGTGGATGACTTATCTCGTGCCAAACAATTTTATGAATCTGTTTTTAATATTCAATTAACCGAATTAACACCACCAGCGGATGATAATTCACTGCAAATGTGGGCTTTCCCCTCAGACATGCAAGCCTATGGCGCTTCAGGTGCACTGGTGAAAATGCCAGGCCTATCCGCAGGAGGAAACAGTACCTTAATCTATTTTTCATGTGATGATTGTGCGAATGAAGCGAGCTGGCTTGTTGAGTCTGGTGGAAAAATTCATGAAGCAAAAACTGCCATTGGTGAATATGGTTTTATTGTGCTGGCCTTTGATAGCGAAGGCAATATGATTGGCCTACATTCCATGACATAAAACGAATGAAACCCAAATTTTCGCTTAGCTGGTTTGAATTTTTGTATTAAACCTTTTCCTCTATCATGACTCAGACTTGAAAAATCGATAAAAAGCCCGATATAAATAATAAGAACAGATACGCGCTGTATGTTTCTTTTTATTGATGATTTGAAATTGCATGGTCATCTGATTCTCCAGACGGATGACCTTTTATCGCAGTTCTCGCTACTTGGGAACTGCGTTTTTTATTGCTCAAAATACATTAAGGTTTCAATAAATGCTGTACCAGCCCATCGATCACATTTGCCATTTTGGTCAAATTCAACGTTGCTAAGCGGTCTGATTTGGTATGATAGTGACCATTTCGATAAAATGCGGTATCGGTAATCATCACTGCGGGGATATCAAACTCCCAATAATTCAAATGATCTGAAAAATCAAAAGTATTAGCAAAGCTTGGAGCAACCAAACGCTGACATTCCAACTGATCAAGTTGCTGCATCGCTGTACAATAGCCTGCGCCTAAATCACGCGAACTGACATTACTCACTGTCGCAATAAAATTACCATGGCTTGGATAAATCCACTTTAAGCCCACAGGATAGCTTTGGATGGGTTGTTCGCTAAAGAATCCGATCATTTCTAAAATATACACACCTTTAATCTTATCTTTTTGTGACTGAACCGATTTCGCATGCACATAACTGCCCATTTGTTCAGTTTTAGAAAACGGTGGTTCTTCTAAACTATAGAACACAAAGTCCACATTGTTGGGCAATTTAGACTTTTGCTCTGCCAAAATACGCGCCGTTTCAATCACACCAGCAACGCCAGAGGCATTGTCATCTGCGCCATCCTGATCGCCAAAGACGTCATAATGCGCCCCAACAATCACGCGGTCTGCCCGTCCGACGTTTAAACTACACACTATATTTCGGTAGATTTGCTGATTGGCAGTAAAATTTTGATAGTGACATGGGACGCCCAATAAGCGCATTTGTTCTTTGATCCATGCAGAGACACGATTCAGTTCATCAAGGTTTTTATAGTTACGTGCTTTGCCCTGACCAATCACTTGCTCCAAATAAACTTGTAGGTTTTGTTCATCAGCCATTTTGACGTTGCTTGCAAATACCTGCCCTGTGAAAGTACCCAGTACAACAATCAACAAAAAAGCCTGTTTTTTTAAAGTTTTGAGCCACATTGTTATTATTCCAAGTATTTCTTATTCCTCTCATCTGTTGAATTAAGCAACATTAGTTCAGTGAATTCAATTGCATTTTGTTTCGTCTCACTGCAAAGCCTTGCTTTCACCGTTATAATGAATCGTCTCCTTATACATGACCCATTATGAAAATCCGTATTCTGACCATTGGTCAAAAAATGCCTGCATGGGTACTGACTGGTTTTGAAGATTATTTCAAACGTATTCAACCTTTTGTGCAAACGCAGATTATTGAACTGCCAATGGCAAAGCGCGGTAAAAATGATTCAGAAGCAGATATTTTAAAATACCGTCAAATTGAAGGTGATAGCATTTTAAATGCAATGAAAGGAAACGAAGTGCTGATTGCTTTAGAAGTCGGTGGTCGTGAGTTTAGCACCGAAAAACTGGCAGAAACCATGAAAGGATGGATGCTTGAGGGCAATGATATTGTACTGGCAATTGGTGGACCTGACGGTCACTCTGAAGCAGTACGTAAAGCAGCTGCTTGGCATTGGTCTTTATCCAAACTGACCTTACCTCACCCGATGGTTCGCGTGATGCTGATTGAACAACTCTACCGTGCTATGAGTATTAACCATAATCACCCTTATCATCGTGCAGGTTAAGCTCAAGTATTGTTCTTTTTTTGGAACAATACGTTGATATTTCCCCCATTACACAGATGATAAGAATCTGACAAAATTCTTTTCATCTTCTCCTATTAGGCTTTCACAATGAACTTACAAACGCTACCCGGCTTATTCATTTCTCATGGCTCACCCATGCTTGCGTTGAATCCAGAGCAAGTTGGGCCTGCGTTACATCGTTTGGGCCTAAACTTACCGACACCACAAGCAATTGTGATTATGTCCGCTCATTGGGAAAGTAACTCACTTGAAGTAAGTACTGGAGTCCGTCCTGAGACATGGCATGACTTTCGAGGCTTTCCTGCTGAGCTTTATGACATTCGCTACCCAGCACCCGGTCAGCCTGTTTTAGCCGAAGAAATTCTACATTTATTGGCAGAAGCGGGTTTTTCAGCTCATGCAAACAGTACTCGTCCGCGTGATCATGGCGTTTGGATGCCTTTACTCCATATGTATCCAGATGCAGACATCCCTGTGGTGGAAATTTCACTCCCGATGAATCTGTCGGCAGAGGAGATTTATAAAATTGGACAAACCCTTGCGCCACTACGCGAGCAGCAGGTCTTGCTCATTGGCTCAGGGAGTATTACCCATAACTTAGCCGAGTTGTCTTGGCATGGTCAGTCACAAGCGGTACCTGAGTGGGCGTCGACGTTTCGTAATCATGTGGTCGCGAAACTTAGCCATCAGGACTTTGACGCCATTTTAGACTGGGAATCGATTCCTTTTGTCCGTCGTAACCACCCAACATTAGAACACTTTGCCCCAATATTCTTTGCAATGGGTACAGGGCATCGTTTTAATATTGTGCATAGCAGTTTTACCATGGGTGCACTGGGCATGGACATTTACCGTTTCGACTAATGTATAAATTTTACTTATATATTAACAAAAAAATATTTATGGATACATTTTGAAACCCAAAAGAACTGAATGTATCCATTCTTTTAAAAAGAACATCGGATATCATGTATCTTGTTATTTTAAATCAAGAACTTGTAACCCATGAAATTAAAATATTTAGCGATTGCCCTTTTCCCACTCGCACTGGCTGCTTGCCAATCATCTGATATTCAAAAAGTAGGAGATTTGGCTGTGTCTGTACTACAACAACAAAATGCAGATCAAACACTCGCAAACTACCATTGGAGTGCGAACACCGCAGATGCGCCTAAACCTTTGGTTTTAAACTTTGACAAAAAAGCAGGACGCTTAGGCATTGCAACCAGTTGTAACGGTATGGGTACCAGTTGGAAAGTTGAAAATAATCAAATTGTGACGGGTAACCTGATGGCGACTCAAATGGCATGTGAACCAAAAGCCATGGCTCAAGAAGGTGTTGCAGCAGATTTATTTGACAACCGTAAAGCACCGTTTGTTTTAAACCTAAATGATCCTGATGCACCAACATTAACCGTGGTATCGGCAAAGGGTGAAAAAATTGTATTCACAGGTAAGCAAACTGCTGAATCGAAATATCAAAGCCAAGGTGAAACTGTTTTCTTAGAAATTTCACCAGAAACAAAAACATGTTCTGCAGGTGTTGCCCGTATGGAATGCCTACAAGTTCGTGAAATTAAATATGCTGAAAATGGCGTAAAAACACAGGTCGATAAAGACTGGACGTTATTCTATAATCATATCGATGGCTTCACTCATAACCCTAAAGAGCGTCAAATCGTGCGTGTTAAACGTTTTGAAATTGCCAACCCTGCGGCTGACCAATCAAAATATGCTTATGTTCAAGACATGATTATTGAACGTGAAGCGGTCAAAGGTTCATTGTAATCGTTCAATGACCTGTAAAAAAACCGAGGCTATCGCCTCGGTTTTTTATAGGGATTTTTCAAAGTGGATGTAGACTTAGAATACGCCTTGAGCAAGCATTGCATCTGCAACTTTTACAAAGCCTGCAATGTTGGCACCATTTACATAGTTCACAGTACCGTCTGCTTGTGTACCGTATTTCACACAGTTACGGTGAATTTCTTTCATAATCGCATGTAAGCGCTCATCGACTTCTTCAAAAGTCCAACCCAAACGCAAAGCATTTTGTGACATTTCTAGGCCAGAGGTCGCAACACCACCCGCGTTGGATGCTTTACCTGGTGCATATAAAATTTTCGCTTCAACGAATTTTTCGACTGCATCTAAGGTAGAAGGCATGTTTGCCCCTTCAGCGACACAAATCACTCCATTTGTAAGGAGTACTTCAGCATCCGCCTGATCTAACTCATTTTGAGTTGCGCATGGCAATGCGATATCACATGGAATAGACCATGGACGCTGACCTTCTAAGTATTCAAAGCCATGCTTAGATGCAAACTCAGAAATACGACCGCGCTTCACATTCTTCAGTTCCATCACTTCAGCAAGTAAAGCATCGGTAAAGCCTGCTTTTACATATACCGTACCCGCAGAGTCAGACAATGAAACGACTTTTGCACCGAGGTACATTGCTTTTTCAGCAGCGTACTGTGCTACGTTACCAGAACCAGAAATCGTGACTATTTTGCCTTGGAAGCAGTCGCCACGTGTTTTCAGCATTTCTTCAGCAAAATACACTGTGCCGTAGCCCGTTGCTTCAGGACGTGCCAAAGAACCACCAAAGGTCAAACCTTTACCCGTAAACACAGATGAAGTGTCATTGCTCAACTTCTTCATCATGCCAGCCATATAACCCACTTCACGGCCACCCACACCAATATCACCCGCAGGGATATCCGTATTTGAACCTAGGTGACGGTATAGCTCAATCATCAGCGCTTGGCAAAAACGCATAATTTCACCTTCAGACTTTCCTTTAGGATCAAAGTCTGAACCGCCTTTACCACCGCCCATTGGCAGTGTGGTTAACGCATTTTTAAAGGTTTGCTCAAAGCCTAAGAATTTTAGGATCGATAAATTCACCGATGGGTGAAAACGCATACCGCCTTTAAATGGACCAATTGCCGAGTTGTATTGAACACGGAAAGCACGATTTACATGCGTTTGACCTTGATCATCCACCCATGAAACACGGAATTGAATCGCACGCTCTGGCTCAACCAAACGCTCTAGCAAACCGTGGTCTGCATAATGAGGATTTTTTTCAATGAACGGCCAAAGGCTGGTCATGACTTCCTCTACCGCTTGTAGAAACTCGGGTTGATGTTCATCACGTGTTTTCACGTAATCTAAAAACTCATTAAGGCTGTTATATTTCAACGCTTAATCCTCAGCAAAAAATGGATCAAAATTGGTCAAATTTTATAAACAATGTTAAATTTTGGCGCAAACAATTAAATATCTTTTACCAACAATTCACAACACATTTCTATCAAAAAACATATTTATCATTTATATAACAATTATTTATATAAAATATACCTAGAATTTTTTTATAAAAAAAACACCAATGAAAACACAGGCTTAAAATCTTTTTTTGCTCAAAAATGATGCAGTTAATGAACCATTTTAGAACACAGGATTAATCAAAAAAAACATGGTAAAATTCAGTGATCTACCTATTTCTCCTAATATCTCTGCAAATTCAGTTGCAGGATTGGTTTACGCATGAATTCGCACATTTCCCTGATCCAAAATATCGATGCCCTCCTTCCCCAAACCCAATGTGGACTCTGCGGACATCGTGATGGATGTCTGCCTTATGCCCAAGCCATCAGCGAAGGTGAAGCAGCCAATAAATGTGTACCTGGCGGGCAGCCTGTAGCCGATGCATTGGCTCAGTTGCTCAATCGGCCAGCATTAATTGCAGAAGAAAGTATTTGGCCTATTCAAGCCGATGGCCGCCCACAGAGAATGAAAGCAATCATTCGTGAAGATGAATGCATTGGTTGTACCAAATGTATTAGTGCCTGTCCTGTAGACGCCATTATTGGCTCGGGTAAACTCATGCACAGTATTTTGACTGACCTGTGTACAGGCTGTGAACTGTGTATCCCACCTTGTCCTGTTGACTGTATTGACCTTATTCCAGATGTAGACGGCATACCGACGGAAATCTTACGTAAAGCTGAGCAAGATGATTTAAGACAACGCTATTACGCACACATTCAACGTGAGGAAAAACAGCGTCTACACCGTAAAGGTCCAGTGGTTCGTGCAGAAATTGATACGGCTTTATTTGCCCAGTTTTCAGCACAGAACGATGCTGTACCTGACATTCAGATCATTGAAAAAGAACCAGAAATTGCTGCAAAGCTTGATGCAAAATCCACCATTGAGCTGGCTAAATTACGTGTACAAATTAAAAAATTAGAAAAGCAGCTCAGTGTTCGTGAAGATACGAAAAAACGTCTGTTGTTAGATGACTTAACCCAACAGCTTCATCAGTTACAGGGAGCTTAAAGCATGCTCACTACAAGCGGAAAACCTGTAAAAAACATGACCAAAAAGCAAATCCAAGTCTTTTTTGAGCGTTTACGCGCACAACGCCCAAATCCCAAAACTGAATTGAATTATTCGAGTCCTTTTGAGCTGTTGGTGGCTGTGACCTTGTCTGCTCAGGCGACGGATGTGAGTGTCAACAAAGCTACAGATAAACTCTTTCCAATCGCCAATACACCTGAAACTATTTATGCCTTAGGAGTCGATGGTTTAAAAACCTATATTAAAACCATAGGCTTATATAATGCGAAGGCTGAAAATGTCATTAAAGCCTGTAAAATACTGATTGAAAAACATAACAGCATCGTGCCAAACAACCGCGCTGATTTAGAAGCTTTGCCCGGCGTAGGACGAAAAACAGCCAATGTGGTATTAAATACTGCTTTTGGACAACCGACGATGGCGGTCGATACGCATATTTTTCGTTTAGGCAATCGTACGGGATTAGCTGTCGGCAAAAATGTGCTTGAAGTCGAACACCGTTTAGTGAAAGTCATTCCGAAAGAATTTATTGTCGACTCGCATCATTGGCTGATTTTACATGGTCGATACTGCTGTATCGCACGCAAACCGAAATGCCATGAGTGTATCGTTTCAGATGTGTGTAACTGGCCAGATCGTTTTGAATTTGGTGCAGCACGTATTGCCACAACGACGATAGAAGCTGAACATTAAAGTTCAGTTTTTTATTGTTGATTTGATTTATCTTTTAAGTCTTGCTGCAACTTCGGATGCAACTGACGTTCTGGCTGCTTCTTCGACATTTTTTCTTGTTTACTGACATCGCGTAGCATTTTTACGCTGATATAAAACAAACCCACCAAGACCGCCGCAGCAACAATAATTAAAACAATGATTCCAACTTGTGCCACACGCGACTCCATTTTAACAGGATCAAGGAAAAGAGCCCTAATATGACTTAGAGCTCTTTCAATGTCAAAACATTGCCATGTTTAAAACATGCAATTATTTGTCTTGATCAAGAATCGCAAACAAATCTGCTTGTACTTCGTCAATTGGACGTAAGCCATTCAGCTTGTCATAGGTTGGTGCATTTTCACCAGACGCTGCGCGACCTTGGTAGAAACCAACCAACTGTTCAGTTTCAGTGTGGTATGAACCTAAACGTTTACGAATCGTTGCTTCTTGGTCATCTGGACGTTGTACCAGCTCTTCACCAGTTTCGTCGTCCTTACCTTCCACTTTAGGTGGGTTGTAAACGATGTGATAAACACGGCCCGATGCAGGGTGCTGACGGCGACCAGAAAGACGTTGTACGATTTCTTCGTCAGGTACATCAATTTCAATCACGTGATCAATGTTGATACCTTCATTTTCAAGCGCTTCGGCTTGAGGAATGGTACGTGGGAAACCATCAAAGATACAGCCATTTACACAGTCAGGTTGCGCAATACGTTCTTTCACTAAACCAATGATCAGTTCATCAGATACAAGACCACCATTGTCCATCACGCTTTTAGCTTGTAGACCGAGTTCAGTTCCTTCACGAATTGCAGCACGGAGCATATCACCGGTTGAAATTTGTGGGACATTGTAGCGCTTACAGATCAACTGAGCTTGTGTACCTTTACCTGCTCCAGGTGGTCCGAGTAAGATAATGCGCATAAAAAAACATCCTCATTTAAACAATGTATTTGACACTTTGTACATGTCGAAAAATTCGACATATTTTTAGCATCTAATTATAAGAAAGCTACAAACAAATGTATTGTACCCGCAATGAAGCCCGTTACCCCACCCAATAAAATCAAAATCCATTCGTCTTCCTGAAATGCAGGACGTAATAAGTTTTGAAATTCTTTCGGTGTTAGCTCTCGAATACGGTCTCTAAACATTTGATAGATTTTCTGTGCACGGCTCGCATTGAACGCTGGGTCGCATACAGGCACCATCGTAATTTCAATTGAACGATCAATCAAGTCCGTCTTCAGTTTTGCGTATTCACGTGGCCCCAAAGACAGCTGCAAAGATGTTCTCACCAATGGTGTTTCCATGATTTCATTAATATGACGCTTGACAATACGACGGGTCTTGTCTTTTTTATTGCCATACATCATTTCAGTCATGATAGATTTTAACGTAATCAGGTCTTCTGTGACTACACTCGCAAACACATCAGACACTTCTTCTTGGCGCTTCATGAAAGCGCCTTGTACATTATAAGTCCCAATGTGCGGAATCACAGGCTTAATCCATGGAAACTTACGATCTTTTGTTAATTCAGTCAGTTGCAAGTATCGAACATAGTGTGGCTCAATTGGATTAAACACCATCCAAATCGCAATCCAGTTGGTTAAGAAGCCCCATACCGCAGCCCAAAATGGAACCGTCCAATGCCATGGCACCACAAACCAAACAATCATTTGGAAGATACCAAAGAACATCCCAATGAGGGCACTAATATGCCAAATAAAGTTGATTTCTTTCTGACCCACTTTCAAGAACATACGCACCATTAGTCTGCGGTCACCTTCCATTTGGCTGACCACCATATCGCGCATATCCACAAGTGACTCGACGTTCATGGTCAGTTCGGTCACTAATTCTCTGAGCACAGCCGGAAGCTGTTTGTGTGCCTGCGCATAAATTCGACGCTTAATCGAATAAGGTAAGTTTTCCCAAAGTACAGCATTACGGTCAATCATGACTTCATCAATCAGGTGCTCAAGTTCAAAACCAACTTGCTCACCAATGATTCGGGCCATATCCTCAGGATCCATTGCATCTAAAAACTCACGCAAAGAACCAAGTTTAGATAAGGTGTTATCCGTAATGATGCCTGAAATACGCCCAGCTTTTCTGGGCACAATGCCCTGCCAACCCACAGGCAAAGGCCCAATATGAAAACCCCAAAATGTAATCGGGTAAAAGACCATTTTCAGGGCCATCCAAACGTGCGCCCAAGTCACAAAAGCAGTCACAGGAATAATGCTGAGTACAGCCCAAAAATCGGGTCGATTCAAAAAGGTTTGCCACAACTGATTGACGTACTCAAGCATGTATAACTTCCATATTTAATTTTATTAACTGAATTATATAGCGTTTTAAAAAAGATATTGTGTCTATAAACCGAAACTTAGAGTATAGGAAAATTGTAGTCTCGGTTCAGTTTCTGCAACCACATAGCCCGATTTGGCTTCGAGTTTTTCCCCTGCACCAATCCCTACACTGAAAGTGCTGATTCGTTCAGGACTAAGTAACACATAAGCAAGATCTACACCACCACCAAGGCGAGATTCGTACTCGCCATCTACTTTCTTGCTGTCAATATGCCCTGCGTAAACACCGAGATAATAGCCATTTTTATCTTTACCAGTAAAATGAACTGGAAATCTAAAACCCAACTGACCACCTACAGGGTAATCATCATTGATAAATACCCCAGCTTTTGCATATGCAATGCCATAAGGATTCACCCACTCCAGATTGGTGTGCAGTAATTTCTGCGTTACACCAGCCCCTACATTCCACGTTTGAGCACTGCCAGCAGGAATTTTCGCATCTGGCAAAAAGGAATTATCTTGAGCGTAGGCTACGTTTGCACAGGCAACAAGTGCCAACACTGGATAAATTCTTGTCATTATTGTCACCATTATCCGTAATGTTATTTTAGTAATTGGTCCCTTTTTACAGGATTTTGACTGTAGCAGAATTTATAAAACACTTATATACAGCAATTTATATTTTTGATGTCTATAAAGTCAAAATTTAGGCAAAAATGAAAAGCAGAAGCCGCGATTACAAATATCAAAACAGTGTGACATGCGTTAGAATAGCGCGCAGGTATTTTCCTCTTTATCCATGTGTTTAAGTCGATTTGGTATGAAACAGCACTTTCCTTTAAAAAATGTACAACAAGAAAAGCGCATTTTTCGAAATCGTACCTTTATCTCCATGGGTATTGTGGTCTTCTTCTTGCTGATTTTAGTCACTCGCTATGCCTATTTGCAGCTGGTGCAATTTGATGAGTTTTCAACGGCATCCGATCAAAACCGTATCCGCCTACAACCTTTAGCCCCTGCGCGTGGTTATATTTATGACCGCAATGGTGTGCTGTTGGCGGACAACTATCCTGTCTTTACCGCGACGATGAGTCGAGCGGATGTGACGGATATTAATGCCACGATTGAACGTTTAACGCCAATCTTAGAACTCACCCCTGATGATATTGAGCGCTTTAACAGTCGTATTAAAGCCTCACGTAAAACTGAACGCGTTTCCATTAAACTTAATCTCAATGAAAATGATATCGCTCGCTTTAGCGAAGTTAAGTATCAATTCCCTGGGGTGAATATTGAAACCCAGATGACGCGCTACTATCCACATGGTGAACTGTTTGCCCATGTGATTGGTTATGTGGGTCGAATTAACGATAAAGAATTAAAAAGCATCAATAAAGATTTGTATGCGGGCACTAACCTGATTGGTAAAATTGGGGTAGAAAACTCCTATGAAGATTTGCTGCATGGTGTACCAGGAAATGAGTCGGTCGAAGCCGATGCGCACGGTAATGTGCTACGTCATTTAGGTCGTAAAGAGCCCGTTCGTGGTAATGACTTATATCTTTCACTCGATTATGGTTTGCAGACGGTTGCCTCAGAGCAGCTTGCAGGTCGTCGTGGTGCCATCGTGGCGATGGATCCACGTACAGGTGAAATCCTTGCCTTGGTCTCAAGTCCAAGTTTTAACCCTAACCTGTTTGTCACGGGGATTAGCCATACCGACTATAGCGGTTTACGCGATAACCTCGATCAACCGCTATATAACCGTGCTGTACAAGGCGCTTACCCACCCGGCTCAACCATTAAACCGATGTTTGGTTTAGGTGGTATTCATTATGGCTTAATTGATTGGGGCACGGCCATTTCCGATCATGGCTATTTCACACTTCCGGGCGATTCGAATAAATTCCGCGACTGGAAAAAGTCAGGACACGGCGTAGTCAATTTGCATAAATCGCAAGTGGTCTCTTGTGATACCTTCTTCTACATTCTGTCGTTCCGTATGGGCATTGAAAAAATGAACACATGGATGCGTCAGTTTGGCTTTGGTGAAAAAACTGGCGTGGATTTACCAAGTGAAAGTACAGGTCTTTACCCCAACCCTGAATGGAAAATGCGTACCCGAGATGCCAAATGGCTCAAAGGTGAAACCATTTCAGTGAGTATTGGACAAGGTGCTTTTACAGCAACACCGCTGCAATTGGCCATGGCAACAGCCATTACCGCCAACCATGGTTCACATGTGATTCCGCATGTTTTACAAACCAGTAAAGGTGCAAAACCACATAAAGACTTAAATGCGCCTGATGGCAGAATCCAGTTCAATGGCACGGACCAAGATTGGATACAAATGCGTGATGCCATGGTCGATGTCATTGAAACAGGGACTGGACGTGGCATTCGCACGCCAATGTATAAAATTGCAGGTAAAACTGGTACTGCCCAGGTCAAAAGTATTGCTCAAGGTAAACGCTACAATGAAGCCCTATTGACTGAACGGCAGTTAGACCACGGTTTATTCGTGGGCTTTGCACCTGCGGAAAACCCTGAAATTGCGATTGCAGTAGTTTGGGAAAATGGTCGTCATGGTGGTTCTGCCGCACAGCTGGCTCGTCCGATCCTAGACTACTGGCTGCTCACACGTCATAAAAATCCAATTCGTCCACAAAACCATCAAATTAGTGGTGGTTTGATGACGGCAGGGATTAAACCGGGTGAATTACCAAGTGGTAGCACTCCACCAACGACCACAACAGGGACAAGTACAGCTACACCACCCAGTACTTCCAATACAGCACCCGCTTCAACAACGGCAAATACAAACCGTTCAGCTACACCACCTTCTGCACCTGTGGAGTCAGACTAATTATGAAAAACCAACTCCGCATCATTGGAGGGGACTGGAAACGTCGTCAACTGCCTTTTGCCAGTATTGAAGGTTTACGCCCTACGCCTGATCGCGTACGTGAGACTTTGTTTAATTGGCTCATGTGGGATGTACAAAATACCAATGTTTTGGATATTTGTGCAGGTTCAGGTGCATTGGCATTTGAAGCCTTATCACGTGGTGCATCAAAAGTAGTGATGATTGAACCTGACCGCAGTCAAGCACAGTTTTTAACGGAAAACTTGGAACTCCTTAAAGTACCTAAGTCCCGTGCCCAGTTAAAAGTAGCGACTGCACAGCAAACATTACCCACCTTAAAAGAACAGTTTGATTTGGTCTTTTTAGACCCGCCGTATAGCCTAGAGCTATGGGAAGAATTGGCCCTCTTGGCTGATCCTCTGATTCAAAATAATGGCTATATTTATGTAGAAGCCGATCGGGATTTGAATCAGTTAAAACTTCCAGCATCGTGGATTCAAATGAAGAACACCAAAGCTGGGTCTGTACGTGCAGGTTTATATCAAAAGAAAATAGTGGTTTCCCCATAATCTAGACACTTTTATGTCCTTTTGATTTACGCCATCACGAAAGAAAGTGGTCTTAGCGCATATTAGTATGGTTCTGAGCTACGCTATGTATGAAGATCAATATACATATTCAAAATCAAGCTAAGGTTTCAGTCATTTTTCATGTCTAAAACTATGTAGACCGATCAAAAAACCGTACACTCGCTAAAATTTTAAATATATCGCATATGACTTGGTTGATCTTTATCTTAGGTGCAATGGTGGCGGGTTTTGTACAGGGGCTCACGGGCTTTGCATTTGCCTTAATCGCCATGTCATTTTGGGTCTGGATCTTGGCACCTCAGCTCGCAGCGCCCTTGGTGGTGTTCGCCTCAATCTGGAGTCACCTGATTTCCTTAAAGTCAGAATCAGCCTTTCAACTTGATAAAAATCTCGTTGCACCTTATATCTTTGCAGGTCTGATTGGCGTTCCATTGGGAACCTATCTGCTAGACATCATTCAAGCACATACCTTTAAACTGGTTCTAGGAATTTTTTTGATTTTTTGGTGTCCATTGATGCTACTTAATCCCCAAATTCGCTTCATTCAAAACTCTGGAAAATACGCCGATAGCAGTATTGGTTTTCTTGGGGGTGTATTGGGTGGGTTAGGAGGCTTTTGTGGCTCATTGCCTTCGGCTTGGGTCATGTTAAAAAACCTTCCTAAAGAGCAACAGCGCTCAATTTTAAGGCATTTCAATTTCGCCATTCAGTTGTTTACCCTACTCACCTATCTGCTCCGCGGAAATTTAAACTTGCAACATTTACCCTATATGGGCATCTTACTTTTGAGTGTGAGTCTACCAGCCATGCTCGGCGCGCAATTGTTTTATAAGATTTCTGAGCGGCAGTTCAAACATACGGTACTGGGTTTATTGTTTAGTTCAGGCTGTTTTCTATGTATCAGCTATCGCTTTCTGTAGTGCTATAAAAACCTGACTCTGCACTTTGGCATTGGCTTGGGTCAGCAATTGTGTGTTTTGTGTCAAAATAGGCTCATCTTTAAACAACTTAGCTCTACTGGGCTTTCTCCAACTTCACAAATCTTTATACAATTGGCACACCTTCAAACCCACCGCTCACCATATATGAAACTGCCTCTTGCACTACTGAGTATTTGCTTTATCAGTGCTTGCTCCATAAGCTCATCCAAAGAAATAAAACAAGCCGAAAAACTTCTCCAATCTTTTGACTGTCAAAATATAGAGCGCGATCAGGCCGACCACAGCAGCATGACCAGTTATCATGAACAAGTGCTTGCCAGCAGTAAACAAAAAGCTCAATCCTATGTAGAAAGCTATCAACATGGCGATCAAATTTTTGACCTGCCGCTACCTGAAGTGATTGAAACACAGCTACAAAGTTATACGGCCGCATGCCAGTCGCTAGGTGGGGTTTTACCCAATCCTCAGCAGAGCCCTTAAAATACGGTTAAAAATAAAAAAAGACAGCTCGAAAGCTGTCTTTTTTTATTTCATATGATTCAAATTTAAGACGCAGTTGAGTCGTTGTGATAGCGAGTATCGACACTGAAATCTTGAGGAAATTTAGCCGAAATTTGCGCATAAAATGCCATAATTTCAGCCATATCTTTTTCATAATCACCCGTAGGATAAATAATTTTACCCACCCCAGTTTTTTTCTTCGCATAATCCATATAGGCCAGCGCAATCGGAACACCTGCACTGACTGCAACATGGTAAAAACCAGTTTTCCACTGTTCCTGCTTGGCACGTGTCCCTTCAGGGGTGACCAACATGACCAACTTAGGGTGTTGTTTAAAAAGATCACTCATGAGTTGTACCATACTTGGACGTGGTTCACCTTCATGCTTCGGACGACGGTCAATACCTATCCCGCCCATTGCACGAACAAATGGCCCAAATGGCAGTTTCATATAGCTGTCTTTAATAGTAATACGGACATGCACACCTAAGGCTTTTAATGCCAAACGAGCGTACAGCGCATCCCAGTTGCTGGTATGTGGTGCTGCAATCATCACACATTGATCGATATCCAAATCCCAATGGTTATCAATCTGCCACCCCATTAAGGCTAAACTTTGTTCTGCAAGCTTTTCGAACACAAAAAAAACCACATTACTGAAAATCCGCGCCGATTCTAGCAATGCTGCTGATCAAATACACGGCGAGACGGTCAATAAAACAACAATTAATCTATAAACGTATATTTTATTTAATTCCAAATATTTCAGGAAAAAACAGGGTCTTCGAAATTAAAGGTGAAAATACGTGAATAGTATTCTTTATTGAAGATACAGAAGCACTCACAGATCTTCACAGATTCATTTCC
This sequence comes from Acinetobacter sp. MYb191, assembly GCF_037572605.1. Classification (NCBI taxonomy): domain Bacteria; kingdom Pseudomonadati; phylum Pseudomonadota; class Gammaproteobacteria; order Moraxellales; family Moraxellaceae; genus Acinetobacter; species Acinetobacter sp. MYb191. The sequence continues at coordinate 452,602 of NZ_JBBGZP010000013.1, read as the reverse complement.
AGCACTCCTGTAAGGTAAAACTAAACACTGAATAATATCGGGTGCTGTATATGCAAAAGACTTTTTTAGCACTATGCCTATCTTTCACCATGTTAACGGCATGCTCAAAACCGAATGAAAACAATCCTCCACCAGATCACAATGTCACGGCATCTATGGACGACAGTGCCAGCGCAACCGTGTTAGATACACCAGACACAGCAAATTCCTTAGATTGGGTAGGCACATACCAAGGGGTTCTACCCTGTCACGATTGTTCTGGGATCGACACAGAACTTGAACTGACCTTAGATCATCATTTTGTGCTAAAACAAAAATTTTTAGGCAAATCGAATAATAATTATGTCAATGAGGTGAAAGGCTCATTTCAATTTTTGAATGGCTCTGATCAACTGATACAGCTCGACTCATCAGGTGATAGCCGTATTTATTATATTGGTGCGCAATTTATTGAAATGCGTGGCGATAAAGGTCAAGTGCTGGATCAACCTAAGTTCAACTTTAAACTCACCAAATCCTTAGAATAAGATACTCTCAACATCATGCATGATTTAAATTGCTTATTTGTATGCCCCAGCATGAACTCCCCAAGCATCAAAAAAGGGAGCCAAATTACTTCGGCTCCCTTTTTTTCATAATTTACGGCTTTTGGTTCTGTAAATTCTTAATTAACTCACTAAAATCAAGTGTTGCAGCCTTTTGTACAGGTGGATAGTCCATCAACGATTTGATATGTGAACCCAGTAATGCCTGTAAGGGTTCAGAAATCCATTGCTTGGTTTGAATAATGTCTGAACGATCTCTGATACTATCAAAAGTCTCAAATGGGTCTTGGCGAAGGTTGTACATCACTGGAAATTTTTGCTTTTGATACTGGTCGTAATAATTTTCACTGGTTTCAAAGTGAACTTTCCATTGGTTAATACGAACTGCACGTACGGTTGACTCATGATAGTACAAGAAATTATTACGCTTACTTTCTGTAGTCTTACCCGTCCAATAATCAAGATTATTCACACCATCAATAATTTGCTTACGATTGGTTTTCATCTCCTCTACAACATTTTTATTCCCTGCGACATTCGCCAAAGTTGTAAACAGATCCATATGCGACTGAATGCCGTGTTTCACTTGTCCTGCAGGAATATGTCCCGGCCATCGCACCATCATTGGAACACGAACTCCCCCTTCATAGGTCGTCATTTTTTCACCACGGAACGGTGTGGTGCCACCATGATTTTTTGCACTGTGCTCAGGGCCATTATCGGTGGTATAAACAATGATGGTATTATCCAACACCCCCATCTTCTTCATATCATCCAACAATGCACCGACTTGCATATCGTGTTCAATCATACCACTGCCATATAAATCATCTTCTGAGGTGGCTTTGGCAGCCAAGTAACGATGCTCAGGACGTAAATGGGTAAACATGTGCATACGACTTGGATTCAGCCACACAAAAAATGGCTTATCCGCTTTCTTGCTGCGCTTCATGAAGTCTACACTGGCAGCAATTAACTCATCATCCACCGTTTCCATACGCTTACGGGTTAAAGGGCCTGAATCTTTACACTTTTGTTTACCCATCACACCAAAGCGAGGATCGATAGTTTCATCGGTATCATTAGACGAATAGCAGTGCAATACACCACGCGTTCCATACTGATTCACAAATTCAGGATCTTTTGGATAATCATACTGTTCAGGAAATTCTTCCGTATTTAAATGATATAAATTACCAAAGAATTCATCAAAACCATGTACCGTTGGTAAGCTATCGTTGCGATCACCCAAATGGTTTTTACCAAACTGACCACTCATATAACCCAGCGGTTTCAATACTTCTGCCAAAGTCGGTGTTGCAGCTTTAATCCCTAAAGGAGAACCTGGACGACCGACTGTTGTCATACCTGAACGAATTGGATACTGTCCCGTAATAAATGCTGCACGTCCAGCGGTCGAGCTTGGCTGCGCATAGTGATCGGTAAACATCACGCCTTCTTTGGCAATACGATCAATATTCGGCGTGTCATAGCCCATCACACCCTGACCATAAGCACTGACGTTCTGCCAACCCACATCATCAGACATAATCACCAAAATATTGGGTGGTTTCGCCATCAGAGCAGAAGACAGCAATGCTCCACTTATCAGTGCTAAAGAGCGAGAAATTAAGTTTTTTTGCATGGTATTTTCCTTAAACACATTCGTATGAAACGAATTTTCATCCTTGTTTCAAACCCAATTGACACTAAACGCAGAACGATATCAGTGCCTTACAAATTTAATTTTTAGAAAAATGCTTTTCTAAAAACTAGTGACAATAGTTCCCTAATGCAGTCGTATCCGTTTAGCAATTTCATTTTTAGATAAAAGTGCCGTATGAAAAAAACGTTTTAAACCTGAGCACAGATAATGTAGACCCGCCTCTCCATCCGGGGCCTTGAGGAAACGGTCTTTTGGACAATCTCCCCAGCAATATTGAAGATATGGACATTTTTGGCAGTATTCTGGCAGTGACTTGGATTTGGCATATGCAAATTTCTTTTGTTGCTCAGAAAAAACCAAATCACCTTGGTGAATTTCGTGAATATTGCCCAATTTGTATTCGGGATAAACAAAGTGGTCACAAGAAAATAAGTCGCCATTGTGTTCAACCGCCAAGGATTTGCCACAAATTTGACCCGACACACATTTCTGCGCCCCATAGCCAAACATCATGGAAACCATGTTTTCAAACTGATCAACAAAGACCTGCCCAAAGTCTTTCTGTAACCATTCTTTCCACACAATTGAAAGGAATATGCCCCAATCATCGGCAGCAATTGACCAGTCTGTCACCACAGAATCTGAACTTCCCGGTTGTGCTGCTGAACTGCCCAATTTAGGCAAATCTTGAAGATTCCAATGACCTGGTGCAGTTTGTTGGAACTGGGCGCTTTCCATTCCCGGAATCAGTTGAATCATGCGCGGTTGAACTTGGTCTCGGATAAAACGATAAACCTCTAACGGTCGTTTCGCATTATCACGGTTCACCACACATAAGGCATTAAAGGGGATTTGATACTGGCGCAATAACGCAGCAGCCTGCATGACTTTGGCATGCGTCGGTTTTCCACCTTTGTTATAGCGATGGATATCATGCAACTCGGCAGGCCCATCTACAGATAAACCCACCAAAAAATCATGCTGTTTTAAAAATGCGCACCAATCCTCATCCAGTAACGTGCCATTGGTTTGTAAATCATTTTCAATACGCTGATGAGGTTTCGCATATTTTTTTTGCAGCTCAACCACCCGCTGAAAAAACTCCAACCCCATAAGCGTCGGCTCACCACCCTGCCAACTGAAAACCACTTCATTGCCCGTTTGCGCTTCGATATATTGCTTAATATGTAACTCAAGCATCGACTCAGACATACGCGGAACTTTGGGTTGCTGTAACATGTCTTGTTTATGCAAATAGAAGCAATAACTACAATCTAAGTTGCACTGTGCCCCAGTGGGTTTGATCATCACGTGATAGCGATAGGTTTGTCCCTGCACTTGCAGGCTTCTTAAAGGCGGATATTCAGCTTGTAAAGGTATCATTCGCATTTTTAAAGTCCTCATTTTTTTCAGCGTTCGGGCACAAATTCACAACTGTACAAAACTATGTACACAAGTTATTTTGCGAAAAGAGATCTGGTGATTTCATTCCATTCACTGCATGAAGTCGGTTAAAGACCCAAGCCATTTTTTGTTTTGAATGGATTAACCAGAGTGACTATTGCCGCTAAACATGCAACATGAAAGCTGCCATAAGATGACCTTGCGGATATTTTGATAATTTCAATGATTTATAATTCATTCTCTTCTTGTCCCTAAGCTTAATTTTCATCAGCAAAGCCACTGTGTAAGAGTAAAAATCAACAGCCAATTCCAATTTAGGCATGCTGAAAAATACTGACCCATCTCACACAGTCGCATCGCTTGGTAGAGCACGTTATCAAACTTTGAAAATAGAAAAACCACTCAAAAGAATGGTAATTGCATTTTTTATGGTCGTTATATACTTGAACTACGTCATCCTTCAAACCTAAACATCATTCTGTTGAACCCAAACTAGACATATTTTATAAAATGTGAAGCTTCGCTTTTAGAACTTCGACATAGACTATTTTAAGAATTGAGAAGCTGGATAATGAATTTTTAAATGATCCATTTATACCTAATGCGCTGACTCATCTCCGTCTTATCTTTTGTTTTTATTCACACAGTCAGAAACATCAAAAAGTTCAATAAAAAAGGCCGCTCATGGAGCGACCTTTTTCTTTTCAAATATATGTGAGTAACTATGAATAAATTACAAACACTTATTTAATTAGGGTTGGAATTACATCATTCCGCCCATACCACCCATGCCGCCCATATCAGGCATTGCAGGCTTGTCTTCTGGAACGTCAGTAATCATACATTCAGTTGTCAACATTAAACCTGCTACAGATGCAGCATGCTCAAGTGCAGAACGCGTTACTTTCGCTGGGTCAAGAATACCCATTTCCAGCATGTCGCCATACTCAGAAGTTGCAGCATTATAACCGAAGTTACCTTCGCCATTTTTCACAGCGTTGATCACAACTGAAGGTTCATCACCCGCATTCGCAACGATTTGACGAAGTGGCGCTTCAATCGCACGACGTAAAATGTTGATACCAACATTTTGATCATCATTCGCACCGTTTACGCCATCAAGCGCAGCTGCAGCGCGTACCAGTGCAACACCACCACCAGCAACCACACCTTCTTCAACCGCAGCACGTGTTGCATGAAGCGCATCGTCCACGCGGTCTTTCTTCTCTTTCATTTCAACTTCAGTCGCTGCACCAATTTTAATTACAGCTACACCGCCTGCCAATTTAGCAACACGTTCTTGAAGTTTTTCTTTATCGTATTCAGAAGACGATTCTTCAATTTGCGCACGAATTTGAGTGACACGTTCAGCAATTTGAGCTGCGTCACCAGCACCGTCAACAATCACAGTATTTTCTTTAGATACAGTGATTTTGTGCGCAGTACCTAAGTCCTGAAGAGAAGCTTGTTCTAAAGTCATGCCGACTTCTTCAGAAATCACAGTCGCGCCCGTCAAGATTGCGATATCTTGAAGCATTGCTTTACGACGGTCACCAAAACCAGGGGCTTTAACCGCACATACTTTGATAATTCCGCGCATGTTGTTAACAACAAGTGTAGCTAAAGCCTCACCCTCAACATCTTCAGCGATAATTAAAAGTGGTTTACCTGTTTTAGCAACAGCTTCAAGTACAGTAATTAATTCACGGATGTTGCTGATTTTTTTGTCAACAAGCAAGATGAACGGATTTTCAAGTTCAGCCGTTAATGTATCTTGTTTGTTTGCAAAGTATGGGCTGATATAACCACGGTCAAACTGCATACCTTCAACAACGTCCAAAGCATCTTCAAAGCCTGAACCTTCTTCAACGGTAATCACGCCTTCTTTACCTACGCGTTCCATTGCTTGTGCAATGAGTTTACCTACAGTTTCGTCAGAGTTTGCAGAGATTGAACCCACTTGTTCAATCGCCTTAGTATCAGAAGCAGGTTTTGCTGTTGCTTTAATTTCAGCAACCAATGCTTTAACAGCAAGGTCAATACCGCGTTTCAAGTCCATTGGGTTCATGCCCGCAGTTACAGACTTGATGCCTTCATTTAAAATTGCTTGAGCTAGTACAGTTGCGGTTGTTGTACCGTCACCCGCGATGTCATTGGTTTTAGAAGATACTTCACGAACCAATTGAGCGCCCATGTTCTCAAATTTGTCTTTTAGAGAAATTTCTTTCGCAACCGTTACGCCATCTTTAGTGATGTGCGGAGCGCCGAAAGAACGGTCGATCACAACGTTACGGCCTTTAGGACCTAAAGTTACTTTTACAGCATCTGCAAGCACGTTTACGCCTGCAATCATTTTAGAACGAGCTGAATCACCAAATTTTACGTCTTTAGCTGACATACTAAACTCCAAATATTCTTAAATTTTAATCAATTGTATTGCTTAAACAGCAAATGAACGTTCTGAATTAACCTTCAAGAACCGCTAAAATATCAGACTCTTTCATCACAAGAAGTTCTTCGCCTTCAACTTTAACTTTAGTGCCTGCATATGCACCAAACAGTACATTGTCGCCCACTTTTACGTCTAAAGCACGAACGCCATTGTCTGTAATTTTGCCATTGCCTACTGCAATAATTTCACCTTGAGCTGGCTGTTCAGCAGCAGAAGTACTCAAAATTAAACCACCTGCAGTTTTAGTTTCCTTTTCTACGCGGCGAATCACAACGTTGTCATGTAAAGGACGAATTTTGCTCATTTCTTGCTCCATAGACATTTTCAAAATGCCATTGTTTACGATGTGAAGATGACTTCTTATTCCTAGGTCATCAACAAAATTTTGATATGACACTTTTGTGGGGATGGAATAAAACGCTTCAAGGGCAAACACAAAATATTTTTATATTTTTGCGCTCTTTTTAAGCAAACCTCATCAAAGCTTAGACACTCAATTCAATCTGACGTATTTTGCTGCATCAACTCGAAGTGATTTGTTTCAGCGTTAAAGCTCAAATGCTGTACATCAGCATTCGGCAAAATAATATTCAGGCTATTGGGCAAACCCGCATGTAAACGATAAGACGTTGCCGTTCCAGCATGAATATCCAACACTGGATGCGATACCCCAAGTTGATAAATCAGATTTAAATCATAAACGGCAGCGTGGTGTAAATGCCCATGTAACAGTCCATTTAAACCATGTTGGCTCCATTGTTCCAACGCAATACGACCAAGCATTGGACAGTCTTTCACACCATGACTATGGTCTGGCGGAGTATAAAAAGGCTGATGCGCGGCGATCAGTTTAATTTTGTGCGCTGGTGCTTGCTGCAGCTTCAGGTCAATCTCTTGAATTTGGCTCAGTGAAATATGCCCTCGCGTATGGTAACGCCGACGAATACTATTCACTCCAATGACATAAAAATGTTCAGTTTCTAAGGTGTTTTCCATCCCCCCAAAAAACAGTTGATAACGTGCAAAAGGGCTAAAAAAACGATTCCATACATGGTACAGCGGAATATCATGATTCCCCGGCACCACCAAATACGGCAGCTTCAAACTGTCTAAAAACTGCCGACAAGCATAAAACTGAATAAACCGTGCGCGCTGGGTCAAGTCCCCACTGACCACTACAGCTTCAAAAGGATGTTCCTCACATAACTGACGAATGGCCTGCAAACAGGCTTCGCGTTCAGTCCCAAAATGTAAATCTGACAAATGTAAAATCATGCGGGAACCATAATATTTAATGCATGCTTACGTACTGTAATTTTCAGCGGTGGTGTCATCGTGACGATTTCCCCATCTACCGCAACCGTGAGCTTGTTATGCTTTGAATGAACAATCACTTCATCTGCTGCAAAGCTATAGACATCGGAAGCCTGATCCAAATTGCCTTTAATCAGCTGCCATAAGGTCTTAAACAAAGTTCGCTTATCGCTTTTTGCTACTACCACGCCCGCCACTTTGCCTGCTTCCGCCGCCTCGGCAATACGTAGTTTCATTTCAGCCAGTTGAAGTTGATTATTGCCAAAGAAAATCAATGGCGTTTTCACTGGATAGCGCTGTCCATCGACTTCCACTTCAAGTTTTAACTCTTTACGGTCGCGGATGAGAACATCCAATGCCGAGGTATACGCATGCAATGGAAAACGTCCAAAATGCTTATTAAACTGTTCTCTTTTTTGAATAAATAAAGGATAAAGCCCTAAACTGGCATTGTTCAGGTAGATATGTTGATTGAGCTGTGCCACATGTACAGAACGTGGCTGCCCTTCACTAATGGCTTTGGCTGCATCTAATAGGTCCAACGGAATATTCAGCACTCGCGCAACATAGTTAAAGGTACCTAGAGGCAAGATCCCCATGGGAATATCCGTTCCCATCAATTTAGACGCAACTGCATTTAAAGTACCATCCCCACCTGCAGCAACCACGACCCCTACATTTTCCGCTTGACGATGGCGTAGTAAAATCTCTTGCATCATCTGATCAAAGTTCATGCACTCACTTAACTCAAATGACTGTATTTCAAAACCCGCGGTACTCAGATCTGCTACCAACTGTTCATACACTTCATCTTTATTTGCGGCATGAAAACCTGATTTTTTATTATAAATAAGTGATAAAGGTTTGAGTTGCTCTGACATTTTGCACCTAAACTTGAAGTAATTGCTCTATTTTTGTCCAAATATTCAACACTTAACAGTTTTGTTATGTAAAATTCAAATGACTACCATTTATTTAATCAATAATAAATCTCAATCACAAAATAAACACAAATATATGATTTTAATACTAATATCTTAAATGAATAATCCTCATAAATATAATAAATACACAAAATAAAAGCCAAAAATCAAACCAAACCATTGTTTTTTAATAGTTAAAATGAAGCACCCCCATCGAACTGTTCATAATTTAGATACGCCTTTGGTCTTATTTTTTTTATCAAATTATGCTTTAATACAGCCACTTTTTTTTCATCTTTTCATCTCTGCAGTAAATTTTATTGCTGAGATTGTACTTTGTACAAACGTGTACATATTTGAGATAGGCCTCACCATGACCCAAGTGAACGCACCAGAATTCGTTCGTCACCCTAAGCTTATTGCGTGGGTGGAAGAAATTGCAAAATTAACAAAACCAGCGAAAATTGAATGGTGTGACGGCAGCGAAGAAGAATATCAACGTTATATCAACTTGATGATCGCTAACGGCACAATGCAAGCGCTTAACCAAGAAACGCATCCTGGTTCTTATCTTGCTAATTCTGATCCTTCTGACGTTGCTCGTGTTGAAGGTCGTACTTACATCTGCTCTGAAAAACAAGAAGATGCTGGCGCAACAAACAATTGGGAAGAGCCTGCTGAAATGCGTGCGCGCCTAAATGGTTTGTTTGACGGTTCAATGGCAGGTCGTACTTTATATGTAGTCCCGTTCTCTATGGGCCCATTAGGTTCTCATATTGCGCATATTGGTATCGAATTAACTGACTCTCCTTATGTTGCAGTTAGCATGTCTAAAATGGCTCGCATGGGTAAAGCTGTTTATGACGTTCTTGGTATAGACGGTGAATTTATTCCTTGCGTACATACTGTTGGTGCGCCGCTTGCTGATGGCGAAAAAGATGTTGCATGGCCTTGCAACCCTGAAAAATACATCGTGCACTACCCAGAAACACGTGAAATCTGGTCTTACGGTTCTGGTTACGGCGGTAATGCATTGTTAGGTAAAAAATGCTTAGCTTTACGTATTGCATCGTCTATGGGTCGTCAACAAGGTTGGTTAGCAGAACATATGCTGATCCTTGGTGTGACTAATCCTCAAGGTGAAAAACACTACATCGCAGCAGCATTCCCTTCTGCTTGTGGTAAAACAAACTTCGCAATGTTGATTCCACCAGCAGGCTACGAAGGTTGGAAAATTGAAACTGTAGGTGACGATATTGCTTGGATCAAACCAGGTGAAGACGGTCGCTTATACGCAATCAACCCAGAAGCAGGCTTCTTCGGTGTAGCGCCTGGTACAAATACCAAGACCAACCCGAACTGTATGGCTACACTTCACAAAGACGTGATTTATACTAACGTTGCGGTAACTGACAATGGTGAAGTATGGTGGGAAGGTCTTTCTAAAGAAGCACCTGCTAACTTGACTAACTGGAAAGGTCAGCCTCACACTGGCGCAGAAAAAGCGGCTCATCCAAATGCGCGCTTCACTGTTTCAGCAGGTCAATGTCCTTCTATTGATGCTGACTGGGAAAATCCAGCGGGTGTTCCAATCTCAGCGTTTATCTTTGGTGGTCGCCGTGCGGACACAGTGCCTCTAATTTCAGAAGCATTTGACTGGGTAGATGGTGTTTACAAAGCTGCAACTATGGGCTCTGAAACAACTGCTGCTGCTGTTGGTCAACAAGGTATTGTTCGTCGTGACCCATTCGCAATGCTTCCATTTGCGGGTTACAACATGGCGGATTACTTCTCTCACTGGTTAGAGCTTGGTGAAGAAGTTGCAGCGAAAGCCAAAGCTGCGGGCAACAAACTTCCGGGCATCTACAACGTGAACTGGTTCCGTCGTGATGCTGAAGGCAACTTCGTATGGCCTGGTTTCGGTCAAAACATGCGTGTTCTTGAGTGGATCATTGACCGTTGTGAAGGTCGTGCTGATGCAGTTGAAACACCAATTGGTTTAGTTCCAACTTATGAACAGTTGAACTGGACAGGTTCTGACTTCACTAAAGCCCAGTTTGACCTTGTGACTTCTCAAGACAAAGATCAATGGATCAAAGAGCTTGAAAGCCACACTGAACTATTCGACAAACTTGGTGACCGCCTACCAGCTGCACTTAAAGCTCGCCAAAACGAACTTTTAGATGCTGTTAAGCAATCTGCTTAATCTTTAAATTAAGCCAAAAAAAGACCGCGCAAGCGGTCTTTTTTTTAATCTCTTTATAATTTTAAAACTTTATAACTCAACAAAAATTTATCACGCTAGACATGGTTTACACAGAAGTAACCACAACTTCATATTTGCGTAATCAAAGGCACACCGGATTGAACTCAATTTTGAAATCAAAAGCGCAGCAAAGTCGCTAAGGGCACTTATGGCAGTGTGGTTGAACTCTATCCGCATTTTGCTGAACGTGCACATCAAGTCGGTGGCAACGTCGTCATTAACTATAATGCCAGCCAATGATTTGGCTTTTGGCCTTGGCGTATTGTCCGCCCAGTCGTTTGGGGAACGGCTGTAAAATGAAAGAAACCTGTAGACTGTAAATAGCTCGGCGGTATCGAAATTTAAATCTAAAAAAGCCGCGATAGCGGCTTTTTTAATAGAACAAAATCAACTGTAGCCATTACACATACTTAACACTATGCAGCATCCCCCTGCATACGACGCAGGTGTAAATCCTGCAAGTAGAGGTCTAAAGCTTGAGTTTCTAGTGCATCAAATTTTAAATACAGTTTAGTCCGTCGTTTTAAAATATCTTCACTGCTGATGGCCCACTCACGTTTCACCACATAATCCACTTCTTGCTGATACAAACCATGGCCAAAAGACTGCCCTAAAGTTTGCACATCTTTGTTCTCACCGAGCATATGCCACACTCGACTACCATAACTGTTTGCCCAACGATGCGCTGTTTGAGACTCTAGCCCTTTGATTTCATGCATCAACTCTGCACATAAAACCTCGACTGAACTAAAACCTTCCGCACCTGGGAGTTTTGCCTCAGCCGTCCATTCCGCTTTCATGTGTGGAAAATAACGTTTCAGCTGTAGCAAAGCCGCTTCCGCCAACTTGCGATAAGTCGTTAGCTTTCCACCATAAACAGATAACAATGGCGCTTCATCCGCAACAGGCTTAGACATCGCCAGTACATAATCACGTGTCACTTTAGAGGCTTGGGTACTTGCATCATCATACAGCGCCCTTACGCCTGCAAAGCTTGAAATTACATCTTCTAGCTGTAATTGAAGCTTGAAATGGTCATTAATCACATCAATCAAATAAGCCGTTTCCTGCTCGGTAATATGGACATGATTTGCATCACCCTCAAACTCTACGTCCGTGGTACCAATCAGGCTGTATTCATCTAAATAAGGAATTACAAACACAATACGTTGATCGTCATTTTGTAAAATAAATGCATGCTGTTCAGGGTATAAACGCTTCACAATGATATGACTACCCTGAACCAATCGAATGCCTGCCTTCGGCGTTTGGGACAGTTGCTGTTGAATAAAATCTGTGACCCATGCACCCGTTGCATTAACTAAAGTTCGAGCTTTAATTTGGTAGTGTTGTTTTTGATGCTCTAACGTTAGGCACCACACACCCTCTTGCTGAACCGCAGAAACACATCGCGTCTGGGTTCGAATTTGAGCCCCTAGCTCATGTGCTTGAATTGCATTGACTACCACCAAACGCGAATCATCCACAGTACAGTCCGAATATTCGAAACCACGTTTAATGGTGTCTTTTAAGGGACTGTCGACATTAAAATGAACAAGCTCCGAGCCCTCTAATGTTTCTCGTTTTGCCAAATAGTCATAAATAAACAAACCTGAACGAATCAACCATGCAGGGCGCAAATAAGGCAAATGCGGCATAATAAAACGCATAGGATGGATCAAGTGTGGGGCTTTTTTTAACAAGACTTCACGCTCTAATAGCGCTTCACGTACTAAACGAAATTCTTTTTGTTCGAGATAACGCAATCCACCATGAATGAGCTTACTACTGGCTGAAGACGTATGACTGGCTAAGTCATCTTTTTCACAGACGAAAACACTTAAACCACGCCCTACAGCATCATTTGCAATGCCCACCCCATTGATGCCCGCGCCCACAACGGCAATATCATAAATGGCATCTGTGTCTTGCATATTCACCTCTCTCATTGAGTTATTGTGTTATTTTTGTTCTTCAAGCTAAACTTAACACCAAAATCCAACCTTGTCATATTCCAAAGCCGGTCAAATCAGAGAAAATTCGTTACTCTAAATAAATTAATAACCTCATCTATTTTTACAATTTAATTTTAATTTTTACTATTCAGTGAAAAGTCGACTAATTTTCAAGCTAAAAAACACTTTCCTTTCTAAAAAACAACATTCACCATAAAATAAAAAAACACCATAACCCCTTGTATTTTAATTGACTATTCACACTTTAAAAAATCACAAGAGTTTGTTTTAAATAAGTAAAATTATAATTTCCCATTAAAATAAAGATATTCATTAGAAAAACTTAACAGCATATAAATCATACCAACATTTAGACTAAAGTCGAATGAAGTCCAAGGATAAGGGGAGTATAACGAAACAGAATTTTTTGTTTAATCTTAAAATATATTGTTTTAACTTTTTCTACTTAAAAAGTTAAAAGATGTATTTTCCGAACTTCTCTTTGGGAAATTTTTGTGACTGATCTATCTCCCCAAACTGCTCCAGTAAACATCGATAAAAAGACCCGTTTAAAATCGATTCTCGGTGGTTCAGCTGGCAACTTAGTTGAATGGTATGACTGGTATGTCTATGCCGCATTTACCTTATATTTCGCGCCACAGTTTTTCCCTGAAGGGGATGACACGGTAAAACTCTTACAAGCTGCAGCCGTCTTTGCACTGGGCTTCCTGATGCGTCCTATTGGCGCGTGGATCATGGGTATTTATGCAGACCGTAAAGGACGTAAATCAGGTCTTACCCTGTCTGTATCTTTAATGTGTGTAGGATCTTTGATTATTGCCTGTGCACCTACCTATGCCAGTGTGGGTATGCTCGCACCTGCCTTATTACTCTTTGCTCGTTTATTGCAAGGTTTAAGTGTTGGTGGAGAGTACGGTTCAAGCGCAACCTATTTAACGGAAATGGCTGGAAAAAACCATCGTGGTTTCTTCTCTAGTTTTCAGTATGTGACTCTCATTTCAGGTCAGCTCTTGGCGCTGTGTGTGTTGATCATTTTACAACGCACCATGAGCGAAGCACAGTTATCTGAATGGGGCTGGCGTATTCCCTTCTTCATTGGTGCTGTACTTGCCATTGTGGTGTTCTGGATTCGTCGTGGTTTAGTTGAAACCCAATCTTCAAAAGATGCACAAGAACAGGCTAAAAATGGTGGCCCAAAATCTAGCGCACTTGCTTTATTTACCAAATATCCAAAGCAAGCATTCACTGTGATTATGCTGACTGCGGGTGGAACGCTGGCATTCAATACCTTTACCACGTATTTACAAAAATACTTAGTCAACACCTCAGGTTTTGAGAAAACCACAGCAACAGAGATCACCACAGCAGCAATCTTTGTCTTCATGCTATTACAACCTGTGGTGGGCGCACTGTCTGATAAAATTGGTCGTAAACCAATTATGATCACTTTTGGTGTATTGGGCGTGCTGTTCACAATTCCAATTTTCAACGGTTTAGGTTCAACCAGCAGTCCAACAACTGCATTTATGCTATGTATGAGCGGTATGGTGATTGTAACGGGTTATACTGCAATTAATGCCGTAGTCAAAGCAGAGCTCTTCCCAGCGCATATTCGTGCACTAGGGGTTGCCCTACCTTATGCGATTGCCAATACCATCTTTGGTGGCACAGCAGAACTTGTGGCATTGAGCTTTAAAAACGCAGGACATGAAAACTACTTCTTTTACTACATCACTTTCATGATTGGTTTATCTCTACTGACTTACATCTTTATGAAAGACACCAAAAAGCACAGCATGATTACCGATCATTGATGCTTAAAGTAAGCATGTAAGTTAATAAGCTAAACATAAATAATGCCTTCTCGAATGAAGGCATTTTTTATGTTTGATCAATTTTTTGCCGAAACTTGATCGATTGAAATATCGTGAATTACACCCGCGTATGGCATACTAAGAACAAGAATAATGTTAGGAACTTTTTATATGAAAAATACGTATAAACTTTTAGGCTTAAGCTGTATCGTTTTAGCAGTATCTGCATGTCAAAGCATGCCTCGCCAATACAATGGCAATGTTGGCTATCAAATTGAACATCAATCAGCGTCGAGCGCTACCCTTGCTTATACGCTTGCTGCTCGTAAGAACCAGCAACTCGATGAAAACAAATTACAACGTGCTTGCCAAAAGGTTTTAGGCTCACAAAAGAATTATAAATTGGCGATTTTAAGTATTAATGAAATTCCTAACACTGCAGCAGATGTTCCCGAATATGGCCGCCAAATTGGTCAAAGCCGTGCCACTTTTGGATTAAGCAATACACCCGACTTACACCAAGGTGAAAACTTTGCAACACGCGAGTCACTTGAAGCACGACCAAGCACACTACATGTTGTGCGCTATACCTGCTCTTAAGACCTTCTGATATATAAAAAAGGGCTTAGTGCCCTTTTTGAACATTCAACGTTCGATAAAAACTTACATTGCGAAACTCTGGTGACTCATCTAGATCTGGCCAAGTTGTGGCACTACGCTCATCAAGCTTTATGTATTGCGGATGGCTAAAATTTTTAACACGACTATCTGCCACCCAAACCTCAGGTGCAAACTTTAAAAACTCATCTAAAAAGAAACGATTACATTGGTCATATAAAACATCGGCAGCCAATAGAACATCGACCTGTTCAGATTGATATAAATCATCCAAATACTCTAGCTCTACGCTATTGAGTTCCGCATTGGCACGGCAAGCATCTAAACTAACTGCATCAATATCACAACAAATCACACGTTTTGCACCTGCTATTTTAGCAGCAATCGCCACCACACCTGAACCTGCGCCAAAATCCAACACTACCTTATCTTTGACGTGATGAGGCTCTGCCAGTAACCACTGCGCCATGGCTAGGCCTGAAGCCCAACAAAAGATCCAATATGGCGTTTCATTCCAAATACGGCGAATGATTTCATCATCCAGTTTATCGGTTGGAAATACGGGAGGAATGAGCCACAAAGAAATGGATGTTTCAGGAAGCTGTTGCGCAAGCAATTCACAGTTTGGAATCACTTCATGCAAGGCTTGAAGTAAATGATCTGGGGCTTTAGGGAATTGGAAAGTACAGCTCATAAGTTATTGAGTATTTTTATGCTTTTACTGCGGGTTCTTGCAGCTAAGATTTAGATTGAGGAATTAGCCTTCGGCTAGACCTACTTTTGTTTTGGCAAAAGTAGGCAAAACCATGGTCATTTGCTGAACTCGACTGAAATCATCATTTATTTACTGCTTCACAGAAAGATTTTTATCGAATTTAGTCCGGCCTCGAACAGCAGCAAATAACGATGTCACGACTCCAAAACCAACATAAAACTGATTTTAGAGTCTTATAAAAATTAACCTAAAGCTTTCTCAGCCGCTTCAACCGTTTGACGAATTAGTGTCGTAATCGTCATTGGGCCAACACCACCTGGAACAGGTGTGTACGCAGAAGCCACTTCTTCAATACCGACCAATTGAATGTCGCCTACACCACCACCATCACGTGGATGGAAACCAGCATCAACAACCACTGCACCTTGTTTGATCCAATCTTTTTGAATCAATTCTGCCTTACCAACCGCACCCACGATAATATCGGCTTGCTTCACAAAGTCAGCTAAGTTTTGAGTACGTGAGTGACAGATCGTTACGGTTGCATTGGCTTGAAGTAACATCGCAGCCATTGGCTTACCTAAAATTGCAGAACGACCTACAACAACGGCATGCTTTCCAGCAATTTCAATATTGTTTTCTTGCAAAATAGTCATAATGCCGGCAGGCGTCGCAGAACCATATGCTGCTTCACCCATGGCCATACGACCAAAACCAAGACAAGTTACGCCATCCACATCTTTTGCAAGAGAGATTGCATCAAAACATGCACGCTCATCAATTTGTTCAGGCACTGGATGTTGAAGCAAAATACCGTGAACATCCGGATTTGCATTCAGTTTTTCAATTTCTGCCAACAATTGTTCAGTGGTGGTCTCTTTTGGAAGTTCAACTTTAAGTGAGTCCATACCAACACGACGACAGGCATTTCCTTTCATACGCACATAAGTTGCAGATGCACCATCGTCACCCACCAAAATTGTCGCAAGAATTGGGGTACGACCTGATTTTGCTTTGAGCGCTTCAACGCGAGTTAACAAGTCAGCTTCAATTTGTTTTGCCAATGCACGACCATCTAAAACTAATGCCACGGCACATCTCCAAGTGTTGATATGAATCAATTTTGCACATAATACATGATAATTTTAAATATTTTTCGCTATATGCTGTTTTTATGCGCATACGAATGAAAGCACTATTGTTTTTTTTTCAGAGCTTGCTAATATACGCATCAACAAGACGCGGCGGGGTGGCAGAGTGGTCATGCAGCGGACTGCAACTCCGTGGACGCCGGTTCGATTCCGACCTCCGCCTCCATCTTGTTAAAGCCCGAGTGGTGAAATCGGTAGACACAGGGGATTTAAAATCCCCCGCCCACAAAGCGTGCCAGTTCGAGTCTGGCCTCGGGCACCATTCTTATACTTCTAAGCATGGTGCATATAAAGAACCCAGCATTAAGCTGGTTTTTTTATGCCTATAGAAAAATCACAATACAATGCAAAAAAAAAGAGAGCATATTGACTCTCTTAAAAATAATATCTCATTCGTGTATCACGATAAGGGTGGTAATAAATAATGTTGCAGATCTTGTTCTAATTTTTCTTGAAAATGAGCTGGCTCAATAATTTTAATGTATGGAATCCAATAACGCACCAAAGGTAAAAGTTGCATTTCATGGCAAATTTGACAATCAATTAACAACCCCCCCGATGCATCTTCTAGTACGATTTGTTGCTCGGGCAATAACAGACGTTGCTTAAAATATAAGGCAACTTCAGGTCGCACCGATATTTTCACCGTTTGCTTATACTTTGCAAACCAAATCCCTTCACTGAGTTCTAATTGGGTCAAAACTTCTAAATGATGCTCGAAAAGCTCCGACTCATGTACAACCACTTGATCTATTTTACTTAAACGATAAGCACGTAATTCATCAGCTACAGCTGCAGCCAAATACCAACTTCCCTGATGATGAATTAAACGATACGGGTCAACATGGCGTAAACGATCATTATAAATAAAACTGATTTTTTGACGCTTATGAATCGCGCCCGCAAAAACCTGAAAATGTTCAGCAAATTGCTGTGCATTTTCATAATAATAACCTTTGGCAGAGAACACTTGATTCGCTCGCTCATCAAGCAGGCCACGTAGAAAAGACATATCTAGAGATGGATAGAGCTCACTGATCCCAGAAAGCTGCGCAAAGTTCTGAATGTCTTGTAGCTTAAAGCGCCCAAGATAAACAGGATCTAAAAAGTACTTCTTGGTATATTCATCTTGAAGTAAAGGCAAATACGTATTGAGACGATCAAAATCTCGCTCTATTGTCCGAGTACTCACCTGAAATTCATGTGCTAGTTCTGCAACCCCCAATTGATACCCAGTATTTAATTTAGTCAAAATATTTGCTAAACGCTCCGCAAGGCGTTCATGTGTTGAAGCTTTACGCTTCATATTGCCCTCGCTGCACAATCAATGTTGTGTCTTTATTTATAGTTAAATGCCTAAGCATTATATTCAATATAAATCACTGAATAATATTAAGTAAAAGACAAACGGTCAGCTTTCAAGCTATGTCATTTTTTATCAAAAAAAAGCGTTCAATGTTTGTTAGATTTCTTCTTTACAGCGGTTTGCTGATGCGCTAATCGCTCTATATAGCGCTCAAAATGAATTAAGGCTTTATACAACTTGTGTAACTCATCAGGTAAAACACTATTATAGATAACCGCCTTATGCAAGCGCTTGAGCGCACGGAAACCATGCGCATGTGTATATGATGTCGATAAAATTTTCATGACAACCCTCTTTTCTGTTTTATTTTTCATTTAAAACCACGTAAATTTGTCAGGTTTAAATTTAGTTGCAAATTTACACCACGGTTTTGACAGGTTGTGTCGAACAGTTATCCTTTTTTAATCTTTGTGAAATTAATTTCTGTTTTCAGTACATTATTTTTATTTTTTGGAAAATTTTAGACAAAAGAAAAGCTGACACTAGGTCAGCTCTACTTTTTATACTGTAGAAATATTACAGAATTTTTACCACAACTTTACCCACATGCTCACCCGTGTCCATGCACGCATGCGCTGCTTGAATCTGATCGAACTCAAAAGTTTGATAAATCATTGGCAAGCACTGGCCTTTGGCCCATAGTGGTGCTACATGATCTTGTAAACCTTGTGCAATCTCAGCCTTCTCAGCCGTATTTCGTGCACGCATGGTCGAACCCGTGATGGTTAAGCGCTTCATCATAATTTGCCCCAACTTAACATCTTTGGCTTTTGCCCCTCCTAAAAAGGCAATATAAACCAAACGTCCATCGCGGCGGAGCAAGTTCAAATTCTTTTCTAAATACGGTGCACCCACCATATCTAAAATCACATCAACACCAGCATTATCCGTTTTCTCATTGATCACGTGTTCAAAGTCTTGGGTTTTATAATTGATGGCATCTGTCAAATTCGCAATGGCTTGTACTTTTTCATCGCTGCCGACGGTTGCAAAGGTTTTAATATCCAATGCTTTACATAGCATGAGTGCCGTGGTCCCAATACCACTGGTTCCACCATGTACCAACACCACTTCCCCTGCTTTAGCTTTACCCATTTGGAACACATTGGCCCAGACCGTGAAAAAAGTTTCAGGAATAGCCGCCGCTTCCACAAAGCTTACATTTTCTGGAATATGTAAAGTTTGGCTTTGTGGAACCACGCAATACTCGGCATAACCACCACCATTGGTCAAACCACAAACTTTATCGCCTAATTTAAACTGGGTAACTTCAGCTCCAACTGCAACGACCTCACCTGCAACCTCAAGCCCCGGCACTTGCGTTACCCCAGGCGGCATTGGATATAAACCCTGACGCTGTAATATATCTGGACGGTTAATACCAAACGCATGGACTTTAACCAAAACCTCGTCTGCTTTTGCTTCAGGGATCGTCACTGTTTCATATGCCAGCTTATCCACACCCCCTGGCTCTGTAATAATGACCTGTTGCATCGTTGTTTGTGACATGATTTATTCCTAACTCTTGCAATATTTTTCAAGTTTCATAGACCTATTTGATCATAGAAATAAATTGAAATGAATAACACCGTACTTATGTATAGTCTGAAGACTATTTTGCTGCGTGATAGCACTGATCATTGATAAAAAAGCAAGCTGCGACCGCTCTCGACATCCCTCTCAAACATTACTTAGAACGATTAGGGCCAGATGAAAAGCACAGCTATTCAGTTATGTGGCTGATCAGGCAAAGACACAAACTGCATTAGAAATTTACGGACCAGAGGCAAAAACACCATAATCAGAGGAAATGCAATCAACCAAGATAAGCTCCAGCTTTTGAGCCAAAAATGGAAGAAATTATGCACTAAGCCTTTATTTAGCAGTAAGTTAAAACCAGAAATAGAACCACTCATCAGGCCTGAAAGCAATAAAGGCATTAACCAATTTAAATGTTTGATATGAATTTTGGGGAGCGTGTTGAACATAATCGACCTGAGTAAATAAAAATTAGCTTTGGCTTTGCGTTTTAACGGTTTGTTTTAAAGCTTTCATAAACTGCCCAAAATGTGGCATAAAATCTTTAAAGAGTGGAAGGTTTTTATGCTCTAGCATCACCTCACTAAAGAGCTTTAAACCAACAGTAAATGATTTCGCTGCTTCATCATCCAGCATTTGACTGTTTTGAATCACATGTAACACTTTAAAAATATCGTCGTGGTTATAAGTGTTAAAACTCAAAATATCGGTATAGGTCGATGGGTTGCCTTGGGCATCGGTAATGTGTTTAAGTGTGACTTCATAAGTATGTTGTTTCATTCTGTTTTCCTAGAGACGTGCAATATTCACCGCTGCTTGATCGATTTTTTCTGCAATAACACGAATTTGTTCAGCGCTCAGCTCACTGTGTTGTATCTTGAGCTTTAAGGAAGCTTTGAGGTTTTCCATCGCACGTTTAATGTCAAGATATTGTTCATTATTTTGAATTTTTTTACGCGTATCGAAACGAGATAAAATCTTTTCCACATTTGCTTGCTCAACCTCAAGATGCTTCAAACCCAAGGCCGTTATACGGTATTGCTTACGTTCAGCATCATCTAACGCGACCTGAACAAACTGCTGCTCTTCCAAATAATTCAAGGTTGGATAGATCGTTCCTGCACTTGGGCAATAGCCCCCTCCCACAATTTCACTCATTTCTTTAATAAGGTCATAGCCATATTTAGGTGCGAATGAAATGAGATGTAAGGCTAAAAGTTTCATCTGACCCGCTTCAAATAGGCGCTGTTTACGTAACACTGGTGCTGTCTCTAAATCAGCAAAGGGTTTAACTTTTTGTGCTTTAGACATAAACAAGATACATCTTTAAATTATTAAGATATATCTTAGTTAATTTTTTAAGGATTGCAACCTCAAATCCTGAAATAGAACATCAAAATTTAAGATCAAATGGGTAAACGTGAAGGATTACTTGATATTTTTAGATAAGATTGCTGAACAGTTGCAATACCGCTAAAATTTAACCTCTGTTTTCACGTTCCCCCCCTCAAGTGAACTCTGACAAAACTCCTAAAATTCAGAATTAAATTAAAATGACAGATCAACTTAGAAAAAAATTTGAAAACCTACAACTCAATGCTGGGCAAGGCAAGATCAGTGCATTTCTTTCTGTTTCCTTAGGCTTTTTGGGTATTTTTGCTGCTTTATGTTTTTTATTTCCCACTGTGCTCACCACACCAGAGCTACGCCCGCTATATAGCAAACACTATGATGTTTTCTACTATACCTTACTGTTTGGCATTGTAATCAGTGCTGGCTTTGGTACCTATAGTGCGATCATTAAACAGAATAAATATGGTTTTTATGGTTTGTGTATCACCATTTTAGCGGCTATTTTAGGCTGTGGACTGATCAAAGCACCGACATTGCCTGCTCTACCCTTTTATGCAGGTTTTGATTATTTCGTTATTACCTTAATCATCCTTGCTTTGGTTTTCATACCACTTGAAGGATTCTTTGCAAAGAACACTGAACAGAAAATTCTGCGCGTTGGCTGGGTCACAGACATGAAATATTTCATGTTTAGCCATATTGGCATTCAGCTTTTTTCGTTTTTAACGGTCATGCCTATTCAGTATTGGATCACGCACATTCCCAATAACCCGATTGTGCCTTATGTGCAGGCGCAGCCAATTTGGTTGCAGTTTATTGAGTTATTGATTGTGGTGGACTTCACCACCTATTGGTTACACCGTGCGATGCATGAAGTGAACTTTTTATGGCGCTTTCATGCCATTCACCATTCAACGGAACAAATGGACTGGCTAGCCTCTTCACGCTTACACATCGTTGAAGTGTTAATGACCCGTTTTATCGCAACTTTACCAATTTTCTTGTTAGGTTTTCATACCTCTGCGGTCTTTGCATATTTGGTCTTTATTTCTTTCCATGCCATTTTTATTCACTCCAACGTGCGTTTCCGCTTTCCCTATCTGCGCTGGCTGATCGCAACACCTGAATTTCATCACTGGCATCATTCTTCCGAAAAGCCTGCGATTGATAAAAATTATGCAGCCTTTATTCCACTTTATGATGTGATTTTTAAATCGATTTATATGCCTAATCATTTGGCCAGTGTATATGGCACAGTCGGCTATAAAATTCCAAACAGTTTTGTGAAGCAGTTTACTTGGCCATTTAAACGTTATGTGAATAAACTGAAAAAGCGCTTAAACAAAGATAATGAGACTTCCTAACAAAACCAATCGATTAACAATCTCAATAATTGAAGCTTGTCTAATCCCTCACCAAAATAGAAAACCTGTATCTCCGCAGGTTTTCTTTCATTTTCCAAGCCTTGTAAATCGAACTTAAATTACGCTCGCCCTTTAAATTCTTTGACCATACGATCACTCACGTCTTCTGGATAACACAGTGGCGCAGCACCACCGACTCGATTGTAAGCACTACGTTTACCACACCGACTTCCATTTCTTGCAGTATTGTAAGGACAAGGACAATTTCCCGAATACGCTTGTATCGATTGTTGAATAATTTCCTTCTTAATCGCTTCATCACTTTGCGTAGCCTGTTTAGCATCAGCAGCAAAAGTTAAAGTTAAACCAATAAATAATAATATTTTTTTCATAATACCCCTCTACAAAAGAGGCATTCTATAGCACTGAATTTTTATTGAAATATCACATTATTTATTTGAATAATATTTATCCATCTAAAATAGAAATAAAAAACCCACCTTATGGTGGGTTCCTTCAAATCAGCCCAATCTCTTATAGACGAACCAATTCAACAATTTTATCAGCTAGCTCTTCAACCGCATCTTGAGTGAATGCGACATCTGTACCGTCGACAAGGTCAGTCACCACAACCACACCTGTTTCACGTACTAGTGCAACCTGATCAGCAGTTAGACCCGCTTTCGCAATCGCAACCACACCTTGTTGAATCAACAAGTTTTCAAGTGCTTGTGCATTTTCTAGGGCTTTCGCAGAGACAGTTACCGCAGCAGGTTTTTGACCTAAACGTGCAGCACGGTCTTCCGCTGTGACAGGGTTGCTATGCGCAGACCATTCCACAGACTCTTCCACCATACCCGCACCAATCGTCACGTTGTTTAAACGGTCAATGAAGATAAACGAACCTGTATAACGGCTGTCTTGGTAGCGATCAAATACCACAGGCGCATCAAACTCAACCGTGACATTAGCAATCGCGTTCAGCTCAAGACTATCGACTTGTACTTTTTCCAATGTGTTGACATTGGTACGGTAGTTAATTGCAGTCACTTTTGCAGGAACAGTTTGCGTGCCCACTTTTAAGTTATACAACTTACCAATCACCAGCGGTTGATCTGCCATCCAAACCACCGTGGCATTGACCGAACGTGAAATTTCTGGCGCAGCTTGATCTGCACGTACAAGTACGTTACCACGCGAAATATCAATTTCGTCATTCAGCGTCAACGTTACGGCTTGACCTGCAACAGCACGCTCTAAGTTCCCATCATAAGTAACGATTTCTTTAACCGTCGACGACTTACCTGATGGTAAAGCCACGATTTTGTCACCTACTGATACATCACCCAGCGCAACCGTACCGCAGAAACCACGGAAGTCGAGGTTTGGACGGTTCACATATTGCACAGGGAAACGGAAATCGTTGGTCACTGAACTGCGGTTAATTTCCACAGACTCAAGCGTACCCATCAACGTTTCGCCTGTATACCATGGCGTATTTGGTGATTTATTGACAACGTTATCACCATTCAATGCTGAAATAGGTGTAAAGATAATGTTGTTTGGCTTACGGTCACCCAATTGCGCCACAAAACCTGCATACTCCGCCTGAATTTCATTGAAGCGCGCTTCAGAAAATTCAACCAAGTCCATTTTGTTAATCGCAACAATAATGTTCTTAATGCCAAGTAAGCTTGCAATATAAGTATGACGACGCGTCTGAGTTTGCACACCATAACGCGCATCAATCAAGATAATCGCAAGGTCACAAGTCGACGCACCCGTTGCCATGTTACGCGTGTATTGCTCATGTCCTGGCGTGTCGGCAATGATGAACTTACGTTTTTCAGTTGAGAAATAACGATAAGCCACATCAATGGTAATACCCTGCTCACGTTCAGCTTGTAGACCATCTACAAGGAGTGCTAAGTCAGGTGCATCGCCTGTCGTACCAACTTTTTTAGAGTCACGAGTCACCGCTTGCAATTGATCTTCATAAATCAATTTTGAATCGTAAAGCAAACGACCAATTAAAGTTGACTTACCATCATCGACGTTCCCGCAAGTCAGAAAACGCAATAAGTCTTTATTTTCATGTTGTTTGAGATAGCCCAAGATATCTTGGCTAATCAGTTCTGATTGATGAGACATTGCTCAAAACTCCACATATTCTTTAGAAATCAGTTGCTAATCTTTAAATCCACCTAAATCCTCCTTTGATAAAGGAGGACTTTCCTCCATTTGTTTCGGGAGTTCCCCCCTCATTGTTAAAGAGGGGGTAGGGGGGAGATTTTAGAAATAACCTTCTTGCTTTTTCTTTTCCATCGAGCCCGCCTCATCATGGTCAATCATACGACCTTGACGTTCAGAGCTAGTTGCAAGCAACATTTCTTGGATAATTTCAGGTAAGGTATTTGCCGTTGACTCCACGGCACCCGTAAGTGGGTAACAACCAAGAGTACGGAAACGTACCGATTTCATTTGTGGAACTTCGCCTTCTTTTAAAGGCATACGTTCATCATCAACCATAATCAGAGTACCACTACGCTCAACCACAGGACGTTCTGCAGCTAAATAAAGTGGAACCAATGGAATGCTTTCCAAGTAGATGTATTGCCAAATATCAAGCTCAGTCCAGTTTGATAGTGGGAATACACGAATACTTTCACCTTTGTTCACTTTACCGTTGTAAAGATTCCAAAGTTCAGGACGTTGGTTTTTTGGGTCCCAACGGTGTTTCGAGTCACGGAATGAATAGACACGTTCTTTCGCACGTGATTTTTCTTCATCACGACGTGCACCACCAAATGCCGCATCAAAACCATATTTATCAAGTGCTTGTTTTAAGCCTTGAGTTTTCATAATGTCGGTATATTTTGAGCTACCATGATCAAATGGGTTTATGCCCGCATCTTTCCCTTCTTTGTTTTGATGTACGATCAAATCAAAGCCATGGGTTTTTGCCATGTTGTCGCGGAAAGCAATCATGTCTTTAAATTTCCAGCCCGTATCTACATGCAGAAGCGGAAATGGAAGCTTGGCAGGATAGAACGCTTTGAGCGCCAGATGCAGCATCACTGCTGAATCCTTACCAATAGAATAAAGCATTACTGGGTTTTCAAACTCAGCAGCTACTTCGCGGATAATATGAATACTCTCAGCTTCAAGCTGTTTAAGATGAGTAAGTCTTTCCTCATTTAATGACATTGACAGCACCAACTCACAAAAATCGTGTACTTATTACACTTTTAAAAATATATATTCATTATAAAGATTTAGTTATACACACTATTGCTTGTTTTATTATATTTATATGCAAAAACCTCATATAAAACAAAATTGATAAGCTCTATAAGTTTTATTCAACAATCATATATCCCTAAATAAACTCAAATATTACATCAACTTCATTCCAAGTATTCAGCCTATTTACCAATTCATCCTTCGATTTGCCTCTAATTTTCTGCTAGGTAATACATCTACAAATACCTAAAGTCGGTTTCATTTAGGTTCTATGTATATGACTTACCAAACTCGCAACCTACAAGACTAAAAATAACAGCCAATACAGAACAGCTTGTTGATTGTATATATCAACATGATAGCAAAGAAAGTTAAGCTAATTGCACGAGCCATAAAAAACCCGCAATCAATGCGGGTTCTATCACTCTCAAATATTAATAATGAAAAACGCGTTTATCCAAAGGTATTTCTATACCAATCGATGCACCAGCATCATTACCATGTAAATCAGAATCACTGAACCAACCATTAATTTTGATTGGTACAAATGGTCTTAAGTAATGTGACCAAGTTAAATCGATAGCTTTAATATCATCTGTTTCAGGAAAGGCTGCATTGGTAATACGGCCAGATTGATTAACCTTTGCAAATAATAATCGACCATTTAAACGATTCATTGGATCGAATCGAATATCTCCACCTACAGAAATCATCTCACCATCACCACCCATAGCATGCCCCAATGGGAAACCATGTTGGTAATAACCATCGGTATAAGTTGAATGATTATATGAAACCCCTAACGCGTCACGGTTGGTACGAGTATCAGCCCATTCTGTATAAAGTTGATATGGCATGTTTTTAAAAGATGACGAATAATCTACGCCAGCAAGATACATTTTTTTAGAAGGTAAGCCACCAGCTTCATCTTCACCTACATATTGCCCATACAGACTCATAGGTACATTCAACAACTGCTGAAAATTCAATCTAGCATCAAAACCAGCAACTTGATTAGATGGATCTGGTTCTCCAGTCCCACCATTGTCTTTATTTCCGACAAAAGCATCCCATAATGAACTTAAACTTTCAGGACGACCTTCTCCGCCCCATTGAAAAGCACGGGAAGCTCCTAATTCTAAATAAGGTAAAGGTTGTGCTGTAAGACGTAAACCCACTAATTTAGCATCTGGTACAGCAGAATAATCATCTAATTGACCAGCAAATGCTTGATACTGCCAAGGGCCAATCCATGACAACCATTTTGTTTCAAAAGCTGATTGATCTGCACGTTGAGCCGTAAACCCATAGACTGGACGGCTTGCATCGCCACGAATTAAGCTACCATCATGTCCTGGGCCCCAATATGTTGGTATCTGGCCAGCAATTAACCATTGATTCCACAATTTTCCAGCTATGTACGATCCTTCAACATTAACGTCTTGATCGTTGTCAATTTGTGGGTCTTTTTCTCCATTCACTCTAAGGCGAACATCCCAATTTTCACCACCGGCATTAAATTCCAAACCTGCTTGGTACTGTGCCTTTTCTTGATCACCAAAAGCTTGCGGAATTTGTTTTTGATCACTCTCAGCAAATAAACGTGCTTTAAACATCGTGTTCTCACGATCGAGATGAACTCGCACTGACTCAATAACTTTTTGCTGAGCAGGAGTCGCAACTTTAGCCTGAGACAATACTCTTTGAATTTCATCACCGCTCATTGGCCATGTAGATGTGCTAATTTGAATCACACCCTGCTGATTTAACCAGTTTAGATCTGTTCTTAAATTTTGATCATTTAAAACGAGACCTTGAGCAAAGATACTCGTTGTTGCACCCATTAGCACAGCGATTGCAAGTGTTTTTTTTAGAAACATTCCGTTTTATTCTCAGGACTTAAAGCTAAGTGTTACCTTATTTTTTTTATCTCTTTTTTTCAAGCTTTTCTATTTAGTAATGTTGTAAAGATCAATAAAAAAACCCGCAATGAATGCGGGCTTTTTATGTTCAGATCAAACTTAGTTTTTATGACGCATGTGTGGGAACAGAATCACATCACGAATACTTGCTGCATTAGCGAATAACATAACTAAACGATCAATACCGATACCCTCACCCGCTGTCGGCGGTAAACCATACTCAAGTGCTTCAACAAAGTCTGCATCGTAGTGCATTGCTTCATCATCACCTGCGTCCTTTTCTGAAACCTGAGCTTGGAAACGTTCGGCTTGGTCAATCGGGTCATTCAACTCTGAGAAACCATTCGCAAGTTCACGGCCACCAATAAAGAACTCAAAACGGTCCGTAATGTGTGGGTTATGATCATTACGACGTGCCAATGGCGATGTTTCAGCTGGATATTCTGTAATGAAAGTCGGCTGACGTAGCTGAGTTTCAACAGTTTCTTCAAATACGATGGTTTGAAGTTTGCCCAGACCAAAACCTGGTTTTACCTGTTCTTTCAGCTCTTCTTGCACAAATTTTGCCAAGAATTCACGATCATTGACATTTTCAGACGTGAACTGTGGGTTGTGTGCAAGAATGGCATCAAACATTGAAATTTTCTTGAATGGGCCTTTGAAGCTATACACTTCTTCACCATAAGGCACATCAGTTGAACCCAAAATGTCCAGCGCTAAACGCTCAAGCATATTTTCTGTAAGCTCCATCAAGTCTTTATAGTCAGCATAAGCTTGATAGAATTCAATCATAGTGAATTCTGGGTTATGACGCGTCGAAACACCTTCGTTACGGAAGTTACGGTTAATTTCAAACACACGCTCAAAACCACCAACCACCAAACGCTTTAAGTAAAGCTCAGGCGCAATACGTAAGAAAAGTGGCATATCCAAAGCATTATGATGCGTTTCAAATGGACGCGCTGACGCCCCACCCGGAATCACATGCATCATCGGTGTTTCTACTTCCATGAAGCGCTGTTCAGTTAAGAACGCACGAATGCCTGAAACCACTTTGGCACGAATTTCAAAAGTCTTACGAGTTTCTTCGTTCACAATCAGGTCAAGATAACGCTTACGATATTTAACTTCAGTATCGTTTAGACCATGGAATTTATCTGGAAGTGGACGAAGCGACTTGGTTAAAAGCTCAAAATGTTCGATATGGACATAAAGGTCACCCTTACCTGAACGACCAATATAACCTTTCACCGCGATAATATCGCCAAGATCTAAGCTCTTAATGGTTTCTAAGGTTTCTGGTGCTAATTCTTTACGCGCAACATATAACTGGATACGACCCGTCATATCTTGGATCACGATGAATCAACCGCGGTTCAACATCACACGACCCGCTACAGACACATAAACATGCTCTGCTGCTTCAATTTCTTCTTTGCTTTTGTCTGCAAATTGATCTTGTAAGTCTTGCGCATAATGTTCACGTTTAAAGGTGTTTGGCCATGGGCTAGTGCCCGTTTGTTTGGCTTGATCTTCAATCTGCTTTAACTTGGCATGACGCTGTGCAATTAAATCGTTTTCGGAAATGGCTTGTTCAGAAGTCGATTGAGCGTTTTGTTGCGTCATCTCTGCCTCGTATATGTATTAAAAAACGGAAGTTGCATAGCATAGCAGAATTCCAGACGAATGAGCATCATCAAAAACCACGCGGTATATAAAAAAGCATACATCCTGTTTATTTCTGAGCTTAGACGCCCACCGTATAAAAGGTCTGTCTATTTCTTAGACCAAAAGCTAACTTCATTTCACGGTTAATCCCTCTACAATGGATATTATAAATCGTGGAAAAGTAAACTTTTCTCCACTCATAAAATAATTTATTTTTTTTATTGAATGATAAATCATGAGCAGATGCGAATCTAAAATTTTGTTTTTGCATGGATTAGACTCCTCACGTGAGTCCACTAAGTTCCATGCCATTGATGCAAAGCAGAAATTTTGTATCGATATCGATTATCGCTATCTCAATTTTTCTACCGTAGCCAGTTTCTACGACGATATTATTGAAAAAATAAAACCTGAAATTATTGTTGGGCATTGTATTGGTGCGTATTGGGCATTGAAAATGTCACTGCTACATCAAATTCCATGTGTTATTGCCAACCCACGCTTAGCCCCTGACTTTCGCGATGATTACCCAAGCATTAATGATACTGACTTAGACCACAATGTACCGCAAGTGGCCTATTTAGAGCTGGGAGATGAATTAATTGATATGTATGCAGCACAGGAAGTTTTAGAAAACTATATGTTGATTCAAGCAGTTGAAGGTGGACATCACCGACTACTTAAACCTGAAAATATTAATCAACTGATTGAACATCTAGAACAACAATATTTATATAAATAAAAAAAGCCTTGGATGTCCCAAGGCTTTTTAATGTGCTTATGCAGCAACAGATTCTGGTTTCGATTTGTCATCTAACACTGACCAAATCTTTAAACCTAAGTCAGCATGCAAATCAGGCAAATCAAGAAAAATACTAGCACCGAGCACTTCATGATTACATTTTGCCACCAACTGTTTAACGGCTTTTAATGTCCCACCTGTCGCTAAAACATCATACACAATAATCACTTTTTGCGACGGGGTATTGGCTGCCATTTCTAAGCGGTCTAAACCATATTCCAAACTATAACCCACACCCACCACCGGTGGTGGCAGCTTGCCTGCTTTACGTACCAACAATAAACCTTTACCTAAACGTTGTGCCAATAAGCTCGCAAGCACAAAACCACGCGCTTCTACAGCAACAAAACTGTCTACTTCCGCCAACTGCTCAGCAGGAATACTTGCAATTAACGCGTCGGTTAAAGGCTCAATATTGCTCATAAACAATGGTGTTAAATCGAAGAAGCAAATCCCTGGTTTTGGAAAATCTTGGACCGTACGAATGTGCGACCACAACGTTGTAGACAAGTTGTTCATAGGAGATCAATAAAATTTGAAAAAGAATAGATGAATTTTACAGCTTTATCTGTTAAAAAAACAGACAAGCTCTGGGCATGCAGCCAACTGAACAACCAAAATATTTATGTAAGTTATTGTTTTTAATTAAATCATTTATTTAATAAATATTAGGTATAGATGTACTCAATATTAAAATAGCAATTTAACTCTGCATTTACATCACGACCTTAGTCTATATTTTAATGATTTTAAAAGACTAGCCGATTGAAAAAACACATCTTTTTGACATGCAATCATCTATATCTTTCACAATTTTGAAAAATACGATCTGGTTTTAAATGATACGTTTTGTCCTGACCATCGCTTTTAGCAGATAGATTCAATCATTAAACTCCGATATTTACTTTACATTCGTATTAGAACTGCGTAAAAATTTAGATTAGCGAAGTATGCTAACCACTCAGATGAATAGCAGCTTGCGTAATGGATTATTTTGCTGAACCCTTTCTTGTTCAGCGTTTTGGAGAGTCAAATGAAGAAGTATCAATGCATCGTTTGTGGATGGATTTATGACGAAGCAGAAGGTTGGCCACAAGATGGCATCGTAGCGGGAACAAAATGGGACGATATCCCTGACGATTGGACTTGCCCAGATTGTGGCGTGTCAAAAATCGATTTTGAAATGGTTGAAATCTAATTCATAGTGTTAAAGACCATGCAGCATGGTCTTTTTTTACGTCTTTAAAATAATCTCTGGAGAACCTTATGCATCCCATCGTCATCATTGGCTCAGGTATGGCAGGCTATGCTGTAGCACGTGAATTTCGCAAGCTGAACCCTGAACAAGAGCTGCTTATGCTATGTGCAGATGATGCGACTAATTATGCCAAACCAACGTTGTCCAATGCCTTTGTTGCCAACAAAGCGCCTGAACAAATTGCTTTGGGTGATGCAGAGAAAATGGCAACACAACTGAAAATGCAGATTGCCACGCATACTTGGGTAAAAGAAATTCATGCTGAACAACAGCAGTTAACCCTTGTTAAAGATGGCACTGAATCTACACAGCCCTACTCTCAATTGGTTTTAGCAGTAGGTGCAAACCCAATTCGCTTAGCCATTGCAGGTGATGGAAGCAATGACATTCAAGTTGTAAACAATCTAGACGACTATAAAACCTTCCGCGCAGAACTTGAAAAGCGGGCAGACAAACGTGTAGTCATTTTAGGTGCAGGTCTTATCGGTTGCGAATTTGCCAATGATTTACAACATACAGGCCATCAAGCTACCGTCATCGACTTGGCAAACCAGCCTTTGGGTCGTTTATTGCCAGCGCATGTTTCAAGTGCCTTTAAAGAAAACCTTGAAGCAACGGGTATTCATTTTGTCCTTGGCACCACAGTTGAAAAAGTTTCTAAAATTGAAAATGGTGACTATGTTGTGACCTTGGCCAATGGTCAGTCTTTGGTCGCAGATGTAGTGTTATCTGCGATTGGCTTACAACCAAGCATTTCCCTTGCAAAAGAAGCAGATATTCAAACTAGTCGTGGGATTTTGACCAACGTACAACTTGAGACCAATCAACCACACATCTACGCCGTAGGAGATTGTGCTGAGGTAAATGGACTCTTGCTGCCTTATGTCATGCCAATCATGCAACAAGCACGCGCTTTAGCCAAAACCTTAAATGGTGACACCACTGCGGTGCATTACCCTGCTATGCCTGTAGCAGTTAAAACACCCGCTGCGCCGCTCACTGTTTTGCCTGCGCCAATCGATGCAGAGGTGAACTGGGAAACTGAGGAATTAGACGATGGCATGATTGCCAAAGCCCTAGACAGTCAAGGTACACTTCGCGGCTTCGTACTGCTCGGTGCAACCGCAGCGAAACAACGTTTAGCATTAACAAAACTGGTTCCAGACTTGATTCCAGCACAGGTTTAGAGTTTAAATAAAAGGACATTTATAACAATAGATGTCCTTTATGTGAGGATTACAATAATGAATAGCGCACTCCAATATAATCTTTCACCCTATACCTCTTTTATGCGCGAAACCAAAGTCGACTTAGGCAATGGTATTGAACTCCATGTCGAAATCGGTGGCGAAGACCATCATCCGACCATTGTTTTGATCATGGGCTTAGGAGCACAGCTCTTATTTTGGCCTGATTTCTTCTGTAAATCTCTGATTGATCAAGGTTTTCGTATCATTCGCTTTGATAACCGCGATATTGGTTTATCTTCAAAAATTAAACATCAAGGTCCACGCTTAAACACCCTCAAACTGATGGGGCGTTTTGCTTTAGGTTTAGATAACCGTGGTGCACCTTATGACTTATACGACATGGCTGACGATGTGGCACTGCTTTTAGACCGTTTAGGTTTAGATGAAAGTTATGTGATTGGTGCATCCATGGGTGGTATGATTGGGCAAATCCTAGCAGCGCGTCATCCACAGAAGGTCAAAAAGCTCGGCCTAATGTTCACCAGTAACAACCAACCTTTACTGCCGCCGCCTTTTCCAAAGCAACTCTTTAGTCTAATTGGTCGACCTGAAACGACCGATGAAGAAGGAATTGTGAGCCACTCTTTGAAAGTGTTTAAGATCATTGGCTCGCCTGATTATCACAATCCAATCGAGTCAATTCAGACTTCTCGCAAATTATATCGCCGAAGTTATTACCCTGCGGGTGTACTTCAACAGTTTTTAGCAATATTATGTACAGGTTCTTTATTGCAACTGGACAAACAGATTCAACAACCGACCCTTGTGGTACACGGTTCGCGAGACCGTTTACTCCCGCCTAGTCACGGAAAGGCCGTTGCAAAGGCAATTATGGGCGCTAAATTTGAATTAATTGATGGAATGGGGCATGATATCCCACCGCACTTCATTCCAAATCTTAGCGAATTATTTGCACAACACTTTAAATCATAATCATTAGGACACTATGGCTGCATTACCATCCTTAAGACAGCTGTCATATCTCGTTACACTGTCAGAAACGCTGCATTTTACTGAAGCTGCACGCCGTTCATTTGTAACCCAATCGACTTTGTCGGGCGGGATTATGGAGCTTGAACGCCTACTCGGTGGCGTACTTGTAGAGCGTGATCGCCAAAATGTGCGCTTAACTCCTCTAGGCGAGCAAGTCGTTGCTCGTGCTCGTGTTCTACTGGCAGATGCTCAAGACCTGATGCGTTTAAGCCGAGAAATGAGCGAGCCTTTAACTGGTGATTTACATCTAGGTGTTATTCCAACCATTGCGCCATTTATTCTGGCGCAATTGTTAGATGAAGTGCATAAGCAACTCCCTAAAATTCAACTACATTTACACGAAGCGCAAAGTGAGAAAATTGTAGAAAAACTCGAACATGGCAATTTAGACATGGTCGTTTTGGCTCTACCTTTTGATACACGTGGCTTAAAAGTTGCTGAAGTCGCAAAAGAAAGTTTGTTTTTGGTCTGCAATAAATCAGATATCGCAAGCCAAGCCAAATCGCTGGATGACTTAGACCTTTCGCGTTTAATGTTGCTTGAAGAAGGCCACTGCTTACGTGACCACACTTTAAGTGCCTGCCCTATTGGTGAGCGTAAAAACGATCATCGTTTAAAAGCGAGTTCTTTACCGACCCTTGTGGAAATGGTATCGGCTGATCTTGGTTTTACCTTATTACCTGAAATCGCAATTCATACCAATATGATTAAAGCGAATCCAGATTTGATGGTCAAACAAATTGAAGCTGCTCCAAGCCGTATCTTGGCTTTGGTGACACGTAAAAGCACCCCGCTACAAAGCGAATTTGATGTGCTATTACAAATCCTGCAAAAAATTACTCAAAATCTGCACTAAGCTTATTTTTGTGCATAAAAAAGGAGTCAAACATGACTCCTTTTTTTGTGCCTAAATCTTTAGTAGACTCAAGCACAACCCCTAAAGTTATTTAATCACATCTAGCAAATAACGCTGTGCATTATGCTCGGATTCGCCTTCAGCAGGTGTCGCACGAAGCCATGTTCCATCGCCCTGTAGTAACCAAGCTTGTTGATTATCCTGCAAATAGGTCAACAAACCTTGTTGATAAATACGTTTTTTCAAAGCAGGATCTTCAATTGGGAAACAGGCCTCAACACGATTAAATAGATTTCGATCCATCCAATCAGCACTCGAACCATAAATACGCGCATCGCCATTATTACTAAAATAGAAAACACGCGTATGTTCTAAGAAACGCCCCACGATCGAACGTACACGAATGTTTTCCGAAAGCCCTGGCAAGCCTGGGCGTAGACAACAAATTGAACGAATAATGAGATCAATTTGTACACCCGCCTGCGATGCCTCATATAGCTTGTTGATCAGTTGCACTTCAGTTAGTGCATTTACTTTCACAATAATCTGCGCTTTCTTGCCCGCTTTCGCATTGGCAATTTCATCATCAATAAAATTGATCAGTTGTGCATGGAGCGTAAACGGCGCATGAAGTAGCTTTTTCAGCTTCGCCATTTTCCCCATACCCGTCAGTTCTTGGAAAATACGATGTACATCTTCACACAACTCTTTATCGGTTGTAAGCAAGCCATAATCGGTATAAATTCGTGCATTACCCGCATGGTAGTTACCTGTTCCCAAGTGCACATAACGAACAAGTTTATTATTTTCGCGGCGTACCACAAGAATCATTTTGGCATGAGTTTTATAGCCCACAATGCCGTAAACAACTACTGCGCCCGCTTCTTGTAGCACATTTGCCACTTCGATATTTGACTCTTCATCAAAACGCGCACGCAGCTCAATCACCGCGGTAACTTCTTTCCCATTACGCGCCGCTTCTGCTAAGACTTGTACAATTTCAGAGTCTGCACCACTGCGGTAGAGGGTTTGTTTAATCGCCAACACCTGTGGGTCACGTGCCGCTTCACGCAACAAGTTAATCACAGGTGCGAAAGACTCAAACGGATGATGTAGTAAAATATCCTGTTTCTGCATTGCAGAGAACATGCTTTCCGACTTTTTCAACACTTTAGGAATAACAGGAATATGTGCGTCATACCGTAGATGTGGGCGTTTAAAATTGGACAATAAACGCGCCAAGTTCACAGGTCCTTCGACTTTATACAACTGCTCTTGATGCAGATCAAATTCATCTAGCAAGTAGTTATAAATATGTTCTGGACAGTTTTGTGTAACTTCCAAACGTACTGCTCGTCCAAAACGACGTGAACTTAACTCACCTTTCAGTGCTTTGGCTAAATCTTCAACATCTTCATTGAGCGCCAAATCAGCATTCCGTGTGACACGGAACTGATAACAACCAGTCGCAGTCATCCCTGGGAATAAGTCAGAAACATGCTCATGGATAATGGCTGAAAGCATCACATGATGCTCTTTTCCACCTGTGAGTTCATCTGGTAGACGAACCACACGTGGCAATGAACGTGGTGCAGGAACAACGGCCAAATCAATCTGACGACCAAATGCATCTTTCCCTTCCAAAGTCACAATAAAGTTGAGACTTTTATTCACTAAACGCGGAAATGGGTGCGCAGGGTCAAGGCTAATCGGTGTTAAGACAGGTGCAACCTGTTCTTGGAAATATTTCTTCACCCATGAAGACTGTGCAGGCGTCAGTTCCCCACGGCGTAAGAAGCAAATGTCTTCCTCACGTAGTTTCGGCAGAATTTCATCATTGAGAATACGATACTGACGTTCAATTGCAGCATGTGCAGTTTGCGAAATTTGGTCGAGTACTTGGCGTGGGGTTAAGCCATCGGGGCTACGACTTTCATTGCCCAGATCCAACTGTTCCATGACGCCTGCAACACGAATTTCAAAGAACTCATCTAAGTTACGTGAAAAAATCAGTAAGAAATTCATCCGTTCTAACAGCGGATGTAAAGGATCTACGGCTTGTTCCAATACACGTAAATGGAAATCTAATATCGATAACTCACGGTTAATATAGCGATCGTTATACGCGTATTCAGGTTGTAGTATCGGAGATGTGCTTGCTGCCGTATTCATAGCTAACCTTTGATTATTTGAATGCGTTTTATCATGATAAGTATGCTTCAATTTTGTGACAATTTCATAAAAAAAAGCCCATAAATTTGGGCTTTTTCAGATCAATCAAATTAAGGGATATCGCTATAGCGCATATACTTTCGAATCATGCGCTCGCGGTTTTGCAACTTACGGTCATTTTGATGGTCTTGGTAGTATTTCGGATTGGGTAAAATGGCCGCTAAAAAGACCGCCTGCTCTCGGCTTAAGCTACGTGAACTTTTACCAAAGTAGTGTTGGGTTGCAGCTTCCACGCCATAGATATTATCGCCAAACTCCACCGAGTTCAGATATACCTCTAAGATGCGTTCTTTGCTCCACATCCGTTCCATCATCCAAGTTGCAACAGCTTCCTGACCTTTACGAATGAATGAACGCTTGTTATATAAAAATAAGTTTTTGGCCAATTGCTGAGAAATTGTTGAACCGCCGGCAACCACTTTGCCCGTGTCATTATTACGTTCAAGCGCCGCTTGAATGCCATCCCAGTCAAAACCATGATGTTGCATAAATTTGCCATCTTCAGCCGCAACAATGGCTTTTTTCATGTACTCACTGATCTCATCATAATCACGCCATTCGTGTTGAATGGGTTTAGATGGCTCAGACCAATAATCAATCCGCATAAACATGGTGGTTTCCACTGGCTTGTAACGCCACCACGCTAGGCTTGCAAAAATCCACAACTGTACCAAAAGCACGAAGCTGACAACGACTAACAAACTACGAACAATAAAAGCTTTCATGCCAGTGGCTTACTCCAAAAATCATTTTTATTCATGCTAAGCTTGGGCAAATATAGCAAAATTTTAGCAAGAATAGCATGACCGAGCTTACACCTCCGCAAATCAAAACAAAATTTGACGTACATTTATGGTGGATTACCGCCGTCATTATTGCCGTGAATGTTGGGTTGTTTTTTTGGCAAATCCTGCATGGCATGGATGTCAGCAATCCAAGTACAGCTGATGCCATACGCTGGGGAGCAGACTATGCACCACTTACCTTCTTGGCTGAGCCGATGCGTTTATTGAGCAGTATGTTCTTTCATTTTGGCTTGGTTCACCTGATGTTGAACATGTGGGCGCTGTATATTTTTGGCAGTGTGCTGGAGCAAATGTTTGGACGTGTCTATTTTGTTGCGCTATATGTTCTTGCTGGTCTCATGGGTAGCTTGCTCAGTGGTTATATTGCCATTCAAGACAGTTATGAACTGATTCGTGTGGGTTTAGCAAACCCTGAACTCTTGCCGCGTGTCGGTGCAGGGGCTTCAGGTGCCGTCATGGGACTGGGGGCAGCACTGACGGTTCTATCGCTACTGCCGATGCTCCCACAGCAACGTTTTATTTTAGATAAAAAGACTTTGCTCATCGTGATGGGAATCAACTTAGCCATGGGCTTTATGATTTCAGGTATTAATAATGCCGCACATATTGGCGGCATGTTGATGGGTGCTGTTTTGGCGGCACTTTGGTATCTCTCCCAAAAGACGCAGCAGCGTTGGATTATGCCGCTGAGCCTTGTTTTGGCAGCCTGCGGTGCGTATTGGTTTTACTTACACTGCCAAAACCTTGTGGTCTATATTCAACCCTTATGGTCAGAAGTGTTAATGATGATGCGTCAACAGCTCAATTTCTAAGATTAAACACTTAACGTATTAAGAGATCAATCACGAGTGATTGATCTCTCTCAAACTTTGTAAAGGCGGAATATCACTGAGATAACTTAAGCGATAACGCCCAATCAGCGCGCAGAGTAAGGTCATGAACAATGGTAAAATGAGCCAGATTTCCCAGTGTGGTTGAATGGCTAAGCCCATGCGATAACATGCTACCGCACTTATTGCTTCAGCAAATAAACAAGAAACCACACCTGCCATAAAACCAATAAAGCCAATTTCTAGACTGAGCATGCTTCTGAGTTTTTGCTTGGAACCACCAAATGAACGTAATAGCGCCACTTCTCGTTTACGCTCATCCATAAGTAAGTTCAGGCACGCAATTAAAACCAGAATACCTGAAATACTCACTAAAACTGCAAGGATCGTGACAATCTGCACCAACACCGTAACAATGCGCTTAATTTCGTCTAAAATTAAACTGACATCAATAAAGACGGTGTTGGAAAATTGCTGAATAATGCTGACCAATTTCGCTTTGTCAGACTCTGGTACATAAAAACTGCCCAAATAACTGCCCGCATTTTCATCCATGGTCTGTGGCGCAAAAATAAAGAAGAAATTTGGGCTAAAACTTTCCCACTCTACGGTTCGTAAGTTTGCCACTTTGGCGTGAATGACACCCTCTGGTAAGCTAAAGGTCAGTTGATCCCCCACTTTTATCCCAAGCTCTGTTGCGGTATTGGCTTCTACCGAAACTTGTCCTTTTGCTGTGAGTTTTGATGCTCCAGAGACAATTACATTATCTTTAGGATAATTGTCAGCTTGAGTCAAATTTAATTCGCGGCGTAAGGAATTATTTTGCTTGACCAAATCCGCAGCAAAAGGCTGTCCATTTTTGGCAATCAGCCTGCCCCGAATATTGGGATAGAGCGGCGTACTGTTCCATTGGTTCTGCTCAATTTGTGCTTTTAACTTAGGCATGTCAAAAGGCGGTAAACCATATACAAACTGATTCGGGGTTCCCGCAGGAATTTGCTGCTGCCAACGCTCTAACAAATCGGTTCGTAATACGGCTAAGACCGTAATTAAACTAAGTCCCAAAGCCAAAGCGGTAATCTGAAATGCAGTCTGGTAAGGCGTACGGACATAAGCAGAAATCGCATTTTTTAAGCCACGGATAAACTTCAAACTCAGCCAGACTACAGCGTATAACACTGCACATAGAAGGATAATTGCACCAATCACCATGGCTGTCAGTACCATGTTTTCAGTCAAAACAATACTAAACAGCACCAGACTAGCTGTTCCTGCGAACAACATCCAAAACATAGACGAAACCGATTTTTCTTGACTGCGAATGACACGGATCGGTGGAGTATTTAACAGCTCCCAAAAACTCGGTAAGACAAAACCCAGAAGCACTACGGCACTGGTCAACATGGCAATCGGAATCGGTCCGAGCAGCATATCCCAAGCTGAAAACGCAATACTTAAGTGTGGCATCAGTTGTAACATCAACTGTAACAGGCCATAACCCAGCCCTACCCCCACGACACTCCCGACCAGCATGGCAAGCAAGAACACCACACCCAACAAGCTGAGATAAGCCCAGAGAATTTGTGACTTCACCGCCCCCATACAACGCAATAGCGCAATGTGATCTTGGTTTTGTTGTACAAAGCGCTGACTGGTCAAAGCAATCGCAATTCCACACAGCAAAATCGTTAAAATATTCGCCAACTGCAAAAAAGTGTCCAAATTTGCAATTGGTTTCATTAAACGGGTATTGCCCTCACTGGCATTGCGTAGGCGTAAGCTGTTTTGTGGTTCTTCCGCATTAGGACTTTGAGCTGTCGCACTGGCATCTTCAGACAATACATTCTGCTTCTTAAAATTTACTTCAAACTGCTGAGTATTTTGTGCCGTACCTGCCATCAGTAGGCGATAGTCAATACGACTACCAACTTGTATGGCATTGGTTTTGGTAATATCCTCTTCAGAAATAATCACCGTCGGCGAGAACCCCGAAAAGCCTAACTCTTGATTGGAATCATGCTCAATCAAGCCTGTGATCTTAAACACACCATCTGCAATATTGAGTTGATCGCCCAGTTTAACCCGTAGCAAATCCATAGCACGCTGACTCAACCAAGCTTCACCTGAAGCAATATGCTTAGCAGCAGGCTGAATGTGTAAATCTCCACGCAGAGGGAAGGCTTGATCGATGGCTTTGACATTGACCATAACAAACTGATCATCGGTATATGCCATTGAACTAAAGACAGTGACTTCGGATTGTTTTAAATCGAGAGCTGTCGCTTGCTCTTTCCATTTCGGGTCGATTTTTTTGGTGTCCGTTAAAACCAAGTCCCCTGCTAGCATCTCAGCGGCTTGCAGAGCTACAGCATTTTGAATTTGCTCATTACTAAACTTCAGCGCGGTTGTTGCACTGATCGCTAGAATCAACGCAATAATCAATAAATACACACCGCTACTTTTAAAGCTTTGCTTCAGTAAGGGCTGAAATAGAGAATTCATTTTATCCTCCCGTTCGAGGATGTTCGATCAACTGTCCATCGAGTAATTCAAAATGGCGCTGGCACTGTTCTGCAAGCGTATGGTCATGCGTCACTAAAATGAGGGTCGTATCCAACTCACGGTTCAATTGAAACAATAATTGCTCAATTTCTCGCGCAGTTTGACTGTCTAAGTTTCCTGTTGGTTCATCGGCAAAGATAATTTTTGGCTCAGCAATCAGCGCACGGGCAATTGCGACGCGCTGCTGCTCCCCACCCGAAAGTACCTTCGGTGTTTGGGTGGCCTGTCGCTCCAATCCAACTTTTTGCAACAAACTCAAAGCGCGTTGCTCCGATTCAGCGAAGTTAAATGACGCATGAAGCCGTAACGGCAGCATCACATTTTCAACAGCAGTCAGGTGTGGCAGCAGTTGAAAGGACTGAAACACAAAGCCAATATGCTTCAAACGCACATTCGCACGCTGTTCTTCGTTGAGCTTGGAAATACTTTCACCACAAACGATTAGCTCACCACCGCTAGCCTGATCTAAGGTTGCCAAAATACCCAGTAATGTAGACTTTCCTGAACCTGAACGTCCTGTAATTGCGACTTGTTCACCTGCTAATATGCTGAGACTCAAATCTGAGAAAATGGTCAGTTCTTTTTGCGGAAGTTTAATCTTTTGTGTCAGTTGCTGGGCAGAAATAATCACTTGTGGCATGATGCTTACATCACTATGAACTTGGGTCATAACATCCCTATATGCAAATATTCGTGCAAAATCGCAAATTTAAAAAACGTATCAGTTCATACTTGGTTTTGCTTGCACTATGCATAAGCCCCACTTGGGTTTTTGCAAAAACCGTGATGGTTTTAGGAGATAGCATTAGTGCAGGTTATGGCATAGAACCACAGCAAGCATGGGTAAATTTACTGCAAAAACGGTTAGACCAACAGTATCCGAAACAGCATAAAGTGGTCAATGCCAGTGTGAGTGGTGAAACCACCAGTGGCGCTTTGGCTCGTTTACCCAAACTGTTGAAAACGCATAAGCCAAATGTTGTGGTGATTGAGCTTGGCGGGAATGATGGGCTACGGGGTCAGCCCCCTCAGATGATTCAAAAAAATTTAGCGCAACTGATTCAGCAGAGTCAAAAAGCCAATGCCACCGTGGTTGTCTTGGGAATGAAAATCCCACCAAACTATGGCACAGCCTATAGCAAGGCATTTGAAAATAATTACAAAGTGGTCAGTCAACAGTTCAAAGTGAAATTGCTGCCCTTTTTCTTAGAAAGTGTAGCGGGAAATAAAAGCCTGATGCAAAAAGATTTGGTCCATCCAAATGGCAAAGCACAGCCTATTTTATTAAATTTAGCTTATCCCTATATAAAAGGCGCTTTATAAAGCGCCTTTTATTCTGATCATATCCGCTGATCAGAAGTCAAAAAAAACCACTTCACCACTTTCAAGTGAGTACTCAGCGCCAACCACTTGTAACTTGCCTTTGGCAATCAAACTCTCAAGCACAGCTGAGCCATGACGTAACTGATTTACAGAGGCAAATACATTTGAACGTACCGCATGTTTAGACAGTTTGCATAAGTCATGTTTCAGTTCAGTTTGCATCAGAGTTTCAACCGAAGGACGGACACGGTTTACAATCGACATCAAGTTTGCAGACGGTGGGCTATCTGGGTTCATCAGGGTGTCAATGGTGGCTTGAATCGCACCACAGTGGCTATGACCAAGAACCACAACGACCGCGCAGTCATAACGCTCAGCCGCAAACTCAACACTGCCAACTTGCGAAGGTGCAACCACATTTCCAGCAACACGAATGACAAACAGATCACCCAAGCCTTGGTCAAATACCATTTCTGCAGGCACACGAGAATCTGAACATCCGAGTACAATCGCAAATGGGTTTTGGTCTTCCGCCATCTCTGCTCGTTCTTGGTGAGACAATTGCTTATGGTGGGTTGTCTCACCCGCTACAAAACGTTGGTTACCTTGTTTTAGACGGCTTAAAGCTTCTTGAGCTGTTAGCATTCCCTTTCCCACCCGATTGTTATTAAGTTGGACTAGTTTAATCCCAGCGAAATTGATTGTCACTTGCAAAAAACATAGCGGCTTCTTTTTTTGCTTAATTTTAAATTTGCATTTTATCTCAAACAAATCGTTACGCAGTTCACACTTTATCCAAATGCAGTATATCCTTTCAAATAAATAATTAATGACATTTGCATGAAAGCTATTAGAATCAAATAGACCTGTAAATAAACATAAAAACTATTCAAAATCAGAGCATTTTTATCTTATTCGGTCAGTTTTTTCATTCATCTCCGTTTAAGGATGAACCATGATGATGCGCTCAAAATCCGTCTTGAAACAAAGTCTAAAGGCCGGTCTATTCGCCTTAGCTTTGTCATTTTCTTTCGCCAGCCATGCGGTCGAAAATACCATCATCAAAGACAAACTCAGTTTACAAAGCTACCTTCTACAAGAACGCGTCACCGCCGGCTTAAAAACCAAAACGCTTAAAGTGGATGACATCGTTTGGAGCTATAACGAAGGCGGTGCAGTTGATAAGCCAACGATTTTGCTGATTCATGGTTTTGCTGGAAATCGAGACAATTGGAACCGTGTAGCACAATTTCTAACACCGTATTACCACGTGGTTATCCCTGACCTTCCGACTAATGGCGACACCAAAGTCCCTGATGATTTTGATCTCTCTATGCCAAATGTCACAGAGCGACTCCGTCGTTTTGTTGAAGCCATTCATATACAAGATAAGCTGAATGTTGCAGGACATTCTATCGGTGGTTCTATTGCAACCCTATATGCCGCGCAATACCCTTTTGACACGCAAAGTTTGTTTTTATTAAACAGTGCTGGGATTTATAAGAACGCCAACACCAACTATGCCAAAGACCCGCAATATTTAAAGCACTTGATCGTGAGCAAGCCAGGCGATTTAGATGATGTGATGCAACGTGTCATGCAAACCCCAATCAAAATGCCCTATTATTTAAAACGCGCCCAAGAAAAACAGTTAATTACTCAGGCTGAAAAAAACAGTAAAGTGATTGATCAATTGGTGACCTTGAACCGAATTTATACCACTGACTCCTTTGCTCGAGTGACCCGAAATATTGAAGCACCCACCCTCATTTTGTGGGGTAAGCAGGACAAAATTATTAATGTCGAAGTGGCGAATGAGCTCAAATCTTTATTGAAACGTGCTGAAGCTCCTGTCATCCTTAACAATGTTGGTCATATGCCACTTTTGGAGGCAGAACAAGCAGTTGCACAGCACTACCTGCCTTTTCTTGCAAAAACACAAAAGTTAAAAAATCCATTGGCTGATAAACTAATTCCACTAAATTAATTTTGTTGAGTACGTATGCAGAAACACCCGATGATTGAGCAGCTCATTGAAGCTCATCTTAGTTTTTTAGATCATGAGTTTTCGCAAGCAAGTACAGTACAAAATGAATTCACCCTATTTTATCACTGGTTTAGAAAACAAACTTTGCAGCAACTGTGGAGCTTTGAAGACATCAATGCACTGTTGCAAAAACAAATCCTAGCCACACCTGCGACCGAGCATCTAATTTCACAAATTGCTGAGCACATCAAGTTTGCTTTAATTCATCCCATCAATGAATCAACCAAAATTGCCGATGTGATTCCTGTACTCACCATCGATAAAATTGCGCAATATGTCGCGAGTAAAAGTGGGCATCGTCAGCGTCTAATTAAAACTGTAGTAAATAACCCAGCTTTTTCAGCCATGATTACCCAGCTGATTCAGCACTCGATTCAAGACTATTTGAACAACTCGGTGATGACTAAACGTGTGCCAGGTGTTTCTAGTTTTATGAAAATGGGCAAGTCGGTACTGGAAACCGTCACGGACTCAAACCTAAATGACACTATTGGGCATTATTTGCA
Organism: Acinetobacter sp. MYb191; assembly: GCF_037572605.1. NCBI lineage: Bacteria > Pseudomonadati > Pseudomonadota > Gammaproteobacteria > Moraxellales > Moraxellaceae > Acinetobacter > Acinetobacter sp. MYb191. Next base: position 407,838 of record NZ_JBBGZP010000013.1, on the reverse strand, counting down.
AAAGAACATCTTAAAACTCAGTCAAATGAGCGAACAGGTGTTAAATCAAAACTTTAATAATGAAAAGCTATATCATTTTCAAGCCAACCTCTGGCACAAAATCAAAGATATGCCTTTATCAGTTTTGAAAAATTATATTGAAGTACAGGACTTACCTCAAACCGTCGCAATGGGTCACGAAATTTGGGAGCATATGCGTCAAACCAACTATCTCCAGCAACAGGTGCATGACGGTGTTTACGCTTGGTACATTCGCAACCAAGAACGTCCTTTTGATCTACTCCTACGTGACTTAAATATCGACGAAGCTTTAATTCAAAATGAACTTCAAAATTTGTTGAATCCTATTATTCAAGAGCTCATTCGTTCTGATTACTTACGTGATCGAGCACGCTATTATTTAGAACAGTTTTATTATTCTGACCAGGCACAAGCGATTTTAAAGCAATAAAAAAAGCCGCTTTATGCGGCTTTTTTCTTTCATGATTTAGAAGGCATACTTCAAGCTCGCATAATAAGCTCGACCTGGTTCGTTGTAGGTTTGGTTCAAGTCATTATTACGAACAAGTTGCTCATCAAATAAATTACTCACACCTACACGACCGCTAAATTGATCTGTAAATTTGTATCCCACATTAATCCCTGCGATACCATAGCTTGGCACACTTTTCGTGTTCATCGTTGTATTACGCGTTTCAGCAAATTGACGTGGTTTTTGGCGACCATATTGGGTATAAACGAAATTCACATCAAATTGATCTGTAATATCATAGTTGAAAATCGAATTAATCGTGTAATTAGGTACAACTGACAAAGGATTTCCAGTGGTTTTATTCACTGAATCCATCATATAAGTAAAGTTGTTTGTCCAATTAATATTACCAAAATCTAAGCTAACACTTCCTTCTAGACCTTGAATTAAAGCCTTTGGAATATTAGTCCACTCTAATAAATGATATGTTGTTGAACCTACGGTTGTCGTTCCAACGACTTCTTCACCTGATGTGATTTTGTTTTTATAATCATTACGGAACCACGTTAAGCTTGCATTCACAATATTTTTTTCAAACTGGATACCCACCTCTTTGTTAATAGAAGTCTCTGGTTTTAAGTCTGCATTTCCAACTAAATAGCAACTTCCCGAAGCCGTTGCTGTAGTGTCAGGGCAACCGTTACCACGTGTAAAGAGTAAGTAGCCTTCTGCATTTTGATACATATTCGGCGCTTTATACGCTCTTGCTATACCACCTTTTAAAGTGAAGTAATCTCCAAGTTTTTGGGTAATGTTTAAACTTGGACTCCAGTTTGACCCAGACTTACTATGATCATCAAAACGAACTCCCAAGACCAAATCTGTTGCATCAGTTACTTTAAAGTTATCTTCAATGTATGCAGAAGCAATTCGTGATTTCATGTGAGTACGATCAGATGGCAACAGTACCAAACCCGAAGCATCTGCTTGTGCTGTACTGGTTGCATCGCTAAACTTATCTTCAACCCACTCTGCGCCCAAGGTGAGTGCTTGAGGAAAAAATATATCCAATGGAATATTGGTTTCAGCATTAAATCGTGTGGTATCTAGCACCGATGTTTTTTTATCAAATGAATTTGGGCTCCCTTCTGGCCCACCAGCCAATGACTCAGGAATACGCTTATTTTTAGTTTTATCAAATTGAGCCAATAATTTTGTATCACCCCATGCCCATTTTCCTTCGTGTGTTAAAGCATAACTATCCCGGTACATTGTATTGGTTTCTTTACCTAGCAATCCATTGACGTATGCAATGTTGCTAAAGTTAGAATCGGGATTGGTTGCATCTGCATTACTGTTTTGAATATCACCTGTATATTCGTTCCCTTGACGACCAAATGAAGTGTCAAAAGTCAAGCTCTGTTGATCATTAATCTGCCAAGCTAAACGCCCTGAGATATCTTTATTCTCAACACCTTCTCGACCTGCTGCACGACTGCCACTTTCTGTCAGTGGGTTGATATCTGCCGCATCTGCATCCGTCTTGTTATAATTTCCATATAAACGATATGACAATACGTCCTTAATAATTGGACCACTCAAGTTAAAACTTTCTCGATGGCTCGAACCTTCTTTTGAATTTTCAGGTTGGTTGGTAAATACTTCAACCGAACCATGAACTTCGTTTGTCACTTTTTTAGTTTTAATATTAACAACACCGCCCATGGCACCTGAGCCATAACGAGCAGCCGCTGGACCACGCAATACTTCAATAGATTCAATCGCATCTGCAGGCACCCAGTTTGAGTCACCGCGGGTATCACGTTCCCCTCTCCAGCCATAACGCACAGAGTTTCTCGAATTGACGGGCTTACCATCAACCAAAATCAAGGTATTTTCTGGCCCCATACCGCGAATATCAATTTGGCGGTTATTACCACGTTGTCCCGTTGCACTATTGCCTGTTAAATTTACGCCAGGCATCCGACGTACATATTCAGAAATATCATTTACAACTGGTAATTTTTCTAAATCTTTATCCGTAATAATAGATGCGCCTAGGGACTGTTTAACCTGTTCCTCAGCTGTTAATACAATCGTCTGTAATTGTGTTGTATCTTTTTCTGCCCCAGTTGTCACAGTTTCATTCGCCATCGCAAACGAACTCATTGCCCCTACAACAGCCAAAGCCAAAGTTGATCTCGTCAGATTTTTACCCATAACGCATACACCCAAATACAAAAGAAGGAGAGATTGTGTAAATTTCGTAGGGCATTTTAACAAACGATAAACATATTGCAATAAATATTGATAATTATTCTCAATTACATTTTAGCTTTAGATAAAATATAACCTCCTAATTTAAGGAGGTTATTTGGTAAAGTTGATTGAAATTTATTTGAAGTACGCGCCTTCTGCCTGCGTATGATCCGTCTGGTCAATCACACGACGTAACTCAGGAATGTGTTGTTGCAGAGTCGTTTCAACACCCTGTTTCAACGTGACATCAATTGCTGAACAACCTTGGCAACCACCACCGAATTTCAGTACAGCCGTTAAACCATGTTCTTCATCTTCAACAACTTCAACCAATGCACAGTTACCACCATGCCCTGCTAGACCTGGGTTAATTTCAGACTGAAGAATATACGTAATACGCTCTTCAATCGATGCATCAGGACCGACGCGTGGTACTTTCGAGTTTGGTGCACGGAAAGTTAACTGCCCACCAAAACGGTCTTTGTTGTAATCAATCACTGCATCTAATAAGTATGGAATAGACGGTGTATCGATATACGCAGGAAAATCTGGATAATCTTGACGGTAATCGGTTGGGATCACTTCTTCAGGCGCGCTATATGCCATACAACATTCAGCACGTGGTGTACCCGGATTTTCAACAAATACACGTACAGCAATGCCCGGTGTATTTTGTTTTTCTAATAAATCACGTAAATACTCTTGTGCAGTCGGAGTAATCAATAAGTTTGGAATTTCCTCTGCAACTGCAGTGCTGCTGTTCTCAGTCGACATAACAATCATTTCCTCAAGCTGAAGTTGCTATTTTAACTGAAGATGCGGGGTAATTAAAAAAAATCAACCAAAATTGTCGGATTTATTGTGAAAGTTCATCTTTCCGCTCAATTTAATGGCATTATGACCACAAGATAGTTATATGTAGAACATCTCAGAAATGTTGGATTTACCTTTTAATCATACAGTTACGATCATTATTATTACGGTCATTATTTCTATGGTGGCATTTTCAAATCAGAACGTGATGAACCGTCTGATTTTCTGGCCTCCTGCGATGCAACGTGGACAATACGATCGTTTTATTACACATGGCTTTATTCATGCCGATGGTATGCATCTCCTGTTCAATATGTTCACCTTGTTTTTCTTTGGTAGCATTATTGAAAGTTTTTACCGTCAATACTTCTATGAGTTAGGTTTTATTTTGTTTTATCTGGGTGGCTTAATTTTTGCCATTTTACCAAGTTATTTAAAACATAAGAATGATGTGCGCTGGGCAAGCCTTGGTGCTTCTGGTGCGGTCTCCGCGGTATTGTTTGCGTATGTGTTGTTTGAACCTTGGAAGCTGATTTTTGTATTTTTTATTCCCGTACCTGCGATTATTTTTGCAGTGTTGTACGTGGCATATAGCATCTGGTCAGGTAAAAAAGGAAACTCCAACATCAATCATAGCGCCCATCTTTGGGGAGCTGCTTATGGGGTCATCATGACCTTAATTTTAGAGCCGCGGCTTATCCCACACTTTCTGAACAAATTAACCCAGTTACCTATTTAAAGCTGAACCCCTAGTTTGCAAATGGATTGCATCCATACGCATATAGGCTCAGTAACATTTTTTCACAGCAACGGGTGGTCCTGATTTTTACAATGAACATCAGGACAACTATAAACCAAGGAAATTGCGATGAAAATAATGTCTATATTTGCAGCCTTGATGATCAGTCTCAGTTTTACAGCCTGTGCGGTACACACCCCTGAAGGGAGTATCATCGTCGATCCTGATCGTTCTTATTATCCTCATGGCCAAGGCGATTTCTGCCCACCTGGACAGGCCAAAAAAGGTCGCTGCTAAACTCAAAAGCCTTCTATTCAGAAGGCTTTTTTATTACATATATTTTTACATAAATTTGGCATGAAATGCCAAGCAGGAATTTGATTTGGCATAGATAATGTTTACAACTGTATATAAATAGCAAATGCCAGTGAGATTTCTTGCATGTCCAATCCCTTAGATGGTCTTCAATTTCCAACTTACCCTAAAACACAAAAAGTTAGTACCTCACGTACAGGGAAAGAGATTATTGCAGAGGCCTTAGCCAATGTTGATCACCAAACCTCTGTTACTGCACTTACAGAAAAGAACTGGCGTAAACAATATCCACGCTATTTTAAATCCTTAGTTGAATTTGGGATTCGTAATCAAATTGCACCGATTCAAATGGCACAAGACGGTCTTATCAAAGTACACAACATATTTGAGTTTTATCGCGATGGGCAAAAGCATCTCCTCAAAGATGTAATGTCACTTGAAAGCGCACCACTGCATACTATTAAACTCAAAGGCGAAAGTCATGCGACGCCTGAATGGTCTGTCCCTTACAAAGGTACACAGCTTAAAGGGGGAGCTTTACTTGCACAAATCCAAACGTGGTTAGATGCAGGTGTGATTGAACCAAGCCATGCTGAAGCACTGATTGCTTGTGTGAAACATCCTGAATGGTTTGATTTATCAGATCGCACGATGGTTTTGTTCGGTGCGGCATCTGAAGCTGGTCCACTCACATGGTTAGCCCAATGGAAAGCAAATATTGTGGCGGTTGATTTACCCAATAGCCGTGTATGGGGCAAAATTTTAGACACCATTCAACACGGCAATGCCACGCTATATGCCCCATCAGTTGAAGCTTTGAGCGAGGAAACACCTGTGTCTGTGCTTAAAGAAAAACTTGGTGCGAACTTACTGACACAAGTGCCTGAAATTGCACAATGGTTGGTACAAAACCCACATCAGTTAGATTTGGCCGCGATTGCATATTTGGATGGAGAAAAGCATGTCCGTGTTTCTGTTGCAATGGATGCGATCATGCAATATGTCAGTGCGCAAAAAGCAGATACCAGTTTGATGTATATGTGCACACCTACCGATGTCTATGCAGTCCCAGAAGAAGTCATTACAGCGTCTGAGCAAAAGTTCAGTGGTCGCTCTAAAACCCAGCAGATGATCAGCAAGAGTATTTCAACCCTCAGCGGACAACTGTTTTTTAAGAAAAACCTACATGAGCTCGTCGAGTCAGATAATGACAAGTCTTATGGTATTACCGACTGTTTAGTGATTGAACAAGGACCAAACTACGCGTTGGCTAAACGTATTCAGCAGTGGCGTGCAACGCTTGCTCGCTCGGAAGGTCAGCGGGTCAGCATCAACATTGCACCATCAACCACCACACACTCCGTCACTAAAAATCCACTGCTCAAAGCCGCATTTAATGGTGCGAGCTTGTTTGATGTTGAAGCCTTTAAGCCTGAAACCACCAATGCCATCATGGCGGCTTTATGGATCCATGACCTGCGTAATCCTGAATCTGTAGCCAATCCAGAGAACAAACTTGAACATCCTCTAGAACTGATGATGCACGGCGCCAATCATGGTGGCTTATGGCGTGTAGCCTATTTAGCACGTACTGCACTGCCCTTTGCTGCACTCTATGGCTTTGCCGCAGATAAACTACCTTTAGACAAAGTGTGGGCGAAATTCAAAAAGTAAAATATGAACAGTATCGTTCATAAAATACAGAGCTAAAAAACGCTACCCAAGGTAGCGTTTTTTTATCATTGGTTTTTACCAATCAGATTAAACAAACTGTAGGAACAACCAGAACAAGCCACCTGATAAACAGATCGTTGCTGGTAAGGTAAAGATCCAAGCCGAAAGAATGGTTCTTACTGTTGCAAAGTTCAGACCAGACTTGTTTGCCACCATGGTCCCTGCAACCGCAGAGTTCAATACGTGTGTGGTCGATACAGGCATACCAAAGCCATCCGCGGCTGCAATCGTGGTCATCGCCACCAGCTCTGCTGACATGCCTTGACCATAAGTCATATGGTTTTTACCAATACGCTCACCTACAGTCACCACAATACGCTTCCAACCCACCATCGTACCTAGACCTAAAGCCAATGCCACAGCCACTTTCACCCATGTTGGGATGTACTGCAAGAATGAATCAAGGTTACTACGATATTCTTTTACCGTCTTCTTGCCCGCTTCAGACATCGCTGGTAATTGATCTGCTTTATCCAAACGTTTGAACGCAGTCGTACTTAAGTACATGTCATTACGTAAGGCAGAAACTTCAGCTTCAGGAATATCTTTAAGATCTCCATAATGGCCAACACGCTCACCCAAATGATCTGTCAAACTGGCTAAAGCAGGTACGACTTCTGGGGTCATTTCTTTGGTTTGAATATATTGCGTGATCACCGTACGGGCTTTTTCATCTGCAATATCGTTATGATTCGGATAAATCACAGCCGCAGTTTGATCTGAAAGTTGAGCAAATGACTGAATGTGCTGTGAATCTAAATTCTTATTTAAAGAATAAGCCAAAGGCACAATACCAATCAAAATCAGCATGATTAGCCCCATACCTTTTTGACCGTCATTTGAGCCGTGTGCAAAACTCACACCGGTACAAGTAAAAATCAAAATGGCACGAATCAGTGGCGGTGGTGGTTTGTTGCCTTCAGGTGGTTGGAACAGTTCCAGTTGTTTCTTAAAGATTTTTTTCACCAACAAGAACAACACTGCTGCAAAAGCAAAACCGATCATTGGTGAAAACAGTAAAGCTTTACCGACTTTAATCACCTGATCCATATCGACACCTGAAGCTCCACTGCCTGAATGCATCAGGTAGTTCATGATGCCCACACCCAAGATTGAACCAATCAAAGTGTGTGAACTCGATGCTGGAATACCCAAGAACCATGTGCCCAAGTTCCACAAAATCGCAGCGATCAACATGGCAAACACCATGGCAAAACCTGCGCCTGAGCTGACATTCATAATCAACTCAACGGGCAGCAACGCAATAATACCGTAAGCCACTGCACCACTTGCGACCATAACCCCAAGAAAGTTACAGAAACCTGCCCACATCACCGCAACAGGTGCAGACAGTGCATTTGTATAAATGACCGTTGCAACCGCATTGGCAGTATCGTGAAAGCCATTTACAAACTCAAAACCCAAAGCAATGAACAATGCCGTTGCTAAAAGGATTAAAGAGTAAAGATTCAGTGCAGGAACATGCGATAAGTCAGCAGAAAGCTGAAAGCCAATATAAATTAGCGTTGAAATAATGACCGTTAAAAACACCGGCATAAAAAATTTCGGTGTAGGTACGTGCACATTCGTCGACTTGACCTGTGTCACGTGCACCTGATCTTGGACGGGAGGAATATTAGAATTCATGCAGACGGCTAAAGAGGATATCAATATCCCCTATTGTTCAATTTAATTGTGACAATTATATGACAAATGCGTGTCACATGAAGCCAATTTTTTCATAATTGGCTTATTTTAGATCAGCAGTAAATCACCTATAGGCCTTGAACGCACTGTGCTGGCTCAAAATTTAATTTTTCGGTGCTACTTACGCTGAATTATTTTCTTACATTTGGCTGTGCTGTCTGTAACAATCTGCTCTAATCAATATTTTTTCATCTCTACTTATTCTGATCTATTAACATAGCGGGTCTATATTTCACTTTCGTGAAAACTAAAGCTAAATCAGCCTTTTTTATTTGCCATATAGCCAATACCACTTGAATTAGGCATCAATGAACCTGCTTTTCTGCTAAAATATTGCACGTTTTGAAAACCTGTTTGTGAGTTTTGAATGTCTACACTTGCCACCTTAAAAGCACTTCTTGCCGAGCGCATCCTTATTATCGATGGTGCGATGGGTACCATGATTCAGCGTCACAAGCTCGAAGAAGAAGATTATCGTGGTGAACGCTTTGTAGATTGGGCTTCTGACCTCAAAGGCAACAATGACCTTTTGGTGCTGACTCAGCCACAAATTATTCAAGGTATTCATGAAGCATACCTCGATGCAGGTGCAGACATTATTGAAACCAACAGCTTTAACGGCACACGTGTTTCGATGTCGGACTACCACATGGAAGACCTCGTTCCCGAGATTAACCGTGAAGCTGCACGTTTAGCGCGTGCAGCATGCGACAAATATTCAACCCCAGATAAACCTCGTTTTGTTGCAGGCGTACTTGGCCCAACCTCCCGTACTTGTTCTATTTCACCAAATGTAAATGACCCAGCGTTCCGTAACATCACCTTTGACGAACTCAAAGAAAACTACATTGAAGCAACCTATGCCTTAATCGAAGGTGGTGCAGACATCATCTTGATTGAAACCGTGTTCGATACATTGAACTGTAAAGCGGCAATCTTTGCAGTCAAGGAAGTGTTCAAGCAACTTGGTCGTGAACTTCCCCTCATGATCTCGGGCACCATTACCGATGCATCAGGTCGTACTCTAACAGGTCAAACCGCAGAAGCGTTCTGGAACTCGGTGCGTCATGGTGACTTACTCTCAATTGGTTTTAACTGTGCCTTGGGTGCGGATGCCATGCGTCCACACGTTAAAACCATTGCGGATGTTGCAGATACTTTTGTTTCTGCCCATCCAAACGCAGGTTTACCAAATGCCTTTGGTGAATATGATGAAACCCCAGAGCAAACCGCAGCCTTCATTAAAGAATTTGCAGAAAGTGGTTTGATCAATATTACAGGTGGTTGCTGTGGTACAACGCCTAATCATATTCGTGCCATTTACAATGCTGTTAAAGACATTCAACCACGTCAGATTCCTGAAACCAGACCTGCATGTCGTTTAAGTGGTTTAGAACCATTTAATATTTATGATGATTCATTATTCGTTAACGTCGGTGAACGTACTAACGTTACAGGCTCAAAAAAATTCCTGCGTCTTATCCGTGAAGAAAAATTTGCTGAAGCCCTAGAGGTGGCACAGCAACAAGTGGTTGCAGGCGCACAAATTATTGATATCAACATGGATGAAGGGATGCTCGATTCGCAAAATGCGATGGTACATTTCCTCAATCTCGTTGCATCTGAGCCTGATATTTCACGCGTGCCGATCATGATTGACTCATCAAAATGGGAAATCATTGAAGCAGGCCTAAAGTGTGTTCAAGGTAAGGCTGTCGTGAACTCAATTTCCTTAAAAGAAGGTTATGACGAGTTTGTCGAAAAAGCACGTTTATGTCGCCAATATGGTGCAGCGATTATTGTCATGGCCTTCGATGAAACTGGTCAGGCAGATACCGCAGAACGCAAGCGTGAAATCTGTAAGCGTTCTTATGATGTTTTAGTCAATGATGTTGGCTTCCCCGCTGAAGATATTATTTTTGACCCGAACGTGTTTGCAGTGGCAACAGGGATTGAAGAACACAACAACTATGGCGTCGATTTTATTGAAGCCACAGGTTGGATCAAACAGAACCTACCGCATGCCATGATCTCGGGTGGTGTCTCTAACGTCTCCTTCTCCTTCCGTGGTAATGAACCTGTACGTGAAGCGATTCACTCGGTGTTCCTTTACTATGCCATTAAGCAAGGCATGACTATGGGTATCGTGAACGCGGGTCAAATGGCGATTTATGACGATATTCCAAAAGAACTGAAAGATGCGGTTGAAGATGTTGTACTGAACCAAAACCAAGGTGAATCAGGTCAAAACGCCACAGAAAAATTGCTTGAAGTGGCAGAAAAATTCCGTGGTCATAGTGGCGCGCAGCGTGAAGCTGAAAATCTTGAATGGCGGAATGAGTCGGTTGAAAAGCGTCTTGAATACGCACTAGTAAAAGGCATCACTACCTATATCGACGAAGATACCGAAGAAGCCCGCCTCAAAGCCAAACGTCCTCTTGATGTCATTGAAGGCGCATTGATGGATGGTATGAACGTGGTCGGTGATCTATTCGGTTCGGGTAAAATGTTCTTACCGCAAGTAGTAAAATCTGCACGCGTGATGAAACAAGCTGTGGCATGGCTGAACCCGTACATCGAAGCCGAAAAAGGCAATGCACAATCTAAAGGCCGTGTTTTGATGGCAACCGTAAAAGGTGACGTACATGATATTGGTAAGAATATCGTGGGCGTGGTCTTGGGTTGTAATGGCTATGATATCGTTGACCTTGGCGTAATGGTGCCGTGTGAAAAAATCTTGCAAACCGCGATTGATGAAAAATGTGACATCATCGGTTTATCTGGTTTGATCACCCCGTCTTTAGATGAAATGGTGTTTGTGGCCAAAGAAATGCAGCGTAAAGGTTTTGACATTCCTTTATTGATTGGTGGTGCAACCACATCGAAAGCACATACTGCCGTTAAAATTGATCCGCAATATTCAAATGATGCAGTGATTTATGTGGCTGATGCGTCTCGTGCGGTGGGTGTGGCAACCACCCTACTCTCGAAAGAAATGCGCGGTAATTTTATTGCCGAGCATCGTGCGGAATATGCCAAGATTCGTGAACGCTTAGCCAATAAGCAACCGAAAGCAGCCAAACTCAGTTATGTAGAATCGATTGAAAATGGCTTTAAAGTGGATGCGAATTATGTGCCACCTATTCCAAATACGATGGGTACACATGTCCTCACCAACTACCCACTTGCAACATTGGTGGAGTATTTTGACTGGACACCATTCTTTATTTCTTGGAGTTTGGCGGGTAAATTCCCGAAAATCTTAGAAGATGAGATTGTCGGTGAAGCTGCAACGGATTTGTATAATCAAGCGCAAGCCATGCTCAAAGATGTGATCGAGAATAATCGTTTCGATGCTCGTGCTGTATTTGGTCTATACCCTGCACAACGTACAGGTGCAGATACAGTCAGTGTATTTGATGAAACAGCGCAGAAGGTTACGCATACTTTTGAACACTTGCGTCAGCAGTCTGACAAAGTCACAGGCAAACCGAATTTATCTTTAGCCGACTTTATTAGCACCTCTAAAGACAATACGGATTATCTCGGTGGTTTCACGGTATCGATCTTTGGCGCTGAAGAATTGGCAAATGAGTATAAAGCCAAAGGGGATGATTATTCTGCAATCTTAGTTCAGTCTTTAGCGGATCGTTTTGCCGAAGCGTTTGCCGAACATTTGCATGAGCGTATCCGCAAAGAGTTCTGGGGCTATAAAGCCGATGAGACTTTGGGCAATGAAGAATTGATCAAAGAGAAGTATGTCGGTATTCGTCCTGCGCCAGGTTACCCTGCTTGCCCAGAGCATTCTGAAAAAGCGGTGTTATTTGACTGGTTAGGTTCGGAAGAAAAAATCGGTACGAAACTGACTGAACACTTTGCGATGATGCCGCCTTCTTCTGTAAGTGGTTTCTATTATTCGCACCCTGAAAGTGAATACTTTAATGTGGGCAAGATTTCTCAGGATCAGCTTGAGGATTATGCAAAACGTAAAGGTTGGACACTGGATGTAGCGAAGCGTTGGTTAGCACCGAATTTAGATGATTCGATTATTTAATTCATAGCCTTCGAGATCGCTTTAACAGATGAAAGAAATCCCCTCAATTGAGGGGATTTCTTATTCTAGAAACTCAAAAGATCACCATCATTTTTATGACAAATCTTGCTAAAAAATGTCTAAAAACTTGATGCATTAGCAAAATCTATCGTCATTTTTTAAAAAAATTGATCATTTCTATTATTGTAATTTTATAAAATATAATTAATATCCTCTTGGATTAGTTAATTGATTAATCAATTAACGCTTAGCATTCATTTTTATTTAATTAAAACAAGGACGGATTAAATAAATTGATGCATCAAAAGCTAAAACAAGGACAGATTTCTTTGAATATATGCAAATATTCTACAATTCATAATCCCGACTTTATTCTAATGGCAACATCCATCATTAGCGCATGAACAAGTCCATCAAAGGGTGAAGAAGTTTTGTCCAGAATTTTAGTGCTTATTCACTCCTATATATACTGATTGGTAGCTCAATGAAAAAACTCATGAACGATGCAGAAAGCATCGTAGTCCAAATGTGCAAAGGATTTGTACTAGCTCATCCAGAACTTGCATTCAATGAATCTTATAAAATTATTTCCCGTAAAGAAAAACACCAAAATGTTGCCTTGATCAGCGGTGGTGGCAGTGGTCATGAACCTGCTCATGCAGGCTTTGTGGGACAAGGCATGCTTGATGCTGCTGTTTGCGGCGATGTCTTCGCATCACCTTCACAAATTCAAGTCTATAAAGCCTTACAACAAGTAGCCTCAGACAAAGGCGCACTGATGATCATCAAAAACTATTCTGGCGATATGATGAATTTCCAGAATGCTGCTGCACTTGCTGCTGATGATGGTATTCAAGTCGATTTCGTTAAAGTGGCGGATGATATTGCGGTGAATGACAGCCTATATACTGTTGGTCGTCGTGGCGTTGCTGGAACCATCTTTGTACACAAAATTGCAGGTGCTGCAGCATCTAAAGGCTATGAGTTGGCACAGGTCAAAGCACTTGCACAAAAAGCTGCGGACAGCGTCACCAGCCTTGGCTTTGCATTTACATCATGTACAGTTCCCGCGAAAGGTACACCAACACTGATTTTAGCTGACGACGAAATAGAATACGGCGCAGGTATTCATGGTGAGCCAGGTATCCGCCGTGAGAAAATTTTGCCTTCTAAAAAATTAGCACAACGCATAGTCGATGATTTGTTCCTCGACCGTCCAAACTTAACAGAAGTTGCCGTACTTGTTAACGGCTTTGGTACAACGCCATTACAAGAGTTGTATGTATTCAACCAAGATGTTTGTGAACATCTCGCAGTTCGAGGTATTAAAATTTACCGCACCTTTGTCGGCAACTATATGACCAGTATCGATATGGCTGGTGCCTCTGTTTCGTTATTGGCTTTAGACGATGAGCTAAAAGGTTATTTAGATGCTGAAGCAGATACTCCTGCATTTAAAATGGATGGTTCGGCTGCCCTGCCATTGGAGTTTGCAACAACTGGTTCACAGGTGGAAGGTACATTAAATACCGATATTGAAACGCAAGCAGAGCATGCAGAAATTGCCAATGAGCAATTCACTATTGAAAATATGCGCTATGTGGTTGATGTCATGAGTGCTTGCATCATTAAAAATGAAGTGCCGTTCTGTGAACTTGATGCACATGCAGGTGATGGTGATTTTGGCATGAGTGTAGCCAAAGGCTTTAAACAGCTTAAACGCCAATGGCATGAACTTGCACAAGCACAACACATGGACGACTTCTTGTTTAACTGTTCAATGATCATTATGGAGCATTGCGGTGGAGCTTCTGGACCAATTTGGGGTTCTGCTTTCCGTGCTGCGAGCAAATCGATCCAAGGTAAAGAAACCTTAACAACAGCTGACTTTGCTGCCATGCTACAAGACGCGGTTAAAGGTATTCAAATCACAGGTGAACGTTCATTTGGCCGTGGTGCTGTGGTGGGTGATAAAACCTTAATTGATGCCTTGGTACCATGTGCGGATTCATGGTCTGCAAATACCAACAAAAGCTTTAAAGAAAACTTTGTCTTAGGTGCTCAAGCCGCGGTAAAAGGTGCAGAATCAACTAAAGAGGTTGTCGCTCGTATGGGCCGTGCAGGAATTGTTGGGGATCGAAGCTTAGGCCACCCTGACGCTGGCGCGCATGGTTTAGGTGTAATCTTTACCGATATCGCCGAGCATCTTAAATAAGCTAGCTTACACAACACCCTAAAAGCATCGAAATCATTTCGGTGCTTTTTTATTTTTTAAATCTCCTTGTGCATCATTTCTTTCTACTTTGAAAAAAGAAGAAACCCTAAAAATTATTTGGAAGCTGAAAATCAGAAAGATTTATAATCAAATGACCTAATTGCTTGTGCTTATTGCCACCACATTCCAGTGATGCATCATCTCGCGCAGTACAATAAAGTAAACCAAACTAGAAAGACCGTCATCAGCCACTTTAGACACATAGTATTCCCTGCGCTCAATAAATGTATTAAAAGCACTTTCGAGCTGCACACGGTCAATTTGCTGCTGATCTGGAAAGAATAATGCTAAGACTCTTTGAAATAAGGTATCTGAAGTCATGGCAGTCTTGGGTTGGGCATACTTCATCTGAACGGATTCTAACAGCTCTTCAATCACATAAATCATCGACTCAATCGCAAGCTCATCCAGCAGCCCATGGCGCATACTATTCGACTGTATATAGCTTAAACCTTGATCTAGCTGTATATGCTGTCCATCCATTTCAAATGAAAGTCGATCTACGCCCAAGGAAAATTTGAGTACACCATTCAAATCAGTCATCGCTTCAATACTCCAAAGTCGAAGCACATAGCCCCAATGTATTTATACATAACGATAATCAACCTACCGAAATGCAATCGCGCCATCTTCGTTTGATAAGATAGCGCGATTAAAACTAAAGGTCAGCAGTATTCAGTTAGTTTGCTTGAGTCTTCGGTAAAAAGAAGGTCGCCAAACCAATTAAAGGCAATAACGAACACACGCCAAACACCCATTCAATGCCTTTGACGTCAGCTAAATATCCTAAAGCTGCTGCGGCGATGCCACTCACCCCAAACATTAAACCAAACATCAAACCTGCAATCATGCCAACTCGTCCCGGAACAGCTTCTTGCGCATAGACCACCATTGCGGCAAAGGCAGAAGACAGCACTAGACCTGTTATGACTGACAATACTGTAGTCCAGAACAGATTGGCAAAAGGCATCATTAAAGCAAACGGTGCCATGCCAACAAAAGACACCCAAATCACTGCTTTACGCCCAATTCGGTCTCCAATCGGCCCACCAGCAAATGTACCCAGAGCCACCGCAGCCAAAAAGGCAAAGAGATGTAATTGCGCACTTTGTAAACTGAGCTGAAACTTGTGCATTAAATAAAAAGTGAAATAGTTACTGATGCTGGCGATGTAAGTAAATTTGGCAAACATCAACACGCAAATGGTCGACAGCGCGATGACGAGTTGACGCCCATGTAGTTTACTTTGGACTTGATGCGCACGTGCTGCCAACTGTTTTTTACTGTGGCTGATGCTCCAACGGCTGACACCGAACAGAACCCAAATCGCAAGTAAAGCAAATACAATCAACCATGCCACGGCATGCTGTCCAAACGGTACAATGATCAACGCTGCCAATAAAGGCCCAATGGCTGTACCAGTATTGCCACCGACCTGAAAGGTCGATTGTGCTGTACCAAAGCGTCCACCTGAAGCCATTCGCGCCACACGAGAGGCTTCAGGGTGAAAGGTTGAAGATCCCACACCAATCAATGCCGAAGCCATAAGCAGTACAATAAAATTTGGTGAAAATGCCAACAGTAAAATGCCGCTAAAAGTCACCACCATGCCGAGTGGCAGCAGATAAGGTTTCGGATGTTTGTCGGTATACAGTCCAATCCAAGGTTGCAGTAGCGATGCCGTAATTTGATAGACCAATGAAATTAATCCGACTTGCGCAAAGCTTAGGGAAAAATTGGTTTTCAGCATTGGATAAATGGCTGGCAAAACTGCTTGAATCAAGTCGTTGAGCAGATGCGCAACCGCCACCGCTCCCACCACTTTTATAATCATACCTTGCGGTTGCTCATTGATTGTAGCTTGACCCATACCCTCTTTCATTTGAATTGAAGACGACATCCCTCGCAAACTCCATGTATTTTTCATCAGGCATTGATTGTAAAATGTCATTCATAAGACTATCTTCCAATAATCATTGTATAACTGACAATTTTAAACTGCACATGCCAAATTCTCTGATTCAAACCGAAATGTCCGAATTGGTGATTGGGCTTTCTTCTGAGCATACCTATCGAGAGATTACCCCTGCGCATACCCATTCGCGGGCGCAGTTTCTATATGCTTCGACAGGGATGATTCAAGTGTTCACCCCGAATCATGTCTGGATCGTGCCGCCAATGTGCGCGCTATGGATTCCGGCACATGTTGAACACAGTGTGATTTCATTAAGTCGGGTGAAACTCAATACCGCATTGGTTCAGGCAGATGCAGCTGCACTGCTAGGGCAACATTGTTTTATTATTCGGGTTAGCAAGTTATTGCATGAACTCTTGATTCGACTCAATGCGATTGAACACATTCCACCTTCCGAGCTGATCAGCTCTGATGAACTGTCACGATCTCTACAGATTTTAATTTTTGATGAAATTCATAAAGCCAATCTGTTGCCGATTCAAATTCCATGGCCGCAAGATCGACGCTTAATGAATATTTGCCAAGCGCTATTAAGTACGCCCGATCAGTTAAAAGATTTAAGCACATGGGCTGATGAAATTGGCACCAGCTCCAGAACCTTGATGCGCATGTTTCAAAAGGAAACAGGGCTGTCTTATCGTGCATGGGTTCAGCAAATGCATATTGCCCATGCCTTAAGTAAAATTGCCAGTGGCGAGTCCGTTGCGCAGATTGCAAGATCTCTTGGTTATAGCAATCCGAGTGCGTTTAGTAGCATGTTTAAACGTCATTTGGGACAAACCCCACAACAGTTTAAATATAAAGATGAATAAAAACAACACTCGCGCCTAAGCACTCAGGCGATCGACAAATAAAATACCATTTAGATGGTCTATTTCATGTTGCACAATGCGTGCAGGAAAACCTTCAAAAGTGCTTTCCATTACCTCACCAGTCAAAGTGTGATACAGCACCTTAATGCTTTGCGCACGCTGTACCTGACCACGCTCATTCGGTACGCTTAAACAGCCTTCTTCACCTAAGGTCGTTGCCTGCGAAAACTCTAAAATCTCAGGATTGACCATCACCACGGCGTCCATTTCAGGCGCATCGGGATAGCGTAAATTTGGCCGTGAAGCCACAATAATGACCCGCTTTGAAATATAGACTTGTGGTGCGGCAATGCCCACACCGCTCCGCTCCAACATGGTCGCAATCATGGCAGAGGCCAACAGCATGAGCCAGTCGCTATTAAATTCTGCATCTGCTACGCGAGCAGCTTTGAGTCTTAAAATATCTTCACCACGTTGTGCAACAGGTAAAATGACACTCATACACAAATCCTAATTTTTATACCTATTTATTCTTTTTATATCATAAGCTTTTTATCTCGCCTGCGTTATATATTTACGTTGACCATCAAATCAACTATGTTGATTCATGTATAATTTTTAGTTCACACCCAGTAAAGAAAGATTGATTATTCATTCAAAAAAGACTTCTTTAAAATCAAATATAAACCTTTATTCAGCTTTGGAAATATACGCATGGATGCAACACCACGTTTGACCAGAGAAGACAAACGTACCCTTGGGCTGTCATCACTCGGTGGTGCACTTGAGTTCTATGACTTTGTTATTTATGTTTTTTACGCCAAAATTATTTCTGAGTTGTTCTTTCCCGCAGGGCTCAGCCCATTTTGGGCCATGCTGAATACTTACGGTATTTTTGCCGCAGGTTACTTCTTCCGTCCACTTGGCGGCGTAGTCATGGCGCACTTTGGCGACCTCATCGGGCGCAAGCGTCTATTTAGTTTATCTATTTTGCTCATGGCTTTACCTACCCTCATGATCGGGGTCATGCCAACTTTTGAAACGATTGGTTATGCTGCGCCGCTGCTTTTGCTCCTTATGCGGGTTGTACAAGGCATCGCAATTGGTGGAGAAATTCCAGCGGCATGGACATTTGTCTCCGAACATGTCCCTTCTAAAAAAATTGGTTTTGCTAATGGCTTACTTACGGCTGGTTTGTCACTCGGCATCTTGCTCGGTGCTTTAATGTCACTGTTCATTTCTCTTCAGTTTAATGAAGCAGCTATACATGATTGGGCATGGCGCATTCCCTTTATTGTGGGTGGTATTTTTGGCTTAGTGGCCTTGTATTTACGCAGTTATTTGAAAGAAACACCTGTATTCAAAACCATGCAAGCACGTAAAGAGCTGTCTAAAGAAATGCCGGTGAAACAAGTCTTAGCCAACCATAAAACCGCCGTGGTGATTGGCATGCTCTTGACTTGGTTCTTAACTGCTTGTGTGGTGGTACTGATTTTAGCCATGCCAAACTTACTGACGGGTGCCTTTGGCTTTGAACGTAGCGATGCTTTTCAAATGCAAAGTGCTGCGATCATTATGCAAATGCTGGGATGTATACTCGCTGGGACCTTAGCCGATCGTTTTGGTGCAGCCAAAGTCCTGATTGTTGGCTCGCTCGGTGTTGCCGCTATCGCGACCATTTTCTACCACAGTTTAGGTGCGGTCAGTCCAACTACTGTGTTTGTACTGTATATGCTTTTGGGATTCTTTTCAGGCACGGTAGGGCTTGTGTCCTATAGCATGGTCAAAATGTTCCCTGCTCCGATCCGCTTTTCGGGCATTTCGTTTTCCTACAATGTCGCCTATGCCATTGCAGGAGGCATCACACTGCCTTTGGTTCAATGGCTCAGTCTCTATAGCAACATTGGCGCGATGTATTATATTTGGCTGGTCTGTTTGGTTTGCTTCTTCACAGCTTTGGTTTATCGAACTCAGTTTGAAACCAAGCCATAAAATGATAAAACCCTTCAATCGAAGGGTTTCTTTTTATGTAAGCTACTTTGAAAACATGAGGTCAAAGCCTTTAGCTTAAGGTTTCTGCATGCAGATTTTGGCGCAGTTCATCTTCCACAATATCCAACTCGATTTGGCTAAACTTACGGATTTCACCTTCAGCATGTTTTTCTAACATACCGCCAATTAATGGTACTTTTACTTTTACCGTCCATTCCAGTTGAAAGTGAATCTGCTCATCATTACCCGATACACTACGTTGGCACACGGCTTCTAAAGGTAAGTTGGGGTCTAAACGAACTTCCGAGCTGAGCACAACTAAATTGCTGACGTCCGTACGTTGTAAACGAAAGGCATCTTTTAGAAATTTCTTCGCAATATCGGGAATATTGACATCCAAATTATACGCGCGCTTGAGGGTATAAATATCGCCGACTTTATTCGACTCCAAAATTTCCAACTTCTCACTGGGAATACGACGACAAACATTTTCATGTAAGCTGATATCGGCTGCGAGTCGACGGAAGTCATCCAATGAAACACCTTTGATGGTGGCATTGACTACAAACTGATGTGCCATAGTATTAAATCCTTTATTTTTTGTTTTTGTAAACATCCATGCCCTGATCAGGACTGAAAAACTGGATCTCGTCATCCTGTAGAAGGGTCAAATATAGACGATGCTCCAGCACCGACTATACCGTGATCTAGATTTCAATGTGTGCCATTCTGTATGACAATATCATCTGCAATATAAATAAAAACCACACGCTCAAAACAGGCCAAGCGAATATCAAAATGCTCGGCCCCATCATCCAGTCCTGTAACCGACCAAATTGCACTGCTGGGTAAATCACCCAGCCAAGTGGCCTGATAAAAATCCGCAACCGAATCAAAGTCCAGATATTGCTTTGGACTTCCCTTTAACCGTTCGATGACCGACTCAAATTGAACCAATTGTGCGTGTTTAAAGTCAATCAACATTACCTAGCCTAAACACTTTTCAGCTGTTGTTTATGGCGTACCTGTGTCCATTGCCACCATCCAAAAGCCGCCAAGCCAACAAAGCCTGCATATAAAGCTGCGGTTAGGAACAAATCTTTATAGATAAACATACCAACATAAACAATATCAACAAATACCCACAGTATCCATGTCGCAATATGTTTATGACTGGTCCAATAGGTCGCCAACAGACTAAATGCTGCGAGCTGCGCATCCAATAGCGGTACAGCAGCATCGGTAAAATACTTTAAGCTCAAGCCAAATGCTGCACCAGCCACAGCGGCAAGTAGCATTTGCAAAATCACTTGCCGAACTGTAATCGGTTCAATCCGAATGTCATGATCTTGTTGTTTACCTTTGAGCCAGTGATAAAAACCGTAAAAGTTCACCACTACAAAGAAAAACTGCAAAATGGTTTCACCATATAACTTATAGGTATAAAACAAATAGGCATATAACAAGAAAGCAGCGAAGTTAAACCACCAACACCACATATTGCGCTTAATGGTCAACGTCACCCCGATTAAGCTAATGATGACTGCAAATATTTCAAGGCTAGACATGGTTCAACTGGTATTCAAAGAAGTGCTGCTATTATGAAAAAAAACTCAATAAAGGCAAGACAATTCCACTCAATCTAAACATGGATCTTTTTTCGAGGAATCGGATCAAACTATCGAGTCACAGAATGCATACGCATAAGTTTTGACAGTTTTCTAACAATCGTTTAAAAACTTATAAAACGATGCAGGAATAATCAAAATGTCAGAACAACAAGGTCGTGTCAGTCGCGAAGTTCGCGGTTCGTTATTTTTAATTGGTTTAGACCGCGCAGCCAAGCGCAATGCTTTCGATAGTTATATGATTCATGACTTATCACTGGCCCTTACCGAATATGAGGATGATCCTTCACTGCGCTGTGCTGTAATTTTTGCCCACGGGGAACACTTTACCGCTGGGCTTGATTTGGTTGAGTTACAACCCAAACTCACTGCAGGCGTTTTCGACTTTCCTGCGTCACAAATTAACCCTTGGGGCACCAGTTCCAGACCTCGCACCAAACCCGTGGTTGTGGCAGTCCAAGGCTTTTGCTTTACCGCGGGAATTGAACTCATGCTCAATGCAGATGTGGTGATTGCCGATGCCAATACACAATTTGCCCAAATGGAAGTACAGCGCGGCATTTTACCCTTTGGCGGTGCAACGGTTCGCTTTGTACAAGCGGCGGGTTGGAACAAGGCTATGCGCTATCTACTCACAGGTGACAGCTTCAATGCACAAGTAGCTCTCGATCTCAATTTAATTACCGAGGTCATAGAAACATCCACGCCAAATGCTGCATTAGAGCGAGCATTGGCCCTTGCAGAATCAATTGCACAAGCTGCACCACTGGCCGTCCAAGCCACGCTGGCTTCTGCGCAAGAAGCCGTACAACACAGCGCAGACTATGCCTTTGCACATTTACAAGAGCACCTCAGCCCGCTACTCAAAACCCAAGATGTCCAAGAAGGTGTCATGGCAATGCTACAACGCCGCCCTGCTCAGTTTAAAGGACAGTAAAGCTCAAAAGTCTGGAACCGACTTTAGTATTTAACAAAAAAGAAGAAACGATGATGCAAGGCACAGCCCATTTAGATTCGCCCCAAATTGAGAAACAAACTGTAAAATTTTCAGCAACCGATGGTTATGTACTCGTTGGTACACGTTATCGCTCATCTGAGCCGATCAAAGCCAACATCATTGTTGCCAGTGCAACAGGTGTACCACAGCAGTTCTATCGTCGCTTTGCTGAGTATGCAGTAGCTCTAGGTTATCAAGTCCTAACTTTTGATTATCGTGGTGTGGGGCTTTCTGCACCGAAGCAACTCAAAGGTTTCGGCATGTCCTATTTGGACTGGGGGCAGCTAGACTTGTCGGCTGCCATTGACTCTATCCGCAAAGATGACAAACCTATCTTTGTGGTTGGACACTCTTATGGAGGCCAAGCACTCGGTTTAACCCGCAACCATGACCAAGTCACTGCGATGTATTGCTTTGGCACAGGTGCGGGTTGGCATGGCTATATGCCGTTTCGGGAGAAAATGAAAGTACATGTCATGTGGAATCTTATTTTCCCGCCGATGGTTGCACTAAAGGGCTATCTGCCTTGGAGCCTGCTGAAAATGGGTACCGATTTACCTGTAGATGTCTACACACAGTGGCGAAAATGGTGTAAAAATCCGACCTACTTTTTTGCAGATCCCGAGCAACAACACTTACTGGAACAGTATGCACAGGTCAAAACCCCAATCTATGCTGTTTCAGCACTGGATGATGACTGGGCTTTACCGAACTCAAGGCATGCATTTATGCAGCATTATCGGCATGCGAACATGCATTATCTCAATATTGAAGCCAGTGACTATGGCTTGAAAGAAATTGGACACATGGGATATTTCCGCCAAGGGGCCGAAGCCATCTGGGACGATATGCTGAACACTTTCGATGGCTATTTATCATCACCAACCACGACGGAACGTTAAAGCTCTATGCGCCCACAAAAACTGAGTAAAGAACAAATCCAGTTGCACTGCATGCAAACCTTTAAAACCCATGGTTATGCAGGCACCAGTATGGATTTATTGGCAAAGTCTTGTGGGCTCAGTAAAGCGGCATTTTATTATTATTATCCCAATAAAGAAGCTTTGGTTTTAGATATTTTGCAAGTCAGCCAGCAATACTTAAACCATAAACTGTTCAGCATTTTGTGTGATACGCACTTAGAGTATTGCGTTCGCTTTGAACACTTGCACCAGCAAGCGGTCAACTTTTTTAGTGCGGGTGTTCAAGGCTGTTTAGTCGGGATGCTGTCTTTGGAAGTCCCACATTTATCCGAACAAATTCATCTCAAAATTCAATCGATTTTCCAAGATTGGGAGTTGGCGTTGTTGCACTACTTTCAGCAAGTCATGCCTATTGCTCAAGCTGAGGCACTGGCTAAAATCAGTGTTGCCGATTATGAGGGGGCAATTTTAATGACACGCTTAAAACAGGATGACTTCTACCTAACTCATGTTGCAGAACGAATTCTTAAACAGTTATCCATGGCTGTGATAGATGCTGTAGAAGCTTAAGCGAGGAGATCAATCCCGAGTACGATAGCTTTTTTTATGCTCGCATCCACTGCGGTCAATATGCGTATAAAACATGCCATAACGACTTACATAGTATTCAAGCGACTGATCATAAAAGCTCCAAAAAATAGACCATTCATTTAAATCCATTTTGCGAATTTGCGTCTGGGTTTTCGCAGGCATTTTGACCAATAATGTGCTTTGCATCAACGTTGCATCTTCTTCGACCGTGAGCAATATCGCTTGATCTAAAAATAGAGTCGCCACGTCATCGAACAGCTCTTGTTCATAAGCATCAACTTCAATAACACGCTCAACCTGAGGTGATATATTGGTATGCGTTGCCATTTGCACAGATGCTGCTTCCGATTCAACCGCTTTTTTTTGTCGCTTCAGAAAGCGGTGCTTTTTTTGAATTTTGATTACAATAATAGATGCCGCAACCAAAGCAATGAGTATGCAAATCATCAGTAAAAATGTCGCCATGCCCTGCTCTCGTAACAAATATTCCCTTTTAAAATACAGCATTATCGCTCAAATAAACATCAAAATAATTAAAGCAGACTGCGTATGAACTCAAATGCTCAATTCGATGACTTGTAATTGGGTGTTGATTCTCAGACCAATTCAAGTGATTCAACACATATTCGCACGAATGTGAAAGGCATCACGATATGTGATTTTTCACTCACAAAATCACTATAAAAAATAATTAACTTAGTGTGATTGAACAACAAAGTTACATCCGTACTAACAGTAATTCAATTTAATAAATACAGTCGCTAGCATGAAATAGCTGTTTCTATAGCTCTAAGAAGAAAAGATGATACGGGCAGCCCAACTTCAGGACATTCCTGAAATTTTAAATGTCGTGCACGACAGTATTCGATCATGTATCAAAGACCACCATCGCCATGAAAGTACGATTCAAATTTGGCTAGAAAATAAAACCCAATCCAACCTGATTATGTGGATGCACTATAACGACAGCTGGGTCTATGTACTCAATCAGCACGTAGTAGGGTTTATTATGGTCAGTGATCAAGGTCGTATTTTACTCAATTATATTTCATCCGCTGAACAACAGCGCGGCATTGGGAAAGCCTTATTAGAAACCGTTATTGAACATCTTAAACGTAAAAAAATTCGTCAAATGAGTTTAGAAAGCACCCAAACAGCATGCTCTTTTTATCAAAAACATGGCTTTCAAATCCACATCCAAGACATCTCAAATCCCAAAATGGTGACTATGGTTAAACTCTTATCCTAAAGGTGATTGACCGGAGCATGACTCACCTAAAAATCACTTATTTTCATATGATTCATTGGGCATTTTCATCTGATCACGCCCCGCTTCTTTGGCTTGATACAGTTTTAAATCGGCCGCTTTCATAAGGTCGTGAATATTGGCATAACTCGTTTCACGATCCATCCACGACACTCCCATACTCAAAGTCACATAATCTTTGCCATCTAGGCGGTTATGATGCTCAAAGCGCGCACTGCGCACCGCATCTAAAACGGTTTGCATGATCTGACTAATAATCACAATTGGGACATTATATAAAACAATGGCAAACTCTTCCCCACCATAGCGTGCTAAGTAGGCATTATGTGGCAGTACCGCACCAATCACTTTGACTAGATTTTGCAGGACTTCGTCGCCCTTTAAGTGCCCATAGTAATCATTATAATTTTTGAAATAATCGACATCCATCATGGCAAAAACCAAAGTTGCATGACTATCTTGTTGTGTTTCAACAAAGCGCTGCTGAATTTCTTGATTCAATGCACGCCGATTATAGGCGCCTGTTAAGGCATCAATTTGAATTTGATATTCGAGTTTTTCATTTAAGTCATGTAATTGAGAGGTGCGCTGTTGCACTTTTTGGTCTAGAGAATCATTCAATTCAATTAAATTATTATTTAAACGTTCGGTATGGTAAGTCTGATAAGCATAGTTACGTGATTGTTGGAACATCACCAAAAGTGCATACAGACTGGTAGAGATAAAAGAGAGATGAATCGAATCAATCACATGCAGCGTCAACAAAAAGTCATGGATAAACGATATACACAGCAATACCACGGCGTATAAATTGAGTTTTGAATATTTTTGCTTGGTCTTTAAAGTAATGTAAAAACCATAAGCAAAATTAAGCAAAATTATAATACTGAAGAATGCGCTATAAAAAGCCAGCTGCTCAAAAATGACTTGATCGGATAATAAGGTAATGACGATATTCAAGGTCAAAACCAGCATTGAAATGGTATAAATCCAATGCTGTAAATAATGCTGATTAAGAAAATACATATAGCTCAAAAAGAACATGACCGCTAAATAGATAAATAAATATTCTAAGCGTATACCCCACAACCAGTTGATATCTAGGAAAGTCGTATAAGCATATGGCGCGGTAAAAAGATTATGTAATGCTAGGAATAAAATAAAAATACCAAAAACAAAAATACTTTTACTATTCCGTTCATCTGAACCACGGAACATCGAGAACATGGTGGTGAACATTCCAACACCAAACACCACGCCACAGATCATGGCAATACTCATCATCAGTTGCTGATAATGTCGATTAATCGTTTTAGCAATGCCAATATGCATGGGGCTTTCAAGGCCGCCGCGTAAATTGTTAAAGTTTGAGGCTTGTATACTTAAAGTAAAATAGGGGCCGTCAGGGACAAAATAAGCAATCCGCGGTGCATTTTCTGTTTGCTGTGCTCCCGCATTATCCGCGACATCCCCTAAACGAACTAAAAAATCGCCATTGAGATAAACCCGATAAGCACAATTTTGATTGGGGATATGAATGGCTAATCTTCGGCCAATAAATTCCTCCGGAATTTTGAAATGACCGACAAAAGTCCCATAACCCGTATTACTGCCTGTAAGTTCTTGAAATGAAATTGGCAGTTCGGTAGTTTTAGAAGGGAGTTTACGATTAGGCTGAGAAATCAGCTCTTGGTCATAATAAGACCATGTACCTTTTAAATAACTGGTGGTTTGTTCGGTGAATTGAATGTCATTGACATTTTTTTGGTGCAAATAATACTGCGTAGGCTCAGCTTCATATTGTGCCCACGTCGAAGGTATTAAACTTAAAACCAGCAAACAGCCTAAAATAAGCCCAAACAAAGACTGTTTGCTCAATGAGCTATACAAAAGCGACTCTTCCCTTAAATACGCTCTGCCTAAGAATTAATCTACAAATGTTTTTCTTAAAAACCAAGTGTTTTTACAAATGAATCAAATACATCCTTGTAATTGCCTAATTATCACTAATTTTGATTAATCACGTGTTTTTACATCATACAATTCAATTTCAAAAATCAAATTTGAATTGGCAGGAATAATATTGCCCATTTTACGCTCACCATAAGCCAAATGTGACGGTACGATGAGTTTACGTTTACCGCCCACTTTCATCCCCATAATACCTTGGTCCCAACCTTTAATGACACGGCCTGTCCCAATCACGGTTTCAAAGTAATTTCCGCGGTCTAACGATGAGTCGAACTTGGTTCCATCTTCTAACCAGCCCGTATAATGCGTGGTGATTAAAGCACCTTTGACTGCTTCTTTGCCTTCACCGACAACCAAATCAATAATTTCTAATTCTGCGCTCATGTTCTCGCTCCAACCTGTTCAATCAATAAATCTAGTTAAACTGCATGCTTATTGCAATTGCGTCCACTCAATAATGGCTTGAGCATGGTCACCAATTAAGGTCCACTCACCATCCATTACATTCAACTGAAGTTGCATGGTCCGCTCACACAGGGCTTGAACCGCTTCAGTACTTGCAGTCGACAATTGCCAAATTTCAACATTGTTCAATGTCTTCAACTTACTGTTGCGCTTATACCATTCATCGACCGCTGTGCCATAAGTGACAATCGCCACTTGCTTACAACGTGCACTGGCTTTTTTCACTTTATCTTCGTCTGGGCTGCCCACTTCAATCCATTTCACCAGCTGACCCGTGAGGTCTTTTTCCCACAGCGCAGGCTCATTGGTTTCAAATAAGTCTTTGGTAAACTCTAAAGCTTCATCCGCAAAACGTGCAAACGCTAACAAACGCACCATCAAACGCTCAATGGTTTCTGAAGGATGCAATGCCAAAGTCAGTTGATAGTCCCCATATTGGTGGACATCCATATTGGCAATATTCAAATCTGCCTTATAAATTGTAGCTTTAAGCGCCATACATACCATCCTCAAATTTGCCGACTAGCATATAAGATTTCGGCTTTTTTTGCTTAAAACAATTTAAGTCATTGCTCAATGCGGCATGCAAAAAGTGCGCTTTCAAAACCCATCCAATCTCTTTCTTTTTGAACAATCAATTCAACTCGGTTATCAATCCCTTCTTCAACATCTTGATAGTTAAACTGTTCAGGATTGAAATTAAATGCCTTCCACCCCTGATTGGTATGGAAAATTCCTTTAATCCGTCGCCAATCTTGCTGTTCACAAAGTAAATCTAATAAATCGTAAAAGTCAAAAACCCAACGCTTCGGCATTTTCCAACCTGCAACACTATAACCTTGCGCCGTTTCTACATAGTGATACGGCAACTGTTTAATCTCAGGAAAATCTTGTTGAGTTGCTTTCAACTGTTGCTGAATGTTCAGTAAAGGCTGCTTTAGTCGTTTTGTTCCGATGTACTCAAAATCGATTTGCGTAAGCTCAATCTTGCCCTGCTCTGCCATCAGCCACTGCTGAGCATAAGGCTGATATTCGGTTTGCAGTTTTTCAAGAGCATCTTGATCTGCTTTTTGCATATGAGCTTGATGCGAAACCACCACAATCTGCGCCGCTTTTAATTGATCCTGATAGAGATTTTGTAATGTCCATGCATGATCATGTAAACGTGAACCATCCAGCACCGTGATCGGTGCACGCATGTGCAGGGTCGAGTGCCAATGTGGCTCGGTCAGTTGCTCTAGTAACTGTGCTGGATGTCCCAAGCCTGTGGGTTCAATAAACAGCCGATCAGGCTTTTGTTCTGAGAGCAACCGAGACAGTGCAATTTGCATCGGTAGTTGGCTGCTACAACATAAACAGCCACCAAGTAATTCTTTCACCGCATAGCCTTCTGTTTGTGGCATGAGCTGTTGATCTACGCCAATTTGCCCAAACTCATTCATCAGTACCGCCCAAACTTCATGTTCCGGTTTCTGACCTAACAAATGCATGAGCAAAGTAGTTTTACCTGCACCAAGAAAGCCCGAAATAATATGCGTAGGAACCGCCTGCGGCATCGACATCAGTTTCAAAATTTTATACCTAGCATGGAAAATGATAAAAACAGCACAATAAAATAAGCCATCATCTTAATTTAAATAACCAATTTTCTCATCTCAAATCCATGGCATCGAACACTCAGCATTCAATTGGCTGACATTCCATTCATCGATACCCGTATTAGACAAACTTCCTTACATTTTACTCAAAACTGAAATTAGGGTTTCGCACTTAATTCGCATGCTTTGTACAGTTTATGTGAGTTTTCAAACATCTATATTGATCATTAATTCTTCATTCCCTCTCAATCTATTCACAAAAAACTTCTACTTGTTACTTAAAGCTTACTATTTTTTCATCATCTGTAGTTTTAGGTAATGTGCACTTTTCACATTGTTGCTTCGATTGAACCGCAGATATTCAGGCGATAGCATGAAGCTCAGTTCAAATTGATGTGATGATCAGTCTGAACTATTTTTATCT
This sequence comes from Acinetobacter sp. MYb191, assembly GCF_037572605.1. Classification (NCBI taxonomy): domain Bacteria; kingdom Pseudomonadati; phylum Pseudomonadota; class Gammaproteobacteria; order Moraxellales; family Moraxellaceae; genus Acinetobacter; species Acinetobacter sp. MYb191. The sequence continues at coordinate 378,827 of NZ_JBBGZP010000013.1, read as the reverse complement.
ATAAAATATAAGGATGCCAAAACCATGAAACTTTCACACTTAATTATTGCAACATCTTTAACAGCTGCGAGCTTTGCAACTTTTGCTGCACCTCAACAAGCGCCAGCTCAAGAAGACAAAGTTGTGGTATCAACCCAAGAAACAGCTGAAACCACAGACTTAAGTGCAAATGCACCAGCTTCGGAAGCATCAGCAGAGCAACCGAATCAAGAAAAAGCCGCTAAATAATTGAAATGTTGAGAGATCCAGTGGCTTTACTCTCCTGCTGGATCGCAACAACTTTTTAGCGTCACTTGAAACCAAGATATATCCTGTCTTGGTTTCTTTTAATTTATGTGCATGGACTATAGAAGTTCAAGATCAACAGGTGCAGAAAGCCAAATTTGCGTAGTTTTCCCACATGAGCTTCTATTCAAAACATAAACGTCAGACATAAAAAAGATCCCCTATGCAGGAGATCTTTTTTTAAAAACTTAACTATGTGAGGTTTTTTTATAAATACTGCACGAAGGATGATGGTTCTCTTGTAAACGCGCGACCTTACGTTGTTCTGCCGCTTCAAAACGGCAACGCTTCCAGTCATTGTCCAAATTCAACGCAGGAATTTGTTTTGGCTTACCATTTTCATCTACCGCGACCATGGTGAAGTAACAACTATTGGTATGGCGTACTGTACGCTTTTGAATATTTTGTGCTTCAACACGAATACCAATTTCCATCGAAGTACGACCGACATGGTTCACGCTTGCCAAGAAAGTCACTAACTCGCCCACATGAATCGGCTATTTAAAATTAACTTTATCAACCGATAAGGTCACCACATAACTTCCTGAAAAACGACTTGCACACGCATATGCCACTTGGTCTAACAGTTTCAAAATGGTGCCACCATGCACATTTCCTGAAAAATTCGCCATATCAGGTGTCATTAAGACCGACATAGTGAGTTCAGACTGGTCATCCGCAGCCGCAGCAATTTGATCTAATGGGGACATCGCGTTCTCTAATTGGTAAGATAATAGGATATGTGACATTTATTATATCGGTTTTGAACGCTAAATTTGGTAACAAAACCATCATTATTATTTATAGTGATTTGAATATCATTCAAAAATATATATATAAAGAAGACTAAGCTTTTGAATCTATAGGCCTTCTTTAAATTTTAATTTATTCAAAAACATTGTCGCTGTGATCTTTTCGCAGCACATAAATGGCTTTGAGCCTCATTAGCATGTATTTCTAGTTATAGAAACACATGCTAGTCCAGTCCATTCAGGCTTTTATTTTGAGATCACACCAGATCAATGCGTTCGTGCTTGAATACTTTGAATATTCAATTTTTGCTTATAATTTTTCTGCGCAAAAACTTTTTGAATCTGTCCTAACTGCGCAACGGTTGCATCGACCCCAGCTTGCATGGTCAACTCACGTCCACTCACATCAAAAATATGTACTTTCTCACGTAAGTCTGGCTGAATCACAATATCAGCATTTTTCAGCTCAATTTGTGCAAGGTTCTTTTGCATAATATTGATATTTTGGTTAAACAGCCCCCAAACATTTGAGGTTTCGGTATACATTGGCTGTGCCAAAATATCAACTGCAATAATAATATCCGCCCCTAACTTACGTGCGACATCAACAGGCACGGGGCTGACTAAACCGCCATCCACATATTCATCAGTACCAATCTTAGTTGGAATAAACATACTCGGGATCGATACCGATGCTCGAACCGCTTGACCAGTATTGCCATAGTTAAAGACGACTTTTTTGCCTTCTTTTAACTGCGTCGCCACCACATACATCGGGATAGGTAAGCGTTGAAGTGGAATGTCGTTCACTTGTTCATTGACATAGTCTTCAACTTTTTGACCATCAAAGAAACCTTTCATGTCCAAACGAATATCTCGCACGTCATTGGCTTTCATATTCAGCGCAATATCACGAATTTGATTGGCATTTTTACCACTTGCATACAGTGAGCCGACGATACTGCCGGCACTAGTGCCGACGATAAAGTCGGGATGAATCCCCGACTGCTCTAAAACTTGAATCGCACCAATATGCGCATAACCACGTGCACCACCACTCCCCAACACCAAGGCAATAATTGGACGGTTTTGTTCTTTTTTGAGATGTTTAAAATTGATCTGGTTGAGTCGCTCTTGGGCTTCCCCTGACTCAGTTTCGGCTGAAAAAGCCTGATTTGGCGTTTCTTGAGCAACTTTGGGCATGCTTTGACAGCCTGCTAAAGCGAGCAATGTAAACGACATAAGGCTAAGTTTAATGTTCAACATGATTCACCGAGGTTGAGATAGCGCGAAGTTTTCCAGCAGCATAGTGTATGAAAATCAGCAGTCCAAGTACTGTTGTTTTTCGTAAAAGCGTCATATTCCCCTATTATAATCTGTTTCAATTTTTCAGCATAATTCAACATGCACACTCAGCAACTCACTCGCATCTTTCTGCACTTTTTAAAATTGGGTTGCTTGTCTTTTGGTGGGCCTGCTGCTCATTTGGTGTTTTTTCACCGACATTTTGTACAGCAACTTCGGTGGTTGAGTGATGCTGAATACACCCAACTGGTTGCTCTCGCACAATTGCTCCCTGGGCCGACCAGCAGCCAAGTGGGTATTGCCATTGGTTATCAACTCCAAGGCTACCGCGGTGCGTGCGCGGCTTGGCTCGGTTTTACTTTGCCGTCTATGCTCCTCATGGCATGTTTCGCGGTACTGGGTCAGCAGTATTTCAATCAACTCAGTGCGATGACACTACATAGCATTCAGTTGATCGTTTTTGCTGTGGTGGTCTGGGCCTTTTGGCAAATGTTGACAAGTTTCTGCAAAACTATCTGGCAATATGTGCTGATGCTACTTAGCACCTTGTTTCTTTACTTTGTGCCATGGTCATTCAGCCAAGTTATCGTCATCTTTGTTGCTGCTCTGGTCGGTATTTATTTCGCATCAGATTCGACATCAAAGCTCCAAGACAGCAGCTTAAAATCAAAAGTCCAAGCAAAGCAGACTTATCTTTGGCTAATTGCCTTTGTTTTGCCTTTTGTAGTTTTTATAGTGTGGCATTCATCTTCTTTACTCTTTTCACAGAGCCTATTTAGTTTTTATCATGCAGCATCTTTGGTTTTTGGTGGCGGGCATATTATTTTGCCACTTTTACATCAGGACTTCGTCGTCAGCCATATTTTATCTGCCGAACAATTTGACTTGGGTTATGCACTGGCTCAACTCATGCCCGGCCCCTTATTTAGTTTCGCCAGTTACTTAGGTGCTTTATTACCTTTAACGCCCTTTGTTTGGCTGAATGTGGTTCTAGCCACTTTAGCAATCTTTCTGCCCTCATTCTTTTTAATCTTTGCAAGCTTGCCCTATTGGTCTTGGCTTATGCAGCAAGCTGCGATACGAAAAGCCGTGATTGGGATTAATGCTGCAGTGGTCAGTTTACTGCTGTGTTTAGTGATACAAATGGGACAAAGTTATTTCAAGCATTGGACTGACTTAGTTTTTGTAATCGCTGTTATTTTACTGCTTCGAACCAAACTCCCGATTTGGCTAAGCCTGATTTTAAGTTTTGCACTGTATCAGCTGTTGTTTTACTTTAGCGGTTAAATAGCCATAAAAAAGCCCCTATCAATGTAGAGGCTTTTTTATGGCTAAATAATTACCAAATGTCTGATTTCACTTTGTCTTTAAATTTAGGATGGTTATCCAATTTAAACACTGGCTCTTTAACACCTTGTTTCAGCTGTGCCAAATAGTCTTTTAACAGCATCAATAAGAATGGTGTTAACAGCAAAATAGCAAACAAGTTAATGGTGGCCATAATGCCCATGAACAAATCCGCAGTGTTCCAAATGAGAGGCACGCTCATTACTGAACCGAGATACACCATAATCAAAACAAAGATACGGAAGACGAACATCACCTTGGCATTGTTATTGATAAATTGCACATTCCCTTCAGCATAGGCATAGTTACCAATGACTGATGAAAAGGCAAACATGAACAAAATCGTTGCAAGGAAGTCATCACCCCAAGAACCAATTTGGCTCTCTAAAGCCATTTGGGTGAGCGCTACACCTTCAAAGCCCGCATCATGATAAAGTCCTGAGGCCAAAATAATAATCGCTGTACATGAACACACCACGAAGGTATCCACAAATACACCGAGCATTTGTACCAAACCTTGGTTTACAGGGTGCTTTACATCCGATGCAGCTGCCGCATTCGGTGCTGAACCCATACCTGCTTCATTAGAGAATAAACCACGTTTAATCCCCATCATCATTGCCATAGAAACCATCGCACCGAAGAAACCACCAGCAGCAGCTTCAAACTCAAAAGCTTTAGAGAAAATGAGCTGGAAGATATCGGGTAAAATAGCGTAATTAATTATGGCGATATATAAAGCAACAGCCAAATACAACAAGGCCATCAATGGCACAAAACTTTCTGCCACTTTAGCAATACGTTTGATCCCACCAAAGATAATCATTGCGGTCAGCAAGACTAGACCTAGTCCAACCCAAGACACCACAATATGAATGCCACCGAGTTCAAATGCTAGATTGGCTTTATCCCATCCCCATGCGTGTGCTGTTGCACCTGTAATTGCATTGGCTTGTACTGCGTTAAACACAAAACCATAGGTTGAAATAAGCGCAACAGCAAAGACTACACCCAACCATTTTTGTTTCAGGCCTTGGGTAATATAGTAGGCAGGTCCACCACGGAACTGTTTATTTTCTTGGTCACGCACCTTAAACAACTGCGCGAGAGATGACTCTACAAAAGCCGAACTCATACCCAAAAATGCAGTGACCCACATCCAAAATACTGCACCCGGTCCACCAATCGCAATTGCGATCGCAACGCCCGCAACATTACCTACACCCACACGACTTGCAAGCCCAGTGACAAAAGCCTGAAAAGGTGTAATGCCATGATCATCATCACATTCCTTACGGCTTGATTTCATGACCTTGATGCTGTGCAAAAATAAGCGAACCTGTACTGCACCCGTAATTAGGGTGTAAAACACTCCGACCGCAACAAGGAAAATCACCAAAAAGTCCCACAGAGGTCCATTCAGTGTATTCACCCACCCGAGTAATGTTTCATTTAATTGATCATTCATCTCGATATCCTAATTATTGTGAGAGACCTGAAAGCAAAAAAGCCCTAGTTTCCTAGGGCAAATTGCATTTCCAATTAGTTAAAATATTGCAAAATAGACTGAATGACAGCCACGTTAATCAAGTCTACAAAGAATGCGCCACATAAAGGCACAATCAAGAATGCCTTGTGCGAAGGACCATACATGTTGGTAATCGCCTGCATGTTTGCAACCGCAGTCGGTGTTGCACCCATACCAAATCCACAGTGACCCGCAGATAGCACCGCAGCATCGTAGTTTTTACCCATTACACGGAATGTCACAAATGCAGCATATAAGCCCATCGTAATCGTTTGCGCACCTAAAATTACCACAAGCGGACCTGCAAGGTCAGCCAATTGCCATAATTTCAACGAAAGTAGCGCCATCGCAAGGTACAACGACAATGATGCGTTACCAAATACATCAATCGCACGGTCAAAGATTTGAACTTTGAAAATACCTTCCAGCACATTACGTAAAATCACACCACCTGCAAGCGCCCAAACAAAAGTCGGTAACTCAAGCATTGTGCCTTTCATATGGCCGGTCATAAAGTCAGCAAAAGCCAAACAGCCTGCAAACAAACCTAATGTGGTAATCGCATTATCCGCAGTGATTAAACGCACACGATGTGGATATTCAAACGGTACATATTCTGTTGAATTAATATCAGTCAGTGGCGTGTTATCACTCTTTTCAATTTGTTCATTGGTACGTGGCGTCGCCAATTGATAGCGGTTAATAAGTAACTTCGCTAAAGGACCACCAATCAAACCACCGATAATCAAACCAAATGTCGCACTCGCCATACCCAAAGCTAATGCACCTTGGATACCATGTTTAACTTCTAGAATTTCACCCCAAGCACCCGCAGTACCATGACCACCAGTTAAGGTAATTGAACCTGCAATCAAACCAATAAGTGGGTCAATGCCCAATAAAGTTGCAAGGCTAATGCCGACAAAGTTTTGCACCACAATAAATGAAGCGACAGCCATCAAGAAAATAATCAGACCGATCCCACCCTCACGCAATTTGGCAAAGTTTGCACTTAAGCCAATTGAGGCGAAGAAAATCAGCATAAAACTTGTTTGCAATTCGCTACTGGTCGTGATGCTATAGCCCCAAAGACTATGCACAACCAAGGAGATAATCGCTGCAACTAAACCGCCTGCGACAGGCTCAGGAATGTTGTAGCGTTTCAAGAAACCAATTTTATTTACCAAGAAGCGGCCAAGTAACAAAACAATGACAGCAGCAATCAAGGTATAAAAAGCGTTAAAAGTAAATTCCATGACAATTGTCCATAAAGCGGATGCTTAGATTTTGTTATCTGGCTAATAAGCCACCGAATCCATTGATACTTCAAGAGATATTTCGTAAATCTGAGACAAACTCAGTCTTGCGTATGGAAATTCAGGCAATGGGTAAATTGGTAACAAACTAAGCGATCTGATGCATAACATGTTCAGTTCTACATGATGAGTAAACTGAAATAACGTAATGCCCAATAATGTTTGGACACAGATACGGTTTTTTGAAAAAAATCACAAAACCGCCCCATATTGGCTCAAAAACAACCAATAAAAGTACAATATGGGCGAAAGACCGACATTATGCAGATTTTTTATAGATAATCTTTATTTTTTTACAATAATTTCCAACTATTTCACTTATTCTTTTCTGACTTAATACTTAAGTCTATATTCAAAATGTATTTAGTCTGTATAAATTTCCCTACTCAAACAAAACAGGAGCCTAAAGCTCCTGTTTTTTAAACTACAACTATTTCATCACATGATTAGAAGCTGTATTTCGCCATTAAGCCAACACGGTTGTCTTTGTAGCTATCACCAGCAAATGTATCACGTTTACCATTGATATATTCAACACCTAGGTCCAATGGCTTAACTGGTGAATAGATGAAGTTAATCCATGCTTGGTAAACTTCTTCATTTGCTGTTGGATTTAAAGTTGCATAATCTGTGCTGTCATCTGCAAATAGAGCGCCATACGCTAAAGTCGAGCGTAATTTTTCGTTGAATTTATACGTACCACCAACTTGCACACCAAACGCTTCATTTTGCTCGATATTGCCATTTGCAGGATCTACATAAAATGCCGTGTTGCTTCCGTATAAGTAGTTGCTATTGCCCTGTACATAAGACACATCAGCACTGAGTTTTAACGGATCAATCACTTGATAGTTCACACCAGCAGCAATACCCCAACCTGTTTTATCATCACCCGATTCTTCAGATTTGTATTGCTCGACTAAACCACGTACAGATGCATTGGCTTTACCATCTGCAAAACCTTGCGTTAATTTCGCAGTTAAAACTGGCAAGCTATATTTCACATCAGATGCAACATTTTTACTGTCCGTAGCATTCCACTGTGTCGCAGAACTGTTGCCCTCTTCTGCAGCAAGGAATAATTTGGTTGCTGGCGCTAAATTAAAGCCATAACGTACTTGTGGAATACGTGTTGTACCGCCACCCACGTTCGTGCCGAAATCAATCATTTCTGGCGCATGGTTAGACAAGAAGTTAGATGTGGTTTGACCAAATAGCCAACTGTTATAAGTCAAATACGCATGACGAATACGAAGGGCTTCATTTGTTCCAGCAAAGTCCACTTCTACTTTACCGCCAAGTTTGTTATCACCACCAACATTGGTATTAAAGTCTAAACCTAAACGCGTGGTTTTCGCTGTTGCACGCAGTTTATCTTTAGTTTGGCCATCTGAGCTTGCAACTTTGTTGAAGTCGTCATCCGCACCTTCAATAATGTAGTTTGCATCGCCACGAACAAAACCATACAGGTTAATGTCTGCGCCAGACTTAGATTTGAACGAAGACAGTGGAGATTCAGCTTTTACAGGAGCTGGCTGTGTTTTCACCTGTTGAATCTGAACTGCTTGTTGTTGTTGAACTTGTTGCTGTTGTTGCATCAATGCTTTTAGCTCTGCAACTTCGGCACGTAGCTGAGCGAGTTCTTGTTGTTCTTTGGTTGCAGCATGAGTTGTTGTCATCATCAGAGCAGCCACACTAAGTGCTAGGCTTTGAGCGATAAATGGCTTTTTATTGAGGGCTAAACGCATACACAAACTTCCTTTATTACATTGTTAATGGTGAATCAAAAATTCCATTTCATTAAAATTTTTTGCACAAAAGACCACTCCGTTTTGGTCTTTTCATATGCAAAGTAATCTTATAAAGATGAAAAATCGCACATTTCGATGTTTTAAGATATGACCTTTTATTACTCTTGCCACTAAAGTCTAATGCCAGCAATTTTGAACGATAATTGATGCTATTCGCGATTGGCTTTGAAGCATCAAATTACAATTTAGCCAGACTTTTGCAATAATTAAGTAACAATTCTTCATATTTTCTTAAATATAGACTGAGTTTTATTTGAGATCTATACTTTTTTCTTATAACTAAAGTCTTAGTCTAATAGATAGCCACCTATGCCCAATGATGGGTTAAAATCACAGCTTTGCACCAAAAAAGCCTAACTATTCAGACGATTATTGAGCATGATAAATAAAATATCCCCAAGCACGAATACACGGTTATGGCAAATAGATGTGCTCATAGGAAAACTCCTAACAAAATGTTTGAGCAAACCCGTCAAACTCAATTTAGACCGTCTGAACATCCTGAAAAAACATCGAACAACAAAAAAGTTTTGTATTTTATCCAGAAAAATGGATTTCGCCTTTTATTGAGCGCCGCCGTGAAAATGGTTGGGGAGTGTATGACTTGCTTAATATTCAAAAAGGTGAAAAAGCGAAAATCGCACAGCAGCAATCACGTAATGACTAATTTTTTTTACGCACCTGTCGAACTATTCTTCACAGTCAATCAAGCCATGGGCATCGGCGCGAAAATATTTCCATATGATGCAAAATGTCATGCTTTGCAGCCAAAGCACGAGACTCAGGCACTTGCTTACAAGCTGCATAGAATCATTTTCATGCTCTCGTGCTGAATACACTTGGTGCTGCACAATTTGAAGAATTGGTCTGCAGTGTGGCACTGGGTTATGGGGATCCTGAGCAGATCGTCAATCACTTTATAACACCACGCGTATCAGTTGAAGATTTTGCAGTATTATTAAATAATGACTAAGATTTAAAGCATTCATTTAAATAAAAAAAAGACTAAAATGAGTCTCTTTTTTATATAGTCACGACTTCAGTTTTTAGGCTTTTTCGTGCTCAAGCTTAAACACATAATACAAAGCCAAAGCCACAAAAATAGCCATGACAATGGCCATATTCAAAAGTGCCGACCAGAGTAGAAAATTAAGAATCACACCACAAAGTAGACCACAACCAAATTGCATACTGCCCATAATCGCACTGGCCGTTCCTGCCCGTGCACCCTGCTCAGACATTGCAATCGCCATGGCATTTGGCCCTGTAAAACCGATTGCTGCGACAGCGAGAAACATCCCTGCACATACGATATATAAGGGCGCATGCGTCATGCTACCCGCTACCAATAGCAGCCCCACACCAGCCAGTTGCAAAAAACTGCCTAATTTTAAGCGCTGAAAAACACTTAACTTTTGTGCCAGACGTTTATTTAAAGTCGAGAACAGCATAATTCCAACTGCATTGGCACCAAAGGCATAGGCAAAAACTTGCTGACTTAAGCCGTAACCATCCATCAGAATGGCAGCAGAAGCACTGATATAGCAAAAGAGTACAGCCCCAGCAAAGCATCCAACAAACATCGGGCGTCTAAAGCTCGAATCTTGCAGAATCGCTCCGTAGAGGTTTAAAACTTGGTTAAAGTTAAGCTTTAAACGACGCTTCGGGTCTAAAGTTTCTTCAAAGAAAAAATGTACGCAACACAAACTTCCCAAGCCAACGACCATCAAAAAGCCGAAAATACTATGCCAACTACTGAAACTCAGTACCAGCGCGCCTAAACTCGGTGCAATAATCGGCGCGATGGTGGTCACAATCATCATACTGGCAAATGCTTGGGCTGAGGCTTGCATATCTAAACGGTCACGAATCGCAGCTCGAGCAATCACCACACCTACACAACCGCCTAAGGCTTGTAAAACCCGAGCGGCAATGAGACTCCACTCACTGTTTGCAAACACACACAGTAAACTGGCAATAATGTAGAGACTCAGTCCAAAATACAGCGGTTTTTTCCGCCCAATTCGGTCACTTACTGGCCCATAAATCAGTTGTCCAATAGCCAAGCCTAAGAAGTACGCAGGTAAGCTGTTGGCCACCATTTGTGTGCTTACCCCGAAATCATCTGCCATTTGTGGCAAAGCGGGTAAATACATATCAATAGACAGTGGACCAAGCGCAGTCAGTGAGGCAAGTAAGAGAATCCAAGCGTTGGAATAGACCGCTTTTTCCTGTGTAGTCGACATAGGATTAATTTATGTTTTGGAAAGAGAGTTTGCAGACAAGTTTACACGCTCCATAGTATGATTTATACCAGAGCAGGTGAAATTTCACATATTCTCATATTTGAAAATTGTCCAACCCTAAGCGACAAACAAAGGTGCCCTTTGAAAGCATGGCTGACCAGTCTAAAACAGGCTACTTATAATACAACCTTCATGTATAACCTCCGCATGGTCATTACTTTTGCAGGGACTGCTTTTGTTCCATATTTTATGGGTTTTCAACTGGCAACTATTCCGCTAACACTCGGCGCAGTTGCTGCAGGTTTAAGTGATATTGATGACCGCTTTTCCGTGCGAATCATGAATTTAATTTTTACCTATATTGGCTTTTTCATTACTGCAACGTCGATTTACTTTTTATTTCCGCACCCAATTTTATTCGCACTGGGTCTAATAGTTTCGTGTATTGGTCTGATTTTACTGGGCTCACTGGGACGTCGTTATGCCACCATTTCCTATGGTTGCTTAGTGGTTTCCGTTTACTCCATGCTCGGTGTCGGACTTTTTGACAACTGGTATACACAACCATCTCTGCTGGTGATTGGAGCAATTTGGTATAGTATTATTTCAACCATCAGTTTTCTGCTCTTTCCCGTTCGTCAGGTACAAGACAATCTATCGAAGTGTTATTCCTCACTCGCCGATTTTCTGTTTGCCAAATCCAACCTGTTTGATGTTGATATGACAGCTAACAGCTATCAACAGAGCATGATTGAACTGTCGTTGGAAAATGGTAAATTAATTGCAATTTTCAACGATATGAAAACCGCCCTACTCACCCGATTAAAAGGTGATCGTGGACAACGAGATACCCGTCGCAGTCTGCAATATTATTTTGTGGCACAAGATATTCACGAGCGTGCAGATTCAGCACATATTGATTATCAAAAACTGGCGAAAATTTTTCAACACAGCGATATCTTATTCCGCTTTCAACGAATTTTATCTATACAAGCTAAAGCCTGTAAGGACTTAAGCAGCAGCATCTTAAACCGTCAAACCTACACCCATAATAAACGCTTTAAACATGCTTTTGAAAACCTCCGTTTATCATTAGAAAAGCTCAGAGACGAACAACAATATGACCAAATTTGGGTCAATGCTCTGTTTTCACTGTATCAAAACTTAAAGTCGATTGATGCACAGCTACGTAACTTAGAAACTGAACGCAATATTAAACTCGATAAAGCTAAGCATATCGAAAGCCAGCTCAAAGATGATGACCTGAAAGGCTGGGATGACATTAAGGTTCGGATTAAACAACATCTCACCCCCGAGTCAGTTTTATTTAGACACGCGATTCGTCTGTCTATCGTGCTATTAGTTGGATATATCTTTGTTCAAGTCACTAACATTGAATATGGGTACTGGATTCTACTTACAGCACTCTTTGTCAGTCAGCCCAATTTCAACGCAACCAAACGTCGTTTACGTTTACGTATCGTAGGGACGTTGGTCGGAATCATTTTAGGGTATGCCGTATTGTACTTTGTACCTTCGATTGAAGGACAACTTCTCGTATTGGTTATCAGCGGGGTACTTTTCTTTGAGCTTCGCAGTAAACAATACGCTCAAGCCACCGCTTTCATCACCATCTTGGCGCTGATTAATTTCAACTTAGATGGTATGGGATATGAAGCTGCCCTTCCGCGCATGATGGATACCTTAATTGGCTGCGGACTAGCATGGTTAGGCGTGAGTTTCATTTTCCCTGACTGGAAGTTCCGTCGCCTACCCCGCACAATTTATCGTTCGCTTTCCGCTCAATGTGATTATTTAGCTGAGGTGATTGAACAGTATAAGTCTGGACGCAACAATGGCCTGAATTATCGTGTGGTCCGTCGTGCCGCACACAATACTGATGCCGAGGTTGCTTCACTCATTTCCACTTTAGCCACCGAACCCGACTTTGACCCAACGCAAAAGAGCTTGGCGTTTGAGTTCTTGTGTCTAAATCATACTTTTATTAGCTATATTGCAGCTTTGGGGGCTCATCGCTAAAAAATTGACGACTCAGAAATTTTAGAATTGATGGATCGCGCTTTTGACAATATCCAAGGTGCGCTCCTGCGGGATGAAATGCCTGATTTAACTGCGCAAAATATGCTACAGACCATTCGTCAGCGTTTAAGCCAAAATAATGAGGAAGATCAGAAAGCATTGATCATTTTACAACAGCTTTCGTTGATGTTTAGCATCTTGAATCAGTTTAGTCGTTTGAAGCAAAGTTTAAGCCACGAACGGGATCATGAGGCCACAGAACTGGCTTCATTATAATTTGGGTGATTTTGGAACAATATACTCACTGAAATGCTCTAAATGATGCTAAACTTTTTGCAGTTTTAAATCTGTTACTTTCACTATGACCGCGAAAAATTTATACGCTTATACTTTACAGCCTGTGACCTATGAAATCACTGAAGCTGAACAACGCGATGCTCAATTAAAAATTTGGCGTAGCACAAACAAAATTAGCATGAAAGCTTGGATCATCATGGCTGTCGTTACAGCCCTTTCGATTCTTGGCCTAATTTTACTCAAGAATTATTCAACCATCTTTTGTTGGGTCGCAATCGCCTGCGTCGTGGTTTACCTTTTAGTCCGTAAATTCGGTTTAGAATGGTATGTGAAGCGAAAAATGAATGAGTTTCCAGTTCAGGAAATTAAAGGCATTCGTTTAGGTGTACAACCTCACGGTCTGATTATGCGCCAACAAATGGGCATGCAAGAAGGTGTCGGTGCGATCGGTTGGAAAGACATCTACGAATGGTACAACACACCTGAGTTTTTGTTGATTAAATTCAAAGTGAAAGGCCAAGAAGGTGCATACATTCTGCCAAAACGCATGGATAGCAAAAACTTCTCGTTTAATACGATTCGTAAACATTTAAAAGAAACAGTCGGTGAAGCGCAGCCACTTTAAGTCCTGCCTTTCTCTTCTATAAAAAAACCTCCAACTTTTGGAGGTTTTTTATATCTTCGACTATTAAATATAAATGATAATGAGAATAAATATTAATTTCTAAATCCATATTATCTTCTCAATCTTCAGGTATAATTTCCGCACAACAAATCGCTCACCATTAAGTATCGCCATGTTTAAAAAAACATTTTTCCAAGTGCATTGGTTTTTGGGAATCACTGCGGGTCTTATCCTGTCGCTTATGGGCGTCACAGGGGCTATCTATTCTTATGAACAACAAATCTTAAAATGGATGAACCCAGACAGCTATACCGTTCATGCAATACAAAACAATAAATTAACCCCTGCTGAGCTGTATCTACATTTCCAAAAACAAGATCCTGCCATCAAAATCAATAGTATTACGATTGCTCAAGAGCCAAGCACTTCAAGTACGGTCAATATCGAGAAAGAAGGCGCACGTCGTGGTTATAACATGATGGTGAACCCGTATACTGCTGAAGTCTTACCCGAAGTTAAAGGCCGTGAGTTTTTTAACTTTATTCAACAGTTACACCGTAATTTAACTGTCGGTCCTGTCGGTAAACAAATTACTGGCGCTTGTACCCTCATGCTTATTTTCTTTGTGTTGAGTGGTCTGTACTTACGTTGGCCCAAACGTCATTCCATCAAACAATGGTTTTTTATTAAACCTAAATTGAAAGGACGCAACTTCATTTGGGATTTGCATGCTGTTGTTGGTACTTGGGTGGTGATTTTTTATCTGATCTTGGCCTGTACAGGACTGTACTGGTCTTATGATTGGTGGCGTGATGGCATGTTTAAAGTTCTTGGTGTTGAGCGCCCACAAGCCCAAATGCAAGAAGGACCCCGTCCAAATGCTGGTACAGCTCAAGGCCCACGTGGCGAACAGGCTGGTGCTCGTGGTGGAGAATCACGTGAGCAAGGTCGTGGCGGCCCACAAGGTGAGCACACTGCACGTGGCGAACGTGGCCAAGGCGAACAACATGGTGAGCGTAAAGGCTTATCTCCAGAACAAGTACAAATTGCTTTAACCCAAACATGGACAGGATTTAACGCACAAGTTGGTCGAGACTATTCAACCCTGACCCTAAATATTCCGAAAAAGCCCGATGGTACACTTGAGCTTTCATTTGTAGATGCAATTCCACAACATGAGCGAGCGCGAAATTCAGCGGTCTTCAATTATCAAACTTCGCAAATTGAAAAAATGGAGTTGTATGAGCAGAAGAAGCTGAATGAAAAAATCATGAGCAGTATGCTTCCTGTGCACCGTGGTAGCTTCTTTGGCCCAATTTATCAATTCTTTGCCATGTTTGCATCACTGATGATGCCACTGTTCTTTGTAACCGGTTGGATGCTGTATCTAAAACGCCGTAAGCAGAAGAAACTCACTCAGCAAGCCCGTGGTGGAGCTTTGAATGTTCCAGTTGATCCAAATACGAAACCATGGCTCATTGCTTATGCAACACAAACGGGTGTTTCTGAACAAATCGCTTGGCGTACTGCAACCAGCTTACAAGAAGCAAGACAACCTGTAAGTGTTAAAGCTGTCCAACACTTAACGCAAGATGACTTAAAAACTGCTGAACAAGTGCTTTTTGTTGCAAGTACTTATGGCACAGGTGAAGCACCTGACTTAGCTAGTAGTTTTGAAAAGAAATTTTTAAATACAACTTTGGATTTGTCACACCTTCACTATGCCGTGTTGGCTTTAGGCTCTCAAGAATATCCTGATTCCTATTGTAGTTTTGGACATCGTATTGACCGTTGGTTAAAAGCCAATGGAGCGCATGCTTTGTTTGCAACCATTGAAGTCAACAACGCAGATAGCAATGATATTCAACGTTGGAACAATGCTCTTGCCTCTGCAACCAAACTTGAGCTTCAAGCCATGAATATTGACAAAACCTTTGATCAATGGACTTTGGCACAACGTGAAGTACTCAATCCAAACAGTGTCGGAGCACATGCTTATAATATTGAGCTAAAAACCAACTTCGATGCAACATGGCAAGCGGGTGACATTGCTGAGGTTCAGCCAGGTAACAGCTCCGCACGTATCCAAGCCTTTATGCAAAAGCATCATATTGCAGCACAGAGCATCGTTGAGTCTTTAGCCATTTCAATTGAGCAAGCGCTTTGGGATAAGAACCTCAACACAGAGATTGAACCTTTTGCCAATTTGGAACATTTACTGGAACAGTTGAGCCCTTTACCTACACGTGAATACTCGATTGCAAGTGTACCAACTCAACAAGTGTTACGTTTGGTCGTGCGCCAACAGCAAGATTCAGCAGGTGAACTGGGCTTAGGTTCTGGTTGGTTAACCCAACATGCCGAGCTTCAACAACCTATCGCACTACGTATTCGTACCAATGAATCATTCCACTTGATCAATGACAACCGTCCTATCATTTGTATTGGTAACGGCACAGGCATCGCTGGTTTAATGAGTCTACTCCATGCACGTACCCGCCTAGACTATACGCAAAACTGGTTGATCTTTGGTGAGCGTCAACGTGAACATGATTTCTTCTATCAAAGTACGATTGAAGCGTGGCAAACCACAGGCATGCTACAACGCTTAGATTTAGCCTTCTCGCGAGATCAAGCAGAGAAAGTCTATGTACACCATAAACTACGTGAACAAGCCACTGAGCTTAAAACATGGGTTAAAATGGTGCCGTAATTTATGTCTGCGGTAGCATTAATGGTATGGCGAGCGATGTCGATGCTGCCCTAATTGAAATCTTAGGCGAAGAAAAATTAGATCAATTGCGTCAAGAAGGTCGTTACCGTCGTGATGTTTACTAAACACTAAGCCCGAGTAAAAAACCGAGCCACAGTGCTCGGTTTTTTCATGCGTAAATTTGCTAGAATCCATGCAAACGATAACCCACAAGCCTATATGCAAAAATCAAAAAGAGTCATTAGTTTTATTATCGGGTCATTACTGTTCGCAGACGGTTTGTATTTTGTTTTACAACTACGCTTTAATTTTGGCACCCTCTTGCCCTTATTGATTGGACTAGGTCTAATCATTTATGCACTGGCTTATCCTAAGCTTATCGCCTATATTCAAACCAATACAATCAGACAATCAATATGGCGTTGGGCTTGGGCGATTTTCTTTGTTTGGGTTTTTAGCTTAGTCATTTTCTTCGTCTTTTTAGGGTTTTCAAATCAACAAAATACCCCTCATGTCGCTGCACCCGCTATTGTAGTTCTTGGCAGTGGTCTGAAGCATGGCAAACCGAGTCCAACATTGGCCAGCCGTTTAGATCAAGCGGCAAGCTATGCCAAGCTACATCCCAACAGTATTATGGTCGTCAGTGGCGGCCTCTCCTTTCAGCAAAAAAATAGTGAAGCTGAAGCAATGCGACAATATCTGATTGATTTACACCATATCCCAGCACAGCGTATTTACACCGAAGATCAAAGCACCAGTACTGAGTTAAATCTGATCAATAGTAAAAAGATTTTAGCCAAGCAGCATATTTCTCTCCAGCAACCGATTGCTATTGTGACCAGCGATTTGCATATCCCCCGTAGCCGTGCTATAGCCATACGTCAAGGTTATCAAATGCCCATCATGATCAGCGCTCAGACACCTCTTGCCACTCGCTATAATGCATGGTTACGTGAATATTTTGCGTATTGGAGTGGTTTATTACTCAACGAATACTAAAATGGGATCATCTTGAATTAATGGAGGCGAATTGTCCGTGGCGATGGTAATTGTAATTGTTTAAATAATTCAGGTTTCTGCATTGAAAATTGGTATAAATAGTTTTTGATATCTAATAATAATTTTTCTGGTGCAACCAAGACATTCTGCCCTTCTGGGCTTAAATTCATCGAGACCGTGGTTTTTTCTGAACGTAAGAATGGAATCACTTTTTCGACTAAATCGCTAAGACCAATACTCTGGATTTCGTAGCCCGCCCAATTATCTTTCACTAAAAGTTGTGCTAAACCTTTACTCTGCCACATTGCAAAAGAACGTTGTCCAGTCGGCGTAGCACATAAAGCCCAACCATCTTGATATAAGGCAATAACATGACCTTGATGCACGATAGTTTCGATAAAAAGACGATAGATTTCAAGAGGATCGTAAGCAGTATTTTGGTTTTTAGACGCAGCTTTGCGTTGATATGGGTTTCTCATAAATCTGTCATATTTTAAAATTATTATTGCACAGAAGTGTATGAAAACAGCTTGAGATAAGCAAGGTTTTTACGATAAGGGAATATGGTGGGCGCTGACGGGATCGAACCGCCGACATTCTGCTTGTAAGGCAGACGCTCTACCAACTGAGCTAAGCGCCCTTGAGAAATAAAAATAGCGTCGCTATTTTTATGATGCAAGAAAGAAATCTTACTTGATTCCATTTACTAGCACAAGGGATCTAGAAAATGGCGCAGCGGACGGGGCTCGAACCCGCGACCCCCGGCGTGACAGGCCGGTATTCTAACCAACTGAACTACCGCTGCAACGGTAATTGCGAATGCAATTAGGGTCATTAAGCTTTACAGCTTGAATATGGTGGGCGCTGACGGGATCGAACCGCCGACATTCTGCTTGTAAGGCAGACGCTCTACCAACTGAGCTAAGCGCCCTGATTTAAGATTGTCAGTCTTAGTGTTCAAATTTAAGCTCAGGGACTTAAATTTATATTTTAAATGGCGCAGCGGACGGGGCTCGAACCCGCGACCCCCGGCGTGACAGGCCGGTATTCTAACCAACTGAACTACCGCTGCGTTGTAAAATATGGTGGGCGCTGACGGGATCGAACCGCCGACATTCTGCTTGTAAGGCAGACGCTCTACCAACTGAGCTAAGCGCCCTGATTAAGATTGTCAGTCTTAGTTTTAAACTTAAGTATAAATGGCGCAGCGGACGGGGCTCGAACCCGCGACCCCCGGCGTGACAGGCCGGTATTCTAACCAACTGAACTACCGCTGCACTTACACAAAGTCACTAATGTGGTACAAACAATATTAAAAATCTTAAGTGGCGCAGCGGACGGGGCTCGAACCCGCGACCCCCGGCGTGACAGGCCGGTATTCTAACCAACTGAACTACCGCTGCACGTAAGATCTTTAACGTAAAGGCTTGGTGGGCGCTGACGGGATCGAACCGCCGACATTCTGCTTGTAAGGCAGACGCTCTACCAACTGAGCTAAGCGCCCTTAACGTCTTTATCGTTTGTGAGGTGCATTATAGAGAATCTTTACAGGCTGTCAAACGCTTTTCGGCTTGTTTTCACTTTTTTGCAATCGAGTGATTAAAAAATAGGTTAAATGGTATAAAAACAAGTATTTTCTGTATGTTATTTAACATATTTGCGAAAATTAAAATGATTATTCGCTAAATTTCTTTTCCTCAAAATACACATTTTCTATGATTAATCCCTTCTTCTACTCAATATTCATATTTTAAATTACAGCGTTGAATACTCAATAAAATAAGCTTGCATATTTTTTAACAGCTATTTTTAGAGTTCAAGTTTATGTTCGGAAATATAAACCAGTGCATTGCAATCAATTAGTTCAAATAACTCTATGACATCCGTATTACGCATACGAATACAGCCATGCGACATCGGCATCCCCATTGGTTCGCTATCAGGTGTTCCATGAATATAGATATAACGTTGATAGGTATCGCAGCCTTCCCCGCAATTAAAGCCCTCTTCTAAACCACTCAGCCATAAAATCCGAGACAAAATCCAGTCCCGCTCAGGAAACTGCTTGGCTAAATCGGTGTCATATACTTCACCTGTCGGCTTTCGAGCAATAAAAACGGCATTTTGCGGTTGCTCAGCACCATGCTTCTCAGCAACCAGATGCCAACCTCGCGGCGTTTTACCACTATTTTCAGTTTCGCCAATGCCATTTTTCCCCGACGAAATCAGATAAAATTTATTCTTTTTAGGCAGCGTTAAAGTCTGTTCAGCCAGATCAATCAAGACGTCTGCATCAGCAATTACATAAGACATCAGTTGTCCTCTATTTGTTTTTTATCTATTACAGTATTTGGTTCTGGGCGTAACCATAACCATATTGCGACAAGCAACATGGTGGTATTGGTAAATAATTTCACTAAAAATGGTGCATTGGTCAGTAGCATGATCAGTCCACTGATCAACATCATGATACTGGCAAACCATTTCGCTTTACGTGGTACAGTTCCATTGGCACGCCATGCTCTTAACGTTGCGCCATATTTAGGATGGT
Organism: Acinetobacter sp. MYb191; assembly: GCF_037572605.1. Lineage (NCBI taxonomy): Bacteria > Pseudomonadati > Pseudomonadota > Gammaproteobacteria > Moraxellales > Moraxellaceae > Acinetobacter > Acinetobacter sp. MYb191. The sequence goes on along the minus strand of NZ_JBBGZP010000013.1, from coordinate 359,012 downwards.
TGAGTAACCAAGCATCCATTTGTGGCCAACCTTTAGATGCAGCCCAAGCGGCCAAGATCAGAAAAACAGTGGTTGGCATACCCGGCAACAGTGCACCGATAAAGCCTAGGATGACAAAGATCACCACTAAACAACGCCAAAACAACGTTTTCATACCACTTTCCTGAACACCGAATTGCGGTAGTATAAAGTGTTTTTTAATTTTATCCGTTGTCCTTCTGCATATTTAGCTTCTTTTTTAAGGCACTCACATGCATCTCATTTCACAGCATCAGTTGTTCGAACCTTGGCTCCAACTCAGACATCCATTGGTTCGCCAGTTAGCTTTTGCTGTAGCAAGTCCAAACATTTTGTCTGCGTTGCCGTTAGAGCTCGATATACAACATGCTTTTCATTTTCATCCCTCACAGATCTGGCAACAGCACTTTTACACCTATTTACCTCGCCTTAAACAGCTCGATCAAGGCCCTAAAGAACTTGAAGACTTTATGGCTCAACTGAAAAGTACCCGTCTGGGTCTGCGCTTTGAAATGTTCATGTGGTTTTGGTTACTGGATCATCACTATCATGCTTATGAATTATTGGGTCATAGTATCCAAATCATTGATGGTGCACGTACTACGGGTGAACTGGACTTTTTAATTAAAAATACCGAAACCAATCAAGTCGAGCATTGGGAAGTCGCGTTGAAATATTATTTAGGTGAAACAGATCTAAGCTTAACCACATGGTATGGGTTGAATCGTACTGATACTTTAAACCGAAAACTAAAACACTTTACCCATAAACAGTTTCAATTCCAGCAAGCTTTAGACACAGACATTCAAACGCGCTTTGCCGTTTTAAAGGGGCAACTCTTTCTCCCTCTAAGAAATGGTTTCACGGCAGTTGATGCTTTAAATCAATACTCCCTTCCCGATTGGCTCAATCCAGACCGTCGACTGGGCACTTGGGGTAACATCATTCCAAAGGCCGACTTGAATTACTATCGCCTACAGCGTCAAGAGTGGATTTGTCCAAATGCAGAAATCAGCAGCCAAAATGCACATTGGTGGACAAATGGACTGTACTTACAAAATCAAAACAATCAGTTTTATATGTACCGAAATCCAAATCTGATTTTAACTTGATTTTGCAGAAGTTACTTTATACAAAAATACATAACGCAACATACGCTTACTCATCTCCTGTAAAACGATGCTATTGTTTAAAGTGTTTATTTTTTAACCTTTAAAAACATCAGAACAAAATCATTTGATGACAATACCAAAATTTTGGAGAATGAAATGAAGAAAATTATTGCTAGTTCATTAGTTATGCTTTTTGTTTTAGCCGGCTGTAATACCGTCAAAGGTATTGGTGAAGATGTCTCTTCAGCAGGTAATGCTGTATCAAATACCGCTGAAAAAACCCAAGATGAAATCCGCAAGTAGTTAATATTTGCATCAAAACCTTATCCATTGATAAGGTTTTTTTATTGCTAAGTTTCGCATTCCAGAGATTAATCGCCTATTATAGTGCCGACTGTTTTATTGACTTTGAAATGCGCATGACCTCTTCTGCTACTCTCGATCTAAGCCTCCAACTTTTACGTCAGCCATCGGTTACACCTGTGGACCACAACTGTCAAAATATTATGGCTGAACGCTTAGAAAAAATTGGTTTCAACATTGAATCTATGCGCTTTGATGATGTTGATAATCTATGGGCACGAAAAGGTACTGAAGCACCTGTATTCTGTTTTGCGGGTCATACCGATGTCGTCCCTACAGGTAATTTAGACGCATGGAACTCAGACCCATTTGCCCCTGAAATTCGTGATGGCAAGCTTTATGGTCGCGGTAGCGCAGACATGAAAACAGCCTTAGCCGCGATGGTGGTTGCCTCTGAACGCTTTGTTGCAAAACATCCGAATCATAAAGGCTCAATCGCCTTCCTCATCACCTCAGATGAAGAAGGTCCATCAATCAATGGCACGGTCAAAGTGATCGAAACACTCGAAGCCCGTAATGAAAAAATGAAGTGGTGTTTGGTGGGTGAACCTTCAAGTACAGATCAACTGGGTGATATTGTTAAAAATGGTCGTCGTGGTTCACTCAATGCAGTACTGACAGTCAAAGGAAAACAAGGTCACGTGGCTTATCCACATTTGGCCATTAACCCAATTCACATGGCCTCTAAAGCTGTTGCTGAACTTTGTGATACAGTTTGGGATCAGGGCAACGAATACTTCCCTGCAACCTCGTTCCAAGTGTCAAATATTCAAGCAGGTACAGGGGCAACCAATGTCGTCCCAGGCACCATGACCGTAACTTTCAATTTCCGTTATTCAACTGAATTGACCGCTGAAGAATTAAAAGCACGTGTTTTAGAAATTTTGGATCGTCATGGTTTAGTCTACGACATTAAATGGACGCACTCAGGCTTACCATTCCTGACTCCAGTCGGTGAGTTGGTGAATGCGGCTAAAAATGCCATTCGCAATGTGACTGGTGTAGAAACTGAGCTTTCAACCTCAGGCGGGACATCAGATGGTCGCTTTATTGCACCTACAGGAGCTCAAGTACTTGAACTTGGTGTTCTCAATGCCAGCATCCATCAAATTGATGAGCATGTAAATGTCGCTGATCTGGAACCGCTTGCTGAAATTTATGAACAAATTTTAGAAGGCCTTTTGGCATAAGCGTACAAACCCACATAAAAAAGGAACTCTATTGAGTTCCTTTTTTATTGCATTCAAACTTAAGCTTAAAGCCCTAAACTCGCCTGAATTTTATTTAAATTCGGTATGTGGTAAGTCTCATCCCCCATACGCACCAGCTGGAAAATGGTGGGATCATTCACAGGGCTTTCATCATCAACAATTTCAGAAATACGCAAACGAATTGACTTCGGCATTTCATTACACATCAAAGCAAAGCGCTGAGAAGCATCATCCCCCTCAATCACTAGCGCAACGCCATCAGTTTGGTCTGGACGGTTGATGGCATAAACAGGCAGATGAAGATCATGCCATTCCACCGTTTTCACTTGCGTATCACTGTCGAGCGCTGAAAGTACAATATTTTGTGGCAAGAGCATGGGGGTTTTACCATGACATTCAATGATATAAGCATCAATAAAACCTGTTGATACCGTAATCAGGTATTGCAATTCTTGCTGACTGATTTGCTCATTCATGCTCTTTGAAACATTTGCATTCATTTATTTACCCCTGCTTTTCAGCCAATAACTGCTGAATGTTGGCAAGTAATTCTGCCTCTTGGAACGGTTTGCCCATGTAGTGTGTCACACCCAAGCTGAAAGCACGTTCACGGTGTTTTTCACCCGTACGCGATGTAATCATAATAATCGGCAAGTTCTGGTGAATTTCGTGGTGACGAACCAAGTTCGTTACTTCGAAACCATCCATACGTGGCATTTCAATATCCAGCAACATCAAGTCTGGTTTAACACTCTCAAGCTGCTCCATCGCATCGACACCGTCTTTTGCTGTCACAATATCAAAGCCTTGGCGCTCTAATAAGCGCGATGTGACCTTACGAACCGTTACCGAGTCATCCACAATCATCACTAAACGACGCGTATCCTGATGACGACCAAAGTCACGATGATCAGCTGCATGCGTTACACGCTTGGTACTTAAAATCTGACGTGCAATGTTCTGACCATCTAAAATCAAGCATACATGACCATCACCCAAGATCGTTGCACCCGCAATTGCACCAATGCTGGCAAACTGTTGTCCAACTGGCTTCACTACAATTTGCGCACGTGAACCAATCAGCTGATCGACCAATAATGCAATGGTTTGTCCACTGTTGCCTTTAATCAACAACACCGGCAATGAATGTCCAATATTACTCAAACGTGGAATCGGCTGATTGGATAAAAACTCAGATAAATAGCGCAGTTTATAACTCACACCATCAATTTTGAATTGGTCATCTTTGCTGTGGAAATAGTGATCCAGTGCTGTTGGAGCAATACGCACAATACGATCAATCTGCGCCAATGGAATCGCATATTGTTGATCACCGGCTTTCACCATCAACGCATCACTAACCGCTACCGTAGTCGGTACGCGAATAATGAAGGTCGTACCGAATCCAATTTCCGATTCAACCGTGACATGTCCACCCAGTGCTTTAATTTCACTTTGTACCACATCAAGACCAACACCACGTCCAGAAATCTGCGTCACTTCTTTGGCCGTACTAAAACCCGGATGGAAAATAAACTGTAAGATTTCTTGTTTGTCTAGCACTTGATCGGCTTTAATTAAACCTAAATTTAGCGCTTTCGCTTTAATCGTGCTTTCATCAATACCCTTACCATCATCTTTAAAGCTGACGATAACATCTGTACCTTGACGACTAATGTTCAGTTCAATTTGGCCTGTCGCTGATTTTTTCGCAGCACTACGTTGTTCCGCATCTTCAATACCGTGGTCGATTGCATTACGTAGCATATGCTCAAACGGTGTAACCAAACGTTCAAGAATCGTACGATCTAATTCACCTTCGGTATTGTGGACAACCAATTCCGTTGGACGGTTCAAGGTTGATGCAGTCTGACGCACAATACGCTGCAAACGCGGCAACATACGTGAGAACGGTACCAAACGTGTCCGCATTAAGCTTTCTTGAATTTCCGCTTGAATACGGGATTGTTGTAATAACAAACCTTCCGCATCACGAATTTTCTCAGCCAAAGTGCTCTTAAAATCGACCAAATCCGAAGCCGATTCGGCTAAGGACTTAGACAATTGATTGAGCGATGAATATTGGTCCATTTCCAAGGGGTCAAAGTCTGCGTAGCGCGAGTTTTCAGACCCGTGCTTCGCAATAATTTGACTTTCAAGCTCGCCTTCCATTCGACGTAACTGATCCGCCAAACGCTTAATTGCAAGCTCCATCTCGTTCAACGTATTGCCGAGTTGACCTAAGTCCATCTCAATACGTGAACGGTTAATTGCATTTTCACCTGATAGGTCGATCATTTTCTCAACCAAATCAGCTGAGATACGAATCATCTCATTACCACCATCCAAATGAGTCGTTTCTTTCCACTCACCCAGCATTGCTGGCGGCTCAGTACCATCACCCTGCACAAACTCAAAACTTGGTACCGCATTAAGTAAATCAATTTGAGTTACACGCGTCGGTAATTGCGCAATCACATCCACATAATCAATAGATGCTAAGCTGTTTTTCAGACCATCATAATTACTAAAATCACGTTTGAAGATGGCTTGTTTTAACCATTCAAATGCGGTTTGCAATAATGGGTCATACACGTTTGAACTGAAATTATGTACAGCAAATTGCTCAAATGTGGTTTCTAGCTCATAAGCAATCGCACCAACGGGCTCATTCTCCGCCATACGCGCGCCGCCTTTTAAGCTGTGCGCGGCACGTTGCAATTGTAGTAACACACTACGGTCACTACGTTGTTCAGTCCACTGTTTCAGTAAGCCATCCGTAGTCGCTAAAATTTCTTCAGCTTCTTCCAAGAAGGTTTCTTCAACAATTGATAAAAGACTGGCTGCTTCTTCAACAGCGCTGACTGCTTCTTCTTGGACAAGTGACGGAGTATCCAGCTGTTCAACAACAGTAACATCAGTGTTTTCAACTACACTCGACGCTTCAGTCGCAGTTGCTGACTCAACAGCAGCTGTTTCAACTTCAATTATTCTATCTACATTAGATAAAGGTTCTTGAACTGGAGGCTGAGCCTCTTCAATTGCTGCAACGAACGTCTCAGCCAATGGTTCAGATGCTGTAGTTGTAACGACCGTACCCTCAACTAGGCTCTGAATGTTATGCAATACCTTGATGGTCGCTGTTGCTGGATAATCAACCTTCTCGGTGCGAATGACCTGAATTCGGTCTGCGACATCATCCTGTACTAAACGTATGATGCTGATCAACTGTGGCGTTGTGGCAATTTGCTGACGAATCACACGCTCATAAATAGACTCTAATTCGTGTGCAATCGAACCAATAAAAGGTGCAGAAATCATATTGGCACCACCTTTTAAGGTGTGCAAATAACGCATTAAATTATTGAGTGCTGCTGTATCATTGCCATTTTTAGACCACGTATTGAGATCCTGATCCATCCCCATCAATAATTCTTCGGCTTCTTCCAAGAAGATATCGAGCAAATCATCATCAAAATCGGTATTGGCTGTATTCGATTGCTTGTACTGATGATCCGATGCAATTTGCTGCGAAATCTGCGCAAGATCAAGGCTTGGTTGTAAAGTATTTCCAGAAACAATAGCCTCAGCAACAGGTTCAATTACCGTCGTCGAAGTCGATTCAACATCTTGCTGTACGAAGGCCATTAATTCATTCAGAACTTTATGTACATCTTCAGTCAGAATGACACGCTGACCAGCTGCTAAAGTGTCAAATAAATGGATAAATTCTTGATGTGCCTGACCAAATAACTCATATGCATAGTCTACATTGAGTAATTCTGGCTTTTCCAGTAAGGCTTGATAACCGGCATATAGCTCAGAAGTAAAGTCATGAATTCCTTGAGCAGCACGGTTATTGGTAAATTCCAGCAATTGTTTTGCTTGTTCACCTAAGTGCTGAATATATTCAGGATATTCAACCTTAGCACGCTGATCAAACTCAAACTCGGCATCAAGCAGCAGATCAATATTTAACTCGATCAGCTTCGAGACCATACCTTGTGGGTTCAGTTCATCGTCTACGTCTTCTATACTGAAACCATAGTTATCCCAAGCCGTAGTGAACGTAGCATAAATCACGTCAAGCTGTTCGTTCGTACCACGCCCAAGCACATGTAAATAGTCACGTACAAATTCAGCATATTGGGTGAGTAAAGAGATTTCCTTCGAAGTAGAAACGATCTCTTCTTGAACCAAAGTTTTAAATAGATTTTCAACTTTTGAGCTGGCATTAAAGACATGCTCAATTTGCGCCATAGACGAACTACCGCGCAATGTATGTAAAGCCCGGATTAAACCATTGTAATCTTGTACTTTGGTTTCATCTGCATTTAAGAACTGATCGATAGTCGCTAAATGGTCTTCCGCTTCTTCAATGAAGATCGCTAAAGTTTCTTCAAGGACATCATGCACTTGATCATCCTGCTCAGAAACGTCTGCAACTTGTGGCTCAGATTCAGCCACTTCGATATCGCTCAGCTCTAGTCCCGTCACGACATCATTACTATTTAGATGATTAGACAGTTGTAGCAACTCTTCTAGAGCAGGTTCTAAACTTTGATTTTGTTGTAATTGTTGTCCAATTAAAACCAATGGACGAAGATCAAGATCAATTTCCTGCACCGCTTTAAAAGTCGGATACAGTTTAAATTGATACAGTTTAAATACTGTCTTAGCAAATTTTTGAACCGTTGCTGTGAGCGGTACAGCTCCTGAAATCACACGATTTAAGGTGTCTTCAACTGCCCATGCTGTTTCACCTGCTGACTTTGCCCCTACCATACGACCAGAGCCTTTTAAGGTATGGAAGTGACGACGTATGCTCAACAAGGTTTCTTGGTGGGTCGGTTCAGCGTACCACTTTTCAAATAATGGATCTAACTCAACGAAGATTTCTTCAATTTCTTCAACAAAAATTTCAAGAATTTCTGCATCTTGATCTAGATAACTATCTTCCGGAAGCGTTGTCGTTTCAACTAAATGTTTTAATATTTCTTTCATAGCTAAGGCTTCTTGCGTTGTCAGCTACCCAAAAAAGGTGCATAAACTTCATTATAACCATCATCCCAAACCAGTCTTTTTGCGCAAACTAATTGAGTTGATGTGTATCCTGATTTTGGCATGCCACTCAAGCGATGAGCAGCATACCTCCCCCAAAGCAAGTGCTTAATCAGGCAGTTTAAAGTCTGTTACAGACTCACGTAACGCTTCCGCCATGTTCGCAAGTTCAGAGACTGAACGTGCTGTATCGAAAGTCGCAGTGGTGGTTTGTGAGGTAATTTCTTGTACGACATTCATCGTGGTTGCAATATGACCTGCAGACGCTGACTGTAGCTTTGCTGCATCCGAAATGTTTGCAATCAATTTCGCCAAATTACCCGATACGTTTTGAATCTCATCCAGTGCAACACCCGCATCCTTAGATAAGTTCGCACCGCGTACAACCTCAGACGTGGTTTGTTCCATCGAAATTACAGCTTCGTTGGTGTCGGTCTGAATGGTTTTTACCAGTGTTTCAATCTGCTTGGTTGCTGAAGCTGAACGCTCTGCAAGACGCTGTACTTCATCTGCAACTACGGCGAAACCACGACCTGCTTCACCTGCCATCGATGCTTGGATCGCTGCGTTTAAAGCCAAGATGTTCGTTTGGTCGGCAATATCGTTAATCAAGGCAACAATGTTACCAATCTCTTGCGAAGATTCACCCAAACGTTTAATACGTTTAGAGGTTTCTTGAATCTGCTCACGAATGATATCCATACCTTCAATTGAACGGTTTACAACGTTCGCGCCATTTGCAGCAATTTTTACTGAACGTTCTGCTACTACCGCTGATTCTTCAGCGTTTGAAGATACTTGGTCAATTGACATTGCCATTTCGTTAATCGCGGCAGATGCACCCGCAATTTCTTGCGCTTGGTGTTCAGATGCTTCGGCTAACTGGTTGGTAATCCCCTGCGTACTTGCCGTATATTGTGCAACCTCTTGAGAGGTTTCAGTAATACGCGATACAAGGTCACGCAATTGGTCAATTGCGAAGTTAATCGAGTCGGCAATTGCACCCGTGAAGTCTTCAGATACCGTAGCATATGAACGCAAGTCACCATCTGCAAGATCGGCAATCTCATCCAGTAAACGTAAAATCGCGTTTTGGTTACGGTCATATTCATCTTGTAGACGAGATACACGTTTTTTATCTGATTCGCCACGAAGTACAAGTAATTTAAATACACAGAATAAGAAGGCAATCAGGGCTAGAATTAGACCTAAGGCAGGAATTGCAATCGCTAAACCTGTACCACCTGACAATTTGTTCAAATTACTTAACAAAGCATCTGACTGTTCAAAAATCGATGATGACGCTTGGCGTACTTTAACGATTTGTGATGAGTTCTTTAAGACGGTTGCTGCTGCTGACTTCAGTACATCATCATATTCAGATTGAATACTGGTCAAAGAGTCACGCATTTCAGGGTCATTAATACGCTCTACACCTAAATCCGCACTGCCATTTAACTGTGCGTTTAAGTATGATGCGAAGGTTTCTGTATCTGAGCTAAAGTCATCCGCAGATTCACGCGAGTTGTCTGAACCGGTTAATACCGAACCAATTGAACGTAAAATACGTTCCGCAATAAATACTTGGTTTTTTGCAATTACGACTTGGTTGGCTGGCACATTTTGACGTGCCATTTGGTCAACCATTAAGTTGTATTCGGCCTGAATCCCCGGAATACTTTCACTAATCGCAATGTTGGTATCGTAGAGTTGGTTAATGATTTTTTGTTGTGAAGCAATTAAATCAATATTTTCAGAAACTTTTTTCCACTGTGCATCTACTTCACGCAGTGCGTCTGTGCTCGCGTGAATATCTTTTACTGTTTCTAAATTTTCAGCAAAAGACTTTTGTGATTCTGTCAGTTTTTTAATGGCGTCAGGCGTACCTGATGCTGTTGCTTCAGTTGCCTGACGCGAAATCGTTTGTGATAAAAGACGTAAATCACCCAAGCTACGGGTGAATTCGTTATTTCGAGGTACGCTATAGAATAGGTACAACAGTAAGAAAATTGCCAGTACGATACAAAATGCCGCACCCAAAATTAATGGCTTGGACTTTTCACTATCACCAAATACACGTGAAAACTGTTCCGTCTGTGATTGAAGTTTTGCTACTAAAGCATTTCCACCTGAGCGGTTACTGCTTCCATCCGTATTTTTCTTTTTAAGTTTAAAGCCCATGCAGCTTCTCCCCGATTTACGCCCTTATAATTTCGCGCGCGACAATGATATTAATTTATAAATTTTATAGATGCGTTCATATACTTTGGATTGTCTAATAAGCGACTGAATAAGAAAACATGCCATTGTTGGTTGTGTTGGTGAAAATACCCTTGGCAATATTCTTTTAAATTCCGATCTAAATCTTCATGTTTAGAAAAGAAACTTTTCTTATTAAAGTGCTGAATCCCCAGAACCTGATCTACAACTAAACCGACATAGTGGTCATTGTGACTAATACAGAGTACTTTTTGAGTCGGTGAATACGCACTGCGATGCCCTGATACATAGTGCGCTAAATCGGCAACAGAAAGTAAACGTCCTCGAATATTGGCCAAACCCACAACCCAAGGTTGAGTATTTGGCACTAAGGTATATTTCGGAGGATAAATCACCTCTGCAACTTCACCTAATGGCGCAACAAAATATTGCCCCATCATCTCAAATGCAATGCCCGACCAGCGGTTTACCTCATTTTCGTTTGAAACGTAGTTTTTATTACCACGTTTAGCAAGTCGAAGTAATTCGATAAATCCATTTGCTGCCATAGAGCTTATCCTGCGTTCAGGTGTTGCTTAATCACATCAATCAGTTGGTTTTCATCAACAGGCTTGGTTAAATAATCACACGCACCTTGACGCTTACCCCATACACGGTCTGTAGCCTGATCTTTAGTACTGACGATCACTACGGGAATGTGTTTTGTTGTTGCGCCACGCGCAATTTGACGGGTTGCTTGGAAGCCATTAACGCCTGGCATCACCACATCCATCAACACAAGATCAGGAAGTTCAGCTTGAGCCATGGTTACACCATCGGCACCATTCGACGCTTCAATCACTTCAAAACCGTGTTTCCCCAAAATTTCTTTAAAGCGGAATGTCTCTGTAGGTGAGTCATCCACAATTAAAATACGCGCCATAATTTTCCCCAATTACACTTATATTATTTATGCTGAAACATGATTACGAATCGCATTTAATAATTCATCTTTACTAAACGGCTTTGTTAAATATTCATCTGAACCGACAACACGCCCTTTGGCTTGGTCAAATAGACCATCTTTGCTAGAGAGCATTACGACAGGAATATTTTGATAATTTTGTGAATTTTTGATTAATGCACACGTTTGATAACCATCTAGTCGTGGCATCATAATGTCGACAAATACGATATCAGGATTGGCTTGAGCAATTTTTGACAATGCGTCAAAACCATCGACGGCAGTCACCACTTCACAACCTTCACGTTGCAATAATGTTTCAGCTGTACGACGAATGGTTTTTGAATCATCAATGACCATTACTTTTAGATTCTGGAATTTATCGTCCATTTAATATGACCCTTCCCATTTTTAGAATGTTTGTAGAAACAGATTCGTAGACGCTTTACAAGTTACGTACACTTTTAACATATATTTACTTATATTTTCAACGAACAGTTTCCGCATAAAACCACACTTCATCTTCTTTTTAAGAACGGCTTCACACTTTCCTATACCCGTCGATTTTTTTTTGACTGATTATATTTTTTATTCCTAAATTTAGGACTAATATAGCACTATTTATTGCTTGTAAATAAGTAATTTAGTCAACTTTAAACTGGGGGTATCGATGCTGAGGGAGTTTAATCACAAACTTGCTTTGATCGTGAAAAAAAGGATGACTGCGAAAGTCATTTTGCTGGCTTTGCTAAGTTTGCAGACCATCTCGATTATGGCCGATCCACCTAAAGCGGTCTGGTATCGATATTACGACAGTAAAGGCATCGCGAACGTCAGTAGCAGTGTCACCCCCAACCATATTCGTTATGGTTATGAAGCACTCGATAGCAACATGCAAGTGATTCAACGGGCACGCCCATACAACGCAGAAAAAGATGCGCAATATGCGCCGCAACGTGCAGCAGCAGCCAAGCAACGCGAGTCAGATCTTAAATTAAAACGCGCTTATACCAACAGCCAAGTCGCCACTCAAAAACGCAATACCGCCCTTTCCTATATCTTAAAGCAGATTAAGTTTCAGCAAGATGAATTAAAACAATTACAGAATGACCGTATTGGATTCTTACGCCAAGAAAAAGAGAACATGCGTAAAGGCAAAAGCAATCCGAAACCGCTCCAAGATATGATTGATTATAACTCCAAAAATATTGTGATGAAAAAAGAGCAAATACAATCGTTACAAAGTCACTATCGTAATACCAAGGCTGAATACGACAGAATTATTGCTCGTTTAAAAACACTTGAATAATCTGCGTTTTATTTACAGTGTGCTGACTTTCGCCGCTAGACCAAAGGATTTGACTCAATGCAGGCTGCACCATGTATAAAAACTAAATTAAGCCGCCAAGTGCTCCCTATTTTTAAACTCAGTCCGCTGTGTTTGTGCTTACTCCTCTCGGCCTGCCAAAAACAAGACGAACCCACCTCACCTACTTCTAGAGCTAAAATCGAACTGATCGCAGAAGACTTAGTCCAGTTCCAAGAAGGGCCTTCTATCCAACGTACAGCCTTTACTGGCACCATTCGAGCCGTCAACCAAAGTTCCATTCAGGCTCAAGTGACAGCGACAGCCACCGCCGTCTCCGTTCAAGTTGGACAAGCCGTTCAAAAAGGCCAAGTACTGGTTCGATTGAATAATCAAGATAATGCTGCACGTCTCGCTCAGGCTCAAGCCAATCTTGCTTCAACCCAAGCCCAAGCCAATCTTGCAAAAAGCATGGTTCAAAGAAAAAAACGTTTACTCGATCAGGGCTTTATTTCTAAAGTGGAATATGAACAAAGCCTTGTAGACTATCAAGCTCAATTAGAAAATGTACGTGCGCAACAAGCCAATGTTGATATTGCCGAAAAAGCGGATAGCGATGGCACTATTTTAAGCCCGATTTCAGGGGTTATTACTCAACGTCAGGTGGAACCTGGACAAACAGTATCCGCAGGACAAACCCTTTTTGAAATCATTGACCCGAGTCATTTAGAAATACAGGCCAAAATTCCAAGTGATCTACAAGCCGCTTTAAGTTTGGGAGAAAAAATTGAATATCGGCTGCAAGGCAATCCCCAAAAACTGACAGCCAAGCTTACTCGTATTTCCCCGATTGCAGATCCCACAAGCCGTCAAATTGAGTTTTTTGCTCAGCCAATTGAAAGTATTAATTCATTGAGTATTGGGACCTTTGTAGAGGGAGACATACTTGATTCACAGTCCATCACAGGCCAAATTATCCCGCTTGATACCATTCAGGATATACAAAATTCGCCTTATGTTTGGGTGATTCGCCACAATAAAATTGAGCGTATTCACATAAAAGTCTTGGAACAACGCTATAGCAATAACAGCTCTGTAGTACAGGGACTACAAACCGGCGACCGCATCAGTCGTATAAAGTTTAATGAAAAAGATTTGCATCAAATGGTGACAATCAATCCATAAAATAAGAAAAGGTTGTTGCTATGTGGTTAACCCGTATTAGTGTAAAATATCCTGTTTTTACCATCATGATGATGTTTTGTCTGATGGTTTTAGGCTTAGCCTCTTGGCAAAGAATGGGAGTTGAGGAGTTTCCTGATGTCGATTTCCCCTTCGTGGTGGTGTATACCACATATCCAGGAGCATCGCCTGAAACGGTGGAGTCTGAAATTACCAAGAAAATGGAAGATCAAATCAATACCATTTCAGGTTTAAAACAGGTCATTTCACAATCTAGCGAAGGCTTATCGACCATTATTGCTGAATTTGATCTCGATGTTTCTTCTGCTATAGCCGCACAAGATGTCCGCGATAAAATTGCACCAGTCACCGCTCAATTTCGAGACGAAATTCAAGACCCGATCGTTGAACGTTACGATCCTTCTGCCAATGCCGTGATGTCAATTGTATTTGAATCACAAAACATGTCACTGAAAGCGCTCAGTTCTTATTTGGATCAGCGCATCGTTCCACAGTTTAGAACCGTTTCTGGTGTTGGGACCGTCAACTTATTAGGTGATGCCAAGCGACAAATTCGCATACAGATTGAACCCCACAAATTACAAAGTTTTGGGATTGGTATTGACCAGATCATCAACACGGTAAAAGCTGAAAATGTCGAGGTTCCGGGTGGAACGTTGAAACATGGTAACAGTGAACTTGTGGTCGAAATTAAGTCTAAAGTGATTCATCCTTTAGCCTTCGGCGATTTGGTGATTGCCAATAAAAATGGTGTACCGATTTATTTACGCCAAGTTGCAAGCATTTCAGACAGCCAAGCAGAACTTGAGTCGAGTGCCTACTTAGATGGTAAAACCGCGGTTGCGATTGATATTTTACGCAGTTCCGATTCAAATGTGATTGACGTGGTCGACGGCACATATGAGACCTTAGCAGATATCCAAAAACAGTTACCTGAAGGCACCACAGCAAAAGTCGTGGTAGATTCATCCAAAGGCATTCGTAACAGCATCACCGATGTTGCACGCACCATTATTGAAGGCGCGGCTCTTGCCGTTTTGATTGTCCTGCTGTCTTTAGGCTCATTCCGTTCCACCGCCATTACAGGCATGACGTTGCCGATAGCTCTCCTTGGCACTCTGACGTTTATTTGGATCTTTGGCTTTAGCATCAATATGATGACCTTACTGGCACTATCACTCAGTATTGGTCTACTGATTGATGATGCGATTGTGGTCCGTGAAAATATTGTGCGACATGCGGACATGGGCAAAGACCCTGTCACGGCAGCCCTTGATGGGACCAAAGAAATTGGACTCGCTGTTTTAGCCACCACCTTAACCATTGTTGCGGTGTTCTTACCTGTGGCGTTTATGGGCGGTATTATCGGTCGCTTTTTCTATCAGTTTGGTGTAACCGTCAGTACTGCTGTGCTGATCTCCATGTTTGTCAGCTTTACTTTAGATCCCATGCTATCTGCACATTGGGCTGAACAGCATAATCCATATAAACCACCCAATCGAGTCAAACGTTTCTTTAATTGGATTTCTAGTAAACTAGATAATCTCAGCCATGGCTATGAGAAATTACTCAAGCTTGCTCTGCACTTCCGATTCATCACCCTCATGATCGCTGTGGCTTCACTGTTCGGTGCATTCGGCTTATCTAAACTGATTGGAACAGAGTTTGTCCCTGTTCCAGATAAAGGTGAGATTCGGATTAAGTTCGAAACACCTGTCGATGCCTCTTTGGAATATTCACAAGCCAAACTGCTGCAAGTCGATAAAATTATTCAGCAGCACCCTGACGTTCGAGCAACTTATGCTGTGATTAATGGCGTTACAGATCGTGGTAAAAACCATGTCAGTATTCGCGTAACCGTCACGCCACGTACAGAACGTAAGAAAAGCTTAACCGACTTAAACAATGAATTCCGTCAACGCCTACAACAAGTGGGTGGCATTACCGTGACCTCAATTGCCTCGGCAGATGAAACGGTATCGGGCGGGCAAAAGCCCGTGATGATTTCCATCAAAGGTCCAGACTTAGCCGAATTGCAAAAAATATCAGACCGCTTTATGGCAGAAATTGCACAAGTCAAAGGCATTGTCGACTTAGAAAGCTCACTTAAAGCCCCTAAACCGACTTTAGGCGTACATATTAATCGGGTCTTAGCCAGCGATTTAGGGCTATCGGTCAACCAAATTGCCAATGTCATTCGACCACTGATTGCAGGGGATGATGTCACCACATGGCAAGACAACAAAGGTGAAACCTATGACGTTAACCTGCGCTTAACTGAAAATGCACGTAGCTTACCTAGTGATGTACAAAACCTTTACCTCACATCGCAAAAAACGGATGCCAATGGTCAAGCTTTATTGATTCCCCTTTCTAGTGTTGCGCATTTAGAGCAAAGTCTGGGGGCATCGCAGATTAATCGTCGCGATCTAGCAAGGGAAGTCTTAGTTGAAGCCAACACTGCAGGTCGACCTGCAGGTGATATTGGTGCAGATATTAAAAAAATTGAAGACAACTTTGACCTTCCAGCAGGTTATAGCTTTGACACACAAGGTTCAAACAAAGACATGGCTGAATCTGCAGGTTATGCCATGACCGCAATCACCTTATCCATTGTGTTTATTTATATAGTACTGGGTTCGCAGTTCAATAGTTTTATTCACCCTGCGGCGATTATGGCTTCCCTGCCACTCTCGTTGATAGGGGTATTTTTAGCACTCTTCTTATTTAACTCCACCCTGAACTTGTTTTCTATTATCGGTATTATCATGTTGATGGGCTTGGTGACGAAGAATGCAATTCTATTGATTGATTTCATTAAAAAAGCCATGGATCACGGCGTTGATCGTTATCAAGCGATTATTGATGCGGGTAAAACACGCTTACGGCCTATTTTGATGACCACAAGTGCCATGATAATGGGCATGGTACCTCTGGCTTTAGGGCTAGGTGAAGCGGGGGAACAAAGCGCACCTATGGCACATGCAGTGATCGGCGGTGTCATTACATCGACACTGCTGACCTTGGTGGTGGTTCCTGTGATCTTCACCTATTTAGATGACTTTAAGAACTTTATGCTGCGTCAAGTACGTAAAATCATGTCATAATAATCAACATTTTTCTGAGGCGGTGTCGACATGCCTCCTCATTTTTTATCGTATAATCTTTGACTTTCAAAGTTTAAAATTTTAGGACAGTTTCCATGCGCGCGAGTCGCTTTTTATTTGCAACGTTAAGAGAAACCCCAAATGATGCAGAAGTGATTTCACATCAACTAATGCTACGTGCTGGGATGATTCGTAAATTGGCTTCAGGTTTATACACTTGGCTGCCGATGGGCGTTCGCGTATTAAATAAAGTTGCAGCGATCGTTCATGAAGAAATGAACAAAGCGGGTTCACTCGAAGTCCTGATGCCCGTCACTCAGCCAGCATCTTTATGGGAAGAATCTGGTCGATATGTCCAATACGGGCCTGAATTGCTTCGTTTTAAAGACCGCCATGGCAACCCTTTCGTGCTTGGTCCTACACATGAAGAAGTTATTACCGATCTTGCGCGCAATGAACTCAAAAGCTATAAACAATTGCCTGCAAACTTCTATCAAGTACAAACCAAATTCCGTGATGAAATTCGTCCACGTTTCGGTGTAATGCGTTCACGTGAATTTATTATGAAAGATGCTTATTCTTTCCACGCAAACCAAGAATCACTGCAAGAAACCTATGACATCATGTATGGCGCGTACTGCAAAATCTTTAGCCGTTTAGGTTTAGATTTCCGTCCAGTACAAGCCGATACAGGTTCAATTGGTGGTTCAGGCTCACATGAATTCCACGTATTAGCATCAAGTGGTGAAGATGATATCGCCTTCTCGACTGAATCTGACTATGCAGCAAATATTGAAATGGCTGAGGCCGTTTTAGTCGGTGAACGTGCGGCGCCAACCAAAGCTTTAGAAGTTGTCGATACACCAAATCAAAAAACCATTGCAGATGTATCAAACTTCTTAAAATCTGATCCTGCACACTCTGTAAAAGCCTTGTTAGTACAAGGTATTGCAGCCGAAGAAGGCGAAGCAACTCCGGTAGTGGCATTGTTCTTACGTGGCGATCATGAGCTAAATGAAATTAAAGCCGAGAAGCATCCGCGCATTGCATCACCATTAACTTTTGCAACTGAAGAACAACTTGCTGCACTGGGTTTAACCGCTGGTTTCTGTGGACCACAAGGCTTAGTTGAAAAAGGCCTAACGGTCATTGTCGACCGTGCTGCATCGGTACTGTCTGACTTTGTTGCGGGTGCAAATGAGGTTGATAAACACGTGACTGGTCTAAACTGGGAACGTGATGCACAGTTCACTGAAGTTTATGACTTACGTAATGTGGTTGAGGGCGATCCTTCTCCAGATGGTAAAGGTACGCTGCAAATTAAGCGTGGTATCGAAGTGGGGCATATTTTCCAACTCGGTCAAAAGTACTCAGAAGCTTTGGGCTGTAAAGTTCTAGGTGAAGATGGCAAACCATTTACGGTAACCATGGGTTGTTACGGTATTGGTGTAACACGTGTAGTTGCCTCTGCAATTGAGCAAAACTTTGACGAAAAAGGCATTATTTGGCCTATGGCAATTGCACCGTTTGAAGTTGCCATTGTGCCTATGAATGCACATAAGTCTCCACGTACTTTAGATGCAGCTGAAGCCTTATATGCTGAACTCACGGCAGCAGGTTATGATGTTTTACTGGATGATCGTAACGAACGTCCAGGCGTGAAATTCTCAGACCTTGAGCTTACAGGTATTCCTCACCGTATTGTGATTGGTGAGAAAGGCTTGGATGCAGGTACTTTTGAATATAAAGGCCGTCGTGATGCTGAATCTGTAAACATTTCTAAAGAAGAGTTATTGGCGAAAATTGCAAAATAATTCATTTTAGATTAAAAAAATCCCGCGTATATCGCGGGATTTTTTATGAAAATTTAATTAGCAGAATTTTAAACCACCGTAACAGTTTGATCTAAAGTTTTGCCCTTGTAAGCTTAAATTGGTCAGTGGAAAATCCAAAGTCGTCGTATTCATTGGAACATTCCCAACAACTAAGGCAGAACCACCGACACATCCTGTTAAAAGATTACCGCAATTTCGAGGATTGTCCGTTAGATCTTTATTAATACCTGCAATGGTTTGTTTTAAGACTTCATTGGTAATTGCCACTTTGGTCGTTGGGCTTAAGCTACCCAGTTCGACTTCATCTTCCATTGCCAGCCACCAACCTTTATTCGCACCAACCGCAGCACCCGTCCATAAAATATCTTGGGACTGCAAGGATAATGATGCTGGGTTGTTTAAATACAGTGCATGAATTAAGCCTAAACTTTGGTTCACAGTGATATCTGTTTTAAGCCCAGTAATATTGCCGGACACCTGTTTATCTAAGTTTAAAAAACCGAGTACTTTAGCTGTTAATTGTCCACTAAAATCAATTTGCCCAACAGTACCCGTCCCTTTTAAAGTTACATCCTTCATTCGAGTCCCCGACACAACTGTCGAATTAATCGTAAAAGGCGCTGTAGTCGAAGATAAATTTAAATTATAAGTATCAGACGTATATGAAATATCATAACATGGGTCTAAAAAACCACCTACACAAGTTGTCCCAGAACTACTTCCGAGTAATCGTCCTTGCACAATACCATTCATAGTTAATCCTGTATCCGCAAAGGTCATGCTACGAGCTGCTGTCACTGCAGTACCAGATGCAGTTTTGGTTTTCATATATCCACTAAAGGTATTAATTCCATTAGGTACCGCATTATTATTTGCATCTACATCATTATTGGTACCTAATGTCATCAAGCCTTTAATCTTTTCAGCACTCACACGAAAGCCTAACACCTCACGTGTTGCAGCTGAAGTCGGATTTTTAATCGCAAACTGAATAAATGGATTTGTGATTAATGCCGAAGTTGCTGCACGCTGATCCGATGTATAGTTCGGATCATCAGGCAATCCACTTAAGCCAATATGATCGATATCAATATCACAACTGTTCGCCCGAATGGAATTGTTGTCGCCACCACATCCTAATTGAAGCTTTTTAATATTGGCATTCAACTCCAATTCGGCACTTAGAGCCAACTTATAAAACCCAATATTTGATTGATTATATGTTTTCCCTTGTGCATCGGTTGTATTCGTCCCCTGCTGAAACTCTAGATTCATCAAAGATTGACCTTCAACTTCTGACAACTCCTCGTCATTTAAAGCGGTCATCGCATAACTTTGACTCAAGCCTAATGTTGCTGTGATTAGAATTGAAATTAAAGACTTATTCATTTTATTTATTCCTTGTCATCCTTTTTAGCGCGGCGTAATCCCTAATGTGCTACGCATAGCCCCACCCGTAATGGCAATATCTGCAACCTTCTGCATGGTACCTGTTGGAGACAATGCAACCTCCGTTCTAAAGGCAGTTCCTTGTCCACCTGCTAATGCTTTATGGTTAAATTGCACTTGATTGTCTATGACAACTGAGTCCTTTTGCATATGAATTTTTCCATTCAAACCTAAGTGACCTTGCATTTTGTTTAAGTTAAAACTTGAGGTTTTTGTTGCTGTTCCATTACTATCGGTATTACTTAAACTAATAAAACTGCCTTTTTTACTTTCATTACTCAGGTCTGTGCTACTCAACATATTAAACTCAAAATTGGATTTAAATGACAAATAGTTGCTTTGTGGTGTCCCGCCTACGGCCTCAAGCCCTGGAATAATAAAGAGTTCGCCTTTACCATCTAACATAAAAGCAATCGATGCGAGAACATCATCTTTTTTGCCAAAGTTATTAATCGGCACGACTTCTTTGGCACAACTATTCACCCCTGCTGGACAGTTATACAGTGCACCCGGAAGCTGCCCAATTGCGATTTCCGCATTGGCAGCAAACAATAAATTATCAGCTTTGATATAGATTTCATTTTCATTAAAACCAATCACACCATTGGCTTTAAAATATGAATCAATATTGCGTAAGCCTGTATAGTAGTTAACTTCTTCGCCATGCTTACTCATCGCACCATCAATGACGATAATAGACGTTGTTTTCGGGTTGCCTTGACTATCTTCACCATAACCATCGGTTGATACCGCGATGTCATAGCCCAACCCATCCTTCACTGTTCCAACGGTATTGGTATATTTCTTGGCAAAAAATGCCGCATTGGCATTTAGGTTATAAATTGGAATACCTAAACCCCATGTTCCTTCGTTAGTATTGTTTACTGCAATCGAATTATCTGAAATAAAGCGGGCTTTGCGTGCAATAGCTTGAAAATCGAGCCCACGTACAGCAATAAAAGCCATATTTGAAGCATTGCCCGTTGGTGATGGGTTATAAATTAACTCATAGTTTTGTGCACCCAATATCGTCTTAATTTGGTCATTAACCACAAAACCCATTGAGTTAGTTCGAATGTTATTGATATAAATCTGGCCAAAATCAATATAGGCATTTTGACTGTTTATTGCTGAATTTGGGTCAGTAGAAGTACGCACGTTCAGCGGTGATAAGTTTGAAAATTCGATGGCATAACTACCTGTACCAGTATGCCCTAATTCAAACGTTGTCGGTGTCGCAGCGCCGAGCAAACTATTCCCTGCACGAGTAAAGTCAGCCGATACATTTAAATGTAAGCCGCCCGCATTCTTAAAACCATAACCTGCAGATGCAACCACCTCATTTTCTTGAACATTGCCGTTAACACGGTTGACCGTATTAAACTTAGCAACACCAGTTTGGTCAGCATTCAATGCGATCTTGCCATTGGTTAATGCACCCGATGCCCCTATCCGAATTAAGTTCCGGTGAGTCGAGTTTGCTGAGCCATAACGTAAATCAACGTTTAACCCCGGATTTGTGGCATTACCTACACGGCTGTCATGTACATCTGTCTTATCTTCCACTCGACCTAAAACAACAATATTATCGCCAACACTACCCTTGGAGGTGAGAACCACACCTTCCGTTTCATCGATATAGAGGTATCCATCAGCAGATAAATTGAAGTTGAAATCTTTTAAGGTTAAATCTTGATTATTTTGTCCATAACTAATACTAGCATTCTGCAATTTAAAATCTAAATGCACCTTTGAGTCGCGGTTAAACAGCCCATTCGTCGTTGCCAAATACACTTCAAAAGGTGAAATAGTTGAAAGCTTAAAACTTCCTAAATTTTGATCCGTTTCACCCGTTGCACAATTTGGTGAACACATCAGCATGATTTGGGCAGCCGTTGCGGTAAAAGGTGACACACTGGCAGAGAGCTGAATGCCAACCCCTTGCGTACCATTGGCTAATTGTGTTGTTCCCACATCAAAATCGAGTTTGGTTTTAATGTTGTTATAACCAGTCGCCGTTTTAACGTCAATATTATGTAAACCCAGTTTAATCGGTGTTTTTCCGACTTCCGCTGGATCGACCCAATTCAATTGTTTAATGTCAACTTTTGAAGCTTCATGGGTAATTGAAATACCATCTTGACCCGTTACATCACTTAAAATCTGATCATTCAAAGCTTGTAATGCATAACTTTGATTCGCTGCACAGATACACAGTGTCAGAAGGTTTAGTTTTATTATTTTATGCATCTCAATATCCTTTTGAAACTATGTGTCTAACAGCGGCTACCCGCAGTGCCCGAGCAGTTATAGCTAAAGATTTTTAGATTTCCATCCAGATGTAAGTTTCCGTGAACATTTAAGCCCATAAAACCTTGTTCCTGACCTTTATCAAAAGTGGGGACAATTTTACTCGTACCATAACTGTTATACGTTGAGGTATTGAAATATCCATTTTCACCACTTTCTACTGAAAGGCTGGAAAAACCTAAGTTACGAATTTTAAGGGGTTTATCATCGAAAAACTTTAACAGCATCGCAGTTTGTGGCTTACCTTCTTTATTCAGAATTGTGGTACCTTCCAGCGAAAATTTATCAATTTGCATGGTGCCTTGAAACTGCTTAAACACCAGCCATTTTCGTTGCCCATTTTCCTTATGATTATTTGGAGAAATGGCAATACGACACAGTTCTAATAAAGCGCAGTCTTGATTTGCGCGCATTTGATAATACGCTTCAGTGACAATAGCTCGCCCATTTGCATCTACACCATTGATCCTAGAGATCGTATTTAAACTCATATCATTAGCATATTGGTGGTTGATCGATAAGGTTAAGCTCAAATCTGCACCGCCCTGTCCAGTCACACCGACCAGTTCCTTATTATCCAAATCTACCAAACCCGCTTGAGACAACATGGATACAGACATCAACATGGTTACACATAATTTTTTCATCATGTCAGTATCCTATAGCCCTGTGGTCTTAATTTTTAAGTGTTGGATCAATACACCATCTATAGCAACCGAACCGAGATTTACAGGAACTGCTGTTCCAGTCCCGCGGAATACCACACCAGTAGATTGTGTCGCCGTATTGGCTTTGAGCGTATTGGTGGTCGGATCTCGTGTCACGCTACCAATCGAAATACTGCTATGTGTTGCGTTATTCCCTTGGTACTGAATCGCGGTACTCCCTGCCCCCGTTTGAACAAAATTCGAACCACAATAGGCCACATTACAGGTTGATCCTTTATAGTCAGCATTGTTTCCACCCTGTACATCTGGGTAGTAGGTATAAATCTGCTTATAAATCTCAGGCACATTCGGAATACGCGTGACTTCGAGAATAATATTGCGTCCTTCCGAACCTACAACAAAAGGCTGATACATATTACCCAAGACCAAGTTAATATTTGGGCTGTATAAATAAAGTCCCTCGCTCGCATCAAAAATTGGAGCCAATGAACGATCTAATGCGGGTGTGACTGCCGTACCGTCGTTGGTCGCAGCTGTGCTCAGTCGAAGGACTTTAGCATTCAATAGCGCTTTATTTGCGTCGTTGTTGGCATAGACCAATCCAGATGGATCATCATTGGTATTGATCCGAAGTAAGGCTGCCATCCCAAAGGTTTTATTTTGCTGGTCTAAGGTAGATGCTTGAGTTTGAAACATACGAACCTGTGAACCATTTAAACTCAATCCGTTGGCAACCGCTTGTAAACGTATTCTTTGATTTAAACTTAAATCAGGATCCGCAGCCGCATTGGTTGTTGTCGGTGCACCAGTGATAGGGTCCACTTTATTCTGGGAGTTCCAGCTACGCGAAAAAGCATCCCACCATAGACCTAATTTAATATTATTATCTGTGTCACTCGCTACAACCGTTGCTAAAGGTGCTTCCAGCCCTAGAAAACTTACATCTGAACTTGCATTCGACTGATGAAACTGTTTAATCCCCGTGGCTGTGCCAGCGCGAAATAACCAAGGGTTAACATCGCTTCCCCATGTAAAACCCTGATTGCTGAAACGACTATTGGCATTATTATCAGACCGTGAAAGTGCTAAACCATAAATAAAGATGTCCGCTTTGGTTCGTTTCGTGGTCAGATCATCGGCATTGGTATATTTGGAGTAGTTCTCACCCACAGGAATAATACGAATGAAACCCGTGTCGTATTGTTGTGGATTGGCCACGCCACGGTTATAACTAGAAGCCGTGGAGAGATCATTAGCCCCTTGAAACACCATCTTGAAGTTTTCAGGAAGTAAAGCAATGCCTTCACCCGTAGTATCCGCTAGATATTCATCGGAAAGTGACTCAAGGGCAAATGTAGGCTGCGCAAGCATGAGTCCGACAAGACTAGCTAAACAGGATTTTTTCAATCCTGCGGGATATATACGATTTGTCATCTCGACCATCCTTATTATTCGATGCTCCGCATCTTTATGTACTGCATCCTTTGCTTGGCATTCTACTCTGCGCACTATAATTTTTATTTGCGTCAACCAAAGCACTCTATTTCACAATTGATTATGCTGAAACTCAGCACAAATGCAAAACCAACTGTCCGATAATATTTATTTTCCGATGAATGAATTGACATAAAAAAAGCGGATCAATGATCCGCTTTTTTGAATATTTAAAACTTAGGTCTTCGGTAAAGTCACACCTGTTTGACCTTGGTACTTACCACCACGGTCTTTATACGATGTTTCACACACTTCGTCAGATTCGAAGAACAACATTTGTGCAACACCCTCACCTGCATAAATACGTGCAGGAAGATTAGTTGTATTCGAGAACTCTAAAGTAACATGACCTTCCCACTCAGGCTCAAGTGGTGTGACGTTTACGATAATACCGCAACGTGCATAGGTCGATTTACCCAAACACACAGTCAACACATTACGTGGAATACGGAAATACTCAACGGTACGAGCTAAAGCAAATGAGTTCGGCGGAATAATACAAACATCAGCTTCAATGTCGATAAAACTTTTATCATCAAAGTTTTTTGGATCTACAATTGCCGAGTGAACATTGGTAAAAACTTTAAACTCACGCGCGCAACGAACATCATAACCATAGCTCGACACACCATAAGAAATGAGTTTTTGACCATTTTCATCTAAACGAACTTGGTTTTCTGCATACGGTTCGATCATGCCGTGTTTTTCGCTCATTTCGCGAATCCAACGATCGGACTTAATAGCCATTTATTCTTTCCAAAAAAGCTTAATTTCAATAATTGCGTTGTACTTTAACTGAAATCGCTTTCAATGAAAATAAGCGCGTTTAAGTTCGCAAAATTTCTGTCTTTAATTACTAAATTAAAAACTTAAAATCGCAGAATAGCTCAGTGGAATCGAAAAACTCATCAAAACCAGCGACGCTGTTTTTTGCAGGTTAGATTGGTTCAGCCAACGAATTTTATTGCTCGCTAAAATTGACCCAATAAAAGTCCAAAAGAAAGCTATAGGAACAATTAACACCAAAAACAGCGACATATGCGAAAGGTAATAATCCAATTTTGTCCACGCAATAGTCGGGAAAATGGCAGAAGCAAATAACAATGCTTTAGGGTTCAATAATGTTGCCAAAAACAGTTCACGCGCCCGAATAGTCGGTTGATTAAAACTCATCTCGACATCGGCTGTACGCCATAATTTGATGGCCAAATAAATGATATAGCTCGCACTGAACAGTTTTAAAATGGTGGGCAATAAAGGCAAGTGCACAGACACTTTTCCAATGAGGAAGCCCCATGCCGTGATTGAAATGAGATAACCAAAAGCTTCTGCAGGAATAAGACGCAAAGATTTACGAATACCGACTTGAATGCCTGAAGAGGCAAGTAAGGTATTGGTCGGTCCTGGAGTTAAAAGAATGGTTATCACTAAACCAATAAAAAACCAAGTGACCATATTCACAGACCCACATATATATAGCTATAAGCGTAATGACTTGCCTTGCTGAAAGCAATCAAATTTAGTGAACCGTGATAACAGTTTTTTTAATTTTCATTCAATAAGTAACATAAATGAAGCGTAAGACCCTTACCAAATCTAGCTTTCATAAAGATGACGCCATATGCTTTATTCTTTTTTCAAATCAATGATTTTATAAATCAAATAGACATAACTAATGAAAAAAAACTATTCAAATGATTTTTAATCAGTTACTTTTTAAAACATGCGTATTTTTATTCATCAATCTGATCACGCAAAGTCAAGGATAAAAGAGCCAAGTGAATGGCTTTGAAGATAATAAAACGAGGAAAAGTATATGAAAAAATGGACTCAACTCACGCTACTTTCAATTGCACTTGCAGGTCTAGGAGCATGCTCAAGTGACAATAAAACCGCAACTTCAGGCGATGCTCAAACCGAAACCAGTGCACAAGCATCCGACAAACTCCAAAGTAAATTTGTCAACATAGCGACAGGTGGTGCATCTGGCCCATATAACGTGATTGGCACCAGTTTAGCTGAAATTTATAATAAAACCTACGGTGTAAATTCAAAAACCCAAACCACAGGCGCATCGGTAGAAAATCTTAACTTACTCAAACAGAAAAAAGTCGAAATGGCTTTTGTCATGAGTGATAGCTTAACCGAGGCGCTGAATGGCACAGGCAGTTTTGCCAGTGGGAAAATTGAGAATGTCCAACAAATTGCAGCACTCTATCCCAACTATGTGCAAATTGTGGCGTCAAAAAAATCAGGCATTAAAAAGCTTGAAGACTTAAAAGGTAAGCGTATTGCCGTCGGTGCCCAAAACTCAGGGGTTGAAGTTAATGCGCGCACCCTCTTAAATGGTTTTGGTATTACTTACAATGACGTGAAGGTCGACTATCTAGGCTATGCAGAAGCCGCGGATGCTTTAAAGGGTGGAAAAATTGATGCTGCATTCTTAACCAGTGGTATCCCCAACTCATCCTTGATGGAACTGCAACAAGGTTTCGATTTACAACTGGTCGGGATCGATCCTGAGAAAGTGAAACAAATCGCCAAGAACCAAACCTATTTCCTATCTCTGAATATTCCGAAAGGCACTTATGGCAATGCAGAAGATATTCCAACTGCGGCCATTATGAATGCTTTAGTGGTACGTTCCGATCTTTCTGAAGATGATGTCTACAAACTGACCAAAACCTTCTTTGATAGTTTAGGACAGTTGGCTAACTCACATCAGGCAGCGACAGAAATTAATCTGGAAACGGCCCAAAAAGGCGTGGTTGCTCCGCTACACCTTGGGGCTAAGCGTTATTACGACGAACTCGCAGCGAAAAAATGAAGCTGAAAAAAAGTGCAGTGTTTACTGCACTTTTTCTACTCGGTTTATGCGGGCTGTTGTTGTTACCTGTTCGCTATAGCGAAGTAACTGTTGCTCAAATGCAGTGCCGAATTTCAACAGCACAATTTAGTTTGCAGTGGAAACATTCAGTTGAAAAAACTCGTTGGATTGAAAACTATCAACGGGAGCAACAGCACTTTATATTGCACTACACTGACCTAATTTCTTTCGGTGCAGGTACACCGAATGACTATCCCATCATCTTTCAAAAAGACGGTATGGTCAGAATGAAAGTTAATCGGCGAATTGATCAAATCAACTGGATCATTTCCAAGAATATGCAAGGCAGTATCATTATTCACCAGAGCGTCTGGCCCATTTTTCAACAATATCCAGATTACACCTTGGTGCAAATTACAGCACAACAACAGCCCTTGTGGAAAGCATGGCAGATCGGAGAATGCCGATGACTCAAAATGAAGAAAAAGTTGCCCCTGAACAATTAGATGAGCAACAACAACAAGCCATTTTAGAAAAATTTGATCGTGAGTCAGTGACTCGTTCCCCAAGCAACAAATCTGTGGCATGGTTCATAGCGGCGATTGCTATTTTCTATTCCTTATTTCATTTATTTATTACCTTTAATCCACTACCCGAACTGATTCAACGTTCCGCCCATGTCGCTATTGGTTTGGTTTTGATCTTTCTACTTTATCCTGCGCGTCAGTCCAGTTCACGACAAAGCATCCCTTGGTTGGATTGGTTACTTGCTTTAGCCTCTTTAGCAACCTTTTTATACCTTTGGAAAGAATATCAAGCCATTATGACCACACGTGGTGGTATTCCAAACACATTAGATATTGTTTTTGCCATTTTAGCCGTGGTGCTGGTGGTTGAAGGTGCTCGGCGGGTCATGGGATGGATGCTGCCTATTTTAGGTTTAGTCTTTCTGTCTTACCCGTTTTTTAGCCACTATGACTGGGTCCCTGATCGTTTATTGACGCGTCCATATAGTATTAGTGATATTTTCGGGCAAATGTATTTAAAAACCGAAGGTCTTTATTCTTCCGCAATCGGTGCTTCAGTCACTTTCATTTTTCTGTTTATTTTGTTTGGTGCTTTTCTGGCGAAATCAGGCATGGGAAAACTGTTTAATGATCTTGCGATGGCACTTGCGGGACATAAACAAGGTGGCCCTGCAAAAGTTGCCGTCATTTCCAGTGGATTTATGGGCAGCATTAATGGCACAGCGGTGGCCAATGTCGTAGGTACTGGTTCATTTACCATTCCCCTGATGAAAAAAATTGGCTACCACAAAAATTTTGCAGGCGCTGTTGAAGCCAGTGCCTCGGTGGGTGGACAAATTTTACCGCCTGTGATGGGAGCCAGTGCCTTCATTATGGCTGAAACCACGGGTGTAAGTTATGGCACCATTGCCCTTGCAGCCACTCTTCCGGCTTTGCTCTACTATTTGGGTGTAATGGCACAAGTTCATTTCCGTGCTGGTAAAGACAATTTAAAAGGTGTCCCGAAAGCGGATTTGCCACGGGTTAAAGATGTCCTAAAGGAACGAGGGCACTTGCTTATTCCGATTGTGGCCTTGGTGTTTTTCCTCTTTCAATCCATCCCTGTCAGTTATGCCGCGGTCTATACCATTGTCTTAACTGTGGTCGTGGCGAGTTTCCGAAAATCGACCCGTATGGGCTTCAAAGAAATATTAGAAGCGCTCGCCGATGGTGCAAAACAATCCCTTTCAGTCATGGCAGCCTGTGCTGTGGTGGGGATTATTATTGGTGTGGTGAGCCTGACCAGCTTTGGCTCTGTCATGACCTCCTCGATTATGAGCATCGGTGCAGGCAGCCTATTTTTAACGCTGTTCTTTACCATGATTGCATCGATGATTTTAGGTATGGGACTTCCTTCGATTCCAGCCTATATCATTACCGCGACTATGGCTGCACCCGCTTTGGCAAACTTTGATATTCCCACGCTAGTGGCGCATATGTTTGTGTTCTACTTTGGTCTGTTTGCCAATATTACCCCCCCTGTCGCCTTAGCCGCCTTTGCAGGTGCGGGAATCGCAGGGGGCGACCCAATGCGCACGGGCTTCCAAGCCTTGAAGCTTTCTTTAGCGGGTTTCATTGTCCCGTTCCTGTTCGTCTATAACCCTGCCATGCTGATGATTGATATGGCCAATGTCGCAGTCAATGCACGTGAGTTTGCTTTTCCTGCCTGGACAACTATTGTGAGTATTGTCTTTACCTCAGTGGTTGGGATTTTGGCACTGGGGGCAGCAGTTGAAGGTTACTTTAAAGTTGGTTTGAACTGGTTCTGGCGAATTTTCTTAGGTGCAGGTGCTTTATGTATGATTATCCCTGAAACTGTGACTGATATTATCGGGATTGTGATGGTGGTGATCGCCATCAGCATTAATATTATGCAAGCCAAAAAACAAAATCAGTCCTATTCACTCTCCTAAAAAAGAAACAAAAAAAAGCCCAACTTAATGTGTTGGGCTTTTTTATGGCTCATTTAGAAAATACGAGTCTGATCTTTTTCAGCCTGAGGCAGTGCGGCTGCAATTTTTTCAGCAATCTGCATATAGCTATCTGCTGCACTGTCTTCCACTAAAACAGAAGGCTTGCCCGCATCCGCATTTTCACGGATTTGTACATTTAAAGGTAGACGTCCCAACAGCGGAATAGCATATTGCTCAGACAGTTTATCACCGCCGCCCGTACCAAAAATTTGCTCTTCAAATCCACAATTTGAGCAAATATGGGTCGACATATTTTCCACAACACCCATAACTGGAATATGTACGCGGTTAAATAACTCAATGCCTTTAGTCGCATCCATAAGTGCCACATTTTGCGGGGTGGTTACAATCACCGCACCTGTCACAGGAATACGCTGCGCAAGCGTCAACTGAATATCACCTGTGCCCGGTGGCATATCAATCATCAATACATCTAAGTCAGGCCATAAGGTTTGATTGAACAGTTGCATCAACGCACCTGTCGCTTTCGGCCCACGCCAAGCCACAGGAGTATTGTGATCACCTGTTAAATGCCCAATCGATAACACTGCCAAACCATAGGCATCTAAGGGTACAAAATTTTCCGCTTCAATCATCGGCGTTTTGCCCGCATTGCCCAACATGGTCGGAATACTTGGACCATAAATGTCCGCATCTAAGACCCCAACTTTTAAGCCGAGCTTTTGCAAAGCAAGTGCAAGGTTTACCGTGGTGGTGGATTTGCCCACGCCCCCCTTGCCTGAGGACACCAAAATCACATTTTGAATACGCGGATGCTTCGGCACATCACGTTGTTGTGGCGCTGCTTTTTGAATAGGTGGATTGTTTGGATCAGTTTCAACGGGTTGTGCAGCAACTTGGGCTGCTGAGTCTGAAGCATCAATCACTGGGGGCAAATTGCTTTTTGGTGCAGCCTCTTTTGCTTGGCTTGAACAGCTCTCACCTTCGGCATGCTGATGCCCACAGCCACCTGACTTTTCTTTATGCCCCGTTTTTTGCTGAATCACATGCATGTTTAATTCTTTGATACCACATGCTTCAAGCGCAACCGCCAAATCATCATGAATCTGTTGTAAATCATCGGCTTCGGCAGGAAAAGTATTGATGGTAATTTGCAGAATATTGCCCTGCACATTCACTTGAGTAATTCGGTCTTTCAACGCCTGGTTTGAATTGGGCAAAATATAGTTTTGCAGTACTGTTTGGATTTCTTCTTCCTTTACCTCCTGCGCAGGAGAAAAAACTGATTTAAGAGAAGAAAGCCACGACATATATGTACTCCAAATTCGAGTATTCAGCTGAATGCTATAGTTTAACCACAAAACGAACTTAGGTTAAGTTCAGTATTTATGGATTATGCCATGAAATTTAGTATTCCTAGCTTTTTAGTTGGTTTTATACGCTGAATATCGAAGGACAAAGCTTAGCTGTTTAAGCTAACTGAAAAAATAAAATCGGTGAATTGGATCAAATTTGAACGTAAAGAATTGTAAGTACAATCCAATCTCCCTAATTAAGGTGATGTTATTGCATAGCAAAATATCTATATTCTGTTGTTCTATCTTTACGCGATTTGGGGAGAAAAAAATGAAACTTTGGGCCGTGGTTGTATTGGCTTGCACAATATCTAGCTTTAGTTTTGCAGACACCTCAACCAACTCATTTAAAACCCCTGCGGGTCAAACGGTGACTATCGGTGATCAAGTTCAAGACATGCAGAAAAAAATAGATTTATCGCCGATTTCTATGTCCTCTACCCCAATCAGCAGTGCGCCGAATAGCCCACTTGAGACGGTATATGTATATGAAATTGCGAACTATCGTTACACCATTCGCACCGTGAACAATCAAATTCAGAGCATCATGTGGTTTAACTTAGACGCAGACCCTGCACTGAGTACACAGTCTACGCCGTAATATAGCCAACATCGAAAAGATCGGCATTCGCCGTTTCAGACGGATTAAGCTTGGTCGTCTTTTTTAAACTTTTGCAGTGTTTCTGTGGCTTTCTTTTTCAACTCGTCAAACTTTTCAGTGGCTTGCACCTTAAATTATTCCAGTTTAATTTCGGCCTCATGCTTTAACTCAGTGGCTTTAAGTTTCGCCTCATCTAGTTTATGCCCTGCTTCAACTTTAAAATGATCCAATTTCTCCTGCGCGACTTGTTTCGCATGCTCGGCTTTGGCTTGTGCAGACTCCAACTTTTGCTCAAAAGCTGCATCACCTTCGGCTTTACTTTCTGCTACGTTCTGCTTTAAGTCGGTCAACTGCTTTTCAGCATCAAGCTTGGCTTCAGTAGCCTGATGTTTGACATCTTCCAGCACTTTCTCGCCTTCGAGTTTTGCCTCTTGAGCTTTCAACTTTAATTCTTCGCCCAACTCAGTCGCTTTGGTTTTTAAATCATCGAGTTTATTGTCATTCGTCATGTCACGGCCCTCTTTCGTATTTAAAATTTTGCTTAACTCAGAGTTATACCTTGCTTTTTAAGTGCTGACGTCATTTGCATCATTTGGAAACAATAGCTGTACAGGATGCATCAATTTAAACGCCATCCTGTACCACTCAACGGAAGAGACTAACGCTTTACGGTACTGATAAAGCTAATAACTGCAAACAGCCAAATAAACAGAATGAAACTGCGTGCTTGAGTGAAATGGGTCACGTCCGCACCGTGTACCATATTATGACGGCTGGCGGTGACACTTGAACTTGCATCCATTTTCAATGCTTCAAGGCTCAGGAAATACGGATTGATTTCACTGGCAATTTTAACTTTATGCCATAGGCTTTTGACTTCATGGCCTTTCAAACCCGGCACGATTTTATACACATCGACAAACTTAGTTTGATTTTGCTGTAAATAACCATGCTCAATTAGCGCATCCGTCAAAATCCCTTCAATTTGACCATAAAGAACCGTAATACAACCGGCATAACACTGCTGTTGATACAGTTTTAAAGTTTCTTCAATCACGCTGCGGCGCTGGACTTGGAATGCTCCCAAATCCATCGCGTCGTAAGCGTCAAGCAAAGTTGTTTGGAAATAGTCTGTTTGGATTAAATTAGGCAACTGAAACTTAGTCATATCCGCTTCTTTTTCATGGGCCATTTGCCAGAAAAACAACAGATTGAGCACGTCATTGGCCATTGGTTCATCACTTTCATACTCAAGCTGATCGGCCATGACTGCAAAGTACGGGTCTTCAGACTCGAGCTGACGGAGCGACTCGACCAATTGTGCATGTTGGCGACTGCCCATTGAAGCAAGGTATTGTTCAGCTTGTTGTAAAAGTCGATTGCCCAGTAGTTTGGTCGCTTGTGGATTTTGCGGAATTCGGGTCACGGGTTGGTCGAAATCAAAATCATCATCGATCATGGACGGCATACTCTTAAAAACGGGCTGAATGCACGTATTATCGCTGTTAATGGCGCATGAATATAGCGAAAATACGCATTAGTTTTAAGTTCCATCATTTGAATTTTGAGCAATCCATTCAATCTTTCATTAAAAGATGAACAAGCTGTTTTATGCCGTTTTAGAAAAGGCATTTCCCATGATTTTTTCAGTATCTGGCTCAAATTAGCGATTGATGCTCAATCTAGCAATCAATTCCTATGGGCTTTAGTCTCATTTGAAAACTTTTCACCGATTCACTTGTGCAAGTCGCGGCTATCTAAGGTAAAATCGTTGACCTTATATAAAATACGAATGAGAGAGTCATATCCGTGCGTAATATTTTAGTCACTAACGCCCTACCATACGCCAATGGCCCCATCCATATGGGACACTTACTCGGTTATATCCAAGCAGATATTTGGGTTCGTGCCATGCGTGCAATGGGACACGATGTGACTTATGTATGTGCGGATGATGCTCACGGTACAGCTATCATGCTACGTGCCGAAGCCAATGGTATTTCACCTGAAGATCAAATTGCCAATGTGCAAAAAGAACACATCCGTGATTTTGACGGTTTTGGCGTGCATTTCGATCATTATGATTCAACGCATAGTGATGAAAACCGCGCGCGCGCTTCTGAAATTTATGTAAAAAACCGTGAAGCAGGCAATATTGCCATCCGTCCTGTCAACCAGCTTTTTGACCCTGAAAAAGGCATGTTCTTATCGGATCGTTTCATTAAAGGCACGTGCCCGAAATGTAAATCGGAAGATCAATATGGCGATGCGTGCGAAGTCTGCGGTACAACATACAATGCGACTGAGCTTTTAAACCCGAAATCAACTTTAAGTGGTGCAACGCCTGTTGAGAAATCGTCAGATCATTACTTCTTTAAACTGCCGAATTTCTCAGAATATTTACAAAAATGGACGCGTGACCAAGGTCGCCTACCAGTTTCAATTGCCAACAAACTGGATGAATGGTTTGAAGCGGGTTTATCTGATTGGGATATTTCACGTGATGCACCGTATTTCGGTTTTGAAATTCCAGATGCACCAAACAAATATTTCTATGTTTGGGTAGATGCGCCAATTGGTTATATGTCGAGTTTTGAAAACTACATTAAAGCGAAACGTCCTGATTTAAATTTTGACGACTTTTGGAAGAAAGACTCTGACAAAGAAGTCTATCACTTCATTGGTAAAGACATCGTTTACTTCCACGCGCTGTTCTGGCCTGCAATGCTTGAAGGTGCAAACTACCGTACGCCATCAGGTTTATTCGTCAATGGTTTCTTGACGGTGAACGGTCAGAAGATGTCGAAGTCTCGCGGTACATTCATCAAAGCTGAAACCTATTTAGAGCACTTAAACCCTGAATATTTACGTTACTACTTCGCGTCTAAACTGTCAGATAAAGTTGAAGACTCTGATCTGAACTTGGATGATTTCGTTCAGAAAGTAAACTCTGATCTAGTTGGTAAAGTGGTCAACATTGCCAGCCGTTGTGCAAAATTCATCAACACCAAGTTTGATAATAAATTATCAGCAACTTGTGCAGAGCCTGAATTGGTACAAAGCTTTATCGATGCAGGCGATTCAATTGCGAAAGCCTATGAAGCACGTGAGTTCTCTGCTGCGATTCGTGAAATTATGGCGCTTGCAGATAAAGCCAACCAATATATTGATGAGAAAAAACCTTGGGCTTTAGCGAAAGTTGAGGGAGAAGAACAGCAAGTACATGATGTATGTTCGGTCGGGATTAACCTGTTCCGTCAATTGGCTGTGTACTTGGCACCCGTACTTCCAACCTTAGCGGCTCAAGTTCAAGATTTCTTAAAACTAGACCGCTTTGACTTTGCTTCTGCTCAAACGGCATTGGTCGATCATGAAATTGCATTGTTCCAACCTTTAATGCAACGTGTAGACCCGAAAGCAGTTGCGGCAATGGTCGATGCATCTAAAGACTCTTTAGCTGCTGCGGCTGAACCTTTAAAAGTGTAAAAGAAAAAAGAAAAGAACGCTGCACCTGACAAAGTTGAGCCTAAAGTAGGTGAAGCAGAGATCATTGGCATTGAAGACTTTATGAAAGTTGACCTACGTGTCGCTGAAGTTTTAGAAGCTGCAACGGTAGAAGGCTCTGACAAACTTCTGCAACTGACTTTAAATGTTGGCGAAGCTGAACCGCGCAATGTATTCAGTGGTATTCGTGAGTTTTACCAACCAGAAGACCTTAAAGGCAAATTGGTGGTGATGGTGGCGAACCTTGCACCACGTAAAATGCGTTTTGGTATTTCTAACGGTATGGTTTTAGCTGCGGGCAATGGCGAAGGTGTTTGGGTGATTTCACCTGAATCTGGCGCTAAAGCTGGTGATAAGGTTTCTTAAAGATTAAAAAGTGAACTAGTAAAAAATCCGCTTACCTAAGCGGATTTTTATTAGTAAGTTAAATAATTTGAAATTATCAATTCATCACAGGCATCCATAAGATTATCATAATGAATAAAATGAATATTTTTATTTCTAAACTCTCTTACTAATCTATATGTTCGATCATTAAAATCATTTCTTTTACCCGCTACGACTACATAATGTATTCTTGTTCGATCAAAGTTACAGAATTCATTAGGTAATGATTCGTTTGGTTTAATTTTTCGCAAAAAAAACTCTTTTAATGAACTAAAATTTTTTTCCAACCAAATTTCCCAATCTTTTATCTGTGATTCACCTTTTCTTAAAACTAAACCAAAGTCTCCATTTCTAGTTGTTATCTGCCCACTCAATGCTTCAAATTCTACAAATACAAAATGCCAACCATGAGAATTCCGTCCAAGTAATAAATAATCAGCTTTGTATGAAGTTCCAAGTGGAAATTCTGAAAATATATGAGCTTCATGATGCCCAAAGTTAAACAATTCTTTCATTATCGAGCCGACTATAAAATTATGTTCAGTCGAAGAATTTATAAAATTTAGAATTTCTCTTTCTTTTGTGCAGGAGTCCATAACAAATGAATTAAATTTATAAAAAATATCCCATAATTTGTCTTTATTTTGCAATTCGACGATATCTAAATAATTATTTGGAAATAATGACTCATAATATCTTAAAAATTTAGGGTATTCCCAAAACAAAGATCTTGTTATTTTTACATCACTTTCTGTTACAGAAATAATCTCTCTTTTTTTATAATCATCTCTTATCAACATCTGCTCTGAATCTAAAACTCTATAATCAATCATGTTTTAATATAATTTAAATTTTAGAAAATTATAGCCTTATTTTATTAATAAAAGAATAATTAAAAGTGGTTTTAGTAAGAGTAATTCGATTCAGTACCTGAAGGTAATATGAGTTTTACTAAAGCATTTCTTTACTTTAAATCTAAAAAAATTCATGCTAAAAAATAGACAATTCAACAAATTTTGTGAAACTTTATAAATGAATAAGTTACTTGCTTCCGCTTTAATTATCTCTAGTATCAGCAGTGTTTCAGCCTTCGCTCTTTCCCCACCCGCCCCAATCTCGCAACAAAAACAAGTTTCAGGCTATTACCAATATCAAGCAGGTGATGTACAAATCACTGCCCTGCTCGATGGCACCAATTTCATGTCGCCTAAACTCTTTCAAAACATTCCAGAAAAAGATGTGCATGAAATATTAAAGAAATACGCTGCCGACCAAGCCAAAGGCGTTCAAACCTCTGTCAATGCCTTCCTTGTGAATACAGGTCATTCTCTGGTTTTAGTGGATAGCGGCGCTGCGAGCTGTTTTGGCGCACATTTGGGTTCAGTGTTAAGCAATTTAAAAGAATCAGGCTATCAACCAGAGCAAGTCGATACCATCTTACTGACGCACCTACACCCAGACCATGTGTGTGGTATTAGCCAAAATGGCGTGGCAAACTTTCCCAATGCAACGGTTTATGTCTCGAACGATGAAGCGAACTATTGGCTAAACCCGAAACAAGTCGACAAACTCCCGAAAGATAAGCAAGCAGGCTACTTAGGAACTGTTGAAAAAATTAAACAAGCGATTGCACCCTATCAAGCCAAAAACCGCTTCAAAACGTATCAACTGGGCGATCAAGTTCAAGGCTTTAAAGTGATTAATACCGCGGGGCATACACCTGGACATTTTAGCTATGAGCTGAAAACCAAGGATGAAACGGTGGTCTTTATTGGTGACATTGTGCATTCACATACTGTGCAATTCGACAAGCCAGAAACCGCTATTGATTATGACATCGACCCGAAAAAAGCAGTGCAAACACGCTTAAAACAATTTGCGGAATATGCAAAAGGCGGGCAAACCATTGCAGCACCACACTTGCCATTCCCTGCTATTGGACATATCTATTCGGCAGATGGGAAAAGCTATCAATGGATTCCTGTGCATTTTAAGGATTAATTTATACGAAAATTAACTCTTCTTTTGGCTGAGAGTTAAAAGACTCTTCATCCAAATAGAAGCTTGTTAAATCATAAAAATCCCCTCATTTGAGGGGATTATTTTTTACTGCTGCGGACTCATCGAATTTTGTACAAAATGCGGAGAGCGAGGTCCATATAGCAACCCTTTTTGCTGCATCAACTGCGGAGCATACAACTGCGTACTCACACTGTTAGACAGCACATAGGCTTTGTCCGATAGGTGATTGGAAATTTGGTCAATCAAAGCACCCACTAACATCCCGACCAGACCGGCGTTGCTATTATTATTGGCTTGTTGGATTTTTTCCTGACCTTCCCATAATAATGCTCCGGTTTTTAAATCCACCAATTTCGCCTCTACCGCAACGGTCGAAACGGATTGAATCACCTGATACTTAGAACCATATTCTTTAACTTTGACATACAGTGCGGCATCCGCTCCAAAAATTTCATTGAGTTTCTGAATTGGAATTTGCTGCGCATCATAGCCATTGGTTACGCCGTTTTCTTTAAATAGCGTATCGACCACAGAAATAGGAAACACATAATAGCCCGCTTCTGCTACAGGTAAAGTCACGGTAGACCAATACCCATAAGTTGCCCGTGTATCGGGTGACTCATTTACAGGCGGCAACACCAAAATGGATTTTGGCATATTGGCATGATATGCAGATAAGTCACGTTTACTTTTAGGTGTCGTAGCACAACCTGTGAAGAGTGTCACAGCAAGGCCAAGTACGCATAGTTTTTTGAAATGTTTCACTTCACACTCCCTGCGGCAGACTGGGCTGTCATTTTTTTCAAAAGACGATCCATTAATACTGCCGACTCTGGGTAGGTTTGACGTTCAAGTTCAAAATACTGAACAGCACGTGGCCCATTATTGATATTTAAATTCAACAAACCCAAATGTGCATACAAGCCCGGAGGCACTGCTGCATTTTTGGCTTTGGCTTTTTCAATATCTTTTTCAAGTTTACCAATCTGTTCTTGTGGAGAAGTCTTTTCTGGCAGACTCAACATCAAATAAGTTTGCTGCGGGTATTCACCCCAGCTATATAACGATTTTGGCGCTGAAACACAGCCCACCATAGTCATGGTGCAGATCGCACCTAAAACCAATACGATTTTTTTCATTGATTCAAACCAATTACTGCGCAGACCACTTATTGGTTTGAATATCCAACACCAAATTATTAACCGCTTCACGCACAGCCAAATCTAAAACTTTACCGTTTAAAGTTGAATCATAAGAAGCGGTAGAACCAAAACCTAAGATTTCACGTTCACTGAGTGCATACTCACCTGCACCTTGCACAGAGTGAACAATTTCTGCTGTTTTTACATCGACAATATTTAAGTTCACTTTGGCATAAGCAATTTGGGTTTTACCACGGCCCAATATGCCAAATAGCTGGTGATCACCAACTTCTTTACGGCCAAATTCAGACACGTCGCCCGTTAATACATAACGTGCGCCTTTGATGGCTTGAGAAGATTTGGTAAAACCTGCTTCTTGTTGTAATTCAGCAAGGTT
The DNA here is from genome assembly GCF_037572605.1 of Acinetobacter sp. MYb191. Classification (NCBI taxonomy): domain Bacteria; kingdom Pseudomonadati; phylum Pseudomonadota; class Gammaproteobacteria; order Moraxellales; family Moraxellaceae; genus Acinetobacter; species Acinetobacter sp. MYb191. The sequence continues at coordinate 319,977 of NZ_JBBGZP010000013.1, read as the reverse complement.
GTCACGGTTTAGGACAGAGAAATAGCCCGATTGCTGTAAATGCGTTTCTAAAATAGTTTTCGCTTGACCACCTAAACGGTCAACATTGTCTGAAAAAATGCCACGCATGTAGCTTGAGCGGTTGTCAAATTTTCCTACAGAAACAGGCGTTTTAGTGCCAGCGTATTTAACGGTCGCCACTGCCGCTGTTACTTGCGGTGATTGAATTGTTTTTGACGTTTCTGTTGTTGAACATGCAGATAATGCGAAGCCACTCAAAACGGCCAAAAATATAGATTTATTCAAAATTTATCCCTCAAATCTTTAATTTAAAAATCATTAAAAAATCAAAGGGATTATAACCATTTAGCTTTTAGTTACCTATACAAAATCCAGTTTTGTTGTTGTAAACCTTATCACTTCATGCCAAAAATAAGTTTCAAACCCAACACCGTCATCACCGCCCCTGCTGCGCGGTCAAATACGGCTTTAAACTTCAAATACACACGGCGCGGCTTTTCAGCAGACAATGCCACTGCAACCAACGAACACCAACCCGCATCAATAAAGAAACATAGAATAGGTAGTACAAAATAGTAATAAGTTGGGATTTCTTTGGGTAAAAGTGCAGTAAAAATACTGGCTAGAACAATCGCAATTTTAGGGTTGGACAGCTGGGTAATTAAGCCAGTCATAAAGGCACGGCGTAAAGTCATTGCTTTTGAGCTGGAATGATCTGCCTCAATTGGCTCTTTGGCGTGTTTAATAATTTTAAACGCGAGCCAAAGCAAATAGATCCCACCACAAATTTTTAAGGCCAAATACGCTGACGGCACTGCCAACAAAAAGGCTTGTAAGCCAAGTACAGCCAACAGACCAAAAACAGCTGCGCCTGTTCCAGTCCCCAGTGCGGTAAATAGGCCATGCTTTCGAGAAATCGCTATCGAATTTTTTGCTACATAAATCGACGTGGGTCCAGGGCTCATTGCGCCTAACATTAATGCAAAGGCAATCGAGCCCAAAATCCAAAATGATTCCAAGAGTGACCTCTAAATTGAGAGAATTTATCAGCTGCGATTTTACGCTAAACAAAGTTTTTACGATATTCACTTTATCAGTTATTTTTCACATTTATATCGTGATCAAGCCACAGCATGTACGTCCATTATATTTTTTAATGATAAATAAAAAGCCTATTTTTAAGGAAATTTGGCATAGGGCATAGTGAAAACAACTATAGAGCAATTACTCAACAATAAACTGCAACATCAGTTATTTAGATCATATTCAATTTTAATAAAAAGACAAATGTGTATTAAAAATAGCCATCATGTACTTATTTTTGATTACAAAATATAATGGGGGGATTGCTTCCCTTTTCATACATTTTTCAGTATATAAAAAGACTTACTATTTATAAGGTTTTATTTCTAAAAACTACATTTTTTAACTTCATAATTTTTAACATCATAATTAAAGGTGAACCATGCAAAATAAGAAGCGCACCCCATTAGACGCGCAACAGTCCCATCTTTGGATCATTGGTGGTGGTATCGCAGGTATGGCTGCTGCTGCATTTGCGATCCGTGATGCCAAAGTCCCTGCCAAAAATATCCATATTTTAGAAGAATTCGATATTTCAGGTGGCTCGATGGATGGCGGACATACACCGCATGCCGCGCAAGCTTGGGTAACACGTGGTGGGCGAATGCTGACCGATGAAACTTATTTATGCCTATGGGACTTATTTTCCAGTATTCCATCCTTGGAAAATCAAGACATTTCAGTTCGTGAAGAATGTCGTGAGTTTAATGAAAAAGTGAAAACCCACGCCAATGCACGTTTAATTGATGCCGAACATGTCATTGCGGATGCTGCAAAGCTTGGTCTGAATACACTACATCGCGCACAGATGCTGCGCTTACTGGCTTCAAAAGAAGAAAAAATTGGCAGTCGCCGTATTGATGAGTTTTTTGATGAAGCCTTTTTTGAAACCAATTTCTGGCGCATGTGGCGCACAACTTTCGCTTTTCAAAAATGGCACAGTGCAGCCGAGTTAAGACGTTATTTCTTGCGTTTTATTCAAGAATTGCCACGCATTCATACATTAGCAGGTGTGAAACGTACTAAGTACAACCAATATGATTCAATGATCCTGCCCTTACAGCGTTGGTTAATCGCACAAGGGGTCGATGTGCGTTTTGGACACTATGTCACAGATGCGGACTTCATTACCAATACTGAAACTCAAGAGCGCCATGCGTCGCGATTATATGTACAACTGCCTGAAGGCTCAGAGCAAATTAATCTAAAAGCCAATGATCTAGCTATTTTCACTTTAGGTTCCATTACCGCGGACTCACGTTATGGTGGTAATCATGACGTGCCTGCCCTCATTCGTAATCGAGAAGATCATGGCTGGACGCTTTGGGAAACTCTGGCCCAAAAAGCCCCAGACTTTGGTCGTCCAATGACTTTTTATGGCAATGTCGATGAACATAAGTGGGAGTCTTTCACCCTGACCATGAAAGATGACGTGCTGCTTAAACGCATTGTTGACTATACGGGGAATGAACCAGGCACAGGCGCACTGATGACTTGGTATGAGTCGGGTTGGCATTTATCCATTGTGGTCCCTGCGCAGCCACACTTTGCCGACTTACCTGAAGGCCTGTATACCTTATGGGGCTATGGTTTCCAAATTGACCATATGGGCGATTACATCAAGAAACCAATGTCCGAAGCCACAGGGCAAGAAATCCTAACAGAACTGATTAAACAACTCGGTTTTAACGACATTTTAGATCATGTTTTGGCAACCACCAATGTAACCACTGCCATGATGCCATATGCCTCTGCCCTATTCGCCTGCCGTAAACCGGGGGATCGTCCACAGGTAATTCCACAAGGCTCACAAAACTTTGCCTTCCTTGGACAGTTTGTGGAAATTGAAGACGATGTGGTCTTTACTGTGGAATATTCAGTTCGTGGAGCGATGCTTGCCATTTATGAATTCTTTGGGGTCGAACGTGAAATCCCTGAAATTTACAACGGTCTGCTTGATCCCAAAGTCGGTTTGAAAGCTTTGGAAACCGTGTTCCACTAAGCTTTTAATAATAGTGATAAGAACACGTTTATATCGCTACTATTACATAGTTTAATTTAAGCAACGTTTGGATACGCGAGTGTGGCAGGGATGCCACACGTTATCCATCATAATAGGGATGTTATGTATGGATAACAAAGGCTTTTGCTTACTTTTGGCCTATCAAAAGTAAGGGTATTGCCTACACAAACACCTTTTGTACTTTATTGAAATGTTGAGGCCGTGTACGCACCTAATTTTAAATTGGATAAAAAGCAAAATTAGATAAAACTTTATACCTCATTAGTAAATAAATTGACTAATCAACATAGGAAAAACATCTCCACGTTTTAAATAACACTCCGAAACTGACTAAGTGCTTTTCTATCGTTTTCTCATGATTTTAGATTTCATAAAAATTACAAAACTCACTTGAAGCTTTGACTGCACAGATGCAGCATAAGACTCATCTAAAACTTTAAAAATAAACCTATGAAACTAGCAGAAGCACTTTTATTGCGTAGTGACTTACAAACCAAACTCGCTTCTTTACAACAACGCATCAACAATAATGTGCTAATCCAAGAAGGCGATGAACTGAGTGAAGACCCCAATGCGCTGATTGGTGAGGCCTTTAGTGTGAATACAGAGTTACATCATCTGATTGAAAAAATTCATACGACCAATGCTCAAGCTAAAACCAGCACGGGCCAATCGATGCTCAGTGTTTTAAACACACGTGATTTGCTCACACAGCAGCATCGCATTATTCAACAAGCCATCGACAGCTCACGACGTGAAAATGGTCGTTATAGTTCGAGTGAAATTCGCTGGGTTAAAACCATTGCGGTTGGAGACTTGCAAAAACAAGCCGATGCAATTAGCCAGCAACTCAGGCAAAATAACTTAGAGATTCAGGCTTCAAATTGGCAAATCGAACTTATTTAGCCAATTTGAGCCACAACAGTTTGGGCATATTGGGCGAGTACAAGGCCTTTTATACGTTTGTAAGGCTTTAATTCAACAAACGTTTGCAGGAAGTAAGACGTCTACTTCACATTTTTACAAATCTGACGTAGCACAATGCATCTTTTATACTGCACATCGCACCTTGCACCACCATGTACTGACAATATGCCTCCCTATTTTCACCTATTAGTACGCATCAGCCTGTGTAGACGTTTTCTGATTAAAAGCCATTTCTTGTGATGGTAGTTTATAGTCACGATCATGCACAGGAACACCACCAATAATCATGGTACGAGCCTCAGTTCTAGGCTGATTCAAATCCTTTTTTGCATCACACGCGGTCAGTTGAGTGAGCAATAAAACCAATACTAGGGTAGATAAGGTTTTCATCATATCCCCTCATTTATCATTATTGTGCTTTCAGCATAGCACTTTTATTTTTCCAATCCTATCGACTTTGTTACAACTCTTATCCATCTACATAATGGTTCTCTGCGTATTTTCTTTATTAAAAGAAATATCAATCATTCATAGATAAAACAATAACATGAATGATTTAGATTAGAAAAACACAAAGTAATTTACAAAATCTTACAGGATTGAATATTTACATCGGACACTTTTGTCCGTTAAATAATAGCACTTCCAAATTAAATGAAATAATCACTATGACCAGTCGTCAACAGCGTGCTGCACAAAACCGTGAAGAATTACTGGAAGCCGCAGTTCAGGTTTTTCGCACACACGGGATCAATGCACCCTTACAGCAGGTAATTGATGCAGCCAATGTCGGGCGGGCGACGTTTTATCGTAATTTTGATGACCGTCGTGCCTTGGTGATTGCACTCATGGAACAAGCGTTGGAACGTCTTGCAGTTCGTGCAGAAGCATTTTCTCAGTATGACGATGGTTTTATTCGTTTAATTGAAAACCATGTCTATAACTTACCGTATTTAACCGCACTGATGGAATATTGGCGGGTGATTGAGCGTGATGATCCTGTCATGGTCGATATCTACGCGCGCCGCGATGTGATTTTACAGCCTTTGATTGATCAAGCCATTCGGCACGGCATATGTCGCCCTGATTTGACCACCCAAGATTACGCCATGATTACGGCCATTTTAAGGACTTCATTTCAAGGGCTGACCGATATAGAGCAACAACAACTCGCACAACGTGCGATTGAGCTCTTACTCAATGGCATTCGGGCATAAAGGTCACACTCATGACACAGCCGCCGCGTTTACTCGAACCTGCACCAAACTGGACAGCCGAAGAAAAGCCAACCCTGCCCGGCTCTCCTGCCGTGATTGCGCACTCCACGCCTAAGCGCTTCATATATTTTTTTATTGGTTTGTTTGTCGCACTGTCTGCCAGTCTCAGTAACGGTTTTATTACCGCAAATTTACCCTTAATTCAGGGTGAATATGGACTAACACCCTCTGAGGTAGCATGGATCCCCGCAGCTTATGTGATGGCCAATGTCAGTGCTAACCTGATTCTGTTTAAAGCTCGCCAGCAATACGGTCTGCGTCTATTTTCTGAAATTGGCTTACTGCTTTTTATTGTGGTTTTGGTTTTACACGTCTTTGTGCATACCTTTGAAATGGCCGTACTGGTGCGTTTCATTAGCGGCATGGTTGCCGCACCGCTCAGCTCCTTAGGCATGTATTACATTATGCAAGCCTTTAAGCGGGAAAATTTTGGTCACAGTATTTATTTGGCTTTAGGCTTTCAGCAGCTCGGTATTCCTTTGGCATGGATCATTTCTCCCTATCTTATTGACGTCAATAACTGGAATGTCCTGTATACCTTTGAAATTGGTTTAGCCCTGTGCTGTTTCGCAATGGTGGTGTCTCTTAAGCTCCCCCGTAGTTTAAGAATTGCTGTTTTTGAAAAGCAAGACTTCTTCACCTTTGCACTGCTTGCGCCCGGTTTTGCCTTTTTGTGTATTGTGCTGACCCAAGGGCCTATCTTATGGTGGTTTGAAGTGAAATGGTTAGCCTATTTGCTCATTGCAGGGTTCAGCCTAATTGTCATTGGTTTGGTCTACGAGCATTATCGGGTCAATCCACTGATTATGACGCGTTGGCTGGGGACTTCGTCCACGCTTCGTTTTATCATCGGTGCCTTTGCAATTCGCTTCTTAATGTCGGAGCAAAGTTATGCTGCCGTGAGTTTTCTCAAAACTATGGGCATGGGCCCCGATCAATTTGTTCCGCTCTATGTGGTGATCTTTTTAGGCATTGTGTCTGGCACCTTATTTAGTGCCATCACTTTTTCACGTGAACGGATTATTTGGCACTTACTATTAGCAGAAGCTTTGGTCTTGATTGCTTGCGGGCTGGATTTTCACCTTACCAGTGATATTCGCCCTTCCAACTTTTACGGCAGTCAGTTTTTGGTGGGCTTTGCCAGTGGTGTGTTTATTGGCCCACTCTTAATCACGGGTATCTTAAGCGCCATGCAAAAAGGCCCCACCCATATTGTCACGTTTATTGTTTTATTTTCAGCGACTCAAACATTTGGTGGCTTAGTCGGTTCATCGTTTTACTCCTCCTATCAACAAGTCCGAACCCAAAACTATCGTGCTGAGATGATTCAACAGCTACCCGAAACCAATCCATTGATTGCACAGCGCCTTTTAGCGTATCAACAAAGTTCGCATAGTTACACGCTCGATCAGCAGTTAGAGCAACAACAAGCCTTAAAAAATTTAAATCAAGTGGTGACTCGAGAGGCTCAAGTACGTGCCTATAACGATGTGATTAGTTTCAATGGTGTCGTGGCCATGCTGCTGTTGCTGTGGGGGACATTCCTGATCGCGCGGAATCAATATCAACTGCGGCAACAAGCGAAAATCGGTCCTGCCTAATGCCATTGCTCCCTATTTATTGAGAAATTGTTATGTCTGAAGATCAAAAACCAATAGCTCCCGCTGAAACAACTGCAACTTCTGAAGATGCCTCTCAGCCTGAACAGCCCGTGACAGCAACAACACCGATTACACCGCCTTCAAGTAAACTGATTCCAACAGCAAAACGGACCTTGATTTTGATGTTTTTAGTACTGATCATCGGTATTGGCATCATCTTGTGGGCATGGAAAATTGGGCCATTTGACAGTGCCGTTGAGTCCACTGACAACAGCTATGTCAAAGGCAAAACCACGGTGCTTTCTTCGCAAATTAATGGCTATGTCAAAGATGTATTGGTCAGTGATTTTGATCACGTCAAAAAAGGACAGGTGTTGATGCATATTGATGCCACGACTTATGACCAAAAAGTCACTCAAGCAGAAGCTGGGGTGGATCAAGCGCAGAATAACCTCTCCAATCAAAGCCAAAATATTGCACAGCGTAAAGCCGATATTGTGGCGGCAGAAGCCAGAGTCGAACAAGCGCGTGCAGCGTACCAACTGTCATTGGCACAACAGCAACGCTATCAACAGTTAGGCGACTCTGGTGCAGCATCTAAATCGGAACAAGACAAAGCCTTTGCCGATACCCAAAATAATTTAGCATTACTACAACAAGTACAGGCCAATGTATTGGTGGCAAAAGAAGCGCTCAAAACAGCACAAGTGGCTGAAACAGGACTTAAAGCACAAGTGACCAATGCCGCGGCCCAACTGGATCAAGCAAAAACCACCAAAAACTACAGCAGCATTATCGCCCCGATGGATGGGCAACTGGGTGAAGTCAATCCACGTGTGGGACAATATGTGGCAGCAGGCACACAGTTGCTCTATCTGATTCCGCAGCAAACGTGGGTCACAGCAAACTTTAAAGAAACTCAAATTGCCAACATGAAAATTGGGCAAAAAGCATGGTTCACGGTGGATGCCCTCAATCATCAGAAATTTACAGGTCATGTCGAGCAAATTTCCCCAGCAGCGGGCTCAGAGTTCAGTGTGCTTAAAGCTGATAATGCTACGGGTAACTTTACCAAAGTGGTGCAACGCATTGCGGTACGGATTGCAATTGATCCGAATCAGACAGGAATTGAAAACCTACGCCCAGGCATGTCCGTGATTAGTTCGGTCGATACGCATGCAGCAAAGGATTAATACTGTAAAAAAAATGCCATTTTTCACTTACACTAAGCACTTAACCTGATGGATAAAAGTCCTATGTTTGAACAGATTGCACAGTCCATTCCCTATCAGCACATCAGCATTGACGGGATCAATATCAGCATCAAACGTTTAGACTTGGTCCATCCACATATTTCAGGCAATAAATTTTTTAAACTGAAATACAATTTGCTAGCGGCGCAGCAACAAGGCTATAAAAAACTGCTGACTTTTGGCGGTGCCTATTCCAATCATATTGCCGCAACAGCTTATGCAGCACAGTTGTTTGGATTTGAGAGTCTGGGCATTATTCGGGGCGAAGAACTGGCCAGTAAACCCCTGAATGCAACCTTAAATACCGCACAGCAATTCGGCATGCAGTTGCAGTTTGTGACGCGAGAAGCCTATCGGCAAAAGCAAAGCCCAACCTACTTAGCACAGTTACAACACGATTATCCTGATTATTATGTGATTCCTGAAGGGGGAACCAACCCTCTTGCGATTCAAGGCTGCACAGAAATTCTCTCTGATGCGGATCGAGAAAATTTCGATCTGATTTGTTGTGCCGTGGGAACGGGTGGCACCATTGCGGGTCTGATTGAAGCCAGTCATCCACAGCAGCACGTTTTGGGCTTCTCCGCACTCAAAGGCGATTTCCTCAATACAGAAGTCAAGCAACTCACCCAAAAACGGAATTGGCAAATTACCGACCAATATTGCTGTGGTGGTTATGCCAAAACTAGTGCTGAGCTATTGCAGTTTATCCGTGCTTTTGAGCAGCAATATGACATTCCACTGGAACAAATTTACACAGGCAAAATGCTGTTGGGCTTAACCGATTTAATTCAACAAGGTACATTCCCCAAAGATCATCGTATTTTGGTGATTCATTCAGGTGGGTTGCAAGGTCGTTTAGCCGCGCTTTAGATAGTCCTGAAAAAGCAAAAAAGATGGTCTATAATGCCCTGCTTTATTCTCCCGTGAGTGTGTCATGTCCGCAAATCAATATGATGTCTTAGTTTTAGGTGCAGGTGCATCTGGCTTAATGACAGCCTATATGGCAGCTCAACGCGGACGTAAAGTGGTGGTGGTAGAAAAAGCCAATAAAGTCGGCAAAAAAATTCTCATGTCGGGTGGGGGTAAATGTAACTTTACCAACCTCTATGTCGAGCCAAGCAACTTTATTTCACATAATCCGCACTTTGTAATTTCAGCCCTCACTCGTTATACCAATTGGGACTTTATTGGGATGGTTTGTGAGTATGGTATTGAATATGAAGAGCGTAAACACGGTCAGCTCTTCACCCTAAAAGGTGCCAAAGAAATTTTAGCCATGCTATTGAGCGAGTGTGAAAAAACAGGTTTGGTCGATATTAAAACCAACTGTGAAGTGAAAGCCATCACAGCACTCGATGAGCAGGCTTTTCAAATTGCCACGACACTAGGGTATTTTGAAGCCGAATCTGTGGTCGTTGCATCGGGTGGTTTATCTATTCCGACCTTAGGCGGCTCAGGAATTGGCTATGAAATTGCAAAGCAATTTGGTCATCATGTTTACCCAACTCGCGCAGGTTTGGTGCCTTTTACCTTTTCAGATAGCTTTAAAGAAGTGACCACACGCTTAAGTGGCAACGCGGTCGATGCGACTTTATTGAATGACTTAAACGCTTTCACCGAAGCCCTTTTATTTACGCATCGTGGGCTCAGTGGGCCAAGCTCGCTACAACTGTCGAATTATTGGGATGTGGGACAAAGCTTCAAAATTGACTTCTTGCCAAGTGTGGATTTGCACGACTACTTAAAAGCCAAGAAGCACAGTCAACCCAAAGCCCTGCTGCGTACTTTACTGGGTGAACATTTTCCTAAAAGTGTGGTGGTTGAACTGCAAAACCTCATTTGGCCTGAACTGGCTGAAACAGCGATTGGCCAACTGTCAGATGAGAAACTGGAGCACATTGCAACGCGCTTGCATGCGTTTGAAGTCAAACCATCAGGAACCGAAGGCTACCGTACTGCTGAGGTGACTTTAGGTGGCGTAGACACCACTGAAGTTTCATCGAAAACCATGGAAAGTAAAAAGCAAAAAGGCTTGTACTTTGTCGGTGAAATACTGGATGTTACAGGACATTTGGGAGGATTTAACTTCCAATGGGCATGGTCATCTGCGCATGCTGCATCAGAATATGTTTAAGCCATGTGCTTAAAACTATAAATTATTCCAAATAGTCCGTGCGTAGCAGTACGCACTGCTTTTGCTTCTGCTGACGGGCAAGTGCTAAGTCCATTTTCGCAATGGCAATATGGACATGGCTCGGCTGGATCACTGAACGTTTCGTCATCAAAGTTTTTTTTAATATTTGCATCATCTGTTTTTCCTTTTTAAACTGCAATTTATAAAAATAAATTGTGAAATGTCCATGCCGCTATAATAAAAGTATAGGCATGTAAGTATTTCTAATTTATGAAATATCCATATTCCACATGCATCAAACATACCAAATTAAATTTCATTCCACACTATAGACTTTTGTATTATTTTTCATCAGATTCATCCGCATCACGGCCTTCAGTTGCCGCAGTCGGTATTCTTTCAACATTGGTCTGCGTTGTCTCACTGGTCTTAGGTTTTGCAAATACAAATTTATAAGCACTTATAAAAAATCCAACCGTAATACCCGCGATGATGATTGGGGCAAAATATTTATTTGGGGCCTTTTTTGACATCGGTTTACTCCAAAAAAACACCAACCGCCATCAGCAGTCGGTGTTTAGGGTGATTAATTTAGTCTGGATCTTTGGGGTGAACGTCAATATCTTGTTCAGCTTCACCCGTTGAACCAAAAGGTTTATTTAAAGGTTTATGCGCAGGATCGACCTCTGCTGTAGTTGGAATATCATCTGTATGTTGATATTCCTCTGCAACTGTTGGTGTATCCATTTGCTCTTTCAGTGAGGCATGTTCTTCTTTGCCCTGTGCGGATTGCGTGCTTTCAGCTTTGGCCTGATAAAGTGGATTCGGTTGCGTACCTTCTTTTTTGGCTTTATCTAACAAATCGGTCAAAACCCGTTCCGCAGGTTGACGCCCACCGAGGCCAAAAGCCAGTGCAAAAGCAATAGCAACCGCACCAAGCGTTAAACCAAAGGCCAAGTTCACAATGGAGTCTGCAATACCCATTGCTCGCAAGCCCATCGCCAACACTAAACCAATGATCAAGACACGTACAATGTTCGCCACCCAACGAGAACTGTTGTATTCACCACGTTCAATCACCTGTGCAACCAAATTCGCCAACCAGAAACCCACGCCCAGAATGACTGCACCCAATAGGATGTTTGCACCAAACTGGATAAACATCGCAATCAAACCACTGATCTGTTCAAAGCCGAGTCGATTTGCTGCTTCAGAGACCGCAAATAGCATGGTAAAGAACACAATAAAGTAACCCACAACGCAAGACGCTTTGGTGTTTCCTAAGAAACGTTGCAAGCCAACTTTGTTTGGAATGTCATCTACACCTGTTCCCGACAAGACTTCAACCACAAGACTTGCGACAAAACGTGACACCACATAGGCCAAAATTAAAATTAATGCCGCTGCAATGATGTGCGGAATCGCATTCATGATCTCATACAGCATGGCCGTCGCTGGTTGAGAAATTGCATCAATGCCTAAAGCTTCAAACGCAATAATCAGCGCTGTGATAATGACGATTGCAAAAACAAAAGATCCGAGCACTTTGGCCAAATCTGAGTTTTTAAACAGTCCTACTTTTTCAACCTGTTTTTGTACATCTAGGCTTCTCAATAAGCCCTCAATAATGCCCCGTACAATTTTTGCTAGAATATAACCTGCAAAAACTATTACACCCGCAATAAAGATATTTGGCAGATATAGTACGGCTTCATTGACCATATTTTGGATCGGAAAGAGCAGCCCAGTCAGACCGAGTATCGACAAAACAATGGGTAAGAATAGTAATAAAATCAGCCAATAGACGATTTCACTAATATTTTGACTCAGCGTACTGACTCCTACATCCTGACTGAGTTTTTCATCTAGCTGAGTCCGATCAAGTCCTTTTTGTAATCCCACTTTGACCAGATTTGCCACAATCCAGCCAATGAAACCCACAGCAACTGCAGCCAACAGTTGTGGAATAAACAACAAGAACTGTTGAACCATATTACTAAATGGCCCACTTACACTGGTGAGATTGAGAACATTGAGTGCACCAATCACCGCAATAATCAAGATGAGCCAAAACACAACTCGAGAGATAATATTTTCAATATTTGAGCGATGGCCGGTAGCACTGGAAAGTTTTTGGTTGGTGCCGAGTTTGGTTAAAACCTTTTTCACAGCACCTGCAATCAATAATGCAATAATCCAACCAATGATCAGGATGGCGATTGCGGACAGGATCGGGTGAAACTGGTCCCAATAATACATCGCATCAAATCGACCCTGATGCCCTACATAATCATTCATTTTGTTCTCCCTCTTGTTATGTCTACACCACAGCGACCTTTGCTCAAATACAGATTTTAGTTTTGAAGTGCTTGTCTGCCATGAGGTATGAATGAGAAATGGAATACCTTTTTGATGACTGCTAAAGAAAAAACCCCTGTACATTACAAGGGCTTTAGTCTCATTTAGCGGTCAGTTGCAGTCGCCGTATTGCTATCGGCGGCTACTGCTTCATCACCTGCTGTTGCAGTGGTGCTGTTATTGGGTGTTGCAGGCTCTGCACTCGGATTCGGATGTCCTGGAGGCGCCTCATTCGGATTTGGCTTGGTATCTGCAAACATATAAAGTAATAATGCGATTAAGAAAATTCCGACCAATGCCAACATATACACAGGCACGCGTTTTTTCTTTTGCCGCTCCTCTGGCGTTTGTACATGGGGCGGTTTATTGAAATCATGTGTCATAGCTCCCCCTCAATTTTCTATTATCAAGTTGTCGAATTTTTATACTAACAACTGCTTGTGTAGCATTGTGTTTCAAAGCATAGTGAGATAGTAAACAAGCGCCTTATTTTAAGGTAAATTATTATTTTATAAGGCTTTAAAAATACTCATTCACCTGTCAATTCAGTGTTAAAAGTCATATAAAAAGTATTTCATATAGGCGTAGACAAAAAGAGTCTGGCGAACAGCGCTCTTCAACTGAATTTGCGCTATAATTATGCACCTTGTTTTAGCTGTTTTTGGACTTTATGGCATATCGTCAACAAAGTGTAACGCTTGATTTAGACACTGATGTTACGCACCAATGTCATTTGCACTACACGCGAGACCAACATCTTATTGGTATTATTGAATTTTCTAAGCCCAGTTATATTCTAAAGTGGGGCGATCTGGAGTTTTTTCGCCGTCGTACTGAAGAGTTTTCAGTGATGCCTTTTCCTGAATGTGTCAATGCCATGATTATTGATATTCGAAATGTGCAAGCCTTTTTAGACAATGAAACACCCATTATTCCTTGGCGCTTACTGGAAGAAGAATGTCCTGTGCGTTTAGTTGTACCTCAAGACCGTTTAGATCACTATATTGGGCTGTTTGAGCCAACATGGCTGACGACGGATATTGAAACGGCTATTTCTGAAATCCGTGAATATATGGATATGTTTGTGCACTAAGCACTTCTTTATACATGCCTGATCATCTCCTCCCCTTGCGATTGTGCCCCGTCATTTATTCATAACGTACAGTCGCGTTTTTTTTTTTTTTTTTTATATCTTCTGCGGAAAACGTAGGACAGTAAACCGAATCTAACTGACTTTTATATACTGCCTCATAAAACGGATCATCTTCAAAATAAAGCACTTTTCTTTGCTATTGCCGTTTTAGCATGTTCTACACAAGCAAAATCCATTCTGTCATGCATCCATAACAAAACGAATAGCCAACCCTGTGGCATTAGACATTAGCCTAATAAAATGAATTATAAAACTTGAAATGGCACGTATTATGCATAATTTTCTTTTTAATATCAGAGAAATATAGCGATGCACTTATTTAAAGCATTATTAACAAAATATTAAAAATCCCTCTTGAGCAGCAAAAGCAATCTCGATTAAGATGCAGACTAAGCTGTAAAAAAATACCATAAAAAGAACATCTTTTGCACAGAATAAAGCTTTAACCCAATTCTGACGTTTTTGATAAAAACAATGCAATTGATGCTGCAAACAAAAGGAGTTTGTACATGACCATGCAACGTAATCTTTCTGCCCTATTTTGTGCAAGTGCACTTGCGCTGAGCCTCAGTGCATGTAGCGACAACAAAGCACCTGCAACGGATGCAGCTAGCACTGGTGCAGATGCTTCACAGTCAGGCACTTTAGATAAGATTAAAAAATCAGGAACCATTGTTTTAGGTTACCGAGATTCCTCTATTCCATTCTCCTATATCGCAGACAACCCAAATCAACCTGTCGGTTATGCACATGATTTACAGCTCAAAGTGGTTGAGGCTGTTAAACAAAAGCTGAATATGCCTGATTTAAAAGTTCGCTATAACTTAGTCACCAGCCAAAACCGTATTCCATTGGTTTCAAATGGCACAGTCGATCTTGAATGTGGTTCAACCACAAACAACAAAGAACGCCAGCAACAAGTTGATTTTTCAGTGGGCTTCTTTGAAGTGGGTTCACGTTTACTTACTGCAACAGATTCAGGCGTGAAGGATTTTGCTGACTTAAAAGGCAAAAAATTAGTAACAACTGCAGGAACAACCTCTGAACGATATATCCGTCAGCATGAAAAAGAGCTTGGTATTGGTGAAGTGATTTCTGCCAAAGACCATGCTGAATCATTCTTGATGCTCCAAAGCGGTCGTGCTGCTGCGTTTATGATGGATGACATTTTACTTGCTGGAGAAAAATCGAAAGCCAAAGATCCAAACAAGTGGCATATTGTCGGTACAGCACCAATTCAAGAAGTTTATGGCTGTATGTTACGTAAAGGCGACACAGGCTTTAAGCAAGTGGTTGATGATGCAATTAAAGCCACTTATAGCTCAGGTGAAATTAACAAGATGTATAACAAATGGTTTGAACAACCAATTCCACCGAAAAACATTAACCTGAACTTTGCTATGTCAGACCAACTTAAAGCCTTAATTGCAAACCCACATGACCGTGATCAGTAAACGATAAAGGAAAGATTAATGTTCACTCAGGCAAAGTTTCTTTGCCTGACCTATTTTAGGGGATTGTCATGAATTATACCTGGAACTGGGGCGTCCTTTGGCAATCCACAGGCGTCGGAGATAGCACCTATCTCAGTTGGATTTTAATTGGTTTAGGCTGGCTGATTGTTATTGCAATCATCGCTTGGAGCATTGCAATGGTGCTCGGAAGTATTCTCGGCATTATGCGCACACTTCCCAATAAAACCGCACGTGCTATCGGCACTGGCTACGTCACCATTTTTCGTAATGTACCGCTACTGATCCAATTATTTATTTGGTTTTATGTGGTGCCGAATTTCTTACCTGGCCCGATTAAGTCATGGTGGATTAATGATTTAAGCGCAGGAACAACAGCGCTGATTTCAGCCAGTATCGGTCTTGGACTGTTTACCGCAGCACGTGTCTGCGAACAAGTCCGCACAGGTATTGAAGCTTTACCTACAGGACAGGTCAATGCAGGTTATGCCATGGGTTTTAGTACCGCACAGCTATACCGCTATGTCATTTTACC
Source organism: Acinetobacter sp. MYb191 (assembly GCF_037572605.1). NCBI lineage: Bacteria > Pseudomonadati > Pseudomonadota > Gammaproteobacteria > Moraxellales > Moraxellaceae > Acinetobacter > Acinetobacter sp. MYb191. Next base: position 304,158 of record NZ_JBBGZP010000013.1, on the reverse strand, counting down.
GCAGTCCTTCCGTACGATTTTGCCGCCTCTGAGCTCAGAACTGACCAACTGCGTCAAAAATACTTCTGTGGCCTCTTTAGTTGGGGTCTCCGAGATTATTTCGCAAATGAAAACCATCAGCGAATATACGCAGAACACCATCGAAATCTATACCTATGTCACGATTATTTTCATCGTTATCAACGTATGCTTAATTACCTTAATGACGCTGCTTGAAAAACGTTTACGTGTCCCAGGTTTAATTGCAGGAGCTAAATAATGGAATGGCTCACCGCATTTACCCATGATTTGCAGTTATCTGCACCCGCCCTATGGCATGGTTTAAGTATCACTTTAAAAGTGGTCATCATCGCCACCATTGGTGGTATTTTCATTGGCACCCTGTTGGCACTGATGCGTTTGTCTTCAATTCGCATCTTGAATTTAATTGCCCAAGGCTATGTCAATTTATTCCGCTCGATTCCACTCCTGTTGGTATTGATGTGGTTCTACTTTGCTGTACCGTTCATCTACACCACAGTTACGGGAAATTACCTGACCATTGATACCGCGTTGGTCTCAAGTATTGTGGCATTCATGTTGTTTGAAGCGGCCTATTTCTCGGAAATTGTACGTGCAGGAATTCAATCGATTCCTAAAGGACAGTCTGCCGCGGCTTATGCACTTGGCATGACCTATGGTCAGTCCATGCGTTTAATCATTTTGCCGCAAGCCTTTCGTAAAATGACACCGCTGCTGTTACAACAAACCATCATCTTGTTCCAAGACTCGACCATGGTATACGCTATTGGCCTACTCGACTTTTTCCGCACCAACTACGTGCGGGGCGATTTGATGTCTCTATTAACGCAATATATTTTATTTGCAGGCCTAGTGTATTTCACCATCAGTATGCTAGCCACATATGCAGTAAAACGATTACAAAGGAGGTTAAGCGTATGAGCGACCAAAAAGTAATGATTGACCTCCAAAATGTCAGTAAATGGTATGGCGATTTTCAAGTCTTAACCGATTGCACTACACAAATTTGCCAAGGTGAAGTGGTGGTGGTCTGTGGTCCATCAGGCTCAGGCAAATCGACCCTGATTAAAACAGTGAATGGACTGGAAGCTTTCCAACAAGGTCAAATCACAGTCGATGGAATTCCCATCAAAGACCCGAAAACAGATTTGACCAAATTACGTAGTCGCGTAGGCATGGTGTTTCAGCACTTCGAGTTGTTTCCGCATCTCAGCATTACCGAGAATTTAACCATTGCCCAAATTAAAGTGTTGGGCCGTTCTGAAGCTGAAGCGAAAAAGAAAGGCTTAGGCTATTTAGAACGGGTTGGGCTGAGTGCACATGCACATAAATTTCCAGCACAACTTTCAGGTGGACAACAACAACGTGTCGCAATTGCCCGTGCATTAAGCATGGATCCGATTGCCATGTTGTTTGATGAGCCGACATCGGCGCTTGACCCTGAAATGATTAATGAAGTTCTTGATGTGATGGTCGAGTTGGCACATGAAGGCATGACCATGATGTGTGTCACCCATGAAATGGGCTTTGCCCGCCAAGTGGCCAACCGTGTGTTGTTTATGGATCAAGGTAAAATTGTCGAAGACTGTAGCAAAGATGATTTCTTTAACACCAAACGTGGTGATCGTGCTCAACAGTTCTTAGACAAGATCTTGCACTAGCACAGACGTGTTATCCCACATTAAAAAAGCAGATCACACGATCTGCTTTTTTAATTCACGCTCTAGTCTAAAACCAAGCGCGCATTGGTGGCTTGAACAGGACGATTATTCGGATACCCCATCAGTGCAGCGAAGTTTGCGATTTGCTGTGCTGATGCCTGCTGTATATCTTTTAAGACCACCCAACGTACACCTTCAGTACACGGCGGTGTCGTGAGCGAACCATTAAAACGGTAGTACTCGCGATGTGTCGGCAGAAATTGATCTGCGTTTAAATTGAGTACTATCTGGGGGTGCCTGTACTGCTGCCATATGCCATCAAGCGCTTGATTCTTTTCACCTTGTTCATACATCACCGCAACCACAGCCAGCTCGCCTTTTTCAGAAGCATGGACTAAATGTAATTCTATCGGAAAACTTTTGCCGTGAACCGTATTTTCTGAAGGACTATGTAAATGCATTTGCAATAATTGAAATCGTTCTCCCTCTAAACTTAAATAACTGCCTTGATGAAAATTGGCTTGTAAAGTATGAGGGAGCTTCACGATACTCGTTGGAGCCGTTTTATAATCAAAATCAAGTGGCGCAAGGTCTGCTGAAATGACCCGCTCAATATTAATGGGCGATTGATTATGCCCCGCACAAGTTTGGTATTTGGTGTTGAGCTGACTCCAATACTGCGGTGCGATTTGTGCTTGATAACCCCAATCCGAAGTTATGTCACTACCGGCCCAAGCCACCACACATGGGAGACCAAACAATGTTGCTATTAGTTTTTTCTTCATCATAATCCATCAAAAAATATCAGTTTAAAACGCCCCAATATCCTCTAAAAAATCACGCTCAAGCAGCAAAACCTAAAATGCCATTTCTGACTGCTTGTCTTTGTTTTCTGTGCAAACTCTGTAATCATGGCTTTTCAGCAAAAAGCCAATGCTGCCCTACTTTTTGTCTTGTTCTAGATGAAAAATGATGAAATAGGACTGATCATATATGACAATAATTACAATTAATTACATGCAGTTATGTGATTATTCACCTTTTATCTGTGATAGATTAAAATAAGAATGAGAAAATACAATCATGTTTAAAATCTTTCACTGATGCACAATCAGCACGCGCATTTCATAGCATGAGAGCTCCAAAAGAGAACAGAGCAACGGAGACTCAGCTCACAATAGCTGCTAACCGAATTTTTTTATCATTTTTTTGTGTTGCTACTTTTTGGGTTTCACTCAAAAGATAAAATATACACCTGTATATTTAAAATAAAGAAACTTAGATAAACATAATATATTCATAAACTTAATATTAACTTATATTTTAACCCATGCACCACTGCAATGCACAAACCCCATCATGGTGCACACTTTTGCTTTATATCGAGTCTTGTTATTTTTAAGCAAAACTTAATCAATATTTCCTTTTTGCTGAGATCTTCACGAAATTACAGGCATCAGTATACTGAGTTTCTTTTTGCAAAATTTTGCACTCAAATGGAACCTAAACATGCAAAATATTGACTTACTTTTTCTTCTTCTTGGTGCGGTTTTAGTCCTTGCCATGCACGCAGGCTTTGCTTTTTTAGAACTAGGGACAGTTCGTCATAAAAACCAAGTCAACGCTTTAAGCAAAATTTTAACGGACTTTTCACTTTCCGCAATTGCCTACTTCTTTGTAGGTTATTACATTTCCTATGGACACCATTTTTTCCATATCGGGGATACCTTAGCGGCGGATCATGGTTATAACCTGATGCGCTGTTTTTTCCTGCTCACTTTTGCGGCCGCAATTCCAGCCATTATTTCAGGCGGTATTGCCGAGCGTGCCAAAATGCGCTCACAAGCGATTGCAACCGTGTTATTGGTGGCCTTGGTTTATCCTTTCTTTGAAGGAATCGCATGGAATGGCAACTTTGGTTTACAGCAGTGGCTACAAGACACTTTCGGTGCAAGTTTCCATGACTTTGCTGGTTCAGTGGTGGTACACGCTATGGGAGGCTGGATCGCTCTGGCTGCGGTGGTTCTACTCGGTGCACGTGATGGTCGCTACAAAAAAGATGGGCGTGTCAGTGCGCATCCCCCTTCGTCTATTCCGTTCTTGGCTTTAGGTTCATGGATTTTGATTGTGGGTTGGTTTGGCTTTAATGTGATGAGTGCTCAGCGTTTAGATGCCATTTCAGGACTGGTCGCGATTAACTCACTTATGGCCATGGTTGGCGGTACTTTGGCAGCCAACTTCGCCGGAAAAAATGACCCGGGCTTCTTACACAATGGTCCTTTAGCGGGTCTCGTTGCAATTTGTGCAGGTTCAGATGTCGTACATCCGATTGGGGCATTGGTGATTGGCGCCATTGCTGGACTGATTTTTGTCAAACTTTTCACCTACACTCAAAATAAGCTGAAAGTCGATGATGTGCTCGGTGTGTGGCCTTTGCACGGCGTATGTGGTGCCTTTGGTGGGCTTGCAGTCGGGATCTTTGGTCAAAAATGGCTTGGTGGTTTGGGCGGTGTTGCGATGATGTCACAGCTGATTGGTACGCTCTTAGCAATTGGTATTGCTGTTATTGGTGGATTGGTGGTCTATGGCGCTTTAAAAGCCACGATGGGCATCCGTTTAAGCCAAGAAGATGAATTCCGCGGTGCAGATTTATCTATTCATAAAATCTCTGCCAACTCAGATGACAGCATGTTCTAAAGCATTTCCATTTTAATGCGGCTCACATGGGCCGCTTTTTTTATTAGTATTAAAAATTATAAGAGGCTTTTAGCGTTCTAAATAATCAAAAATCTCGGACAATGCCGTGATACTCGGTGCAGTCATCTGTAGTGAAGGAACATGAAAGCCGGATAACCACAGTGCTTGCATTCCAGCCTGCTGCGCACCTTGTACATCATTAATAGGATGATCTCCTATAAATAAGCACTGCTCCACGTCAACAGCCAGTTGCTGTGCGGTGTCAATAAAAATATCAGCTTGGGGTTTGGCTTGACCAAACAATCCAGAGCTATTGATCACATCAAAATAATGCTGAAAGCCCAAGCCATTTAATATAGACAGCCGTGTGGCATGACCGCCATTTGAAATAATGGCGAGTTTATATCCAGCTTGCTTTAGACGGGTCAGTGTTTGCTCAGCCTCAGGCATTGCAACAGCACTGCGACCAAACTGTTCAAACCAAAAATTGCTTAACACTTCTAAATGCGGAGGCACCTGCCAGTTTAACTCCTGTAGCAAAGCGTAAGCCACTGAAGCACCGATACTGAGATGGGTTAAATACTCTTTTAAGGGATAACCACCATTGTCGATCCGATTCACAATCGACTCAATCTGCTCCACATCAACGCAGTTAAGCTGGCTTTGATACGTGTCGGCAAGGCCTTGACTAAAAGCCGCAACACTTCGCCCACGATGCGTCAAGGTATTATCCAAATCAAATAGAACAGCACGTATCGACATGTTTAAACCTCATGTATTTGAGAGCAAATGTAACACTGAACCGACACTTTGTATTTGCCATAAAGCGATAACCAAAGCACAGATCATGCTAAAGCAGATGAAATAGCGTTTATGTTAAGCCTCGTTTAAGCTGACGCTGTTGGAATAGCGCTTATTTTCAGAACATGGCCTCACTTGTGTCGGATCAGCAACGTTTTTTCATCCTTCAGTTTTTTATTTTGACGCTGGGTTTTGCCGTATTGTGGCTGCTCTTCCCTGTGGCGGGCACCATCGATTTACAACTGATTCACCCCTTCATGGATCAAACGGGTCATTTTCCACTAAAGCGCGACTGGGCATTAGCAGAACTGAATCACCGCTATGTCAAAGACATCATCATCGCAGTGTATATAATTTATTTGCTGAAATGGCTCGCTTCATATAAATGGGATGCGTTCAAACCCCAGCGTTGGCAAAATGGCTATTTCATTGGCTTAGTCCTCATCAGTACTAGCCTCATTGGGATTTTAAAATCACAATCCGCGCATGCCTGCCCATGGGACATGACTCTAGCCACGACACATGATTTCTTTTGGGACTTATCCGCCAGCGCAGGACATTGTTTCCCTGGAGGACATGCTGCAACAGGTTTTGCGCTCTTTGTAGGATATTTCGTATACCGTCTAAATGAGCCCAAACGCGCATGGTTTTATTTGCTTGCTGCCCTGATTTTAGGCTTTGTCATGGGTTGGGCACAAATGATGCGGGGCGCACATTTCCTCAGTCACAATTTATGGACGGCATGGGTGATTTGGCTGGTCAATGTACTGGCCTATGCGCTGTGTTATAAGCAGTTTACACCGTCCAGCCCAAATCAAGCTGAAACTATAGCTTAAAGATCACTTGAACCTGTAAGCCGCCCAATCCTTTACTTTGTCCAAAGTGCAGTTTGGCGCCAATTTTTTCTGCGGCTTTATCGACAATGGATAAGCCCAGTCCACTGCCGACTTCCAGATGATGATGTACGCGATAGAAACGCTTTAAAATATGATCATAAAGTTCTGGTGCAATGCCCGGCCCACTGTCTTCAATTTGAACAATCGCTTGCTGATCTTGCTGATAAATGGAGACATTAATCACGCCCTGTTCAGGCGTATATTTAATCGCATTATCCAAGAGATTATAAACAATGGAATGTAAGGCTGAACTTTGAGTTTCTAGCCAAAGTGCTTCATGCTGTTCCAAGCCCAAGTCAATATTTTTGGCCAGCGCTAGCTCCATCAGTTGCTCCATACATTCAACCGCCACATCACTTAGCCCTAGTCTCTGTGTAGGTTCTAAACTCGGCACAGAAGCATCCTGCTTCGCCAAATTGAGCAGTTGTGACACCAAATGTTGAGTCCGAATTAAGCCTAAACTTAGGTTTTTTAACGCTTGGTGTTCCGGAAATTCATGCAGCAAAATTTCCATTTGCAAATTCAGCGCAGTAATTGGGGTTCTGAGCTCATGCGCTGCATCGGCAATGAATTGCTTTTGTTCTTGTTGCGACAGCGAAATTCGTTCAAATAAACGGTTCATTTCATTGATGGTCGGAAGAATTTCCAAAGGATAACCATCGGGCCTAATCTCGCTTAGTTCATGCGGTTCACGCTGTGCAAGTTCCGCTTTAAACTCATCCAAGGGTTTTAGACTACGCCCAATAATCCAACTCAGCCCCCATAAAGCCAAAGGCATAAACAGTAAATATGGAATCAACATATTGGCCGCCAGCTCTAAAGCCAGCTTTTGTCTTACACTGCGCTGCTGACTGACTTGAATTTGATACTTTTCTGTTGGCAGCACATAGGTATTCCATAATCCTTGTGCTGTATGATGGGTATAAAATCCAGCTTTTTTAACGGGTTGTATTAATAAATCAAACTCATGTTGCCGTTGTTCAGGCAGTCCATATGACCAGACATCTACAAACAAATCTTCTTCGTGATAGTGTCTGTCCGCTTCAAACTCACTCTTAATTGGAGCGGGATCATGCTCTGCAACACGCTCAGCCAAATTACGCATTTGTGCATCGAGTATCTCATTGGTCTCTTCAAGCGCAATGCGATATGCTGCAATCACCAACAAACACCCCATCACAATACTAAATAAAGAGGTATAGGTAATCAGTTGACGCTTTAAGGAAACAGGAGTCGACTTCGCCATTTTATGCTTCAACCTGCCCCAAACGATAGCCTAAACCTCGAATGGTACGGATAAAGTCTTTGCCAAGTTTGGCACGTAAATGGTGAATATAAACTTCAATGGTATTGCTGTTAATTTCCGAGTCAAGGTCATAGAGCTTTTCTTCCAAATTGGTTTTGGAAAAAATTTTATTTGGATGACTGACCAAAGGAATTAGAATAGCCCATTCACGGTTCGATAAATCAATGGTCTGCCCTTTGTACTTGGCTAAGTGCAAATCTTCATCTAATTCTAGACCTGCATAACTCAAAGTCTGGCTTTGCTTTTGCTGTTTTAACGCGCCACTACGACGTAAAAGCGCATGAATACGTGCCAACAACTCATCAAACTCATAAGGTTTGATTAAGTAATCATCCGCGCCATGATTTAAACCATCGACTCTGTTTTGTAACTGATCTCGCGCTGAAATAATCAGCACAGGCAAAGTTGGATAAAGTGAACGAATATTTTTTAGAACCTGCATCCCATCCATCATCGGTAGACCCAAATCCAGCAGCACCACATCAAATGGATATTGTTGTAATTGCTTTAAACCATCAAAACCATTGTTGACCCACACCACATCAAACTGCTGATAACGCAGCAGCGTTTGTGTGGACTCAGCAATCATAAAATCATCTTCAATAATCAATATTTTTGACATGGTCTAAGCGCTCGCTTTGGTCGCAGTACAGTGTTCTAACATATTATTTTTTGAATCAATCACTGTACTTTTTACCCCAAGTAAACTCAGCAAGCTTGGGAACAAATGATCTTGGCTTAATTCTTGGCTTTTTTGTTGCCCTAAGCAAGCGATTTGTTGCGGATTCTGCTTTTGCCATGTTTCTGAAAACCACATCAGCATCGGTACGTGGGTCTGTTGGCTCGGTGCAATAGCATAAGGTGAACCATGTAGATATAGGCCGTGCTCACCAGTCGACTCACCATGGTCAGATAAATACCAAAAACCAGTTTCAAAGTTTGAGTTTTGCTTCAATACACCGATCAGTTGACTCAACACATGGTCGGTATAAACAATGGAGTTGTCATAACTATTTTTCAGCTGTTCAGATGTGCAGGCTTGAATGGCGTTGGTTTCACACATCGGTTGGAAGGGCTGAAACTTAGGCATTGAGCGTTTATAGTAAGCTGGTCCATGACTGCCCATTTGGTGTAACACAATTAAACGTGGCGTTTTATCATCAGCCGCAATACCAGCCATATAGGCTTTTAAGCTATCCACCAAAATTTCATCGGTACATTCACCATCGGCTGAACACCATTTTTTCTGTATCGGTTCAGGAATTTTATACTGCTCAACCCGATCACAAACGCCTTTACAGCCAGAGTTATTGTCAATCCATGTCACTTTGTAACCAGCACGCTGTGCAAGATCTAATAAACCTTCACGGTGATGTGCTAACTGTGCATCGTAGTTTTCACGAGGCATGCCTGAAAACATACAAGGTACAGAAACCGCAGTAGCTGTACCGCAAGAACTGACTTGATTAAAGTTGATAACATTGAGTTTTTCCAGCTCAGGGTTGGTCTTTTTCGCATAGCCATTTAAAGAAAAACTTTCTGCACGTGCCGTTTCACCGACCACTAAAACCATCAATTTCGGCAAATTTTGCTGTCCGACTTGCTTCACCAAATGGGCATCTTCACCATAAGTCACCAACGGTAAATGCTGCTGTGGTCGATTTTTTTTATAATACGACAGGGTTGAACTGATCGCATTTTGCGGTGAAATCATCCCTTTGAGATCACGATGTTCACGGAAAATCGCGGCATAATCAACAAAGAAAATAAATAACATGCCTGCTATCAGCAAAATAGAAACTGCACTACCGAACAGCTTGTGCAATAACACGGTTTTGAAAGGATCACGGCGGATTTTGACCTTAAATAAAACCACTAAAGGTAGTACTACCATCGCCCCAATCCACAGTACAAGACGCCATGACAACAAGTCGCGCACTTCATTGCCATCGGTTTGCATCATGTTTTGGATCTGATCTGGTGTGATCGAAACGCCTAAACTGTTAACAAAATATGCACTCATTCCACCAATGACGATCAATAGCGCAGCCAACCCTTTAGCCATCAGCCGCCACTGTAGTAGCTGAAAAACCAAATGATAAAAAGCCAACACCACCAAAATGGTAGCACCGATAAAGGCATAAGCTTTGAAACCGTGATACGGCGTAAGCAACTGAACTTGCTTATAGAACATCACGTTTAAAACCACGGCTAACCACAGCGCCAAATATACGTTAAAGCGCGAAAGTGAAACTTCTTTAAAAATAGACTGCAAATTGAACATTTTAAATCATGTCTTGCTGAGCGGATGCCCCAATGTAGTTTTCTAAACTTAAAACTCGCTTAAATAAAAAAAGACGCTGTCTGTGCAGCGCCTTTTTTCTATAGCTTAAAAAATTAAAATTTGTACTCGATCCCCGTGCCTACTACAGGTTGTTTGGTTTCAAATGATGCTTGTTCAAGCGTCAAAATCCCTGCGTAACCATAAGCTTTAACTTGCTTGGTAAAGGCATAATCAGCACCTGCAATAAACTGCTGCGCATCAAAGTCATCTTTAGATGTTTTAAAGCTGGTTGAGTTTTGGCTATATTGCGCTTTCACTGTCCAAGCTTTGGCAGTCGGTAAGTTATATTCAGCACCAACCAACCAGCCTTGTGCGTCGTCTATGGCAGCTGCGGCAGCATCATTACCTTGTACATCCGCCACTTCAGAAGTTTGATATAAGACTTTCAACGCTAAACCATTATTCAGATTTACTCGACCAATGGCACGCAAAGTATCAGCTGCGGCAAAAGCACTGCCTGCCACCCCGCCAGTCACCTCAGGCACTGAAGCATTCAAAGTGCCACGTCCTGCAAAGGTTGACGGAATGGCCTTATCATAACCAATCCCTGCAACAAACTTTTTACTGTCATAGACCACTGATGCTGACCAAGCATCGCCCAGACCACGCCCTGCAACTTTTGCACCGCCTTTAGATTTTTCAATCCCCCCTGCTTCACCTGTTGCTAACAGTGCCGCAGCTTTCAGTTTACCTGTACCCACTCCCCAAGCAGGTGTTTCATAGACCAGCACGTTATCGACTCGGTTTTCACCCGTGAAAATTCCCGCCACATCGGCTTTGTTGGCCACATAGTTATTAAAGGTATCTACCACTGAAGACAGTTGTTTAACCGGGGTATCAATTTTACCGACTTTCAATGTACCCAATTTCTGGTCTTGTAAGCCAACGAGTAAATTACGCGGAACGAAAGTATCCGTGCTACCGCCATTGTCCACATAGAAGGTAAATTCAGTTTGGTATAATGCATTTAAGCGATCTGTCAGCTTCTCTTCGCCCTTTAACCCCAAAAAGGAGTTGTTAGAATTCAGCTCGACCACATCGCGGTCTTTATTTGGCGAAGCATTGTCTTCAGGTAAATAATCGGCCGTGACATCAATTTCACCATAAAAAGTAGGTGCTGCGAATGTTACCCCTGCCACTAAACTTAAAGCGATTGCGGCTGCAATTTGTGTTTTCATTATCAAAATATCCTACGGTAAATTTGTTACAAATATTACCGTTCAGACATATATGACAGAACAATTAAAAAATTATTTAGTTATATTTTTTAATTGTTTACGTCACTATTTAGCACTTTTTATGATTTATTTATGAATGAATTATGAAAGGTCTGAATGCATCGCCATTTGAAGATAAACCACATGCTCAACATCGCAATGACTACAATCATACACAGATAATTAAAATAGCCGAGCCAATCTCCCAATAGACCGCTCACACTATACAAACCACCACTGACCGTGGCCATCAGCGCCACTTGAAAAGTAAAATCCGTGCCTGCCAGATGTTTACGACTGTACTGCATCACTAGAGTGAGCATGACCACCAACAGCATCGATGAAGTCATATCTTCAAAGGCATTGATCAGATAAATCAGCCACGGCTGAATACTGTGCTGGTTTTCATATTGAAAGGCTAACCATGTATAAGCCGCCAGACTAAATATTTTAAGCACCGAATACAGCACTAAAGCCGTGGCACGGCGAATCAACTTCAAACTATAGCCCGCAAATCCTGCACCTATTAAAGCGGCACATGCACCTAGCATAGTGACATAAAGCCCTATCTGAGAAAAACTCAGACCCAAATCGACCATTAAAGGCTTCAAAAGTGGCCCTGCTAAACCATCAGCAATTTTAAAGCTCAACAGCACTGCTAACCATGCTGTGAGTACGGGACTCTGGACAAAGTATGCCAAATAGTTTTTGATCTGCTGGAGATTGAAAGGTGTGGTCTGAGCTGCTGAAACCTCTCGATGCTTTGGCTCTGGATAAATTAAAATCGGCAGCGTGTTTATAAAGACAATTGCCGCCAGCATCAAAAAAGTGCTCTGCCAGCTCAGCCAATCCAATGCCCACAAAATTGCCCCACCACCGACAATAAAACCCAGACGCGATCCAATCACCTGAAAGGTATTGCCCCAGTGCTGTTGCTCCCCTTTTAAAATATTGACCGCCAATCCATCGGTTGCAATATCTTGCGTTGCCCCTAGCAAATTCATACTCAGGAGGCCCACAAAGAAAGCCCATAAATAAATAGGTTGATTTAATCCATCAATCGGGAGGAAAGACAGTCCGATCAGCACCAGCACCGTAAGGAACTGCAATGGAATAATCCAACTCCGATAGTGGCCGAAATGAGTGATCCCAAAACGATCCAGTACAGGTGCCCAAAACACTTTGATCGACCACGGCAACATCAATAGTCCGAAGCCTCCAATCTGTGCCAGTGACACACCCTGTGCTCTTAAAATGACAGGTAAGGCATGGGTCATAAACCCAACGGGTAAGCCCTGCGCCCAATACAATGAAAACAGCAAAATATATACATTGCGAGTCTGTAGCATGCTGTTCCTATATAAATGGATTGGTCAAAATGTTCATCTGAGATCGCTATCCGTTCACTTTTTTTGCCAATGAATTCAAGCCAATCAGTGCTTATGATGAGAGGATATACATCTTGGTCGATTGAGTATAATAACAATGAACCAATATTTTCCAGAGCTACCAGATCAAGTTCCAAGTCGTAACTCATCTGCATTCACTCGCGCTATTTTTAAGCGGCTTTATTTGGCGCAAGGTTGGCGCTTTGTTGGTGAATTTCCCAACCTGCCTAAAGCGGTAGCAATTATCTCACCACATACCTCAAATATCGATGCATGGCATGGTTTTACAGCTCTATTGGGTTTGGGCCTGCAAATCACTATTTTTGGCAAGAACAGTTTGTTTCATACCCCTCTGAAACCTTTACTTGAGTGGGTTGGCGTAATTCCAGTCAATCGTACCCATGCTCAAGGGTTAACCCAAGACATTATCGATATTATTCACAGCAAAGAAAAAATTTGGGTCGGTATGGCGCCTGAAGGCACACGTAAGCAAGCCGAATCTATCCGTAGTGGCTTTTATCGCATTGCGCATGGTGCACAGATTCCAATTGTGATGTTTTCCTTTGACTATGCGCAAAAAACCATCCACTGCTTGGGTGTGTTTCATCCTACTGGGGATTTTGAGCAAGACCTAGAACATATTTTAGATCTGTATATCGGCAAATTTTCAGCGAAGAACCCAAAATGGTTGGCCAAGCCTTTACAAAAACGCTTAAAAAATAGCTAGTAAATCAAGGTCGAATCTGCTGAGATGTGCACCATTATTTGTTTTGCGTTTTAGTACTTTTGACCATGAATTTTGCTCGTTTATCTCTGATTGGTGCACTCACACTGACTATGGCAGGATGTGATCTTGCATCAAAGAAAACACCAACCACAACTCCCGTTCAAGCCCGCGAACCTGTGATTGCGATTGCACTCGGCGGTGGCGGTGCCAAAGGTTTTGCACACATTGGGGTGCTTAAAGTTTTAGAGTCGCATGGTATTAAACCTAAAATTGTCACGGGAACCAGTGCGGGAAGTTTTGTGGGCAGTATCTATGCCAGTGGTAAAACGCCTTTCCAACTTCAGCAAATTGCCTTGACCTTAAAAGAATCGGACATTCGAGACTTAACCCTCAATTCCCAAGGGTTTGTTCAAGGTCAAAAACTGCAAGACTATGTCAATAAACACGTTGGCAACAAACCGATTCAACAGTTCCCTATCCGCTTTGCTGCGGTGGCGACCCGTCTTGACACTGGACGTAAAGCCGATTTTATCAAAGGCAATGCAGGCCAAGCAGTACGTGCTTCATGCAGTATTCCGAACATTTTTGTACCTGCGGTGATTGGTGGAACCAAGTATGTTGATGGCGGTCTGGTCAGCCCAATTCCAGTCAAAACAGCCAAGGACATGGGCGCTGATATTGTGATCGCGATTGATATTTCAGCGCGCCCTGTCGGCAACAAACCCCTCAATATGTGGGGCTTGCTAGACCAAACCATTAACATTATGGGGCAGCAAAGCATCAATGAAGAATTGAGCCAAGCGACTGTGGTGATTCAACCCAAAGTCGGACACTTGGGTACTTTGGACTTAAAAGCCAGCAATCAATCTATTTTAGAAGGTGAAAAAGCCGCGCAGCTCAAAATTAAATCGATTGAAAAAGCCATAGGCGATTTTAAAAAGACCCCAGCTGCTTTTAAACCTGCCCCTAAAGCCAAATTCTAAAAAATTTGATTTTTAATATTCAAAGACTTATTCATCTGCTAAATTGATATAGATGCTTCTGCATCTATATCCCTATAACGAATATATGAGTAGATGTATGGAATTTGCTTTTGAACCTTGGCACTGGTTTGTATTGGGCGTTCTGTTAATGTTATCAGAGCTGATTCTGCCTGCTTTTGCCGCATTGTGGTTCGGTATTGCGGCCATTATGGTCGGTATTCTGTACTGGATGTTCCCAATGATGGGCGTTACCACGCAGTTTGTGACGTGGATTATTTTGTCGATTTTATGCACTTTACTTTGGTTTAAGTTTATTAAACCGCTTTCGACTGACAAAACCAAAGCAGGACTGTCTCGCGAAGCAACCATCGGTCAAATTGGCATGGTGATTCAAGCGAGTCCTGAAAATGAACACATTCGCGTTCGCTTCCCCATTCCAGTACTCGGTTCAGATGAATGGAACTGTCGTACTTTAGATAAAGTCCACGTCGGCGACCGAGTGCGTGTCGTTGAAATACTGGGCAATGATTTAATGGTCAAAGCACATCTCTCAACCAACGAAAATAGATAAAAGTGAGTTAAGCATATGTCTGGTGGATTTATTGTCGTTTTAGCAATTTTGGCTTTTGCCGCTGTCACCATTTTTAAAGGTGTCCGTATTGTTCCACAAGGTTATAAATGGATCGTGCAACGTCTGGGTAAATACCATACCACGTTGAATCCAGGTCTCAACTTTGTGATTCCTTATGTCGATGAAGTGGCTTATAAAGTGACGACCAAAGACATTGTATTAGACATTCCCTCTCAAGAAGTGATTACCCGCGATAATGCCGTTTTGCTCATGAATGCAGTGGCCTATATCAACATCACCACGCCTGTAAATGCTGTCTATGGAATTGAAAACTATACATGGGCCATTCAAAACTTAGTGCAAACGTCACTGCGTTCAATCGTTGGTGAAATGGATCTCGATGATGCGCTATCGTCTCGTGATCACATTAAAGCCAAACTTAAAGCAGCCATTTCGGATGATATTTCAGACTGGGGCATCACCCTCAAAACCGTTGAAATTCAAGATATTCAACCCTCTTCAACCATGCAAGCAGCAATGGAAGCTCAAGCGGCGGCTGAGCGTCAACGTCGTGCGACCGTGACCAAAGCAGACGGTGAAAAACAAGCAGCGATTTTAGAGGCAGACGGCCGTTTAGAAGCGTCTCGTCGTGACGCAGAAGCACAAGTGGTCTTAGCAGAGTCTTCTCAACGTGCCATTGAAATGGTCACTTCGGCTGTGGGCGACAAGGAAATTCCTGTGGCTTACTTATTGGGTGAACAATATGTCAAAGCGATGCAAGACATGTCTAAATCGAACAATGCTAAAACAGTGGTATTGCCAGCCGATATTTTAAGTACCATCCGTGGTGTTATGGGACGTAAAGACATCTAACTGATGCTTGGTTTGATTAAATGAGGACAGCTTTCGAGCTGTCTTTTTTATTGTGGTTGAGGAAAAACTCAAGCCTCTAACGAACAAGCATTAAAAAGAGGACACGCTATGTCCTCTTTTTAAACGAACCACTGAAACTTAGCTTTGGCGGGCCAATAAAAATTGTGAAATCTGATTAAGTTCTGCTGCCGCATCCGTTGGGAAATAAGCCAAAGCAGCAAAGGCTTGATCATGCAAAGTCTTGGCATACTCTTGTGCAGCACCTAGCCCCATCAAGGCTGGATAAGTCGATTTTTCGACTTGCTCATCCTTCCCTGCAGTTTTACCCAGTACATCTGTATTTGAAATGATATCTAAAATATCGTCTTGCACCTGAAAAGCCAAACCAATTGCCTGTGCATATTCGCGTAAGTTTGGAATCGCTTGATCGCAACCGTCAAATACAGTCACCGCGGCCATCATCACCGCAGCAGAAATCAATGCACCCGTTTTATTTCGGTGGATATTTTCAAGTGCGGCCTGATCGACGCGTTTACCTTCGGCTTGTAGGTCAAGGACTTGTCCACACACCATTTTAGAGCTCGCTGTCGCTAAAATTTGCATCTGCTTCAGTACAATACCCTGATCAACCACTGGGCCAGCATCAAACAGTCGACTACCTAAAATTTCAAATGCCATGGACTGCAAGATATCGCCCGCAAGCAAAGCTGTATCTTCACCATAAGCCACATGACAGGTCGGCTGACCACGACGCAAAAGATCATTGTCCATACACGGCAAATCATCATGTGCCAAGGAATAACAATGGATCAGTTCCACAGCCACCGCGGCACGACGCACGGCTGCTGCATTATTGTTTGGATTTAAATGTGCCGTGGCATAGCACAGCGCAGGACGCACACGTTTGCCACCTAACATGACCGCATGATGCACAGCACTCTTTAACGGTTCCGGAATTGAAAAAGCATCAAGTGCCGTCAATAAATCATCGTGAATACGTTGTTGAGCCTGTTGGAGTGCATTTGCTGATACGTCGGTTAGTGCTGACACATTCGCCTCGAATAACAATAGGATAAATTAATCTGGTACTCAGTTTGCCTGAGCCGATCATTTGAAATGATCTGTTGGCATGATACTGCTTTCTGCCCGCTTTCTCTATGCCAAAAGCACAAACAAGGCACAGTATTCTATTAATTTTTGCAGACGAGGTGATAAGAATGACTTTTCTACTATTTCAAGCAACCATTACACAAGCAATCAAGCTCTAAAATTCACTGCTCATGGTCTTAGTTATTTTTAGCCTTCTTATCACAGACCTAGAGTTGACATAAAAAAGCCTCTACAGAAAGAGGCTTTTTACATCGCGTTAATCCAAGCTTTCCGCTGGAATACGCACCCAACCTTCCATCAACACGCGAGCACTACGACTCATGACAGCTTTTTTCACTACCCACTGACCCTTTTCTTGTATCGCTTGCGCTCCTACACGTAAGGTCCCTGAAGGATGACCAAAACGAACGGCTTCACGTGCTCCACCACCCGCGGCCAAATTGACCAAGGTTCCTGGTATCGCTGCTGCGGTACCAATGGCAACAGCTGCTGTCCCCATCATCGCATGGTGTAATTTACCCATAGAAAGTGCACGAACCAATAAATCGGTGTCTTGCTCTATAATGATTTTACCACTCGACGAGACATATTGTTTTGGCTTAGAAACAAAAGCAATTTTAGGCGTGTGTTGACGACTGGCAGCTTCAGAAATGTCTTGAATCAGCCCCATCTGTTTTGCACCATAGGCACGAATGGTTTCAAAACGCGCTAAAGCTTTAGCATCGCCATTAATTGCGTCTTGTAATTCACTCCCCGTGTAGCCAATGTCTTCTGCATTTAAGAAAATGGTCGGAATACCTGCATTGATAAACGTTGCTTGAAAGCGACCAATCTCTGGAACCTCTAAAGTGTCAACCAAATTCCCTGTTGGGAACATTGCACCCCCATCTTCACCATCATCGGCTGGATCTAAAAATTCAATTTGCACTTCTGCCGCTGGGAATGTCACACCATCAAGTTCAAAATCACCTGTTTCTTGAACTTGCCCCTGCGTAATAGGTACGTGTGCAATAATGGTTTTTTGAATATTCACCTGCCAAATGCGGACTGTGCAGATGCCATTTTCTGGAATACGTGCAGCATCGACCAAACCATTTGAAATTGCAAATGAACCCACCGCAGCGGTTAAGTTACCGCAGTTTCCGCTCCAGTCGACAAAAGGCTGATCAATCGACACCTGCCCAAATAAATAGTCGACATCATGTTCGGGCTGTTGGCTCTTCGCTAAAATCACCGTTTTACTGGTACTCGATGTTGCACCACCCATACCATCAATCTGCTTTGCATAAGGATCGGGGCTACCAATTACACGGAGCAATAACTGATCTCGAACGCGTCCAGCCTGTTGCGCGGCTTCTGGGAGATCATCTAATTTAAAGAATACGCCCTTACTGGTCCCTCCACGCATATACGTTGCTGGAATTTTGATTTGCGGTGCAAAACTCATTTTTATTGAATCCTTCATATTTATCATTGTGTTAAGTCAAAAGATCTGATTTAACTTAGGCTCATCATACCTTTTTTCCCTATGCCTACGTAAAATACAGACTTAAGTCTAAAAAAACATCATTTGTGAACGTCCGGTTTCCAAATAAAATTCCTGATTTGATAATTTAAATAAAATTAATATATTGATTCATATGTTTTTTATTTACAATTCATTACACATTATTTTTCATATGAATAATAACTTTTTTTCATGAATTTTGAGCTACTATGCGATTTCTTCGCGATCTATTACAATCGGAAACACTTATCCATTGTCGGGCTGAAATAACTTGAATAAAGAGTCGTCTCAACTTCAGCGTGGCTTAAAGAACCGTCATATTAAATTGATTGCCATGGGCGGCGCAATTGGTACTGGCTTATTTTTAGGTTCCGCACATGTGATTGAATCTGCTGGCCCATCCATTATTTTGGGCTATGCAATTGGTGGTTTAATTGCATTTCTAATCATGCGTCAACTCGGGGAAATGATCGTTGAGGAACCTGTAGCAGGTTCTTTTAGTCATTTTGCAAACAAATACTGGGGCAAATTTGCAGGCTTTTTGGCTGGTTGGAACTACTGGATTCTATATGTTCTGGTGGCCATGACCGAGCTGACCGCTGTTGCGAAGTATATCAACTACTGGTGGCCTCATATTCCTGCATGGGCATCTGTTCTCACCTTCTTTGTGATCATTACCTTAGTCAATTTAGGTAATGTGAAATTTTACGGTGAATCAGAGTTCTGGTTAGCTATCATCAAAGTCACAGCCGTCGTCGCCATGATTGTATTTGGTCTTTATCTTTTGGCTACGGCAGGCGCAGATTCCACGGCTTCATTCAGCAACCTTTGGTCTCATGGCGGCTTCTTCCCGCATGGCGTTGAAGGTCTATTCTATATGCTTGCCTTCCTCATGTTTGCCTTTGGCGGTATTGAATTGATTGGTATGGCTGCAGCAGAAGCTGATAACCCACAAAAATCAATTCCTAAAGCAATCAACCAAGTGGTATTCCGTATCCTCATTTTCTATGTGGGTTCATTGACCATTTTATTATCGCTTGTTCCTTGGAATGAATTACAACTTGGCGGCTTAGATAAAAGTCCATTTGTAATGATCTTCAGTCAATTAGGTATCGGTTGGGCTGCGCATTTACTGAACTTTATTATCTTGACTGCAGCACTTTCTGTATATAACAGCGGTATGTATGCTAACAGCCGTATGCTGTTTGGTTTAGCACAGCAAGGCAATGCACCTAAAATCTTCAGTAAAACCAATAAACAAGGTGTGCCAATTCCAGCAGTCTTGTTCTCTGCTTTACTGATTTTCGGTTGCGTACTGTTGAATTATTTTGCGCCAGAAGATGCTCTCAGCAACTTAATTTATATTGTTGTTGGTGCTTTGGTATTGAACTGGGCCATGATCAGCTTAACTCATCTTCAATTTATGAAGGCCATGAAAAGCGAAGCAAAAAAACCATTATTTCCTGCACTTTGGTCGCCTTTCAGTAACTACCTTGTGCTTGGATTTATTGCTGTAGTGCTTTACATCATGTGGACTCAAGGTTTAAGCGGCGCTGTGATCATGATTCCAATCTGGATCGTATTAATGTTCGTTCTATACAAAATTCTGTATAGAAAAGCATAAAATATTCATTTTTAAATAGTTATTGTTTCGGCAATAACTATTTTTTTTGAGTAAAATCAGCTACATTAACCCCACTTTTGCGCTCTTAGCTTAACTGGATAGAGCAGTTGCCTCCTAAGCGACCGACGTGGGTTCGAGTCCCGCAGAGCGCACCATTTTATGGTTGTTTTCAATCTCTCTAAGCCTAATCATAAACACTAAAAATTCGATTCACCGCGCCCAGATACTAATAATCCCCTCTCAAACTTGGACGCTGATTCAACAGCCGCTCAAGCTGATGCAAAAAATTCAGCGTAATCAAACTCGCTCGCGGCGACACCTACATCTGGGTTTTCAAATCAGGTTTTAGTAAGTCAAACTGTTCTTGATCTTTTACAATTAATTTTCGTTATCAAATCAGTTGCTTGGCTGTTTCATTTTCAAATAGCTGTTCTCAATAGATGCACTGAATGAGCCAAATTTCATACACAATTTTTCCCTTCTATTTTAGTCCTATAGCACAGATTTCATCCTGAAATCTTGGTATAACAAAGCGCCCTATTTTAAAAAATATTTTTATGAATAATATTAATTTAATTTATAGGTCAATCATTTACCAATTTTATTTATTACGTAATTAAATTACGTATTGAATAATAATCTGGATCAAGTATGATGAATTAAAACTTCTACACTTGTTCACTCAACATTGAGAATGCTGCAGAACAGGTGCCCATGTCAGACAAACGGATTTGTCTCTCTCGCTCTAAAATTGTAGCGACCAGTCCGTTGGCTCTGAAAGGAATCGTTAAAAAGATAAGCAATAGGATTGCTTAAAAAAGAAATGAGGACGTTGTATGAATGAATTAGCCAACCCATTAGAACTGTGTGGATTCGAATTTATTGAATTTGTTTCTGAAGATGGTCAGCTAGATGCGGTCTTTGAAACCATTGGGTTCAGCAAAGTGGCAAAGCATAAGTCGAAAAATGCGTATTTATGGCGTCAGGGCAAGATTAATATCATTCTAAATTATCAGCCTGAATCGTATGCAGCTTATTTCTATAAAGAACATGGCCCTTCTGCCTGTGCAATGGGTTTCCGCACCAAGAATGCGGCAAAGGCATTTAAAAAGGCGATAGAAATTGGTGCAGAACCAATTTACAACCAAGTTGGTCCGATGGAGCTAAATATCCCAGCAATTAAAGGGATTGGCGGCTCTCCTATTTTCCTTGTCGATTGTGACATTTACCAAAATGACTTCATCTTCTTTGATGATGTAGCATCCAATCCTGTCGGCACAGGTTTATATGAAATCGACCATTTGACCCATAATGTGTATAAAGGCCGTATGCAGTATTGGGCTGATTTCTATGAAAAGATTTTCAACTTCCAAGAAATTCGCTACTTCGATATTAAAGGTGAATATACTGGCCTGACGTCCAAGGCACTCACGGCGCCAGATGGCAAAATCCGTATTCCGCTGAATGAAGATTCGGATAAAGGAAATGGTCAGATTGCTGAATTCCTCAATGAATTTAACGGTGAAGGTATTCAGCATATTGCCTTCATTTGTGATGATCTAATCAGCACTTGGGACAAACTCAAAGCTTTAGGTGCCAAATTCATGACACCTCCACCCAATACCTATTATGAAATGCTAGATGAACGTTTGCCTAACCATGGCGAACCTGCTGATGAGCTACAAAAACGTGGCATTTTGCTGGATGGCAATACTAAAGACGGTAATAAACGTCTCCTCTTGCAAATTTTCTCTCAAAATATGTTAGGCCCTGTCTTCTTTGAATTTATTCAGCGTAAAGATGACGACGGTTTTGGTGAAGGCAACTTTAAAGCGCTATTTGAGTCGATTGAACGCGACCAAATTAAACGTGGCGTTTTAGATGTATCTAAAGCTTAAACGATTTCTAGAATTTCCCTGTACATATAGTTTTATGTACAGGGAAATTTAACTTTTGCGCAAGAACTATACTCGTAAAATTAAAGTCTGCTCCGATGACAATATAAAAATAACTAAACATCATCATGGTTCAGGGCTTTATCTCACATGGATGAAGAATAAAAATGCAGCATATTGAACAAGGAAACCTGAAAAAAGGTTTAAGTAATCGTCATATTCAGCTCATCGCCCTCGGTGGTTCTATCGGCACGGGGCTATTCCTCGGTATTTCACAAACCATCAAACTCGCAGGACCTTCTGTTATTTTAGGCTATGCCATCGCAGGCCTAATTGCCTTTCTCATGATGCGCCAACTCGGTGAAATGATTGTGCATGAACCCGTGAGTGGTTCTTTTAGTCATTTTGCTTATAAATACTGGGGCAAATTTGCGGGCTTTATGTCTGGCTGGAATTATTGGGTACTCAATATTTTAGTGTGTATGGCTGAACTCAGTGCTGTCGGCCTCTATATCCATTACTGGTGGCCTGATATTCCAACGTGGGTTTCTGCTTTGGGTTTCTTTATTTTCATTAATGTCATTAATTTACTGCACGTGAAATTATTTGGTGAAATGGAGTTTTGGCTAGCCATCATTAAGGTCGTGGCAATTATTGCCATGATTGCTTTTGGTAGTTACTTGTTGGCTAGCGGTAGTGGTCATAGCCAGTCTAGCTTACAAAATTTATGGCAGCTTGGTGGCTTCTTCCCCAATGGTATTACAGGTTTAGTGATGGCTATGGCCATGATTATGTTTGCTTTCGGTGGAATTGAACTGGTAGGTATTGCAGCAGCAGAGACAGATAACCCTCAAAAAACCCTCCCAAAAGCCGTCAATCAAATTGTTTACCGCGTCTTGTTGTTTTATATCTTGAGCCTAGTCGTAATTTTGTCGCTTTATCCATGGAATATGATGGCTGAAGGCGGTAGTCCTTTTGTATTGATTTTCGACTCTTTAGGCAGCCAGACCGTGGCCGCTGTTTTGAATTTTGTGGTTTTGACTGCGGCTGTTTCTGTCTATAACAGCACCAATTACTGTACCAGCCGAATGCTGCTTGGTCTGGCACAACAGGGCAATGCCCCAAAATTTTTAAGCAAAATTAATCCGCGTGGTATTCCTGTAAATGCCATTATGGTTTCAGCTTTCTTTACTTTAATATGTGTTCTGATTAACTATTTATTTCCTGAAAAAGCATTTAACTTACTCATGATGCTGGTCGTAGCGGCTATTGTGATTAACTGGGTCGTGATTTCTTATAAACATTTAAAGTTTAAAAAAGCCATGAATCGCATGCAGGTAAAAACTCACTTTCCAAGTGTGGCCTATCCATTTACCAATTATTTATGTATTGCCTTCATGGCGAGTATTCTGCTCATTATGAGCCGTAGCCCAGATATGCAAATTGCAGTTCTTATGATTCCAGTCTGGATTGCAATTTTACTGACGGCTTATCTCTTTAAACGAAAGCAAGAAGATCATGTTGCGTTGCTTGAAAAAAGTAAAATCACTTCCTTACCAGAAGCGTAATATCGTATTTATCATATTAGGATGTATTCATGTTTCAACATATTGATGCCTATGCAGGTGACCCGATTCTTTCTCTGATGGAGGAATTCAGCAAAGATACGCGCCAGAATAAGGTCAATCTCAGTATCGGACTTTATTATAATGAAGATAATATCGTGCCGCAGCTACAGTCGGTTCAAAAAGCCTATACGCATTTAATTCCTGACTATGACAAAGTCCGAGTCTATTTGCCGATGGATGGGCTCAAGAGCTTTAATGAGGCTGCACAAGAACTCATTTTCGGTCAGGCTAGCCCTGCCCGTCAGCAAGGGCGTGTCGTCACCATTCAGACTTTAGGTGGTTCTGGTGCACTCAAAGTAGGTGCAGACTTCTTGAACAAATACTTTCCGCAGTCCGAGATCTGGGTCAGTCAGCCGACTTGGGAAAACCATATTGCGATCTTTAATGGCGCTGGTGTTCAAACCCATTTCTACCCTTATTATGATGCGGACACCCATGCCGTAAATTTAACGGCAATGCTAGATACCTTAAGGCAGCTACCTGCTCAAAGTATCGTACTACTGCATCCTTGCTGTCATAACCCGACAGGTGCAGATTTAGCCCCCCATGAATGGGATCAAGTGATTGAGGTTCTAAAAGCAAATGACTTGATTCCTTTCTTGGACATGGCCTATCAAGGCTTTGGTCAAGGCTTGGAGCAAGATGCTTATGCGATACACGCGCTAGATCGATCTGGTATGAACTTTATTGTCAGCCATTCTTTTTCCAAGATCTTTTCCTTATATGGCGAACGCGTTGGTAGCTTGAGCTTTGTCTGCGATGACGCAAACATTGCCCAAAATGTATTGGGCCAGCTTAAAGCGACAGTCCGTCGCATTTATTCTAGCCCAGCAGCTAACGGTGCGTTATTGGTGAGTCAGGTATTAAATGACACAGCATTGTCTCAGCTATGGCAGTCTGAATTAGAAGAAATGCGTCAGCGTATTCTACTGATGCGTCGCTTACTTGAAGACAAACTCAGTCAAGCTTTACCAGATATGGACTTTAGCTATCTGACCCAGCAACAAGGCATGTTTAGTTATACGGGCTTAAGTGCAGAACAGGTCGATTTGCTGAAACAAGATTATGGTATTTATTTAGTCCGCAGCGGCCGTATGTGTACTGCTGGCCTGAATTTAAACAATATTGATTATGTGGCTGAGTCGATGGCAACTGTGCTTAAAGCGGCAAGCTCGGCTGAGTCCATGCTTACTTAAAATATATCATGTTCACTTAGGCTTCTCACTCTAGGGTTAGAAGCCTTTTTTATCGTTATTTTTCAGAATTTGAATCCAGGCAACCTAAGTCTGTGGGTTTCAATGTCACTATCTAGTTCCTAATTTCCCCTTTTCCTTTAGATAGCGTGGCAAAAAAGCAAATATTTCGACTGTCTGCCTCCACAACCCCATAAAAAAATCCACCAGAGGGTGGATTTAAAACTTAATTCATCTTTTCAATGTAATCGACGCTTTTATATGGCAGCAGCTGGACGAAATAAAGCATCGATCTGTCGCTGTACGCCAAGTACATAATCAATTGCTTGCTGTATTTGTCCTTCGGGTAACTGATCTTCTGTGCCAATACAAGTAATGACATGATCCAGTTGCTGCGTGAAATTAAAGACTGGAATACTAATCGCATTGATCCCAGCCATCATATCTCCTGTGACTGAAGCATAACCTTGACTCAGGATTTTCGCTTTTAGCTCTAAAAAATCTTCCCAATTTGCAGGATACTGCTCTGGTTTAGCGCTACTTTCCCATTCTTTTTCCAATAATGGCTTGATGATGTGCTCGGGCTGATAGCAGGCATGCAAGCGCCCTGTCGCAGATTTCAGCAGCGGCATGCGTGAACCAACTCGAGTAATAATATTAAAAACATGGTTAGATTCTAAAGACTGAACCACGACTGCGCCATCGGCAAACCATTTACTCACATGAATACTGCAATTCAGACGTTGCTGAATGTCCTGAATATAACGCTGGCTTAATTCCAGCATATCTGTTCGCTTGAGTGCATTCACCCCAAAAGCATGTGCGCGCTCACCTAAACTATAACGCCCATCCGTTAATTGCTGAGCATAGCCTTTACGAATCAAACTCACCACATAACGGTGTACTTTGGCTGGATGCATGGATAAAACTTCGGACAGCTCTTTTAACATCATCGGTGCATTATGTGCGGTTAATGCATCTAATACGGTTAATCCAACTTCCAGAGACTGAACCCCTCCCTGTATTTTTTCTTCCTCAACACTCATCGCTTTACCCTGCATAGCTGCATTAGTTTTCATGACTCCATCGGTGAATTGTACTACTTAAATCAAAAATGTGAGCCATCTAAACCTGACTCTCTCATTCAGAGTAGTATAGCCTAACAATTTACACTATTCATAAATAAATTATTTATTGCGTAATTCTAAAATATAAGTATGATTCTATCTAGAACTTAAATTTTCCACGGAAAGGATCAATATCCATGAGCAAACGCTTGAAGTCATTTGTTGAAATCGCTGCACATTCAGATTTCCCGCTAGAAAACCTGCCTTATGGCATTTTTAGTGAAAAACACAATTCGCAGCCTCGTGCCGGCGTAGCACTAGGAGAATGGGTGGTTGATCTGGCGGTACTGGAAGCGCATGGTTATTGCAAACTGGCAGATAGCAAACTGCTCTTTAATCAACCGACATTGAATATGTTTATTGAATCAGGTCAAGCCAATTGGTCTAAAGTTCGCGCAGAATTACAAGCTTTGTTATCTGCAGATAATCCTGAACTTCGTGACAATCAGGCCCTGCGTGATCAAGTTTTCTTCAAACAATCAGACGTTAAAATGCATATGCCTGTACACATCCTAGGCTATACCGATTTCTATTCATCTAAAGAACATGCCACCAATGTCGGTTGCATGTTCCGTGACCCGAAAAATGCTCTGCTGCCCAACTGGTCAGAACTCCCTGTTGGTTATAACGGTCGTGCCAGCTCAGTCATTGTGAGCGGCACTGACATTGTCCGTCCATCAGGACAAATCAAGCTGCCAGATTCAGAACGTCCTGTATTTTCTGCTTGTCGTAAACTCGACTTTGAACTGGAAACTGGCTTTATCGTAGGTAAATCAAGTCAGTTGGGTCAACCTGTTCCAATTGAAAACGCTTGGGATCATATTTTCGGTATGGTGCTGTTTAATGACTGGTCTGCTCGTGACTTGCAGCAATGGGAATATGTGCCACTTGGTCCGTTTAATGCCAAAACTTTTGCGTCGTCTATTTCACCTTGGATTGTGACGCTGGAAGCACTTGAGCCATTTAAAACCAGTTCACCTGAACAAGAGCCGAAACCTTTGGCTTATCTGCGTGAAGACAACAGCAGCAATAGTTATGACATTCATCTTTCGGTTGAAATTCAGCCTGAGAATGACGACCAGAGCGATGTAATCTGCACAACCAACTTTAAATATATGTACTGGTCCATGGCTCAGCAGCTCACACATCATACGATTGCGGGCTGTAACTTACAGGTCTGTGATTTGATGGGTTCAGGGACCATTTCAGGACCAACCCCAGATTCTTATGGTTCATTACTCGAAATCACATGGAATGCGACCAAACCTTTAACGCTATCAAATGGCGAACAACGTAACTTCATTCAAGACGGTGATACCGTCATTATGAAAGGCTATTGTGAAAAAGATGATTTGCGTATTGGCTTTGGTGAAGTCAGCGGCAAAATTCTGCCAGCAGTCGATTTTGGTTTTACCCAATAATTGCAGATCAGGATGTTGCCGATGAAACTGTATACCTATTTTCGTAGTTCTGCGGCTTACCGAGTTCGTATTGCCTTGAATTTAAAAGGTCTGGCCGCTGAACATGTACCTGTGCACTTAATCAATAATGGCGGCGAGCAGCATAGTGAAAGCTACCGTCAGATCAATCCGAGTGAGCTGGTGCCCACATGGACAGAGCAAGATTTTGTCTTGACCCAATCGCTAAGTATTCTTGAATATTTAGAAGAAAAATTCCAAGACATAGCCCTGCTCCCTCAAGACTTGCAGCAGCGTGCTTTGATCCGTGCATTTAGTTTAAGTATCGCCTGCGACATCCACCCACTCAACAACCTACGGGTACTTCAGTATCTGACGGGTACATTGGAAATAAGTGATGAGCAGAAAACGGCTTGGTATAAACACTGGGTTTTAACGGGCTTTAAAGCCCTTGAAGCACAACTGGAACAGTCAAATGGCAAATTCTGTTTTGGCAATCAGCCGACCCTCGCAGATTGCTGCCTGATCCCACAAGTCTATAACGCTCTACGTTTTAATCTTGATTTATCGGACTATCCAAAAATTTGTTCGATCTACACCCATTGCAACACTTTAGAGGCCTTTCAACACGCTGCACCTGAAATACAACCTGAAGCCGCTTAAGTTTTTTATAAGGATATAAAAATGACCATTCAAATTGAAAAAATTCACCACGTGGCCTATCGTTGTAAAGATGCTAAAGAAACGGTGGAATGGTACAAAAAAAATCTAAATATGGATTTCATTCTCGCCTTTGCTGAAGACCATGTCCCTTCAACCAAAGCCTTTGATCCCTATATGCACCTCTTCCTAGATGCAGGAAACGGCAATGTGCTGGCTTTCTTTGAACTACCAACCCAGCCTGAAATGGGTCGTGATGAAAACACCCCAAAATGGGTGCAGCACATTGCACTCAAAGTCAAAGACCGTCAGGCACTGATTGATGCTAAAGAACACCTAGAAGCCAATGGCATAGAGGTCTTGGGCATTACCAATCATGGTATTTTCCACTCAATTTATTTCTTTGATCCAAATGGTCATCGTTTGGAACTGGCCTATGACGATGAAAAAGCGCCACAAAAAATTGCCATGATTACAGAACAAATGAAATATGACATGCTGGAAGAATGGAGCAAAACCAAACGCGCACCGCAGCATACGCACTTCCTACATGCAGATGAATTAAGCCAAAACTCTCGTACCGCCAAAGTAGACGCTTAAGTCTGGCGGAAATTGTGCTGATGGTGAATGCCTTAGAGGCAACTTCAACGATGATAAAAAACGCAAAGCAGCTTCGGCTGCTTTTATGATTTAAATAGATAGGATTTCTTATTTTAATTAGCTATTTAGAGTACCTTAAATCTCCTATCAATCATCAACAATAACTTTGCGTTTATTGCACGGCGAATCCTATCTCAGTCCTCATCCATATAAAATCGAATCAAATTGTTCATGCATGAAACCTGTCTATGCATCCCTTTAAACTTATACGTTTTAGCTAGTCAAGTAGACAGCAATTTCATCAGCCGCAGCTCTTGCTGTTCTGGACACTCCAATTAAAGTCGCCGATGCCATGCCTGTCCACTCACCATAGCCAACCAACCATAAATTATTTAGTTTCATTGAACGCCCATTATGAACAGCAACCGTTTGATCAAGCTCGACCACACCAAGACTTCTTAAATGATTAAGTGCGGGGTTAAACCCTGTACACCAAATGACAGCATCTACCGCTTGCATTGAACCATCAGCCCAAATTGCCGAATGCTCAGTAAATGCGACAAAAGGCTCTCGACTGTGCAAAACTCCTCGTGTTCTTGCCTCTTTGACACTGTCAATCATGACAATATCTCCCAACCCACCTGCGAGTTGTTCCAAACTCCGACCTTCCTGTTGTGCTTTTAAACGCTCCGTTGCACGAAGAAACAAGACTCGCCCATCCACATCATCCGATAAAAATGCTGGTGCTGTCGTCGTGACCCAAGTCGTTTCTGCCACTTTTGAAACTTCGGCAAGAATTTGTGCACCTGAGTTACCACCACCGACAACGATGACTTTCTTATTTTTAAAAGGCGCTGCATTGACATAGTTTGCTGAATGAAGCTGTATTCCTTTAAATTTTTCACGTCCAATATCATTAGGAATATGAGGCTGGCTCCATGTACCTGTTGCACTGACCACAGCCTTTGCCCGCCAATATTGATCTCCAACATACACATCTAAATAGTCATCTTCTTGTTCAATACGATCGACATGGACTGGCCGAATGGTCGGAAATTGATAGCGTTGCTCGTATGCCGACAAATACTCGATCACTTCATTTCGCGTTGGGTAGGTGTGTTCAGTCGTTGGCATCATCCAACCCGACAACGAACTTCATGTATGCGGTGAAAAAAGACGTAGCGACTGCCATGCATGCAGCCATGCACCGCCAGCTTGCGATTGATCATCTAAAATCACAAATGAAACTTTTTTACGTTTGAGAAAATAAGCTGTAGCAAGTGCCGACTGACCACCACCGATGATAACCACATCGACTTCTGCTTGTAGTTGTGCCAAAGCCACTCTCCCATTTGCTATAGTGAAGCCATATTCATAATTAAAAAATCTCAGTCTATTCAATAAACTAAGTGACTTTTAAAAACTGATCAAATCTGTAATTGGGCTTTTCAATTGCACAAGCTACTTTTCAACATCTTTGATCATCTAGAGTTTATAAACTCCGTTGATTGACACGCTTAGATAATTCTTCTGCCGACTCTTTTCGCTCTGAATAACGGTCTGTGAGGTACTGAGTTTGCCCACGCGTCAGTAGCGTGAATTTATACAGCTCCTCCATGACATCGACAATTCGATCATAAAAGGCTGAAGGTTTCATTCGTCCATCTTCTTCAAACTCTAAAAAAGCTTTGGGAATAGACGATTGGTTTGGAATGGTGATCATACGCATCCAACGACCTAAAATACGCATCTGGTTTAAGCTGTTAAAAGACTGCGATCCACCACTGACTTGCATGAGCGCCAAAGTCTTGCCTTGGGTTGCACGAATCGCACCACCTGCCAGTGGAATCCAATCAATTTGCGATTTAAAAATTGAACTCATGGAGCCATGACGCTCCGGCGAACACCATACCATCCCTTCTGCCCATGCGAGTAGGTCATGCAACTCTTTAACTTTGGGATACTCAGTGTCCGCATCTTCAGGTAAAGGCAGCCCTTTAGGATGAAAGATTTTAACTTCTGCACCAAACTGCTCCAAAATACGCCCAGCTTCCATCACCGCCAATCGGCTGTATGAACGCTCACGGTTAGAACCATACAGCAGTAAAATACGGGGTGGATGATCTAGCGCTTTGGCCTGTACCTTTTCTAAAGTCGGTTGATCCAAAAGATTCATATCTACATTTGGGAGAGTCATAGAAATTACACCTCTTCTTTAAAAAACTTTTTTCTAAGCCACAAAGAAACACTGACTAAAGCAATCAACACTGGTACTTCAACCAGTGGACCAATTACAGTAGTAAACGCCACAGGTGAAGCTAAACCAAAAGTTGCAATGGCTACAGCCAGCGCCAATTCAAAATTATTTCCCGCAGCAGTAAAAGAAATGGCTGTGGTTTTAGGATAGTCATTCCCCATCCACTTACTCATAAAGAAGCTGATGAAGAACATCACGATAAAGTAAATCGTCAATGGAATCGCAATACGCATGACATCGAGTGGCAAGCTCACCACATCGTTTCCTTTCAGGCTAAACATCGCCACAATCGTGAATAATAAAGCCAACAGACTCAGCGGACCGATCTTCGGTAAAAAGACATGTTGATACCAATCCAAACCTTTAGCTTTCACTAGAGTGAATCGCGTCATAAAGCCAAGGAAAAATGGAATTCCCAAATACACTAGTACCGCATGGGTAATCGTCCAGAAATCGACATTGATTACCTGTCCTGCAACACCAAAATAAGGTGGTAAGAAGGTCAAGAACAACCAAGCATAGGTACTGAAAAATAAAATTTGGAAGATACTGTTAAATGCCACCAATGCAGCAACATATTGGTTATCCCCACAGGCCAAACCGTTCCACACCAAGACCATCGCAATACAACGAGCCAGTCCTATCAGGATTAGGCCTGTCATATATTCTGGATAGCTATGCAAAAAAATAATGGCTAATGCAAACATCAGAACAGGTGCGATGAGCCAGTTTTGTACTAAGGATAGCGTCAGCGTTTTCTTATCTTTAAACACCTGTGGCAAAGCTGCATAGTCCACTTTTGCTAATGGTGGATACATCATCAGAATCAAACCAATCGCAATTGGAATATTAACGGAATCCACACTCATTTTATCCAATGCCACTGAAGCTTGTGGAAAGAACACGCCTATCGCAATTCCCAACGCCATGGCAATAAAAATCCATAGCGTGAGGTTACGATCTAAAAATGACAGTCTTTGTTGAGCCATGATGATCTCATTTAATCTGCGAAATTTGATGGATTGCCACAATCAAATCTAGGCGAGACATATGTGTTGTATCGAATGCCCATAAAGCATCTAAGCGACGGTTGATATGATCCACAGTGACTTGGAAGGCTTTGAGTTTTTCTTCTTTCGGCAAGACTAAATGTGATGGATCAGCCAAACCCCAATGTGCTTTGATTGCACCACCTAAATAAAGTGGGCAAGCTTCCTGAGCGGCTGAATCACAAACCGTAATCACCACATCAGGTTGATATTGTTCACAATCATCAATGGTTTTACTCCACAAACCATCTGTTGAAAGACCAAGATTTTCTAAAGTTTCAATCGACAGTGGATGCACCTGTCCCGATGGCTGACTGCCTGCACTATAGGCTTTCCAACCCTCTGGGGCACGACTATTAAATAGCACTTCGGACAAAATGCTGCGACAACTATTTCCTGTACATAAAAAAATAAATTTCATATTGTGCTACTCGCAATAACTCTTTATTTGCGAAAAAGGGCGTTCAATTTGGGGCTGTAAATTGGCATTTTTAAGGGTATTAAGTACGTCTAAGCACCAATTGGGCAAATTGGGATTGAGACTGTAATAGACCCATTGCCCTTGACGTCGATCTTGTAAAAGACCTGAAGAGCGCAGTAAAGCTAAGTGCCGCGAAATCTTAGGTTGGTTAAGTTGCAATTTTTCAGTCAAATCACAGACACACTGCTCATGATTAACCACAACCAACATCACAATGTTGAATCGCGTTTCATCAGCTAAGCATTTAAAGAAATTGATTTGATCCATATTTTTACTCACTCAAACATATGGATATATCAATATTCACATATATCCATGAAATTTTTATTTCAATCGCTGCCCATTTGCATCCAGAACTTGTTCACCGTCTTCTTTAGTAAAAGCACCCTTTTGTGGGAGTGGCAGAATTTCTAAAACCAATTCTGACGGACGACTTAAACGAGTTCCTAATTCAGTCACTACGAATGGACGGTTAATCAAAATTGGATGCTGCAGCATAAAATCTAAAAGCTGTTCATCCGTCCAGTCCTCACGGCCCAACTCGAGATCACGATAAGGATCAACATTCTTACGAATCGCTTCTCTCACCGTTAAACCTGCATCCGCGATCATTTGAATCAGTTCATTTTTAGATGGAGGATTGACAAGATATTCAATGATTTCAGGTTCAATATTGGCATTACGGATCAACGCCAGTGTATTGCGTGATGTACCACAGTCTGGATTGTGATAAATCTTAATGTTTGGAGTAGCAGTCATTTACTCAAACTCAATGGAATCTTTAAATACATTTATATATGAATATACATATATATGAAAATCCATATTTAAAGAACGAAAAATGATCTTTTTTAAATATATCGTGATCGAATGAGCATGTTAAAATTAGATAAAATCCAAGATTTAGAGGTCAAACTATGGAAACAGTCATGATTACTTTGATCTTAGTGATTATTTTGATTTTACTTGTCATATTTTATAAAAAGAAAAAATAAACGATGGCTTTTGGATTTATGGATAGGCTCCGTAATAACCTAAATCATTCATTGATCTGTGAAAAGGTAAGAGAGCTTTTCGCTCTCTTCTTAGCTTAGGAATTTCTGAATCATAGCCCATCAAATCAGCAACACCCTCTAACACTGTCATACAGCGTTAGAGGGATAATGATCTAAAGATTGTATTGCTTCGGCTGTCTAATTTGCCTTATTAGGCACAATCACCAGCCCAACCCATATCCACTTTTTTTTAAGCATTGCTTAATGCACTAACTAAATCCCCACTGCCCTTTAAGTCAGACACCTGTCCGTCCAAAGGCTGACTAAACTGGATACGCTGAATCTTTGCTGCACGCTCTGCGGAGAACACTGGGATTTGACTCATCGCAAATTCAGACAGTGCGGTAATGGTCAGTGAGGGATTCACACCTAAATTTCCCGGCACAATTGAACCATCTAATACGCGTAAATTTTGATAACCAAAAACTTGACCAGTGAAGTCCACAACGCCATTCGACCTGTCATTACCCATCGCAACGCCACTCATAATATGTGCTGTCGTTGGCGTTCCCAGTAGAATTTCAGTAAGTGCAGAACCTGGCTCTCCACCCAACTTTTGCGCAATCATTTTAGTGGCTTCTTCAGCCGCAGGGAATGAAACGGTGAGTGGTGTGTCCCCTTCTTTTTGCACGGCAGTAATACTATTCTGGAACAGTCGATACCACTTTCTACGCCATTCAAAATGAATGAACGCTTCAGACTTCTGCATTACCAATAAAATAATAGAGTCTTTGGCTTTACCCTTATAACGCAGTACTTTAAAGGTTTTTAAGGGGTGCAACAGTGTATTGAACACAAACTTCATAAAGCGCATAAAGCCCTGACCAGTCACCATAGGCACGTATGGAATATAAATCCATGAAGCATCCGCACCTTCAGGGAAACGCGTGACTTCAATATTGGTATCTGCATCGACCGAAATAAAAGAGCTGATTGCCACCCCATCATCTAGTTTTTTCCCTGTGTTGTTCACTGTGGTCAGGGTTTCCGAATTCGTCCGAACTTCCTGTCCCAGAAATGAAGAAATATTGGGTAAAGTCTTATGCTGATCACGCATTTTTAATAGCAATGGTACTGTGCCCATTACCCCCGCAGATAACACTACCCCACGACTGCGTAAACTATACTGACGAACATCCTTGCCTAGAGTTTCTTTGACGATGATTTCATAGCCTTCACCACCATCCTCACTCAAAGGTGTAATTTTAAGGACTTCAGAACTTGGACGAATTTCAACGCCATTACGTTCAGCAAAATACAGGTAATTTTTCATGAGGGTATTTTTGGCATTATTACGACACCCCAACATACAAGCGCCACAATAAATACAGGAGTTACGATCTGGCCCATCACCATTGAAATACGGATCTTTCGCTAATAGCCCTTCCTGACCAGCTACTTGCGAAAAGAATACCCCTGTGTTGACCGTTTTAAAGGAGTTTGCATATCCAATTTCACTCGCAACTTCTTTTAAAGTGTCGTCAGCAATATTGGTATAGCTATTATTCGCTGTACCTAACATGCGTTGAGCGAGACCATAAAACGGCTTTAAGGTTTCTTTCCAATCTTTACGAATCTTGGTCCATGCCTCGGACTCAAAAACTGCATCAGGTGGAATTAAATGTACATTGGCATAAATTTGTGAGCCCCCACCAACACCAACCCCATGCAAAATGGTGGTTTTACTGGTGAAAGTAAATTGCATCGTGCCTCTGAATCCCAGTTCAGGCCGCCACAAATAGTTTTTGGTGTCTAAATTGGTGGTTGGAAAATCCTTGTCTTCACGGCGTAAACCTTTCTCCAAAATCAGGACTTTATAGCCTTTTTCACTGAGGCGTAAAGCACTGACCGATCCACCAAAGCCTGAGCCAATCACGATTTGATCAAAATCAAAATCTTTATTCTTCATCCTATTAACTCCTTTAATAGTTTTATTTTTCTGTTTTTAAACACACAAACCCCTTCACTTCAAAATACCCATCTTGAAGTGAAAAGTGATTTTGAGGTTTTAAAATTTAAGCGCTTATGACTTGATGCGGATCAATAAATTCAACAGCCAATTGGCAAATTTTCCGTAAGGCGGCGCGAGAAACTTCAAGCTCGAAAAACCCGCCTGATAAAACACAGGACGCATTTTGGAAAAAGTCAAAAAGCCTTCATAGCCATGATAATGCCCCATCCCGCTGGCACCGACTCCACCAAATGGCAAGTCATGCTGCCCGACATGAAATAAGGCATCATTGACCGAAACCCCGCCCGACATAACTCGGCTGATATAAAATTCGACTAGGCTTTTGTTATTACTAAATGGATAAAAGGCCAATGGACGATCACGCTGCACAATATAGTCCACCACCTCTTCAGGCTTCTGGTAGATTTTGACCATCAAAATTGGGCCAAAGGTTTCACGCGTATCGATTTCCATCGCATCATTGCTGTTCAACACCAAAGTCAGTGGGAATTTTCGTGTCCCCGCATCAGGCTCTTGCTGATTTAAATTAATCAAACTTGCCCCTTTGGCTTCAGCATCTGCCAAGCTATGTACTAAGCGCTGAAAGGCACGCTCATCAATCACAGAAGTATAATCTTTGCTATGAATATCAGGCACATGTTCCTGCACCCACGCTGCCGCAGCTTGAATAAACGCTTGTAACTTCGACTCATGTACAAATAAATAATCGACATTAGTACAAATTTGTCCCGCATTAAACTGTTTCACAAACATAATGCGTTCTACAGCTTTATCGATGGGATATTCAGGGTCAATCACCGCAGGAGATTTTCCGCCTAGCTCCAGAGTCACTGGCGTCAAGTTTTGTGCTGCAGCAGCCATGACTTTACGCCCTGTCGCACCAGAGCCAGTAAACATCAAGTGATCAAACGGCAGTTTTGAAAATGCGATGCCCACTTCACCAGTCTCATCGAAAATCTGTAATTTTTCCGCTTTAAAGTATTTGGGGCTTAACTCAATCAGCAATTCAGCCAAATGTCTTGAATTTTCAGACATTTTAACCATAGCGGTATTTCCCGCAGCAAACACGGCCGACAACTGTGAAAACATCAAATTGATGGGGAAATTCCACGGCACAATAATTCCAATCACCCCCAGCGGCTGCGGAATCACACGGTTCTTCGCGCCAAAATACAAGCTATGATCGACATGACGCTTTTGTACTTTGGTCCATTGCTTCAAATGTTTGATGCTGCCGTTAATGTCATCCGTGACAGTAATAATTTCTGCCAATAAGGTTTCATGACGTGAACGATTGCCATAATCACGATTCAGGGCGTCAATAATTGCTTCACGGTGATCGTTAATCAATGCTTTTAAATTCAGTAAATGTTGCTTGCGTTGTGCAATCGTTTCAATGCCTTGGTCATGAAAGCTTTTGCGCTGTAATTGAAAACAATCGTGTAATGTCTGTTCTATCACTGTTTGCTCGACATGAGACTGAACCGTAAGTTGCATATGCTTTTCCTTTCACGGCTAAAAATGGTGATTCAATACTTCTTTTCTATGTTGGTTGAGATAATCTCTTATCCTACTTTAACAAATGACTTGAATTACGCTTGACTTTTTAGGACACTAAATTGATCTTTTAGGACAACACGGAATGTTGTAATGGGAAGTTATATTCGTGCAGCCAGCCTCGGCGGTTTTGAAGACTTAGTCCGTAGTTATGGCATAAACCCTATAGAAATCTTGAAAGAGATCGGGATTTTACCTGCTTTACTCCGTGATCCAGATTCATTTATTCATTATGATCATTATTTAAATTTATTGGAAAAAGCGGCATTAGCTTGTCAGGATGATTGCTTCGGTTTAAAACTCGGTGCACTCCAAAATATTAGCACAATCGGTTTAATTGGCGTCTATATGTCCCGACAAACGACCATACTTGAAGCCTTAAGCGTGGCGCAAAAATATGTCTATTTACATGCTGAAGGCATTGTCTTCCACGTCTCGCAACATAATGCTCTACTCTGTAAGCTGAACTTTGTGCGTTTAAGTGAATACAACACCGATGTACCACAAAAATCACAACTGGCCATTTGCCTTGTCGCGAATATTTTAAAAGATTTGATTGGCCCACAGTGGCATGCAGAAAAAATTTGCTTCAAGCAAAAAGCACCACAAAAAGGTGCCCAAACTTTCCAAGCTCATTTTTCATGTCAGGTAGAGTTTGAAACCGATGAAGATGCACTTTATTTTCCTGCAAGCTTTTTAAGCTATAAACCCTATAATTTTAATGAGGATGCCATCAATCAACTGATCGTACAGCAGCTTGAAACACAAAGCAGCACCAAAACTGAAGACAATACCGCACTGATAGAGAGTTCAGTCCGCATGCTGATGGCGACAGGAGACTGCAGCATTGAAAATATTGCGCTATGTATGGGCATGCATCCGAAAAAGCTTCAGCGCGCTTTAAAAATACAAGGAACAACCTATCGAGATATACTCGAAAATGTCCGAAAAAAAGAAGCACTACGTATGCTTGATGCAGGCAATGTAAATTTGACAGATATTGCTCTACAGTTGGGCTATGCAGAGTTATCTATTTTCAGTCGCAACTTTAAAAGCTGGTTTGGCGTTCCTCCAACCGAGTTAAGAGACAAAAGTCGAAGCCATATTGTATGACTTCTGGTTTTGCTACTTCATTAAATAAAAAGTACCCAACGGATTCAAGCATATAGTTTAAATCCGTTGAATGTCACTCTAATCAATACAGACTCAATTGATTATTTCGGGAAAACAAAGGATGCGACCAAACGTGCCCCCCAACCTTTCGGGCTGCCATCAGTATCATCAACCCAATATCGAGCACCACCGCCCACACTAATCGCCTGACCATTTAGGCGAATCACTTTGGTCACAGTCAGGTTTACAGGAACTGTGGCTTCTTCTGCATTCCAGTCATATGTCGTTTCAGTATTCAATGCCACCGTCGTACTATTTGGATAAGTGTAACTAATAAAAGGTTGCACAAAGGTACTACTGATCGCCTCAGCATCATCTTCATGCTCTACTCCCCAAATATGGTTTGCCAATGCACCAAATGTCCAACCGTGACTTTGCTTCAAAACGACAAAAGTCGGGCCAGCACCATATTGATCCGCGCCCAAGGCCTTTTCAGAAGCGGTAGGAAATAGAAAGGCAGGACCTACTCCCCATGTAATCCCACTGTCCGATGTTTTTGAGGGAGAAAAGAATAAGCTTTGTACAATGTCACCCACGCCCCAATCATCATCACGCCCACCTTCATTATAAATTTGATAATTTACGGGTAATACAGTACGAGAGATCAAATTCCAATTTTCATTTAACTCAATCGGGATAACAGGCTGAATATTGAGTTGATAACGTTCTATATTTTCAGCTGCACCAATGTTTTCATCATAATTTAACTGAAATGGCACACTGACCAAGTTCGCGACAGGATTTGATAACTGTTGGGCCAAATCTGCACCATCGTCGGCATAAGCCTGAGAAGCTCCTAATCCTCCCAAAATGCTAAGAAGAAGCAAGCCTTTTATTGCTCTAGGATTGAAAGAAAAATTATTCATGTACTTATCTTATCCTTCTAATCATTTATGGTTCACAGTAGAGCGATAGCGAACTAAAACTCTAAATTTTTTAATAAATTATGCTTTTAACGGTATAACAAAACTACAGCTTAATTTAAGTCAAGATTGAGTGCTGATTACACCGCTTAATAACCACCTGTATTCATTCATCTATATTTAAAACTAAAGATTTTTGTTCTTAACATTTGTTTCAGCTTTTATATATTTTTTATAACACAACGCAATA
Organism: Acinetobacter sp. MYb191; assembly: GCF_037572605.1. Classification (NCBI taxonomy): domain Bacteria; kingdom Pseudomonadati; phylum Pseudomonadota; class Gammaproteobacteria; order Moraxellales; family Moraxellaceae; genus Acinetobacter; species Acinetobacter sp. MYb191. The sequence continues at coordinate 265,254 of NZ_JBBGZP010000013.1, read as the reverse complement.
TAACCGCAACAATTATCATTGTCGCTGTAGACAATATTAATCATGTAAAAAACAATAACTCGATCTTCTAAATAAAAATAATCGATAAATGATCTACAAAATATAATTTTGTATTATAAAGCAGCAAAGAAAAACAGTGATCAGCATCACAAAAAAGATTTATTACAACACTCAATTGAGTGATTTTTAACCAAAAAATAAATTTTATATTTCAAATTATATAGTTATATTTTTCAAAAACTTAAATCTTAAAAGCGCATTTTTTTAGTATAAAAACTCTATTGTGACTACTTTTTGAACTGATTAGTTATATCTAGAGCATTTACTCTTATTTTAATTGTGCTATTTTTGTGACACGGAGTAACAAATGATTTCGGTTAACCGACTTCTCCAAAAGCCAAAAAACATAAACACAAAATGAGCAACAAACATTTGCATTTGCACCTCAAGGAAAGACGTAGAATGAAATTAAAGACATTAACGACAGCAATGATTTTAGCAACTGTACCAATGACGGGGGCATTTGCCGCTGCTCTAGATCGTTCAGGTCAGTCAATCTCTGCATTCTTGCAACCTGGTAATTACTTTGAAGCAGGTATTTCTGTATTAGATCCAGATGTATCTGGACAGGAAGCTGGCACAAGCACAACAAATCGTCAAATTGGTGATATGGCGGGCGATTACTATTTCCCTAGTGCCGCACTAAAATTCCAACTTACTGATAAATTCTCTTTTGGTCTGCTTTACGACCAACCTTTTGGTGCAGATGCTGAATATACTGGCACTAATAATTTTGTTGCAGCTCCAACAGATCGAGTACTAAGCTCACTACCTGTTACAACATCAATGATTGGTGGTACCACTACAGGTAGTACTTCAGTTGAAGTGGACACACAAAACATTTCTATGATTTTTGGTTTCCAGCCTACTGAAAACTTTAATATTTATGGTGGTGGTGTATATCAAACAATTAAAGGTCATGTTTCATTACGTGGTTCAGCTTATAGCGTATTCAATGGTTATGATGCGAACATTAAAGAGGATTCTGCCGCAGGTTGGTTAGCTGGTGCAGCATTTCAGATTCCTGAAATTGCATTAAAAGCTTCTGTAACATACCGTTCTGAAATTGATCATGAATTTGTTGCGAATGAAAATCTGAGTTTAGCAACGCCATTAGCAAATGCAGCACCAATGTTGGGTGGTATTGTACCGCCTGCATTATTACCTGCTATTTCACAAGCAATTGGTGGTTTTGCAGCAGCTAATTCAGCTGATGGCAAAACTAAAATTACAACACCTCAATCTGTGAATCTAGACTTCCAAACAGGCATCATGGCGAATACTGTAGCATTTGCAAATGTACGCTGGGTAAATTGGAAAGACTTCTCAATCACACCTTATAAATTTGGGAAAGCTGCTGAAGCTGTTGGACCTTTGGTCAATCGTCCAAATGGTTTTTCTCTAGTAGAATATACCGATGACCAATGGTCTGCAAACGTAGGTGTAGGTCGTAAATTAAATGACCAATGGGCGGGTAACGTTTCTGTAGGTTGGGACTCTGGCGCAGGTAACCCTGTATCAACGCTTGGCCCAACAGAAGGCTATTGGAACGTTGGTTTGGGTGTTCAATATAGCCCAACGCCAGCAACCTTCATCGCCGGCGGTGTAAAATACTTCTGGTTAGGCGATGCTAAAGCTCAAACTGGTGCTCAAGCAGGTGGCTCTGATTATGTAGCAGAGTTTGAAGATAACAATGCTTTAGCTTATGGCTTAAAAATCGGTTACAAGTTCTAATTATTAATACTGAAAAAACCATCTGTAAAGATGGTTTTTTCATTTTCAACAATGACATCTACGCTCTTTTTTATACACTTGTGATTCATTTGAGCAACAAATAAACACTTAAACATTTTGCATAATATTCAATCAGCCACTCAGCATCTAAAAATAAATCTATATAAATCATAAAATTAATATTTTTTTTTAGTGTTTTTACTCTACACAAGTACATTTTTTAACTTTTCAGTTCATTTTACAACCGTAGTTGAGCATTTACTCTTTTTGTATTTATGTTACTTTTCGTGCCAATCACTTACATAAAGCTACAACAAGGAATGTTCCCTATGAAGCTTACAGCTCTTCGCTCGGCTATTTTGCTCAGCTTAATCCCAACAACTTCAGTATTTGCTGCAGGTCTTGATCGCTCAGGCCAATCTATTGCTGCTTTCCTTCAACCTGGCAATTATTTTGAAGCAGGTATTTCAGTCCTTGACCCTGAAGTAAAAGGAAAAGATACAAGTGGCAACCAAACGGGTGACATGGCAAGTGACTACTACTTCCCTCACGCTGCTCTAAAAATTCAAGCAACGGATCATTTCTCTGTTGGTCTTATTTACGATCAACCTTTCGGTGCAGACGCAGAATACTCGGGTAATAGCACTTTTGTAGAAAACCGCCCAGTTCCATTTCAAGGTGGGACATCTGTTACTGTCGATACTCAGAACTTGAATTTACTTTTTGGATACCAACCGAACGAAAACTGGAATCTTTATGCAGGTGCGGTATACCAAACTGTAGATGGTACAGTTTTACTTCGCGGTACAACTTATAGCGTATTCAACGGTTACGACTTTAGAACTGGCGAAGACGAATCAGTAGGTTGGTTAGCAGGTGTTGCGTATCAAATTCCAGAAATCGCGCTTAAAGCATCAGTAACTTATCGCTCAGAAATCGAGCACAAAATGAATGCTTCAGAAAGTTTTGGCGCAGCTGGATATATTTCAATCCCTGGCGCACCTGGCCAATCTGCTCAACTCAATCAATTAATGACAGCCTTAAATGCATCTTCTGGCGAAACTAAGTTAACCACGCCACAATCTGTCAATATTGATTTCCAAACAGGTATTATGGCCAATACAGTTGCTTTCGCAAATATACGTTGGGTCGATTGGTCAAACTTCAAAGTACAACCGTATAACTTTGCTAAGCTTTCAAAAGTCGTTGGCCAAAACCCAACGATTAATAAACCAAATGGCTTTAATCTGATTGACTATAAAGAAGATCAAATTTCTGCAACCGTTGGTGTAGGTCGCAAATTTAACGAGCGCTGGGGTGGCAATGTTTCAGTAGGTTGGGATTCTGGCGCAGGTAACCCAGTGACAACACTTGGCCCAACAGAAGGTTTTTGGAGTGTGGGTACAGGTGTTCGTTTTTCGCCAGCAGAAAACTACTTTATTGGCGCTGGCGTGAAGTACTTCTGGTTAGGCGATGCTGATGCTGTAACAGGTGCTCACTCAAATGCTGGAAAATTCACCAACAATGATGCGATCGCTTATGGTTTAAATATCGGTTATAAATTCTAAACCATAGCATCATACTCAATAAAAAAGGCGCATCTATTGAGATGCGCCTTTTTGTTTTCGTAGATATAGCTGTTTTTTAAGCTGGAATATCACGAACTGAAGCATTACGAATTGCCTCTTTTAAAGCTTCATAACCATGAATTGCAGGGAATTGTGGGAATTCTTTAATCACATTTTCTGGTGCATCAAACAAAAAGCCTTTATCTGCTTCACCTAACATTGTGGTGTCATTATAAGAATCACCTGCGGCTATCACACGGTAATTTAGTCCATGCAATCCTTTAACTGCTTCACGTTTTTGGTCAGGTTGGCGCAGCTTATACGCTGTAATCATACCCTTTTCATCAGTTTCTAACTTATGGCAAAAAATCGTTGGCCAGCCCAGTTGTTTCATTAAAGGATGCGCAAACTCGTAGAAAGTATCTGATAAAATAATCAGCTGAAAGTGTGTACGTAACCATTCAACAAATTCTTTTGCGCCCGGAAATGGTCCCATTTCAGCAATCACTTCTTGAATATCATTTAAACCTAAACCATGTTCTTTTAATATATTCAAACGCTGCGTCATAAGCACATCATAATCAGGAATATCACGTGTGGTTGCTTCAAGCGCTTTAATGCCTGTTTTTTTAGCAAAGTTAATCCAAATCTCTGGAACTAACACCCCTTCTAGATCTAGGCAAACAACTTCCATGAATACTCCCTTTTATTTACGTGGAAAAATTTTGAACTATCATAGCTTAATATTTGTCTAATGCATTGTTGTTTTTTAAATCTATTTTTTTCATAAGCATTTATTTTTTAGTGATAAGTAGCTTATTTCAACTCTATTAAAATACGCAGCAAATAACGTAATATAGGTCTTGTTAGATTCCAAGCCTATTGCCAGGATACTCATGACAACCATTCCAACTATTGATCTTGTTGATGCTCTCGCAGCTGAATATGCAGACAAATCGCCAAGTGAAATTTTAGCACTTGCACTAAATCAAACAGGTGAAATTGCCATCTCGTTTTCAGGTGCAGAAGATGTCGTACTTATTGATATGGCTGCTAACTTAGGTAAACCCTTTCGTGTCTTTAGCTTAGACACTGGACGTTTACATGCAGAAACCTATCAATTTATCGAGACTGTGCGTAAACACTACAACATTAATATCGAAATCTGTTTCCCAGAAGCAGATGCCGTTCAACAACTGGTCAATGAAAAAGGTTTATTCAGCTTTTATCAAGATGATCATAAAGAGTGTTGTGGTATCCGTAAAGTTCAGCCTTTACGTAAAAAATTGGCGACTTTAGATGGTTGGATTACTGGTCAACGTAAAGACCAAAGTCCCGGCACACGAACTGAAATTCCAGTTGTTCAAGCAGATGTGGGGTTTTCAGGCGAAGGTAAACAGTTAATTAAATACAATCCCCTTGCCAACTGGTCAAGTGCCGATGTGTGGAGTTACATCCGCATGATGGAGGTACCTTATAATCCATTGCATGAGCGCGGTTTTATTTCTATTGGCTGTGAACCATGTACGCGTCCAGTGTTACCAAACCAACATGAACGTGAAGGACGTTGGTGGTGGGAGGAAGCGACTCACAAAGAATGTGGTCTGCATGCAGGTAATTTGAAAAAGTAAAGACTAAAACCACTGCAAAGCAGTGGTTTTTCGCAACCAATGGATACACACAAAGCGCTCCCATTGTTAAAAAAAATCGATATACTAGGTTTAAGTTCTATAATTCTAACAAGATTGCTCATATAGGAGCGGTCAGATATTGCAGTGAGGCAATCCAGACTATGCGTCCATTACATCCGATTGACTTTATTTTTTTATCACTTGAAAAACGCCAGCAACCCATGCATGTCGGTGGATTATTCTTATTCCAAATCCCTGAAAATGCACCTGCCAGCTTCATTCAAAATTTAGTTGCAGATATTCGTAACTCCAAATCTATTCCTATTCCTCCATTTAACAACAAACTCAACGGCTTATTTTGGGATGAAGATGAAGAGTTTGATCTTGATCACCATTTTCGTCATATCGCACTCCCACAACCGGGGCGTATTCTTGAACTGCTCACCTATATTTCACAGGAACACAGTAGTTTAATTGACCGCGCTAAACCGTTATGGACCTGTCATATCATTGAAGGGATTGAAGGGAATCGTTTTGCGATGTACTTCAAAATTCACCATGCGATGGTGGATGGTATCGCGGGTATGCGTTTGGTGGAAAAATCATTATCACAAGATCCAAACGCAAAGAGTATTGTGCCACCTTGGTGTGTTGAAGGCCCTCGTGCAAAACGCTTAAAAGAAGCTAATGTCAGTCGCTTTAAGAAAATTATGAATGGCGTAATGGGACAACTCGAGTCGACGCCACGTGTCATGTATGAGTTGTCACAAACAGTCATGAAAGATATGGGACGTAATCCTGATTATGTTTCAAGCTTCCAAGCACCCAGCTCTATTCTTAACCAGAGGGTTAGCTCCTCCCGCCGTTTTGCAGCACAGTCTTTTGAGTTTGACCGTTTACGTCATATTTCTAAAAGTTTGGGTGTCACGATTAATGACATCGTACTGGCGATTTGTTCAGGTGCCTTGCGTGAATATTTATTGTCCCAAGACGCACTTCCTAAAAAGCCTTTAATTGCCATGGTACCTGCATCGGTTCGCGATGACGATTCATCTATGTCAAATCGCATCACCATGATTTTGGCAAATTTAGGCACGCATAAAGAAGATCCATTAGAGCGCCTCGCAATTGTTCGTCGTAGTGTGCAAAATGCCAAAGAAAAATTTAAACGCATGAATTCAAACCAAATTTTGAACTATAGTGCCTTTGTTTATAGTGCAGCTGGGCTCAACATTGCCTCAGGCTTACTGCCTAAACGCCAAGCGTTTAATTTGGTAATTTCGAATGTCCCTGGCCCACGTGAGCCATTGTATTGGAATGGGGCACGACTCGATGCGCTATACCCTGCCTCAATCATTTTAGATGGTCAGGCACTCAACATCACTATGACCAGTTATTTAGATAAACTTGAAGTTGGTTTGACGGCTTGTCGAAATGCCCTACCGAAGATGCAGAATCTACTTACACATTTAGAAGAAGAGATTCAACGCTTTGAGGCGATTGTAGGGGTCGAAGGCCCAAAGTTGCAAGCGGTCAGTTGATGCCGCAAAACGAATCAGAAATACAAGAATAATCAATAAAACTAAGGGGCTTCGATAAGCCCCTTAGTTTTTAATGCTACGACATTGTTTTAATAATTGGTGACACGCAGTACGAATCATGGCAGTTGTAATTTGTACTTCTTTACCCTGATCATCCACAATATACGCATTATGCGTTACTTTCGTATCTAATAAATGTTTCAAACTAGGTTGAATAATTGCTTCTCTAACACCCATATCACACCTCATTTGCTAAACCTATTTGGGAGAATAAGCTTTGGCTATTTCCGTGTTTCTAGTATTAAAAATCTAAGATCGAAAGTAAAATTTCAGTTGTAACAACTATTTAACCATATATTGTTACAATTTCAGCTCAGAATGATATCGTATTGCTCTTGCGTATATAAATTTTCCACCTTAAATTTAATCACACGACCAATGAAATGCTCTAAATCCGCGACTGCTGGCGCTTCTGCGGTTAACAAGCGGTCAATCACGGATGGATGCGCAACGACAGTAAAGCCAGTCTGAGATTGATACGCACGTGTATATCTCATAATTTCTCGAAAGATTTCGTAACATACAGACTCAGCTGTTTTCACATAACCCCGTCCCTGACAGGTCGGACAAGATTCACATAATAAGTGCTCTAATGATTCACGCGTACGTTTACGCGTCATTTCGACCAAACCTAACTCAGAAACCTGTGTAATTTTGGTTTTTGCATGGTCCTGCTCAAGCATCCGTTCAAACTGAGTCATGACCTCAGTTCGATGCTCCTGCTCTTGCATGTCAATAAAGTCGATAATAATAATACCGCCTAAATTGCGTAGTCTCAGCTGACGCGCAATAACCTGTGTCGCTTCCATATTAGTTTTAAACACGGTGTCTTCTAAAGAGCGGCCACCTACATATGAGCCTGTATTGACATCAATGGTGGTCATAGCTTCAGTCTGGTCAATCATCAAATAACCACCGGACTTCAGCGCAACACGCGTCTGTAAGGCTCTTTGAATGTCTTCTTCGACATTATACAAATCAAAAATTGGGCGCTCACCCGGATAGTGAATGAGACGTTCTTTGATATTCGGGACAAATTCTTCTACGAATTCTTGGAGCTTGCCATGAATTTCACGCGAGTCGACTGAAATTTTAGCGGTCTTTTCACTCGCAAGATCGCGAATAATGCGCTGGGGTAAAGGCAGTTCTTCAAAAATTAACGATGGCACCGCAATACTGATTTGCTTGCGCTGAATAAATTCCCAAAGTTTTGCCAAATAAGCCATATCTTGTGCAATAGCAGCTTCCGCAATCCCATCAGCAGCTGTACGAACAATCACTGAACCCGGAAGTTTATGTTCCGCTTGAATACGCTCAATCATCGAACGTAAACGATCACGCTCAGCTTCAGACTCAATACGTTGAGACACACCCGTATGATTGCCATAAGGCATCATCACTAAATAACGCGAAGGAATGGAAAGGTCGGTTGAAAGCCGAGCCCCTTTGGTTCCCAGCATATCTTTCATGACTTGAACAGTAAGAATTTGTCCCGGCTGTAAGAGCTCAAAAACATTGGGTGTGGGTTGATTACGTGACCAAACCATATCATTAATATGTAAAAAAGCAGTTCGTGACAGTCCAATATCGACAAAAGCAGCCTGCATTCCCGGAAGAACACGCACCACTTTACCTTTATAAATATTGCCCACTAAACCACGTTTCACCGTACGCTCAATAAATAATTCATTGACCGTGCCGTTTTCAATTAACGCGACGCGACATTCCATAGGCGTGACGTTAATTAATAACTCGTCAGACATAACAAACTCAAAACATTATAAAAAATCTTTTGAGACAGTTAATTTAGTGCCTTAACTGCCTGTAATAACTGTACCGTTTCATGCAACGGTAGCCCCACGACATTGCTATAGCTTCCCTCTATGCGTGGAATATAACGTGCTGCAATGCCTTGTATGGCGTAGGCTCCCGCCTTACCAATGGGTTCAGATGTAGCCCAATATGCTTCCATATCATTCGGGCTTAAATGCTGAAATTCGACTTCAGTACGAACTACTATACTTGAAATTTGCGTATTTGTACGGACACAAACTGCAGTATATACATCATGCTTACGGCCAGAAATTTTTCCCCACATTTCAAATGCATGCTGCTTAGATTCTGGTTTGCCTAAAATCTCTTGATCGACCCCTAAACTGGTATCGGCAGCAATCACAATTGCATCAGGATATTGAAGCTGTACTGCCTTAGCTTTGGCGCATGCCAGTCGCTCTACATAATCGGCTACCGACTCGCCTGCTTGTACAGATTCATCAATATCTGGACTATAGATATCAAAGACTAGACCGAGCTGTTCAAGCAGCTCTCGGCGACGGGGCGAACCGGACGCTAAAATTAAACGCGCCATTTCTTCAAGATGAAATAGACCATCGGGAAAGTCAGCACACTACTCAACAGCGGTTGCCAATGACGTGCAAGGGAAAACTGTGCCCCAATCATAATTTGTGCGATCCACGTAATAAACAGATGCGCGATCACAGCCAAGGTAGCGATGACCCAAATATTGGCAAAGGTCATAATTCGACGTTCCCGCGTTAAAAAACGGGACACAAATGTAATCAGGACAAAGCTGAGCGCGTTTAAGCCCAAAGGTGCATCGAGCAGTAAATCGGTGAAAATCCCGACTGCAAAGGCAAACCAAATCCCACTCCATGTCGGCTGGCATAGCACCCAAAACAGCATCACCATCATCATAAACAGTGGACGCCAGCCAGAGAGCGCATAAGACAAAGGATAAACCATTAACACTGAAGCAATGATCACCGAAAAAATGATCGGAAATAACGGGTCACGCTGTTTGGCAGCACGAAGTTTAGCGATCGGCATGCGGTTGCTCCATCGCTAAAGAATCGGAAAATAACACAACGACATGATGCCCACCCGCTAACTGTGCAGCAGGAACAACATCAATTTGAGCAAACTCGCCTGAATTATGACGACTGATTTTTGAAATGGTGCCCACCAGATAACCTGCTGGAAAATGCTCACCTAAACCAGAGCTATACACTTTTTCACCCACTTTGATTTCGGCACTGGTCGGCACGTATTCCATTTTCAAATGACCCAAATCTCCAGTCCCTGAAACAATGGCACGCATTCCAGATCGCTCTAAGCGAACCGAAAGAGAATGTTCTTTATCTGAAAGCAACATGACGCGACTACTATGCGGATAGACATTAATAATCTGTCCCATAATACCTTTGTCATCGAGCACGGTTTGCCCTACCTTTAACTGACTGTTAGCACCACGGTTTACCACAATAATATGACGTAGTGGATCGGCATCTGTCCCAATGACTTCTGCAATTTCCATACGACCATCAATGATCAACGGGGTATCTAACAGACCACGTAAACGCGTATTTTCCGCAGATAATTCAGATAATTTTTGTAAACGCACCTGCGCCTGCAATAACTCGGCTTGCATCGCGGTATTTTCACGGCGCAATTGAGCTTCAGACTTGGTTTGTTGATTCAGCCACTCTCGCGATAACACGGGATAACTTGCTACGGCATAAATTGGATTATAAGCGGCGTACAAGACATCTCTTGCAGGTTGAATCACATGCGGCATGCGCCAGTTAAAAAACAGCACGACCAAGCATGTGATCACTGCAATGATAAATGAGCGAAAAGATGGCGGTTGTCTGGAAAACAGATTTGTTTGCACCCGCCGATTCCTTTATTAGCCTACAAATAACATGTCGTGATTTGGATTATCGAAGAATTCTAAAACTTTGCCACCACCACGAGTGACACAAGTTAGAGGATCTTCTGCAACCACCACAGGTAAGCCTGTTTCTTGCGCAAGAAGTTTATCGAGGTTACGCAGTAATGCACCACCACCGGTCAACACTATACCGCGCTCAGCGATGTCTGAAGACAGCTCAGGAGGCGTTTGCTCAAGTGCAGATTTCACAGCTGAAACAATACTTTGTAATGGATCAGAAATCGCTTGCGTAATTTCGTCCGAAGTCACAGTGATCGCACGTGGCACACCTTCAGCAAGGTTACGGCCGCGAACTTCAATTTAAAGTGCTTTGGCATCCGCTTCTGGTAAAGCCATACCCACTTCTTTCTTGATAATTTCAGCGGTGGTTTCACCAATCACGCAACCATGTGCTTTACGTACGTAGTTAATGATTTGTTCATCAAATACATCACCACCAATACGTAGTGAGTCAGCATAGACACAACCTTGAAGCGAAATAATCGCAATTTCAGTTGTACCACCACCAACATCGACCACCATAGAGCCGCATGCTTGTTCAACTGGCATACCCGCACCAATTGCAGCAGCCATTGGCTCTTCAATCAAACGAACATCACGCGCGCCTGCATTAAATACAGCTTCACGAATAGCACGACGTTCAACCAAAGTTGATTTGCAAGGCACACACACCACAACACGAGGTGCTGGTGGGAACAGACGTTTTTCATGTACTTTACCAATAAATTGGTTCAGCATAGTTTCGGTCACTTCAAAATCGGCAATCACACCATCCTTCATTGGACGAATGGCAGAGATATTTGCAGGTGTACGGCCCAGCATTTGCTTTGCATCAAGACCTACCGCGGCAACGATTTTTTGTGAACCACTGTGACGAATTGCCACAACTGTCGGTTCATTTAATATAATGCCTCGTCCTGGTGCATAAATAAGTGTATTTGCTGTACCTAAATCAATGGCTAGATCGGGCGAAAACAAGCCAATTAGTCTTTTTAGAATCACGGAGACGTTCTCGATTAAACTTTATGTGGACGCAAGGTGGCAACTTTAACTAAATGTGATGATTTGAACAAGTCAATCGCTTATTATAACGCACGATATTTTGAAATTTTTTAATACTGACTCAGGTGATGTTATGTCTACATCGGATGCACAGCATTCTGCAGATTTAAATGCACAAACAGTTTCAGCAATCGCCAATCTTGCTCGATTGTCGCTAGATGATACGCAATCTGCTGAATATGCTCAAAGTCTAAATAAAATTTTAGGCATGATGGAAACCTTAAAAGGCATCGACACCGATGGTGTTGAGCCGCTTAAAAGCCCATTTGATCACCCACAACCCTTACGTGAAGATGTGGTTTCAGAAACCAATCATCGTGATGAATATCAAGCCATTGCACCGCAAGTGCAAGACGGTTTGTACCTAGTTCCTCGCGTGATTGAATAATTTCTATTCAGTTAAACCATTATTTTGTAAAAATTAACGTAAAGACATTTCTCATGACAGATTTACATCGCTTATCGATTCGTGAACTCTCTGAGGGTTTAGCTGGGGCTAAATTTTCATCTCGCGAACTGACTGAACATTATTTAAAGCGCATTGCAAAACTGGATACACAAGTTAAATCTTATGTAACCGTGACTGCAGAACAAGCGCTTGCACAAGCCGATGCTGCCGATGCTGCAATTAAAGCAGGCACAGCAACCGCATTGACAGGTGTGCCAATTGCACACAAAGACATTTTTTGCACCCAAGGCATTAAAACCACTGCGGGCTCAAAAATGTTGGATAACTTTATCTCTCCTTACGACGCTACCGTTGTAGCGAAAGGTAAAGCCGCTGGTCTAGTCACTTTAGGTAAAGTGAACATGGACGAATTTGCAATGGGTTCAACCTCTGAGAATTCATTCTACGGCGCTACAGCAAACCCTTGGAACTTAGGTCATGTACCAGGTGGTTCTTCAGGTGGGTCTGCGGCAGCGGTTGCAGCGGACCTTGCTCCATTTGCCACAGGTACAGACACAGGTGGTTCAATTCGCCAACCTGCATCGTTCTGTGGCTTAACGGGTCTTAAGCCAACTTATGGCCGTGTCTCGCGCTTCGGTATGATTGCGTATGCATCATCGCTGGATCAAGGCGGGCCAATGGCACGTTCGGCTGAAGACTGTGCCTACCTCATGAATGTGATGGCAGGTCATGACGCAAAAGACTCAACATCCGTTGAAAAAGACGTTGATGACTATGTGGCGAACCTAAATGGCACAGCGGTTCAAGGTCTACGTATTGGTATTCCAAAGCAATACTTCAATGTCGCTGGTTTAGACGCAGACGTAAAAGCACGCGTTGAAGAATCATTGAAAAAGTTAGAAGACATGGGCGCGACCTTGGTTGAGATTGATCTCAACATGACTGAAGCTTATGTTCCGACCTATTACTTGATTGCGCCTGCTGAAGCATCATCAAACTTGTCTCGTTACGATGGCGTACGTTATGGCTACCGTGCAGAGAACCCTGTTGACCTGATGGACTTATACAAACGTTCACGTTCTGAAGGTTTTGGTGCAGAAGTGCAACGTCGTATCTTGATTGGTACGTATGCGTTGTCTGCAGGTTACTACGATGCGTACTACGTGAAAGCTCAAAAAGTCCGTCGTCTGATTCAACAAGACTTCTTAAAAGCGTTTGAATCGGTTGATGTGATTGCTGCACCTGCTGCTCCAACCACGGCTTATAAAATTGGTGCGAATCTGTCTCCAGTTGAAATGTACTTGGGCGACATTTACACCATCGCAGTTAACCTTGCGGGTCTTCCTGCGATTAACGCACCTGTTGGTTTTGACAAAGACAACTTACCTGTGGGCTTACAGCTGATTGGTAACTATTGGTCAGAATCTCAACTGTTGTCTGTGGTACATCAGTACCAACAAGCGACGGATTGGCATACGAAACGTGCGGCAATTGCTGAGGAGAATGCATAATGGCTCAAGCTCAAAAGAAACCAAAATCGTTATTGATTGATGGTTGGGAAGTCGTTATTGGGATCGAGATTCACACTCAGTTGGCGACCCAATCTAAAATCTTCTCAGGTTCTTCGACTGAATTTGGTCAAGACCCAAACACGCAAGCCAGCCTTGTTGACTTAGCGATGCCGGGTGTACTGCCTGTATTAAACAAAGAAGTGGTCGATTTAGCCATTCGCTTTGGTTTGGGTATTGATGCTTACATTGACCAAGCGTCTGTGTTTGCACGTAAAAACTACTTCTACCCTGACTCTCCAAAAGGCTACCAAATTAGCCAGATGGATAACCCGATTGTAGGCTTGGGTCATATCGACATTCAACTTGAAGATGGTACGGTAAAGCGCATTGGCGTAACGCGTGCCCACCTTGAGGAAGATGCAGGTAAATCCATCCATGACCAGTTTGAAGGTATGTCAGGCATCGACTTAAACCGTGCAGGTACACCTTTACTTGAAATCGTGTCTGAACCCGATATGCGTTCGGTTGAAGAAGCGGTGGCTTATATCAAGTCGATTCACACTTTAGTGCGTTGGTTGGGTATTTCTGACGGTAACATGGCGGAAGGTTCATTCCGTGCAGACTGTAACGTGTCGTTACGTCGTCCGGGTCAACCGTTCGGTACACGTTGCGAGTTGAAAAACCTCAACTCATTCCGTTTCATTGAACAAGCGATCAATGTTGAAATTGAACGCCAAATGGAAATTTTGGAATGGGATGGTACGATTGACCAAGAAACGCGTCTATTCGACCCTGTGAAGATGGAAACACGTTCAATGCGTTCGAAAGAAGAAGCGAACGACTATCGCTACTTCCCAGACCCTGACCTGTTGCCTGTGATTATTTCAGATGCGCAAATTGAAACGGCTCGTGCTGCATTGCCTGAACTTCCTGCAGCACGTCGTGAGCGTTTCGTAGCGGACTTTGGTGTCACTGAGTACGATGCGCATGTATTGACACTGACCCGTGAAATGTCAGACTTTTATGAAGTGGTTGTGGCTGCTGCTGGCGGTGCTGCACAAGGTAAAGTGTCTGCAAACTGGGTGATGGGCGAGTTCTCTGGTGCTTTAAACAAAGCAGGTTTAGAACTCGCAGACTCTCCTGTTTCTGCTGAAAAACTGGGCGGCATGGTTGCACGTATCGTGGATAACACCATTAGCGGCAAGATTGCGAAGCAAGTATTCGGCTTTATGTGGGATGAAGGCAAAACTGCGGACGAAATTATTGCGGAAAAAGGCTTGAAACAGGAAACTGATACAGGCGCGATTGAAGCGATTATTAAAGACGTTCTTGCTGCCAATGAGAAGATGGTTGAAGAATTTAAATCTGGTAAAGAGAAAGCTTTCAATGGTCTAGTGGGTCAAGTGATGAAAGCATCTAAGGGTAAAGCTAACCCTGCTCAAGTGAATGAGTTGATGAAGAAATTGATTGGTTGATATAATCGCTAATTTACTGATTTTATGCTATAAAAACCTCGCTTAATGCGAGGTTTTTTTAAATTTTGTCAAATCAGGATACACTTATGAAAGTTGATAACGCTAAAGAGTTAAAACAAGCTATCCAAAGTCAAGAACTTGAAATTATTATTAATGATGAAAAATTAATTACTCAAATAAAAGCTTTAAATTATGTTTTAAAACTTGGACCTTTTGCCGTTGCTGGCCTGATAGCAGCTATTCCACTGATAGCAACAACTGGTCCATTAGGTGCCATGGCAGTCACAGCAATTGCTCCTACTGCTGCTATATCAACATCGGCCATTGTTGCTTTAGTAGTAGCGATAGGAGGAACTATTGCTATCAGCTTACTCACTGATTGGGAAATTGTTGAATTACCAATGGGTATTAAACTAAAGAGAAAGCAAAAAGAATCTTAAAATTAACTATTCCAAGAAAAGTAGAATTACTGTAGTTATTGATATTACTTATTCAAATTGGGAAAAATCCGTTAGTAGGTGCTTGTTCTGTAAACTCATAAAACGCCTAATATGAACTCAACCTGCACAAGTTAATGTAGAAATATTGGCTGATCTAAACGATGAAAAACCCGCTTTAGAGCGGGTTTTCTTTTAGTCATTGACTGGTTCAATATTTTCACAATTTGAATTATAAAAAATATTTATATAAATATTAAATACGTCTAGAAAAAATTTAATAAACAAATAACCAGATACTAAGCCAATTACTCCTAAATCAACTATTCCTAAATCTTTAAAAAAATCTTGTTCGAAAAAAAGTTGACCACAAACACCTTTAATTAAAGTTAAACTCGATGTTACAACTGCCACATAAGTAGCAATTTGGAATACCAGTTGACTAACTACATTAAAGTCAAAATCCCAATTGATTGTTTTCCTTATTAGAACAGCTTCTAGAAAAATAGCTATTCCCGTTGTCCAACCAAAAAAATATTTCGTATTATCCGAGGCTAAAGTTTTATAGATAGTATTCAGATCACCAAATTTAGCAATTATTAAAGCTACGAGTAATACACATGCAAGTATACCAAATCCTTTGATATCAAAATTTTTTTTATTAATTGCTTGCATTAAAACTCTCTACATTTTTCTTTTCAGTTTCTAATTGTGCGCCCCCAACCACTCCACCAATTATAGCCCCTGCAAGAACACCTGGAACGCCACCCAATACTCCAATTAAACCACCAATCCCTGCTGCAACCTTAAATGCATTTTGATCCATTTCAGCCCTTACAGCCTTAACTTTATAAACATTACCATTTAGTTTAAATTTTTCAGATCCAACTATTTTCTGTAACTCTCCCCTGTTTCTAACTTTGTAATTCAAATATATTTTTTTTCCATCTTTTTCATCTTGCACATATAAACGCATATCTTTATCTCAAAAATGTAGTGCCTTTATAATTTAACCATATTTGAACATTTTCCAAGTAAATTTTTCTTAATAATCAAACATAAAGTCTACATCACGAACACATTCAAAATCACGTGATCAAATTGATACGCTTAGTTCCCTCTCCTTTTTAAGGAGAGGGTTAGGGAGAGGTATTTAAAAATTCAAAACTCTGCTTCGTATAGCTAAAACTACCTATCTAATTCCCGAAAAACCACTACACTAAACTAATTCTAATACTTTAAAACAGTCAGCATTTTCAAAATACCAAAGGACAAAAATGAAAACTACCATCCTTATACTTTCTACCCTTGCCGTTCTCAGCACCACTACCTTTGCAGAAACCAAACCCAATATCTCAACCAAAGAAGCCAGTCAAATCTTTAAAGCCGCTGGCTTTTCAAAAACAAAACATGGCTGGGAAGGTAGCTGTGACACAGGTGAAATCACCACATACAAAGACCTCAATGGTGACGGTCTAAAAGACGCAGTTATTTCAGACTACAGTACTATGTGCTATGGCAACACAGGTGTCGGCTACCATATCGTTGCTCAGCAAAAAACTGGAAATTGGAAACTCATTTTTGAAAACATGGGCATCCCTACTTTTCTAAAAACCAAAGTAAAAGACGGCTGGCCAGATATAGAAAATGGCGGCCCTGGATTTTGTTTTGCTGTTTACCGCTGGAATGGTCAAAAATATGATGTCAACCGTTATGAATATCAGGGCAAGGCTTGCACATTGGACTATTAACATGTCAGCATAATAAATTACATATCCATGAATATGTAAACTGATTGATTTAACACGCTTTTACAGACAGTTAAAACGCCTCAATTACTTG
This sequence comes from Acinetobacter sp. MYb191, assembly GCF_037572605.1. NCBI lineage: Bacteria > Pseudomonadati > Pseudomonadota > Gammaproteobacteria > Moraxellales > Moraxellaceae > Acinetobacter > Acinetobacter sp. MYb191. Next base: position 248,173 of record NZ_JBBGZP010000013.1, on the reverse strand, counting down.
GGGCTTTTTTATAAAAAATGACTTCATCTATACGACTAAAGAGCACTGAATGACTTAAAAATGCCATCTGAACTGTGCTAATTTAGATCAAAATTGAACATAAATATGTACAAACAATAAAGAGGGTTTAAAGATGTCAAAACAAATTTTAATGCTCGTGGGTGACTATGCTGAGGACTATGAAACTATGGTGCCTTTTCAGTTTTTAACAGGTCTCGGTTATACCGTACACGCAGTCTGCCCCGATAAAAATGAAGGAGAAAGCATCGCCACAGCCATTCATGACTTTGAAGGCGAGCAAACCTATAGTGAAAAACGTGGTCATAACTTTGCCATCAACTACAACTTTGAAGCGGTACGCACTGCGGACTATGTCGGTTTAGTTATTCCCGGTGGTCGTGCGCCCGAATATTTACGCATGAATGAACGTATCCTTGAGATCGTACGTGAGTTTGATGCTGCGAAAAAACCTATTGCAGCAGTTTGTCATGGTGCACAAATTCTTGCAGCAGCCGATATACTCAAAGGCCGTACTTGTTCAGCTTACCCTGCGTGCGCAGCCGAAGTGAAACTTGCAGGCGGCACTTATGCGAACATTGAAGTGACGGAAGCTGTAACTGATGGGCACTTGATCACAGCGCCTGCTTGGCCTGCACACCCTGCTTGGATGGCACAGTTTATTCAAGCTTTAGGAGCGACTGTGACGATTTAATTGTGTTGTTCCTCAAGTGAATCTTTTATGGCATGGTTTATCATCTTTTTAGATTCAAAAATAAAAAAGCTCCTTCGAGTCAAGGAGCTTTTTTAATGACTTTTTTATAACATTAATGCTTTCGATTCAGTTTATAAATCACTCTCACTATTCATAATTTTCAAATATTTTAATCGATTAAACTACCTCGTCACACCCAACTTATTCCAAATTTCTGGGGTTAAAAAAGTCGTAACCAATTTATTCAAATCCACATAGCGCAGCACACCTTGCAACTGCCCTTTCACTTCAGGGTTCTTTAAAATTTCCTCACCCGTAATCTGTCCAAGTTCCTGAAAACTATCTCCAACCGCTTGTAAGCCTTCGGCTTGAATCACTGCTTTGGTCTGCGCTGAACATTGCTCCACCAAAATGCGTTGTAATACTTGTGCTAAGTTTTTATCTAGCTGTGTACGCTGTGCATCGGTGACATTGCTATACACCTTCAGATCTGGATGTGCAGCCAATGCCGCAAACGTCCACTGCAACACAGTGGTTTTATCTGTTGCTGTCGTTGACTTCACCAAACAATTACTCAGTTGGTCGACTGTGGTACTGGCCGTTGCAACTTGGACTGAACCACACAATGCTGCTGCCAAAAAAGCATGACGAAAAAGAACAGAAGACCGACCTCGTAAAACGCTTAAAACAGGCTGTGACATAAACTCAACTCCAATCAACAATTGCATTCTTTGTATCACAAAGCCCGTCAATCAGCCTGTTATGGAACTGTAAAATTACCGTGTAGTTGGAGAAAAAAATTAAACTGCTCAATTCAAGCGATTTCCCTATCCAACTCAGCAGTTTCAAAGGCAGCAAGCTGTGGGTGTATGGTCGGGCATGCATTCCAAAACCAATAGAAATAACCTTTGGGGTCAAGCAAAGTATGCATATGAATCGTAGACTGACTACTTTCACCCTTCCAACACGCTAAAGCCGCATTACGGTTATTGTGTAAATCGATAAATTCAGGAGCAACTTGCTTCGGCATTTCGGGAATATAAAGCGCGTCGCCATGCTCCACCCACAAGTCAGCCAAGTAAATTTTTCGGTCTTTTGGAAAATATCGTCCTGCTGAGATCACCAAAGGCAATTGATTTGGATCGGTCGAAGCAAAAACATGCGGAAAGTCGTGATGCTCTAAGTCTGTGACGACAAAGGGATATAAGGTTTTTGCGTCTAGATTAATTTGAGTTGGGTCATAAGGGAAAAAATGACCGGCCAACATACCATATTGATATTCAATTTGAGACAACTTTTTCTGCGTAGCCTGCACCTCTATCGCCTGTCCAGCTTTCACCAAAGTCATACCAAATGCAGCAACTGTTTCAGGCGTGGCTTTGAGTGGCATAAACTCAAAAGAGTTTCCCGCGAATGCTAACTGAGTCTGCTCTCCCCAATGGGTTTGGATCGTCGCAATTTCTTTGGGTACATCATAAACATATCCCATACTCATATGGGCGTTGGTTGAGGATACTTGAATCAGTTCAATACCAGTTGATACATCGGCTAAATACTCAGGCGTTCCGTCATTGTTGTAAAAATAAGGCTTAGCTGAAATATCAACGCCTATTTCTTGCACGGTCTGATCTAGCAAAGGCGCAGTAAAATATGTGGCTGGTGTTTGCACATTACTCATGATGTTATTCCTTTGGTTGAGGTGCTCACATGAAGTTCTGCCGCAAACAGCCGAAAATCTTACTTCATTTGCTTGAGCATATTTTTAGCACCTGTGTGGTTATGGTTTTTGGCTAAGTTCTGCAAAACATATTTTGCCTGCCCTTTAGGGTTGGAAAAACGACTGCTATAACTTGGAATACCCGTTAAACAACGTGCAACTAATATGCCCGATTCGGTATAGACATTTGAGGCATCCGACCCCGGCAAACGACCATAGTTATATGCGCGTTGTGCACTGTTACAGGCAGCGACTTGGTTGCGCCCACTGTTAATATCACGGCGTGCAGCCACATAGAGTTTGGCCTGTTGCTGCTGCGGTGTTTCTACAGCTTTGGCGACTTTAGGTGGTACTTCCACTTTATTTTCTTTTTTAGGCTCTACTTCTTTTTTGCTTTCTTCCTCTTTCTTCACCTCTGCCTTGATCGCAGGTGCCTTCGTCACCGCTTTTTTGCTTAGTGTAATAGGGGTCATACTCCGTGGTGCTGGCTCAGTCAGTACTTTGCTTTGTAGACTCACCACACGAGTATCATTTGAATTAGGCAGTTTGCGTTCAGACAATGCCTCAATACTCACCAGCCACTGTTCACCATTATTGAGTTGGCAACGAAAAGTCCCCGTGCCCTGTTTTAAACTGTTATAGGTGCGAAGTAACTTTTTCGCCCACGGATCTTTCACTAAGGTGAAACTACTTTTTTGTGTCTGAGTAAAACGGCCGTCATGTGCTTGGCAATACTGACTAAACATGCTCCGTGGGTATAACGTCTCGATATCTTTTTCATTTTTTACGCCTACCGTGTGATACACGTATTCTTTGCTGTTTTTATCGGCATCATTAATTTTTCGTTCTACGATTAGTTCTTGTGGTGATGCAATATTTGTAAAAGGTGCTTGTGCTATATTTCCCAGACTGGTACAGCCCTGCAACACACTCCCCAAAACCCCAAATACACATAAAATTTTATAATTCACTACGACTTTACTCTTAAACACCCGCATAAAAACATTAACGGAAAGCACATAAAATAACAAACTTAAACAACTGTTTTTATTATTTATTTTAGATCGACACACACATCATTTTGCTTTGTTTTATGACAACCTCAACAACATTTCATAAATTTAGTTTGACCCATACAACAAAAGTTACAGACAAAATGATGCTTGAGCACATAAAGAACCTGCCGTGAAAGGCAGGTGAGATACATCAAAAATATTTAGTCATCCAAAGTCGATTCAAAAGCTTTCAGACGCTTATAAATTGAGAGCAGTTCGATAATGGTTGGCCATGATGCAATCAAATACTGAAATGACTCCCTAACTTTGCCAAAAACATTCAAAATCTGTGTGAGTAAACCTAAAGTCACTAGCCCTGCTGCAATACTAGGGAAAAGTACAAATAGCCCATAAATATTATCTAACTGCATATACCATATTCGTACTAAATTAAAATATGCATAATGAAAATACAGTCGGAAATAGTTTTTACGTACACCACTGAATAATTCTTTTAGTGTGGCAGGTTGTGCACGGTCTGCATGGTCTTCTCCATACACCAACTCTTTACGATAGGCTGCTTCGACTTTTTGATTATTAAATTCTAAACCAGGTAATTTATAACCAACCAATACTAAAATGAGCGTTCCTAATAAAGCCCAACTTATAGCAGCCCAAACCAAAGCATATGGAATAGCCCCCACAATTGGAATTGCCTTTACATGGCTCGACAGACTAAACAACACTGGCAAAAAGGCAATCAACGTCATTAACGCTTCAATCAAGCTGACCCCTAAACCTTCTAAAGTTCTTGCAAAGCGCATGGTATCTTCTTGAATACGTTGCGATGCCCCTTCAATGTGCCTTAACTTATTCCAATTTGAAGTGTAATAGTCATTCATCGCAGTGCGCCAACGGAACACATAATGGCTCACAAAAAATAAATTTATAACAGCAAATGTAACGTAAACCATCGCAACATAAATAAAAGTTAAAATACCTTTATAAAGTTGGTTCACATCACCGCCCCCATTACTCAACATTTCTTGGATCAAGTCATAAAAAGGGTTATACCAAGCATTTACAACAACACTGACCTGTACACCAAACCAGATTTTAAACAGAATAAATGCGGACCCCCAAATCGACCAGCGTTGCCATTTATTGTCTGAGACAAAACGCCAAAATAAGGCAAAGAGTGTTGTCGCTATAAAAAACCAGAGATAGAACCACAGAAAAGATGGAGACCAAAAACGGCTTACCCCAATAGCTAATTCAGCCGTTGCATAACCTTGCGGCCAACCTATGGCGCTTCCCCATGTATTTCCCCCTGTGTACCACAGTACGACATTGATCACCGACCAAAGTAATACCGAAATGAAGAACCATCTAGGGTTTGGGAAAAATGACTTAAACATGAACGATATATATCCCTTTTATGTTTCAGGTATGCAATCCGTGCATACTAATCCTTATTTCTTAATTTAGTACAATCGCATTACAGCAAGTTTGTACACTTTACTTATCCTTATTGGGTTATACGTTATTTGATTTGTATGCCCCTTCACAAGAGCTCAGGACATTATTTTCCGACTTGATCAGTCACATCACAATCAAAATAAATTATTTCAATAACTTATGAAAATACGAACGGGCTTTGCCTCAGATTTAAAGTAATATTTTATTGCTTATAACTTTTGGGTTTCAAACTGAAAAATTGCTTAGGATTTAAAGCGAGTGCAATGACGGTATTTCTCTGACAACCATACGATTACTTGTTGATTTTATGTATAAAAGAATGAAGTTTGCACATTTTAAAATGACTTCATGCTACTATCTTTTCATTAAAAACTATTGGATCTATGACATGGAAACCCTAGTACTTGAACTGATCAAACCACTCACACTGACAAAAGAAGACTTTCCACCCATTAACTTTGAAGAAGGCACTGTGCTCAAAGTTCTCATGAAAACACCTACAGGTTATTTGGTAACAGCGGACTCTCGTTTTAATTTTACGGTGTCTTTTGATGATGAAAATCAAGTATGGCAGAAGCTGTAAGTTGCAACGCTCTTTAATAAAAGAATAATCCATTCAATAAGATAAAAATAAAAACCATCTTTTTTTTATTGATTTAAAACTGATTATTTTTATTAAAATTTAGTTTTTTATACCGAATCAGCAAATGAAGCCGTGCTGAGACTTCTCTGTACCTATTGATTTTTCCCGCTCAGATTATTTTTTCCATCAAATCCAAATTTGGACAGCGACCATGAGCAAAATAGTAATACCAACAAAATAAGGATGAGGTACTTTCCAAAGCATGAGCCCCGCAGCAAGGCTCATACTGAATAGCGAAAAAAATTTCGCTTTTGTTGGTAGGGTTTTATGCTCTTTCCACTGCTGTAAAATGGGTCCAATCAACCGATTTTGAACGATCCATCGATGCAATCGTGCAGAACCTTTGGCTGCAAATAGAGTCGCTAAAAAATAAAAGTCAAAGGTGGGTAAACCAGGAATAATAATCCCTAAAGTCCCAATACATAAACAAATCCAAGCCAGCCCAATACACAACCAACGTACCCAAATCGATTTTGCAAGATGTGCTTCTGACTCATCTTTGGATTTAGATATTAAGCTTAACTCGGTATTTTGCATATTTCCCTCTTATCTCAACTGTTCCAAGTCTGCTAACAATTGACCAAAACGGGAAAAGCCTTGCATCGCCCCTTCAATCACTTGATCCTGCTGCTCTTGACTAAAGTTTGCATCATCCATAGCTTGCTTAAAGCGTTTCCAAACCACTGCTCGACCTTCTGGATATGCAGCCAAATTACGCGCTGCAAAGTCCGCAGTAAAACCAAATTGGTGCTGTGCCGCTTTAAATAAAAATGCTGCACCTAAAGTCGAACCTTCAGACACATAAATCCAACCCAAAGCTTGAGGAAAGCTGACCCCATCTGTTGCAATGCGGGTGGACTGTGGCTCTAGTCCCAAATCTTTTAAGTCCAGTAATGCCGCATCTGAACGACCACGAACATCTAAATCAGGGATAATTTGAACCACATCTGGATGTGCATATAAATGTTCAACATCCTTTTGGAAGTAGTACTGGGATAACGTAAAACGTGCATAATTACTTTGGTTTTCAAAAACCTTCGCCTGCTCCATTAACTGTTCCATACGATCATGTTCAGTCGATGTTTCCGTTTTTAGACGCTGAGATAAACTTGTTTCTAGCTGCTGGTTCATACTGGTAGTCACGTTAAAATCCTATCTTTGCTGTTCTGCACTGATTTCCATGTTCGATGCCTTTAGAATTTCATACAACGTTAAATAACACCCAAGGTCATTTTAAGATTGATGATTTTTCCTAAACCATAAAAACTGGACTTATACATAGAGACGAATGAAACGCTCAAAATACGCAAAACAATTCAAAGTTTTTCGCACACTGAAAATTCGCTATTTTTACTTTACAAGCTATTGCATTTGAATACACCATAAATGATAATCACTATCATTTAAACCTTGGGGAAGTATTATGGCACCTCCCACCTCTTCCAAAGCACAACAGCAATTAATTGGTGAACTCTATCTTCAGCACCATGATTAGTTAATTCAGTGGCTGAGATATCGGATTCGTCATCCTTTTAATGCTGCCGATATTGTGCAAGATACTTTTGTGCGTTTGATCCAAGCCAAACATAAGTTAGCTTCAATTCAAGAACCGAAAGCTTATTTGATCAATATTGCTAAACACGTTTTGATTGATCAGCATCGACGTAATGTGATTGAAACCAATTACCTTAAAAATCTTTACGATGAAGCTCAATTTGGGCAAGAGCTAATCCAAGACAACACCATTGAAGAAACAGTACAAATTCTGGATTTTCTGTCGGTTGCCTTAGGTAAAACCACCGCTAAAGTGCGTCAGTCCTTTATTCTTTATTATATTGAAGGCTATAGCCAAACTGAGATTGCTGAATTAACAGGAAAATCACTGCGCAGTGTACAAGGCTATTTGGCCGATGGGCTGAGTCTCTGTTATGAGCTACGTCATAAAATGAATGCAGAATGCGAACAATGAATGACGCTCGACATATTCGTAAAGAAATTGCACTCTGGGTGATTCGGCTCAACTGCGACAACCCTATCGAGCGTGCACAAGTCCAGCAAGAGTTTCAGGCGTGGCAAAAAAATCATCCACAGTATCTGCCCTATTTTGAAGAATTTCGAGACTTTGATCTTGAGATGCAGAGCCTATCACACCAACAAAACTTACACGGCGAGACTGTCGAACAGACCTTTCAAGCCATTGAACATGAACAGCAAAAAGTGCTGTCTTTGTTTAACCAAACTGTTTTCTCATTCATGGCCATCAGTTGTCTTGGCTATTTGAGTTTTACTTACATTCCCTTTGCCTACTATTTTGCAGACTATAAAACTGCAACCAGTGAAGTAAAAAACGTTGTACTTGAAGATGGTTCTATGCTTACCCTCGCGCCTAAATCAGCAATAAAAGTGGATTACACCACAGGGCAAAGACGAATCGAATTGATTCAAGGTGATATCTATGTTGATGTCGCTAAAAATCCAACGCGTCCTTTTATTGTTCATACCAAACAAGCCGACTACCAAGCGCTTGGTACGCGTTTTATCATCAACCAATATACCGATACAAGTGCGCTCAGTATGCTGCATTCACGTGTTCGTGCCAGTACAAATCTCGCTAGGCATCCTCAAGTTCAGAATATTTCAGAAGGTCACCGTATACAAGTTGGCGCAAGTGGTCTAGGAAAAATCGAAGCCTTTGATGCACAAATGTTCAAAACTTCATGGCAAATGCAACAAATTCAAGCCAATGAACTGGCTTTACCCGATCTCCTCAATCGCTTAAATGCCTACCATACTGGCTACATGATTTTTAATGAAAAAGAGCTCAGCCAAATAAAAGTTACGGGGATTATTAACCCTCAACAAGACTTAGTCGGAACACTGCAACTGATCCAGTTACAGTATCCTCAGCTTGAATTTTTTTCAAATCGGGAACTATGTCACCTACGCCAAAATTAAAACGCCATAATCTAAACTTTAGGTACATTTCTGTTACCCCATATATAAACACATGGACACATACAGAAGGCTCAGATTAAATAAAGTGCTGCTCAGCCTTCGGTATTTCCTATGAATATTTCAAAGTTTATTAACTCATCAATATTCATATATTATTCAATGCAGTAAATCTTTTATGTCGCATTAAAACTTATAGCTTAGTGCCAATTTAAACGCGCGACCTGGAGCAGCAACCGCAGAACGGGTTAAAGGATCCAAGTAGTATTGATTGGTTAAGTTGGTTCCAATCAGGTCAAAACCTAAATGTTCACTGTGTTGATAGTGTGCATAAGCATCGACGGTCAGAGTGTCATCCCATTGCAAAGGTGCGTTAAACCAAGCCACCAACTCAGTTCCAATATAAGGATGGTCATAGCCTTCAAAATAATTCAGACGTGTGCCCAACTCTAATTTGTTATCCAATAACCGTGTGCCGAGGGTTAAATTAGCTTGATATTCTGGTAGAGCCATATTGACCAAATAACCTGTTGGGAAGCCGTAATCGATACAGCTTTTTGCCGCACCCGACATGGTCATTGCCTCTACGCTCGCAAGTAGCCCCGAACTTTCATCACACACTTCATTTTTTGAGTTATAAACCAAGGACAAATCGGTAAAATATTTGCCATTGTCAAAACGCCCTGAAAACTCATAGCCTTCCACAGTTTGTTTGTCGATATTGCTAAATTTCAGTTGGTTATTACGTTCAATCACATCTTCTGTTTTGTTGTGGAAATATGCCAACTTAATATCTGCATGACCATTTTGTAAGTTGAACAGATCCTGCATGTTATACACATAGGCCAGTTCAAAATTATGTGCATGTTCTGGTTTTAGGTCATAACCCGACTGCGATGCAGAGAAACCTAAAGTCGTTTCAAACATACTCGGCATGCGATAGGCTTCGGTATAGTTAATATAAAAACGATTGTTCGGATTCAAGGTAATAGCTGCTGAAACAGCAGGTGCCCAGTTTTTATGGTCTTTTTTCTTTTTCACCACAGTAGGGTTGGTTTCAGTCACTTCTGAGTAACTCACCACAGGCTGACCATTGGCATCGAGTGCCAAATTCTTTTGGCTTAAGTCAACCGTTCCATTTAAGAATGGATTATTCTCAGCATGAAATTTTCCATTTGCGTCAGCATACCAGTAGTGGACACCTTTAAATTGATAGGCTTTACCAATCGCACGTTTGGCACGATTCATAAGGGCAAGATTCTCCTTATCGTCCCAATCATTTTTAAAGGCACCATTTTGTCTCATTGCATCGAACATTTCTTGGGTATAGACGTTCACATTTTCAGTATAAGAAAGTTTCTGCCCGATCGTTCTCGTTGTTGTCGACAAACCTGTAATGCTGTCTTTGTTGCCATTTAAAAAGTCGTCAAAAGAACTATACGAAACTGAACGTGCACCTGCCGTTAAGTTTAGCCATGGGGTCGCTTTCCAATCAAAGTTAAACCAATATTGATTTTCTGAACGATGTCCTGCCCGTGGCAGCATGCGAAAGGCAGAAGTGCCCTGACTGTCGTTGATATATTCATCTTTGGTGGTCAGTTTTTCACGGGTTAAATCTGCTCCAACAGTTAAGCTTAAGGCATCGGCAAAGTTAAATTTGTTGCTTAAACTCACACCTTTATTGGTGGTTTTGGCATCGGTAAATGCTGTGTCAAGAATCGTAAAACCATCACCCGGGCTTCGGTCTCGGATACCATCCCCATCACGATCGACATTGGCTTCCCAAACATAGTCACGCTTTGAAATCCAGTTCACGAAACCGCCTGCCGAATATGTTTGTGATTCTGTATCGGTCTGAAATAGGTTTGCACTGAAGTCGATCCAACGACTATTTTCTGGGTTAAATCGATATTTCAAACTATACGCTTTGGTGCTCACTTCGCTTACAGGCCACTGCGGGACATTGTCTTGGGTCTGCCACATAATCCGCGAAGGCATAATTTCGCCATAAATGGTGTTGGTATCACGATAGGTCAACTGCAGCGCATGGTCATCGTTTGGTCGCCAATTCCCCTTTAACAACCAAGATTCCATACGGTTTGAGGTATTGGTGACTTCATTGCCTGGTTGCCAAACCGTTGCCATATAAGGTACCAGCCCAGTGTTGTAATCAATTTTGCTACGATCACCCTGCTTAAAAAAGTCGCTATTATGCTTTCCTGCAAAGTAGTTGCCACGGTCTCGATAAGCATAAGCGGCGAGTAAATCAAATTGATCTTGTTTGGTCGCCACCGCAATACGAAGTGCCTGATCTTCTAAATGAGTGAGTTTATTATCACTGCTGGTTTTTGGAGTTACTTGACCTAAAGGGTCTTCACCATTGTAACTACCGAGCTTCTCCCAACCTTTAGACTCCGCAACATCCCGATAATCTTGCCCATGATAAGAATGCATTTTTTGGGCTTTGGTGGTATTCGTCGCCCCTTCTACTTTAATTTCAGCACCATAGCGTTGTCCTTCACGTACAACATCATCAGCCTCTAAAGTCTTAACCGATACCCCACCCGCAATCCCTGTTTTCACATCACGATCTAAAACAGAGCCTTTTACTACTTGAATCGAACTGAGTAAATTTGGGTCAATATAACTGCGGCTATTGGCACCGTTATAGCCACGCCACACCGTCATCGACTGTTCTGTTCCATCAATCGTGACGGGTACACGTCCCTGCCCTTGCATACCCCGAATATTCGGATCTAAAGCCCCACTATTACGAGCATCTCCACTATACACATTCGACATCCCTTTCAGTAAATCTGAAGGCGTTGTTCCTTTAAAACGCTCAATGGCTTCTTTTCCTGCATAGACGGTCGAAATATTTTTATCATAAACATCGTCATAGCCTTGCTCATCTCGTTCTTTTTCGCCGCTAAAACTGAGAGCTTCAAGCTGTACGTGAACAGAATTTGGGGTTTCTACATCTACAGCCTGTGTGCTTTGTGAATCAGGCAGTGTTTGTGCGATGACCTTGCTTTGTTCCAAATCCGACTTTGCTGTTGCAGATACTTCTTTTAATAAATAGCCCGTCCCATTTTTTTGAATATTAAAGGGGGTGTCTTTCAATAGACGCTGAAAAGCTTCATCTGCGGTGTATTTACCCTTTAAAGCTGGCACCTGAAATAGATTGGTTTTTTTCGGGTCGAGTAATAAAGTGACATTGGCTTTCTGTGCGACCATATTCAAGGCGCTGGTTAAATTGCCTTGCGGGATTTGGTAATTTATTTCGGCCATTTGTGGTGCTGCCACAACATTTTGCATCATCAATGAAGATGAAATAGCCAGTGATATACAGAGGCTTAAATATGTGACCTGCTGTGTAAATTGTTTTGATGAATGACGCATGCCCCGACCCGAAATTAATTAAATGATAATCATTAACTAAACAAGCATAAATAAATCCCTTGTTTGTAAGTATAGAGACGAGTGACGGATAAAAAACATGCAAAAATAATATGATTTAATTTTGCAACTAAATATAAAGCTTGGGCTGTAATAAAATTTATAACGACAAATAATCTTTAAATTTACTTTCTAATCATATGTTGTTTATCATTTTTCATATGAAGTGAAATTTTAAATCTTATACAAAATCTATCGCTATAAAAAAAGCCTCAAATGCGAACATCGAAGGCTTTTCAATTTTTAAACGTGTGCTGAGCTAAGTTATTGCGCGGTATAGCCACCATCCATCACTACGGCTTGACCAGTTACACCGCCCGCCTTATCGCTGGCAAGGAAGATTGCATAATCAGCAATTTCTTCTACACTCAACAAGCGTTTTTGCGGCACCATTGCCAAAATCACATCTTCTAATGCACTTTGTTCACTGACATTTCGGGTTTTGGCCAAATCATGAATTTGACCGCGTACCAACGGCGTATCGACATAGCCCGGACACAGAGCGTTCACAGTGATGCCATCGCGCGCGGATTCTAAAGCCGCAACTTTGGTCAAACCAATCACACCATGCTTAGCACTGTTATAGCCAGCCTTGCCAGCAAAGCCAATCAGACCGTTAATCGAGGCCATATTAATCACGCGACCAAACTGCTGCGCTTTCATGATTGGAAATGCGTATTTAATGCCAATGAACGAACCTACTAACATGACATTAATCAGCTTTTGGTAGACTGCGGTTGGAAAGTCTTCAATCACTGCAACATGCTGAAAACCCGCATTATTGATGAGAATGTCCAATCGACCATACGTTTTCTGAGTCAATTCAATCGCTGCTTTATATGCTTCTTCATCAGTCACATCGCAAGGTGCAGACAATGCTTCATAGCCTTGCTTTTGAAGGGTCGCCACAGTTTCAGCACACTTCTCTGCATTCATATCAGAAATGACAACTTTTGCACCTTCACTGGCAAATTTCTTTGCAATTTCATGTCCAATACCACTGGCTGAACCAGTAATAAATGCAACTTTATCTTTTAACAGTTGACTCATGATGTACTCCGTTGTCTTCTTTTTTCATTCCAAAGTCTTAAACAATACCAAACCAAGTAAAGGCAGCAATGGCAACAAATACCGCGATGGTTTTAATAATCGTGATGGCAAAAATGTCTTTATAAGATTGCTTATGGGTTAAACCAGTCACAGCAAGCAAGGTAATCACGGCGCCGTTATGCGGTAAGGTATCCATACCGCCAGATGCCATCGCAACAATACGGTGCATCACTTCAGGTGGAATACCCATGGCTAGAATCGCAGCATTGTACTGATCAGCCATCGCACTTAAAGCGATACTCATACCGCCAGAGGCTGAACCAGTCACACCCGCTAAGACTGTCGTGGTAACCGCACCATTGACCAGTGGATTGGTAAAAGTATTGCCCAATGCATGACTAATAATCGCAAAGCCCGGTAAGGCCGCAATAATCGCACCAAAACCATATTCAGATGCGGTATTCATCACGGCAAGTAAAGACCCGCCAATACTGGCATTGACACCATCTTTGAAGCCCGTATAGACACGACGGAAGTCAAATGAAATTGCCGCGATAATACCCACAATTAAGGCCAAACCCACTGCCCAAATGGCAGAAGTTTTCGCAACATCGACAGTGTAAGCTGCAAGTCCAATGGCATTAAAGTCGAAACCGTTTGGATACCATTCTTTAATTGCAGTGGATAAATACTTATTGGTCACAGCAACTAAAATAAGAGGTACAAAAGCCAACCATTGACGCGCGGTAGAACCATTCGAGGTTGTATCTAAGTTTTGCTTCAGTTGTTGCTGCTCGGCTTCTGTCAGCTCAATACCTGTGGCATAACCATCGCCATTTCGAGCGGCTACACGGCGACGCCATTCCAAATAGCTCAAACCCGTTGCTAGAACAAATACACCACCAATCAAACCAAGAAACGGCGCTGCATAAATGTCTGTACCAAAAAAGGTCGTCGGAATAACGTTTTGAATTTGCGGGGTTCCCGGCAAGGCATCCATGGTAAAGGTAAATGCACCAAGGGCAATGGTTCCCGGAATCAAACGCTTTGGAATGTTGGCTTGTCTAAAGAGTTGATTTGCAAATGGATAAACTGCAAAGACCACCACAAAGAGACTGACACCGCTATAGGTTAAAATCGCACCCAACAGTACAACGGTTAACATCGCATTTTTAGAACCAATCAGGTTCACAATGGTTTTGGCAATGGATTCGGCAATCCCTGACATTTCAACCACTTTACCGAAAATGGCACCGAGTAAAAACACCAAGAAATAATCTTTAATAAACCCAACCATTTTGGGCATAAACACGCCTGAATAAAAAGGCAAAACGTTAGCAGGATTAATCAGTAAAACCGCTAACAGGGCACAAATCGGTGCCATAAGAATGACAGAAAAACCTCTGTAGGCTGTATACATCAGTAGCCCAAGAGACAATAAAATTACACCCAAATCCCACATATTTTTTACTCCATCCTTAAAGAAAATATGTCTTGATGTGCTGTGATATTAATAGCGAATGATGTCAAATCTAGTTGAGTCACAGTGCAATCAGCCTGTGTGGAAAGACCGAATACGCATTCATAGACCGTCTATTTCCCTCATGACGAGATGTCTATTTGCACTCTGATCTATGTACTATATTTATCCATCAGAGCATTAATATTTCAGCTTATGGGTCAGACTATAATGCATATAAACCCACACATTGTTTGAAAATAATCATTGAGTAAGAAGAAAAATTGATTAATATCCAAGCCCTAGCAAGACTGATAAAACTAATTACATCAAGTTAAAGGTAAAATTTCAAAATCGCACGAAATGACCAATTTTTATATTTTTCATTCAGTTAAAACATATTTTTACAGACTATCATGCTCTTCGATTTATACTGCTTTGACGACTTGATAAAAATGACATCCACTTCCATCACTTGATCTGTTTTGACCGTCTGTTGTATTTTTCATGTAAACCATTTGAGAACAACACGTTCATTTTCTTTCAACATCGTGTTGCATCATTGCTCAGGGAAGCTCATGACACTCAAACAATTAAAAGCCTTTTTGGTCCTTGCACGTACGCTTAATTATGCCAATGCAGCCAATGAACTGTGTCTGAGCCAATCCGCTCTTAGCTTAAGCATTAAAACATTGGAAGAAGAACTGGGTGGAAAACTGTTTAAACGCAACACGCGTCGAGTAGAAATCACCACTGAAGGTCAGTCCCTCATTCCCTATGCCAAAAAGCTTCTGGCCAACTGGGAGGATATGGAAAAAGATGTCAAGCAGCGCTTTAAACTTAACCGTGGCACTTTAAATATTGCCTCAATGCCCTTTGCCACCCATGCAGTACTCCCCGCAGTGATGCATGATTTTTCGCAGTTACACCCTAACATCAGTTTTTCAATCCATGACATCACCAATGAAAAAATCATTGAAAAAGTTCAAGAAGGCATCTTTGAAATTGGCATTTGTTTTGAACCCAAGGCCAATGACCAACTGATTTTTCAGCCTTTATTCAATGAAGACTTTTTGGCTCTATTGCCCAAACACCACGTCTTAGCCAAACAAAAAAGCGTGACATGGCTTGAACTGTGCTCTTGTCCATTTGTGACCTTACAAAACCCCTCAATTATTCGCCATGTGATTGAGGAACATTGTGCTGCGCTTCAAGTAGTGTTGGATTTGAAAGTCGAATGTCACCAAATCAGTTCCCTTTCACACTTTGTCGCCTACGGCATGGGCGTCAGCGCTATTCCACGACATTTCCAAAAATTCATCGACCTTGAAAAAAATGTGTTGGTTGAAATTGAGGACAATCAAGCGCAACTCGCGGTGGGCATTATTTATAAGAAAGATTATGAACTGTCTAACATGTCGTCTCAATTTATTGAAACCACACTTTGGCATCATTTCTAGGCTATGTTACCCCTTTCACTAAGCGAAACTGAAGCTAAACCTTGATCGTTCAGAATAAGCCGTATGATTATTTGCATAGCTTTCACACATGATTTGACTCTTCTTTTATCTATTTTTCTTCGTAAATATTCTGTATTAATGAGTTTTTCTTATTATACGTTAGAAAGATTCAATTTCTAAAAAGTGCAGCGCAATGCTAAAAAAATAACAAGCAAGGAAGATCAGGAAATAAAAGATGAATAAAGTCGTCGCAAATGCAGCCGAAGCATTGGCTGATGTAGTTGCCAATAATCAAACTATTGCTGTGGGTGGTTTCGGCCTCTGTGGTATTCCAGAAGCATTAATTGATGCCTTAAAAGATACAGGTGTCACAGGTTTAACCTGTATTTCAAATAATGCGGGTGTAGATGGCTTTGGTTTAGGTAAATTATTAGAAACCAAACAAATTAAAAAAATGATTGCCTCTTATGTCGGTGAAAACAAAGAGTTTGAGCGTCAATATCTCAATGGTGAACTTGAAGTTGAGCTCACTCCGCAAGGTACACTCGCAGAAAAACTACGTTCAGGCGGCGCAGGTATTCCTGCATTTTTCACCCAAACAGGTGTAGGCACCCTCATTGCCGAAGGCAAAGAAGTCCGCGACTTTGATGGTCGTCCGCATATTTTAGAAATGTCTCTCACTGCGGACGTTGCTTTAGTGAAAGCCTACAAAGCCGATAAAGCCGGTAACTTGGTATTCCGTAAAACAGCACGTAATTTTAACCCTGACTGTGCCATGGCAGGCAGATTCACCATTGCCGAAGTAGAACAGGTGGTTGAAATTGGTGAAATCGATCCAGATGACATCCATTTACCGGGTATCTACATTAACCGTGTGGTACTGAACACCACCC
The DNA here is from genome assembly GCF_037572605.1 of Acinetobacter sp. MYb191. Classification (NCBI taxonomy): domain Bacteria; kingdom Pseudomonadati; phylum Pseudomonadota; class Gammaproteobacteria; order Moraxellales; family Moraxellaceae; genus Acinetobacter; species Acinetobacter sp. MYb191. Next base: position 231,354 of record NZ_JBBGZP010000013.1, on the reverse strand, counting down.
CTACAAAGCAGATCGAACAACTGACCATTAAAGCAGAGGAAGCTTAATCATGGCTTGGACACGTAATGAAATGGCGCAGCGTGCTGCCCTTGAACTCGAAGATGGTTTTTATGTCAACTTAGGTATTGGCTTACCGACTTTAGTGGCCAATTATCTGCCAGAAGGGATCAATGTTTGGTTACAGTCAGAAAATGGCTTACTCGGCATTGATGAATTTCCAACCCGTGATGCAGTCGATGCAGACTTGATTAATGCAGGAAAACAGACCGTCACCGCACGTAAAGGGGCTGCATTTTTCTCAAGCTCAGAGTCCTTTGCCATGATTCGGGGTGGGCATGTCAATATTGCTATTTTAGGTGCAATGGAAGTCTCTGAAACAGGCGACTTGGCAAACTGGATGATTCCGGGTAAAAAAGTCAAAGGCATGGGCGGTGCAATGGACTTGGTTTCTGGTGTACAAAAAGTTGTGGTTCTGATGGAACACTGCGCCAAAGATGGCACGCCAAAAATTGTGCCTCAATGTACCCTACCACTCACAGGTAAAGCTGTCGTCAGCCGTATCATTACTGACTTAGGCGTAATGGATATCACTGCTGAAGGTGTGAAATTGGTTGAACTGGCACGCGATGTAAGCCTAGAACAAATCCAAAAAGCGACTGGCTTAGAACTCATTATCAATGACTTTAAAGCCGCTTAGTACAAAATGACATCATCCAAAGCAGCTTCGGCTGCTTTCTTATTGGGCTCAATCAAAAAGATTTTCAGTTAGAAAAGGCTTCTTTACAGCCTTTGAATCAAGCATAAAAACCATCATCATCTTGGCCAAGAGTATCTCTATACGTCCAAATATATTGAAGGATGACCCCTGCGCTCACCTTTTCTACCCAAATATCGGATGAAAAACTAAGCCGCTCGGCTACTATATTCGCATTCCACATTCAGAGGTTCCCATGTCACAACAAGATTATGAAAATGGTTTAAAAGTTCGCACAGAAGTCATGGGCGAATCTTTTGTTAAACGTGCTCAGGACAATACTGTACCTTTCACCCAACCTTTGCAGGACTGGATTAATGAACATGCTTGGGGCTCAACATGGCAACGTGAAGGTGTCTTACCGCGTAAATATCGCTCGTTAATTACCATTGCATTTTTGACGGCACAAAAGAGTCCAACTGAGTTGAAAGGTCACGTTCGCGGTGCGCTAAATAACGGTGCAACGGTTGAAGAAATTCAAGAAGTCCTTTTACACAGTTTGCCTTATTGCGGCGCACCTGCGACTCAAGAGGCGTTCCGCGCTGCGCTGGAAGTGATTCAGGAATATCAAAGCAACTCATAAATAGATTAAGCGCCTATACAAAAGCGTCTTTTGCAGTCGTATGGCGCGATTCATCTGGTTTGGCTATACAGCATTTTTGCTTAGCCAAACCATTTTCATTAAAAGGCTTTGGTTACACTCATGCCAACGCTAAAGTTTCGACCATCGGCAGGTTCAAAGAAGCGACTATTGCCGTCATTCACAATCACTGAGCCAACATAGTTACGGTCAAACAGGTTATCGACTCGAGCATAGCTGTTTACTTTCCAGTCACGATTTACCCATAAATAGCCGACATTTGCAGCCACGACGGTATAACTTGGCGCAGTATCCGAGTTGATATCATCGACATAAATTTTATCCATATAGCGCGCTTCTAAGCCTGCTTGGAAACCCTGTGCAGGTTGCCATGCAATACGAGTAAACGCTTGGTTTTTGGCAATCCCGGGAATATATGTCCCTTTTTCAATCAAAGGCTTGGTGGTGGTGGTTGCAATATCGGCATCAAATGTGGCATCCAAATAGCTATAACTTGCACTAAGTTTTAGGTCCTGCCAAAGCTGCTGTTGCCAAGCCAGCTCAGCACCTTGTCGTAAGGTTTGCTCTGCATTACGAAATGTATTGCGTCCCGCATTGGCATCATCAGGCACGATGTCATTTTTAGTAACAGTATTGAAGACTGCCAATGTAAACAGGCCAAATGCGTTTTGGGACTTTAACCCTAGCTCATAGGTATCACTGCTTGCAGGTTTTAAATCGAAATTAATTCCCGATGTGGCCAATGTAGGATAAGCCATTTCGGTAAAGGTTGGGGTTTCAAAGCCTTTGCCATAACTGGCATAGGCATAAAGTTCAGGTAAAATGTCCCAGCCTAAGGCCACAGAAGGCAATAATTTCTGATAATCCGTTGAACCACTGTCATCACCATTGCCAGCGACAATGTAATGATCATCTGACTCATAATGCACATTGCTATAGCGTAAGCCTGTATCAAGATGCCACTTGGGTAAGAACTGCCAAGAGGCTTGTACATACGGATCTAAATTCCACAGGGTATTATTTTCATTACGGCGTAAATCACCTTTCACGCCAAATGTACCTGCATGATTATAATTGTTATAGCCTTTACGATCTTCGACCATCCGGTCTAAAGCCACACCTGCAACCAAGGTTGTATTTGGTAAAAGTTCTTTACCCGTCCAACGGAAATCTGCGCCATAATAATCCCGATCAAAATCAATCACGCCACCTGCATGGCGAGCATTAGCTTGCGGCCCCTTTGGAATCGACTGATATTGTACGACTTGTCGGTTGCCCAAATAGAGCATGCTATATAGCTCTTGCTGGTCATTCAGCGGCTTAGTCCACGTCAGTCCTGTTTGAGTTTGTTCAATTTCTTTTCGAAGATTAAATTGTTTTAAAAAACTCGCTTGTTGTGTTGGATTATTTTTCCAATCTTTTCGTTCTAGGCCCGCTGGATCATCGGCATCAATATCGACACGGTTCATCACCCAGTTGATTTTACTGCCATCGTCTAAGTTCCACGTCAGTTTGGCATTATTCAATACTTTTTGTGCTGCGCTATGGTCTCGAAAACCATCGGTATCAAAATAAGAAGAACTAATCACATAAGCGGGTTGATTGGCCTGTTCAGAACCCCCTTGTAATTGGATATTGGCTTGTTGCTTATGGTGGCTGCCTGCATTGAGTCCTACTTGAATTGAGTCTTTGCCTTGCCCTTCTTTGGTCTCAGCCAAGATGGTTCCCCCTGATGAGTTACCATATAAAGATGAAAATGGCCCTGTCAGCACTTCGATGTGATCCAAACTATTGAGGTCAATATTGGAACTTTGCCCTTGACCATCAGGCATGGTCGCAGGAATACCATCGACATACATCCGAATGCCACGCACGCCAAAAGTCGAACGAGCGCCAAAGCCACGCATCGAAATCTGTAAGTCTTGCGCATAGTTTTCACGGTTATTAATTTGTAAGCCTGCAACCCCTTGTAAAACTTCCGATAGGTTAACATTGGCATTGTTTTGTACTGTAGCCGCTTGGACTTTTTGAATGGATGCAGAAGTCGATAACAACTCGCTATCGGTATGTACCGCTTGGACGGTGATGACAGGAAGTTGATATTCTGTCGTTTCTGCATAAGCATGCATAGATTGTAAAATAACCGCAGTCAATAAGGCTTGTTTAAAAGGCGCAGGCATCAAATAAGTTAATCGCACAATATTTCCTTGCTTGTTATTACCATAAAAATGGGAAGCCTATCATCTCGACAGGCTTCCCATACAATAAAACGTTTTAATCGGCTAAGCTATACGCAACCACATAATCACCATGATCAGGCGACTGACGTGCCCCACCTGCGGAAATGACCACATATTGCTTGCCTGTTTTTGGAGAAATGTAGCTCATCGGTGTACCTTGGCTACCTACGGGTAAACGCGCTTTCCATAACTCTTCACCATTAGATGAATTGAAGGCGCGCAAGTAGAAGTCTTGTGTTGCAGCAAAGAACACTAAACCACCTTGCGTCGCCATTGGACCACCAATAGTTGGCATACCAATCGGCGCTTTTAAGCCCATTTTAATGCCCATTGGACCCGTATCTTCAACAGTACCTAAAGGCACCTGCCAAGCCACTTGACGGGTTTTCATATCAATCGCCGTCATGGTTCCGAAAGGTGGTTTTTGGCATGGAATGCCCAATACCGACATAAAACGGTTTTTATTCACTTTATACGGTGTGCCTTTCATTGGCACTGCGCCCATACCAGTGTTGACCTTCTCTCCGCCACTGGCTTCAAGTTTTAAGTCTTCAGGCGTTTGTTTAATCAGCTGAATCCACAGACCTAGGCGCATGTCGTTGACAAACATATAACGATGCGTTGGGTCAAATGCGATACTGCCCCAGTTCATCCCACCCAGCGACCCCGGAAAACTTAAAGATATATCAGAACCCGGTGCTGTAAAGAGACCGTCATAACGCATCGATTTAAAGTTAATGCGACACATCAACTGGTCAAATGGCGTTGCACCCCACATGTCCGATTCAGTCAAAGTTTGATTGCCAATTTGTGGCATTTCAACTGAACGTGGTTGGGTTGCACTGTATTGCTCATCAGGAATATCTGCAGCTTTTACAGGCTGTTCAATGACTTTGGTTAAAGGCTTGCCTGTCACACGGTCGAGTACAAAGAACTGCCCTGACTTGGTGCCAATGACAACAGCAGGTTTGGTTTGCCCATTTTGCATTGGAAAATCGACCAAGCTTGGCTGCATGGGTAAATCGAAGTCCCAGAGGTCATTGTGAACAGTTTGATAAACCCACTTCTCTTGACCTGTGGTTGCATCTAAAGCCAAAACAGAAGAATTATACTTATGATCGACAGGTTGACGGTTCCCACCCCAGACATCAACCGACGAACTTCCCATCGGTAAGAACACCGTGTTCATTTGCGGGTCGTAGGACATTGCCGCCCAAGAGTTTGCCGAGCTACGTTTATAGATTTCACCCGGTTTGAGGACATAGTTTGGATTTGGGTTACGTGGATCAAAAGCCCAGCGTAGCTGTCCAGTAATCACATCATAAGCACGAATCACACCACCCGGCATATCGGCTGCAAAGTTGTCAGCAATACGACTCCCGACAATGATGCTAGTGCCTGCAATGGTTGGTGCCGAGGTCACTTCAAAACGAGGCGCTTGCGTGCCCGCACCTAGACCTTCCAGTAAGTTCACCGTTCCATCAACACCAAAGTCTTTACAGCGTTCACCTGTATCGGCATTGACTGCAATTAAACGACCATCAGGCGTATTGGTATAAACACGACGTGGACATGCGGTATTATTTGCCACCGCTGTCACCGCACTTGCACCTGCTAAAGTCGGTTGTACCAAGGCTTGAGTCGAGTCAAAGTAACCCACACCACGACAACGCTCCCAAGCATCGGCTTTTGAGTTCACTTCAGCTTTCCAGATTTGTTTACCTGTGTCAGCATCTAAAGCAATGATGTTGTTATGCGGGGTACATAAAAAGACTTTATCGCCCACCTGTAAAGGGGTGAGCTGATCTTCTGCGCCATTACCCGTACCTGTGGTCATATCGCCTGTTTGAAAGCGCCATGCTTCCTTTAACTTAGATACATTATTACGGTTAATTTGATCCAACGCAGCAAAACGACTCCCACCCGCATCGTTACCATAGTGCGACCAATTCACTTGTTGGGTTTGAACTGTTACAGGCACTAGGGGTAGCTCTTCACCACTGGCTTTGACTGTAGGATGTGGAATAAACATGCCATATAAACCACCGAGCATACCTAACACTGTCAAACCACCTAAGGCATAAGCGGGTGCTGAAGGCGCAATTTGAAATTGGTACTTACGAATAGCAGGTAAAGTAAAACACAGTGCGGCAAATAAACCCGCCGGAAACATTAAACGTGAATGGAGCGCCCAAAAATCCCAACCTACATCAAACAGTGCCCAAACCACAGTTCCAAGAAAAACCAGTGCAAAGATCCAGACACCCAATGCTTTTTTTCTAAAAATAAATATTGCGGAAATTGTGGTCAATAAACCTGCAATGAGGAAGTACCATGAACCACCTAGACTGATCAGCTTTCCACCACCGATTAAATAGAATAAGCCAGTCAGTAATAAAGCTAAGCCTAATATAAAGCACCATATTTTAAATATGGGTTGAGATTGCGCTTCGGACATACTTTTTACTCCAAATGCTGTGTTTTAAATGATCTCTCCTACTTTGTTTTGAGCATCATTCACATCACATCCAAACTTTTGAGTATCCACAATTAACTTGCTTCAACAATGAAAAAAGAGTGTTTAGGGGCTGTTGATATTTCATAAATGGCTTGCGTTGTAGGCTAAAATTGAGCAGGCAAGGCATGGAACGATGACAATAGTGGGACTATTTTCAAGTTTCATAACGATGTCTGTGAAGATTTTAGCCACAACCTTTTAGGACTAGAGTATTTTTTGATGCTACGTTGTTGCGAACCACTTATTTAGAATGACTAAATTGCGTATTTCACGCCTAGTATCATCTAAAAAATACTCGTTGTCGCAAACATAGATGAAGTGTCAACAGCCCCTGACTCAGCAACAGTATTGCTTACATTTTAAACACTCTTTCACTTTAAATACGATTAAAAATTCACCTTAACGCTAAGGCCCGCCACCCAAGCATCATCCACTTCTTTTACGCCAGAAGGTTGATAGATATATTGCAGGTTGGGTCTGAGCATCACCACAGGAGACCATTGATAGGTATAGTTCAACTCAACATTGAGTTCGTCATGTTGAATTGGGACATAATCGCTGGCAAGCGCGTCATAACTGTAATAACCACGGCCTTCGTTAGTGGCGATTTGCTTGTCCGTCACACGGTCATTCACCACATAGTTGGCCAAACCAAAACCAATAGAATCATTTGGACGGCTATCAAAAGGGCCTTTGTACCAAAGTGCCAGTTGTTGTGTACTTCCTACAGCAGTCGTGTCTCGGTCATTGATGACCCCATTGAAACTGATATATAAACCGCGCTTCGGATCAGCCCCGTGTTGAGTCAGTTGTTGTTGAGCATTCAACCAAAAACTATATTTGCCATCGTGGATTTCTCCTGATGTACCCACATCTTTAGCTTCTGCTGTGGAATACAGTGCACCGAGTTTATATTCACCTGGTAAGCCATTAAATGTGGCAAGTTTTGGTTTCCAAGCCAGTTCAACTGGAATGGTCGCCCCTTCGACATTGTCCATATCGAGGTTGAAGCCATCACTGTCTGAGTCTGTTTTGACATTGTCTGGGTTGACCTCATAGACGCCAATGCCAAGTAACCAGTCTGGTGCAAATTGGTATTTAACATTGGTGCCCCATAAACTGACAGGCCAGTTATACCAAATCGAACCGATGGATTTTCCAAGCTGTCCGCCACACAAAAGTAAATTCTGAAATTCACATTGCGAACTATTAAAGTCATCCGACATGCCCATACGACCAATCTTAAATTGAACGCGGTTATCATCAAATCCAGTTTTGATCCAAGCCTGAGTTAAGCGCCAAATTTTGCCACGACCATAAATTTCTTGGCTGTTGCCCAAGGTACTGGCACGAGGGTCTTTAATTCGTTCAAGCGTTAGGGCGTTACCATCACGTTTGGTAATCATTAAGCTGGCTGTGGTATTTTCCCAACCTGCAATTTTATTTAAATCAAAATTGGCACCTAAGGTCAACTGTGCAGCATTGTCAAAACTTCTGTCATCGTTATAACCACCAGCCAAATTGGTCGCTGCTTGGCTCATAATTGAAGCTGTAAATTTATAACCTTGATCTTCCAGTTGCTTCCGTTCACCGTTCCAATCACCGAATAACCATTGACGATCTGCCGAATAAAATTCATTGGCTGAAGCCAATTGGCAAGTCATAAGCGCCAAAGACAATGTGCCGATTCTTAATAATTGTTGTTGCATCCCAAACATCCTTTTCTGTGAGGAAAGCTCAACTCAAGTGAGCTTTCCATGCGGTTTTTATTATTTGACTCGAACGGCTGGACTCAGTTCAGAAGTTGCACCCAAATGGTCAGTCACATTGGCTGTCACACTTGCAGCACCACTGGTCACTTTCCATATTGCTTGACCTTGACCTTGTGCATTCGTTGTCACAACTTGCATCCCTAAATACTGCTCTGCTTCTTGACTCTTCGCTTGACGGTTGGCAAAGAACTCAACTTGATAGCGTTGATTCGGTTGCGCTTGAATGTCAGCCGTAACTTGACCTTTGCTATAACTCAAACGCGGAGCTTGAATGTTTTGGTTGGGAATAGCATTACAGCCTTGTTCATTCGGCTGTGTACAGGTTTTTTGCAGTTTCGCCGCTTCAATGACCACGCCACCACCACGGGAACCGACAAAGCCAGCATGTTCAAGTGCAGGCACTGCAAATACAATTGCGCCTAAACGCTGATTGGGTACACACGAACCACCCGCTTCACAGCGTTTAATATCTTTACCATTGTCCCAAATTAAGTTTTTGGTCAAGGTTGTGCGGGCATTGGCATCTTTTTCTGAACGAATGGCAATGCCAAGGCGGTTACCATGAACTCTGTTACTGTCAAAAATGTTGCCATCACCGGTGAGGTTAAAACCTATCGAGTTGTTGGTCAGTTCGTTATAAGCGATGTAATTGCGCTTACCCCAGTTGATTTGCAAACCATCAGAATAGTTTTCAAACTTGTTACCAACCACGGCATTATCATTACCCCAAAGAATCTCAATACCTTGCGACGGTTCTGGGTTGGCTTTGGTTGAAGTGAACAGGTTATTGGCCACAAGGTTAAATGCCGCTCCACGGGTGAGCTCTAAACCGTCACCATTATCGACAAACAAGTTGTTCAAGACTTTGTTGTTATTGGTGGTGGTTGAGGTCGGATTGCCCTTACCATCATCACCCGTCAACATCACGCCTGAGCCACCGTAGTTATTACTGATACGGTTATGTTGAATCAAGTTGTTGCTTGAACGATTCACTAATACACCAATGCAGAAACGGTGAATATCAAGACCTTTTAAGGTCACACCATTCACATCTTGCAGAACCAGACCCGGTAAAGTTGTGGTACGGACATTGGTGCCATACTGTTCAGGGTTTGCCCCCGGGCAGGCTGTCGCGCCTTCACCTTTAATATAGTTTGAACCATCAATCGCAATAAACTCGCCTGTTTTGTCCCATTGCGTTCCGATGATCTTCACTGAAGATTTAATTGGCGGTAAAGGCTGATTCAGTTTAATTGCATAGGGAGCTTTGCCTACAGCTTGGATTTGAATTTCATTTTCTTGCGTCGCATTGGCATTGGATTGTTCAATTGCCCAACGCAGTGAACCTTTTGCACTATCATCCTGATAGCGATCCACAATATAAGTTTCTGCACTGGCAAAACCTGATGCCGCTAAACTCACAACCAATGTGGTCAAACGTAAAGTTGATGGTTTCATATTTTAAATCCTTTTCTGTCCTTGAAGATGAATAACGCAGTGCATTAAGGGGTTGGTTGTACTGTTTTCAGCAACTGTTTAAGTTGAGTCACATCAATTTGACCCGGTGCTGAAGCCTCACCAATCATGCCGAAACTGAGGCTACCGCCCATATTGGCGGTCGCGACACGTGAAATCGTACCCAATTGCCCCATCGACATAGTTAGCAGTGGTTTTTGACTTTTTTGACTCACAGCCAACGTGGCATTCATGAGAGTAAAGACATCTTGTTTTGACTTTGGCATCACCGCAATTTTTAGAATGTCGGCACCCATCTGATCTTGTTTTAGCAAACGGTTTTCAATGTCTTGTTGCTCAGGTGTTTTGGCAAAATCATGATTTGACATGATCACCAACACGTTCTTGTCATGTGCCAATTTGGTTAATTTCGCTACACTGCCTGCATCACGGAACATTTCGATATCTAGCAATTGCATAAATGGCTTTTTCAGGTATTCACGATAAATCTTTTCATAGTCTTGGTCAGACACCGTCATTTTCCCGCCTTCGTTGTGGGTACGAATGGTCGCAATCAACGGTTTGTCTTTTAAAATTTGATTCAACTGCTGACCCAGTGCGATGACTTTTTTTGTGTCCGCAGAAAATTCGAGTAAATCGATGCGAAACTCAGCCACATCTGCGTTTGGGTTGCTGGCAATCACTTGCGCTTGGGCAATGGCTTGCTCAGCTGTCTTTGCGGTAATCGGCACAATAGTTTTGACAGGTAAGTCACCAATATTGAGGTTTTTCACCATATAGTGTTGTGCGCTTGATTGAGCCGATTCAGCTGCAAATGCAGATGGCATTGCGGCGATAACTGCACTGCTTAAGCAAAGTTGCATCGCTAATTTTTTGATGGTAATCATTACATGTCCTTGTATTTTCAAACTATTGCCTGACTTTTGTCATCAGCCGCAAACATACGTGGGATGAATGAAATGGGTCATACCATCACCACGTATAAACTTTTATCTATCGAGCCAATGCAAAGTGTTCTGCACTGAACTGAATCAACTTAGATATCTAAAAAGACCGTTTCGTCTTCACCTTGCACACGAATATCAAAGCGATACACCACTTCACCATCACGCTCTTCACGCTTGGCAATAAGAGTTTGACGACGAGGTGCCCATTCAATACCTTTCAGTACAGGATCTTGTGCATTGGCTTCCGCTTCATCTTCAAAATACACACGGGTATTCAAGCCAATGTTAATCCCGCGAGCGAAAATGATCAGTGCGATATGCGGTGCTTGAGTTGTGCCTTTACGTCCCGGAACCGCACCCGGTTTAATGGTATTGAAGCTCCAAAAACCAGTCTCAAAGTCCGCGCCTGTACGTCCCCAACCGAGGAAGTTTGGATCGGCCGCTTTGCCTTGAATATCTGCCGCACTTGGATAGACACCGTTGGCATCTGCCTGCCAAATTTCAATCAATACATCACGTAACGGTAAACCTAAACCATCAAAGACTTGACCTTCTAAGCGAATACGTTCGCCTAAGGTTTTTTCTTGAACCAACTGATTGTTAAAGTTGTTTTCAAAGACTTCGATGTTGGCTTGTTGTGGCAACAAACCAATGTGTACGTATGGTCCACCTGTTTGAGATGGCGTTTCATGCAATTCTTGAAAGTTCCAATGGTTCATGTTGTTCTCCCTGAATTAAGTCAAATCATTTTCGAAATAAGTCGCACGACGACCACGTAAAGTGATGTCAAAACGATAACAACGACTGTCTGCTTCAATAAAATTGCTCTTATCTTCAAGGGCAATCAGCGCACGACGTTGTTCTTCCGAAGGAATGGTTTTAATAATCGGACACGAATCAATCAACGTATCGCCTTCAAAATAGAACTGTGAAATCAGACGCTGCGCCCAACCATCGGCAAGTAAAGAGAAGTGAATATGTGCAGGACGCCATTCATTAATACGGTTACGCCAAGGGTATGGGCCCGGCTTAATGGTACGGAATACAAAATATCCGTTAGCATCCGTCATCATGCGGCCACAGCCGCCAAAGTTCGGGTCCATCGCACCAATAAACTGATCATTTGGATGGCGGTAACGACCAGAAGCATTGGCTTGCCACACTTCGAGCAAAGCATTTTTTACAGGACGGCCGAACTGATCACGAACATAGCCATGCACAATAATACGCTCGCCAATCGGTAAACCTTCTTTGGCATAGTTCAAAATCAAATCGTTATCTTTAGGCCCAAACTGCTCCGCACTAAATTGTGGTGAAGTCACTTCAGTTAAGGTTTCTGCAATTGAGATCAACGCATTTTTTGGCGAGCGTAATACACTGGTTTTATAGCCGGGTGCATATGCTGGCGGATGATCATCGGTATTACGTTGTGCATAAGCACCTAAAATAAGTTGCGACATGTGACGTCCCTCTTAATCTTGTTCCATTACTCTTGATTCGTTTGTTCTTGGCTAAGTTGCTGTTCGCTCAACTTTTGCGGGGCAATCCCCAAATCTGCAAAAACTTCTTCTGCCATGTGCATGGCTGCATTGGCTGCGGGCAAACCTGCATACAGTGAACAGTGCAAAATCAACTCTTTTAAATCGTCTTTGGTCACACCATTGTTAAAACAAGCACGTAAATGCATACGTAGTTCGTCTTCACGGCCCAATGCCAATAACACGGCAATGGTGACTAAGCTACGGGTGTGGCGCGGCATGCCTGGTCTAGACCAGACTTCGCCCCACGCAAAACGGCTAATAAAATTTTGAAAGTCGGCATTGAAATCATTCAAGTTCTCAAGTGAACGACCGACATGCTTTTCACCCAGCACTTCAGTGCGTACGGTAATTCCTTGTTCATAACGTTGTTCATCATTCATGGGAGAAACCTCAATTAGGTCGCGTCTGTATGTGCAACCAGTGATTTAACAAAAATAGCGACTGCTGCTGCTGTTGCTGGAATTAACAGCAGACTTAAAATAGCTGTAAACGACCAGTCATTGCCGAGTAATACCGCACCGATCCAAGCACCAAATACCGCACCAAAACGTCCAATCCCAGACATCCATGCCACACCTGTTGCACGACATTGGGTTGGATAAAAACGAGCACTCAGTGCTGGCATTGCCGACTGCGCACCATTAATTGCAACACCTGCACAAAGCACTAAAATGGCAAGTAAGGTTGGATTTGCTAAGCTCTGACCAACAGCAAAGGCAAAGATTCCAGCGACAAAGTAGAAGCCTGCAATAATGCGGTTCGGATTGAAACGGTCCATTGCCCAGCCAATAAATAAAGCGCTGAGGACACCACCAAACTGGAATAAACCACCAATAAATGCAGCACGTTCCATAGTTGCGCCAGTTTCACGCATTAAGGTTGGTAACCAACTGGTGAGTAGATAAATCATCACCAGACCCATGAAATAGGTCAGCCACAATAAAACCGTACCTTTGACATATTTCTGAGAGAACAGCATGCCAAACACACCTTTCTTCTCTCCACCTTCGGTTTTTTCTTCGGGTACATGAAACTCAGTAACACCCTGTACTTGCGTCGGTGCAATACGCGTCAAAATTTTGCGAACTTTTTCAGGGTCACGACCTTTCACAATCAAGAAACGATAAGATTCTGGCAGGAAGAAAATCACCAAGATCATCAAGATCAGTGGCGACCAACCGCCCAATAAGAATAAGCTGTGCCAACCAAAGGTTGGGATCAACCAACTGCTGATGAAACCACCTGTCGCCATACCTAAGTTGTAACCACAGAACATACAAGTCACGAGTAGCGAACGTGAGCGCTGCGGGCAATATTCAGAAAATAGCGTGGTTGCATTCGGCATCGCTGCACCCAAACCAATACCAGTTAAAAAGCGAAGGACCACCAAGGTATTTAAGTCAGCTGCATATGCCGATGCTAAAGTAAAGCCACCGAAAATCAGCATCGAAACACTTAAAACAATCTTTCGCCCAAAGCGGTCAGCAGTTGGACCAGACACCAAAGCACCAATAATCATGCCGCCTAAAGCCGCACTCATGACTGGACCCAATTGTGAGCGGTCTATTCCCCAGTCTTGTGCCAAGGCTGGAGCAATAAAACCCATTGCCGCAGTATCAATACCATCAACAAAAACAATGAGAAAACATACAATTGCGATCAACCACTGATATTTGCTAATCGGTGCATCATTAATCAGTGCTTGTGCGTCTATACTCGTTTTTTGAGTAGCGTATTCCTGAGACGCCATACCTGCCTCCTTGGGCTGAAAGTCCTTTTAAAAATCCTTAAACTATTGAATCGATCCAATGAACTGACTGAGGGTTTGGGTAAACAGCTCAGGTTGCTCAATATTGGAAAGATGCGATGCATCAATCACCGCTAATTCACTATTTTGAATCTGTTGTTGCATAAAGACGCCATCTGCCACTGTCGTAACTGGGTCAAATGCGCCTGCAATCACTAAAGTTGGAATCTGAATCTGTTGAATTTGAGTAGATAGATCTGCTTGCGCGAGCGCTCGGCAAGATTCTGCATAGCCCAGTGCTGGCGTAGTCGCTAAAGATTGAATGGTGCGCTGCGCCAAAGCATCGTGTTGATAATCAAACCGCTCACTAAACCAGCGTGTATGCGTAGTCGCGACCAAGTCTGCTAAGCCATTGGCTGTCACAGCATCTGCACGAGCATTCCAACCTTCTTCAGTCCAAATTTTGGCTGCTGAATTCGCCACAGTGATGCTATGAAAACGATCTGCATGGTGAATACCGAGCCACAAAGCCGTCATGCCGCCCATTGAAATCCCGCAAAAATGCGCTTTTTCAATATTTAAACCGTTCAGAATATCAATCACATCTTCTGCAAGGTTTTGTACAGTGGTCTGCTCAATCACATCACTTTGCCCATGACCACGCGTGTCATAAGTCACCACTTTGAACTGCTGTTCGAAGGCCGCAACTTGTGGCTGCCACATGCCTTTATCTGTACCCAATGAGTTTGAAAATACAATCACAGGTGCATGGTCTTGCCCACTGATTGCAACAGATAAAGTCTTGCCTTGACGATTGGTCATCGTGATATTCACTTTGCCTCTCCTTTTGCTTCTTGCAACACCGCATCAATCTGGTCTTGAATATTGCCGAGATATGACGCGGGTTTAAAAATTTCTGAAATCTGAGCTGCACTAAAATAGGTTTTGACTGGATCGAGTTCAGTCATGACCTCTTTTAAGTGAACACCTTTTTCAACCGCTGTTTTACATGCTGCTTCCACCAAATGATGAGCCTGTAAGCGTCCCATATGCGGTGCCAAAGCCATCATCACTGCTTCCGCCATGATCAAACCCTGCGTGCAATCTAAATTGCGTTGCATATTTTCAGCATTGACTTGCATGCCTTGTAACACCTCCAAAGTCCGCTCTAAAGCACCTGCACACAGTTGGAAAATTTCAGGCAATGCCAACCATTCTGCATGCCAACCACCTAGACTACGCTCATGTTCCTGCACCATGCTTTGATACAAACTCGACATCAACACAGGCACACGATTGGCTGCTGCCAAAACGGATGCCGCAGCAACAGGATTACGCTTGTGTGGCATCGTCGATGATCCGCCACGCCCTTTCGCTGCCGGCTCAAACACTTCTGCAATTTCAGTTTGCATCATCAACGACCAGTCACGTGCCATTTTGCCCAAACTACCTGTCACCATTGCTAAGATGCTCGCGATTTCAACAATACGGTCGCGCTCACCATGCCAAGTACAGCTTGGAACAGAAAGTTGTAACTGCGCTGCAAATGCTTGCACAACTGCTGTGCCTTGATTCTGCAAAGATGCTAATGAACCCACAGCACCGCCCAACTGAGCAGTAAAAACACGTGCTTTCATGGCTTCAATACGGGCTAAATCACGATGAAATGCCGAGGCCCAACGCGCGAATTTATGCCCCAAAGTAATCGGCAACCCTTGCTGCAACCATGTGCGTCCAATCATCACTTGTGCACGATACTGTTCAGCTTGAGCCAATGCAGTGCGGTAACATTGGTGAATTAAAGCTTCAACATGCGTCATTGCAGCACGACATTGCAAAATACAGGCAGTGTCTAAAATGTCTTGACTGGTTGCGCCCCAATGCACATAACGCGCAGCATCTTCATCTTTTTGCTTCACAATCGCAGTTAATTGCTTCACAAAAGGAATCGCGATATTGCCCGCCAAACCTGTTGCAATCGCTAATGCATCAAAGTCAATCTGATCAATTGCAGTTGCTGCAATGTTTGAAATTGCTGTTGCCGCAGATTCTGAAATAACACCGACCTGAGCCTGCGCTTGTGCCAAGGCAACTTCAGCCTCAATCATGTATGACACCAACGCGCGATCACTGAAAATTTCAGTCACCTCGTTTTGATAAAATAAGCTGGCATATAACTGGCTCATGATCGCTATCCTTAAATCTGCTTTAAACGCGCTGAATAATCATTGCAATGCCTTGACCGACCCCAATACACATTGAACATAGCGCATAGGTTCCACCCGTTTGTTCTAATTGGTTTAAGGCCGTGGTGACTAAACGTGCACCCGATGCACCCAGTGGATGACCAATCGCAATCGCACCACCATTCGGATTCACTTGTGTGGTGTCATCTGCCAGACCTAAATCACGGGTAACGGCCAGTGCTTGTGCAGCAAAGGCTTCATTCAGCTCAATCACATCCATCTGCTCTAATGTCAGATTGGCTTGTTTCAGTAACTTTTTGATGGCTGGTGCAGGTGCAAAGCCCATAATGCGTGGTTCTACACCCACTGCTGTTGAAGCAATGATTTTGGCACGTGGTTTAAGTTGGTACTGCTCAATCGCTGCTTCTGAAGCGATCAGTACAGCAGCCGCACCGTCATTGATACCTGACGCATTCCCCGCAGTAACGGTGCCTTCTGCTGTCACAACTGGCTTAAGTTTGGCTAAACCTTCCAAGGTGGTCGATGCACGTGGATGTTCATCGGTATCGATCACAATCGGATCACCCTTACGCTGTGGAATATTCACAGGGATGATCTCATGTGTAAAAAAGCCTTGAGCTTGCGCGGTTGCGGTGCGCTGTTGACTCGCCAAGGCAAAATGGTCTTGATCTAGGCGATCAATATTAAATTGTTGTGCTACGTTCTCCGCGGTTTGCGGCATGGTGTCTACACCATACATCGCTTTCAGCTTAGGATTAATGAAACGCCAGCCCATAGTGGTGTCTTCAATCTTCTGGCTACGGCCATACGCGGTTTCTGATTTACCCATGACAAAAGGTGCACGAGACATACTTTCCACACCACCTGCAATAATCAGGTCAGCTTCACCTGCTTTAATCGCACGAGCTGCCATCGCAATCGCATCGAGTGATGAGCCACATAAACGGTTTACAGTCGTGGCTGGGACTTCAACGGGTAAGCCTGCAAGCAGTGCAGACATACGTCCGACATTACGGTTATCTTCTCCCGCTTGGTTGGCGCAGCCGTAGATCACGTCATCCACCTGTTTCCAATCTACACTTGGATTACGTTGCATCAAGGCTTGAATTGGCACGGCACCCAAGTCATCGGCACGCACTGGGGCTAAACCTCCAGCATAACGACCAAATGGGGTACGGATGGCATCGATAATATAAGCATTTTTCATTTTTAATCTTGTCCTTTAAAACGGGACTCTGCTGATAGATCAACTGTATCTAGTCACGACGGAGTCTTACCGTGTTCAGTCAAATAGAAGTAGCTCGTTCTTGTCACTTTTTTAAAAAAGTGACCAAAAATTTTGTCATCAACAAAACCTGTTCACTCGCAGCAATTTTCCACTGCTGTTGCAAAAACAATACTTTTAATGTGCTCGACAGGTTGTTGATGACTTAAGCTCTAGCAAAAGTCTCTGAAATTTACTATGTCGCATCCACCAACAGAGCACCCGTCATCGCCTGTAATTCTGCAAAGCTTAGGCCGTCGACTTTCTCAATCACTTTTAAACCTTCAGCAGTGACATCAATCACGCACAGGTCGGTGTAAATCCGATCGACACACTTCAAACCTGTCGCGGGGTAGCTCAGTTCAGCCACGATCTTTGGTTCACCTTGTTTAGTCACATGGTCGGTGGTGATAAATACTTTCTTAGCACCGACGGCTAAGTCCATCGCACCGCCCACTGCTGGAATCGCATCGGGTGCGCCCGTATGCCAATTGGCCAAGTCACCATTGGCTGCCACTTGGAAGGCACCTAATACTGCAATATCTAAGTGACCACCACGCATCATGGCAAAAGAATCTCCATGATGGAAAAAGCTGCCACCTTGCAGCATAGTCACATATTCTTTACCTGCATTGATCAGCTCAGGATCTTCTTGACCTTTTTCAGGTGGTGGACCAAAAGCCAATAAACCATTTTCAGAATGTAAAAACACATCTTTGTCTGAAGGCAGGTAGCTGGCAATCTTGGTCGGTAAGCCAATCCCAAGATTCACATAAGCCCCATCGGGAATATCTTGTGCCACACGTTCTGCAATTTGGTTACGGCTGAGTTTTTGATAGCTCATGATGTTCTCCCGATTACACAGCAACAGGTTCAGGTTGAACCTGCACCACATGCTGAACAAAAATACCTGCGGTGATGATGTGTTCAGGGTCTAAAGCACCCAAGTCCACCACTTCAGACACTTGTGCAATGGTTACACCGGCCGCCATAGCCATAATCGGGCCGAAGTTACGTGCCGATTTGCGGTAGACCAAATTCCCCCAACGGTCGCCTTGCTGCGCTTTAATCAAAGCAAAGTCGGCTTTGATTGGATATTCCAGTACATAATCTTTACCGTCGATGTGACGGGTTTCTTTGCCTTCGGCCAATAAGGTACCGTAGCCTGTAGGGGTGAAGACTGCACCAAGTCCCATGCCTGCGGCTTGAATACGACAGGCCAAATTGCCTTGCGGCACCAGTTCCAATTCGATTTTGCCTGCACGATAGAGTTCATCGAAGACCCAAGAATCGGACTGACGCGGGAACGAACAGATGACTTTTTTCACGGCACCCGCTTTGAGTAGCTTGGCTAAACCATAGTCGCCATTACCAGCATTGTTGCTGACGATGGTGAGGTCTTTAATGCCGAGTTGAATTAAGCCATCGATCAGTTCAGCAGGTTGTCCTGCGGTGCCAAAACCACCAATCATGATGGTTGAGCCGTCGGTGATTTGGGAGAGCACTTCCGCGAGGGATGCCGCGCTTTTATCTATCATTAGATAACTCCATTGTGCATCATGCAAATTTGAAAAGGCGCGGAAAACTAACTTATACTGGAGGATGATTCAGCTAAAACCACATTCCCTAGTTTTTCAGTTCGATTTCCTTATCTGTTCATTTTTTATAATTTCTCCGCTTTGGGATAGATAGTGATCATAGGTTTTGTTCGATCATCGAACAAAATACCTATATATCGAACAAAACCTGATTATTTCACTCTGATTTCACGTTATAGTAAAAATAATGAAGAAATAAAAATGGATAAAGGGAACACGATGGAAGAAACAACCGAGACAAGAGAAAAGTGTCTTCAACACAAAGACAATAAAAAAACCATTCGACATGAAGATTTTGTCGCAGGTATTAGTAAAGGCATGGCCATTCTCGACAGTTTTGGTACTGACCGACATCGTTTAAATATCACTATGGCAGCAGAACGCACAGGCATGACCCGTGCCGCGGCACGACGCCATTTACTCACCCTTGAATATTTAGGCTATTTAGAATCTGATGGTCATTATTTTTATTTAACCCCTAAAATTCTTAAATTTTCAGGGTCTTACTTGGGTGGAGCACATCTTCCCAAAATTTCTCAGCCTTTGCTAAACTTGCTCACCAATCAAACCTCACTCATTTTTTCCGTTATGGTTCTAGATGGCTATGAAGCCATTACCATTGCACGCAGTGCCGCGCACCAGCAAACGGATCGTGTCAATCCTTATGGCCTGCATTTGGGAAATCGTTTACCTGCACATGCGACATCGGCAGGCAAAATTTTACTGGCCTATCTAGATGATCAGGAACAATGTGAATGGCTGAATCAATATCCGTTACAACGCCTAACCAAATACACCCATACCAACAATGAAACGTTTCTGGCCTTATTGCATGAAATTCGAGAGCAAGGTTGGTGTTATTCATGCGAGGAACATGAATTGGGCGTACATGCCCTTGCCGTTCCGATTTATGGGCAACAGTTAAAAGTGGTTGCAGCCTTAAATATTGTTTCCCCTACCATGCGCACAACCAAAGAGTATTTGATTCAACACATACTGCCATTACTACAAGAAACCGCACGCGAACTACGCAATATTCTTTAATGCTTAAAAGAAAATCACGCAGTCCTTATCATATATAAGTCTATGATTCAGCCGAGAGGAGCTAGAACAGCTTTCTGTGAATTTTCTCTTTGTCTTAGCTTAAGTTTAAGGGTTTACATATAAACTCAAAATCGTTCTATAGACCTGAGCACTGGGTCGAATCTTTTCAGACTGTTCTGGTGAGGTGATGGTGACAAGGTACTGCCCGACCACTGAAAATGGCAAAGTGACTTCACCCGAACCATTAGTCTCCAACTGGATCGCTTTTTCAGCCTTTCCCAATGTGGTGGCTTGCTTTTCTAGTGTGACCTGAAAACCTGACGCAGCTTTATTGCCCAAATTCAATTTCACTCTGAATGGTGTTTTTAATGAAATTTGATTTGGATGTCCTGAAAATTCCAAACTTAAACCTTGTTGCGTGGGGTCTCGCTTCACCTCACTATGTTGTTGCTTAGAAAAATAACTCAGCAACTGATCAACACGTTGCACAGTAAACTGCTGGGTTTTCGCTTGTACTTCACTTGGGGTGACAAAGTGACGTTCAGCCAGTGGCGCTAAATCTTCAGCTTTTGCATCTAAGACACGCAACCAACGCTGCCCCACTTTTGCATATTTAAGCTCACCTGTTCGAAGTCCAGTAACTGTATAAGTTCCTGCATGATCCGTTTTCACATCCGCCAAACTTAAAGCTTTACTATGACTCAGGGCTAACTCTTGAGTTTCACCCTTCGGCGTGAGTACTTTAAAGTTAAAGCCTTTAATCGCCACTTCCGAGTCAAAGGCTTGCTCTGCAAATCCTGCCAAAATTGCAGTGTTCCCACCTTCCACCACATAACTGCTTGGCGCCACAAAGGGTGCATGTGCCCAACCATTTGCGACCAAGATACTCAGTAAGCAAGCCAAACCTATTTTTTTCATCGTTGATATTCCATTGATGTATCGTTGTCCATCGTCTATCTCATCAGTTTTACCTTTAAGCCATCCATAGATGGCTTAAAGGTATGGCTGGTTTATTGCACTGAGGCTTGCCCTACTTTTTTCGCATACTGTTTAATATCGTTTGCTTGAATGGTGGTTTTACCCTTTGCAATGGCTTTGAATTGCTGTGCAGCAATCTCCTGCATTTGAGTTGTACCAGTCGCCAAATTACGGTCAAAACGTTGCATAAACTCATCGACATATTCTTGTTCAGTCACAATCAAATCTTGATTGGTATCGGTCTCAAAATATTGTTTATCGCGCGCTGTTAAATAGTCGCCCAAAGTCACATAATTTTTACCCTGACCATATTGCGCGATAAACTCATTCACATTACTTGGCATCGGCATTGAAATGGGTAATTTGGCACGGAAACCATCATGTGTCCCTGTATTTGCCCCAGCCAACTTTGCATCTTCAGCATTAATCAAACCATCTTGGTTCTGATCGAAACCATCAAAAGTCTTTTCACCTGAGGCTTGGAACTCTTTCAATGTCAACTTTTGATCTTTACTTTTATCTAAAATACCGTAACGGACATGCGCCTGTTTTAAAGACATTTCGCGTCGTTGCTTAAGTACAGGGTCTAAACGTGCCTGTTCAAATTGTGCAAACTGTTCGGCTGTCACTTTTTTAGTGGTCGAAAAAAGTGCGGCATAATCCTGCGTATATTGCTGTGTTACCAGTGCAGCACTCGGTTGTTTATTTTCTGGATGGTAAAGTGCATGAATGGCATAAGCTTGTTGGTATACATCCGTTTGTGCTGTTTTCTCTGTAGCTAAAACACTCGCTGAAGCACTGAGCATAACGATGCCCGTTGCCAATGTGGTCATAATTTTCATGGTGATTTCATTTCCTGAAGGTTAAGTTTGCTGGATGGAATCTCAGTTCTATCTAGCGTTGAAATTAGTATTTAAATTCGATACTTGCGACAATATTACGACCCGGTTCTGCGGCACGATCGATCATCACTGCTTTATCTATGGCATCGAGAGTACCCACCGATGCATAGTTCCAATAGGTTTTATCAAACATATTGTTTAAAGCCACATTCAGCTTGGTAAATTTATTGATCTTCCAATACGCAGATAAGTCAAAAACTGTATACCCTGCTACTGATTTATAGTTTTGGGACTCGCCATCTGGTTGGAACGAACTAGCATCTATAGATGCCGTTCTTGAACCAACAGTAGTTGCTGTCAAGCCCAAGCCAAATTTTCGGTTTGGATCATCATAAGCAAAGGTGAGACTGCCTTTTTCCGGTTGAACAGAATTTAAACCAGTCTTAGTACCTTCTTTATTCTTGGCAGCACCTTTGGTTTTCCCTGCAACCAAAGCAAGACTAAAACCATCCGCATTTTCGATAAAGTGTCCTAAATCTATACGAGAAGAAAGTTCTGCCCCCCAAATACGTGCATCAGCAATATTCTCGGCACGGTAAACAAGGAAATAACCTGGAACTGATACATTTTGATAATCGATGAAATCACTATAGGCTGTGTAAAAAGCCGTTACGTCTACTTTGATCCCATCGAAAGCAGTATTTTTTAAGCCAATTTCAAATCCATCACTCGTTTCTTTGTTTAAATTTGAATTTCCCATCACCAAATAGCTTGCACCATTTGAAGTTTCATAAGACCCACCCATTTCCATTGGAGATGGAATACGTGCACCGCGTGCATATTTAAAATAGCTATAATTTTCTGGGGTAAACTGATAAGCAATCGCTAGACTCGGTGCAAAATAAGTAAAATCTTTATCTTGAATACGTGAACCTGATTCTTCAGGTTTGTATTGCTGATGCTCCAAGCGCAAAGATGGTGTCACAGAAAGCGTACGGCCATAGGGTTCAAAATTAAATTGATCTGAGATATAAGCTGCATAACGATCCAATACAGAATTCGTTAAATAAGTACCTGAAAAAGGTGGGATTTTACCATTACTCCTTACTTCCTTCCGATCACTCGAATATTCTTTCCGATCAAAAATAACACCATACTTTAAAGCCTGACTTGATAGGTCTTTGTGAGCATCTAACTTAATACCGACGCTAGTCTGCTCATAGGAATTCAAGAAGTCTCGAATATAAGTCCCAGTATCATAAATAGTTCGTGTTTCATTATTTGATTCTTGATACCATGCTTTTGTCGCTAAACGATCAAACAAACTCAAGCTTTCAGGCTTATAAATATCCTCTAAAGAGACTGTTGTTCTGTCAATTTTTTGATGTTGTGTTGCTGTATCTGTCTTAAATGCAATAAATGCCGAAGCATCCATTCCCAAGGTATTGGCTTCCTTTCGGTAGGTATCTACAGCGAATTTCAGTTGATGTTGATCATTTACACTCCAACTAAAGTTAGCTAAAGCAGCGTCCAAGTCCCAATCCGTTTTAAATGCTTTGGTTTTAGAGTTTCCATCGACTTGGTGACCATCACGATGTGCATAAGCAACTAAGGCTTTTACCTTGTCGCTTCCTATCGCACCCGTTACCGAACCTAACCATGCTTCATCCGCAGAGCTATAGCCTGCTTTGGCAGTACCCGCAATGGTTTTTCCATCTATCAAATAATCTTCTGGAGATTTATTTTTAAATGAAACTCGCCCACCGATTCCGTCGGTAGATGCATCAGTTGTTCCGGAAACAATATCCACAGCATTAAGCATTTCTGGCTCAATATAGTCACGTCCTGCGCCACGTTTACTCATACTCGATGGCGGCATATAGGGACTAATTGAAGCTTCTGCAATATCAACCCCATCAATATCTAAGCCAATACGGTTGGCATCAATACCACGGATATTATAACTACTTGTACCCGCACTATCGATATAAGTACCACCACCGTAAACTGAAAATGGCGCCTGTACTAAAGGCATGTACTTCACGATACTTGCCATATCGGTCACCCCAGTTTTATCTAAATTTTCCCGATTAATCGTTGTCTTAGAAACTGGGGCTTGATCTTCATGTTCAGCATAAACCGTAATCTTTGGGAGTGAGGCTGAAACTAAAACATTGTCTTGTGCAAAACTGTTAGAACACAAACCTGTGGTCATAAGCACAGCCAAACATAATGATAAATAGCAAGGTCGGAGGTTCAAACTTTTAACTTCATCGCCCGAAAATTGCGACTGATATTGATTCATACTCATGCGGTTAAACCCACCTTTTAAATGATATTGATAATCATTACATATTATTCAAATTACTTTTCCATGCTCTTAAGGACGGAGGCTAGGAAAGATAATTGATATAGGGATACTTAGTGGATGCGAATCATAATCAATTAGATTATTATTTACAAATAGTATTTGCTTTTATTTTATTTTTCCAGCGAATCAGCCTGTTCAAAAAATAGTTTTTTTATTTCAATGCTTAACTCAAGCTGACTAGCTTCTCGATCGATTTGTATACAAAAAACTGTCAAACTTTAAACCACATATCGAGTGTTTAAAGCGAAAAATGACGGGACGTTATCATCCATTCCAAGAATCTCAATACAGTTCAACTCCACCCTTAAACTTCAAATCATCGATGCTAGAAATGAAAAAGCAGTGCATATCAACATATGCACTGCCTTGAATAAAACCGTCAGTTCATTCTTAAAAACAATATTTTAATCATTATTAGACACAGGAATAATGCCCAAACCAAACGATGATTTTGTCAGTGAGGAGGTCAAAACAACAGAGTCCCTCCTTTTACTCTACCGAACTATAACTTTCGGATTCGAGTTACCCCACATGGTGTAGACATCTGCCAGCAAAGCGCCATTGTATTCTTCCAAATCACTTTGCTTCACTATTGCGCCCCCTTGTTCGCCAAACAGGACCACTTCATCATTGGCACGAATATCTGGAAAATCAGTGACATCCACCATGGTAGTATTCATGGAGGTGCGCCCGACTACAGGCACTTTATGCCCTCGAATCAATACATAGGCTTTATTACTAAACGCCCGTCGATAACCATCTGAATAACCAAGCGGCAAGTTCGCCAATAGTGAATCACGCTTCAAGGTATACGTTTGGTCATAGCCAACTGTTGTGCCTTTCAAGTAGGCATTGACTGTTGCCACTTGGGTTTTAAAGGTCATCAGCTTTTTATATTCAACTCGATCTGGAAGGCTGTCACCATAAATCACACCGCCTGCACGCACCATATCTAGGTGTGACTCTGGAACCGTTAAGGTCGCAAAAGAATTTGCAGTATGTAAAGTCAGCGCTTCTCGCTTTAATTTGGCTTTTTTAATTATCCAATCCGTTTGCTGGTTAAAGACCGCCAAACGTTCACGCACATATTTTTCATCTTCCACAGCATAATGCGTCATGATGCCCACCAGCTTTAAATTTGGCAGTTTGGTCATGCGTAGCGCTTGCTGTTTACCTAGTGCACTGTTCAGCTCTAAACCGTTTCGGTCCATCCCCCCTGCATTTAAACCCAAATGATACGCAAGGGTTAAACCTTGTTGTTTTGCCCATTCTGACAGGCGCTGTGCTTGTTCATAGTTCCCCAACAACTCTTCCATGTTTAAGGAAGCAGCATTTTGGATTTCTTGATCAGTCGCTGCACGTAATCTTAACAGCCGTCCCTGATAACCAGACTTGCGTACCATCGCGGCTTCGGCATTACTGGTGATGCCGACACAGGGCACATTGAGCTTAATAATACTCGGCATCAACAGTTCAATCCCGTGACCATAAGCATCGGCTTTCATGACCGCACAAATTTGGCTTTTGTCCTGTAGTTGCTGTTGTAAGGTCTGAATATTCTGCTCAAAGGTCTGCGCATTAATTTCGACCCATGCATTGGCCTGTGGTGCTGCCACTTGTGTCGCTGAAAGATGTGGCGTCAATAACGGTGCGGCAAAACTGCTCTGTATATGTAGTAATCCTGTACCCAACATGCATACCCAAAGTGTCGCTTTTTTCAAAATAAATCCCTCTGCTTTGCGATAAAAATAAAGGGGGAAAACTCCCCCTCTGTTCCTTAATTATTTTCTGGCATTTCATCCTGTTCAATGCGGCGACCATGGGTCAAAATCCAGTTACGCTCTGCATATTTTTTCGTTTTATAGTAATAAGCAATACCTAATCCAATAAACCAAAGTGGAGAGAACGCTAACGAAATCATGGTGTCATGATCGAGCGCCAAAATCGCTACCACAAAGATTAAGAACAATAAGGTAAACCATGCCATAAAACGTCCACCCGGCATTTTATACGCTGACTGTTCATGCAGTTCAGGCGCTTTTTTGCGATAAGCCAAGTACGACAAAATAATCATGGCAAAGGTGAAAATACATAAAATCGAGGTGAAGGCTGAAATGATGATAAATGCCGTCATTACATCAGGCACAATGAACAAAATTGAAGTACCTACCACCACACAGAACATCGAGAACATTAAACTCAATACAGGCACTTTGCTTTTCGACAGTCGAGCAAAGCTTTTCGGTGCATCTTTTTCTACCGCTAAACCGAACAACATCCGGCTGGTGGCAAACACCCCACTGTTCGCTGAAGACATGGCAGAGGTGGCCACGACAAAGTTGACAATACTGGCTGCTGCAGGCAAACCAATTAAAGTAAACATTTCAACAAACGGACTCTTGTCAGGTGAAATCTGCGACCAAGAAGTGACTGCGATAATACAGACCAAAGCACCGATATAGAACAATAAAATACGTAATGGAATTGAGTTAATCGCGCGTGGTAAAGCATGATGCGGATCTTTGGTTTCTGCTGCTGTAGTACCCACCAACTCAATACCAACAAAAGCAAATACCGCAATTTGGAAACCAGCTAAGAAGCCCGTTAGACCATAAGGGAACAGCGACTCTTTCTCGACCACATGGGCTAAAGACGCTTTCACACCATCTGGGGAGACAAAACCAATCGTAATCAGATAAACACCGACCAACAGGAACATAATGATCGCTATAATTTTAATTAAAGCAAACCAGAACTCCACTTCACCAAACAGTTTTACCGCAACAAAGTTCAACAAAGTCAAAATGGCAATGGAGGTGAAGGCGGGTATCCATGCGGGGAGATCGGGATACCAAAACTGTGCATAACCTCCAATCACAATCACATCTGCGATTGCGGTGACAATCCAACTGAGCCAGTACGACCAACCTAAAAAGAACCCTGCCCACGGCCCCAAATAAGCCGTTGCAAAGTCTGCAAAAGATTTGTAATTGGTATTAGAAAGCAGTAATTCCCCCATCGCACGCATGACAAAGAAGAAGAAGAAGCCAATAATAAGGTAAGTTAAGATGATCGAAGTACCCGACACAGCGAGTGTCTTGCCCGACCCCATAAAAAGACCTGTACCAATCGCACCACCAATCGCAATCATCTGAATATGACGATTGGTCAGTGAGCGTTGCAGTTGTTCTTCCTCAACTGACTCGTAATGATGTCCACCCAGTAAATCACCGTCTAAAGGCTCTTTTTGTTGATGGGTCTGTTTTCCATTCATCATGTGTTTACTCCAATTTACAACCCAATGGGTGTAAATATGGGACTCAGATTTAGATAATTCCTTATTTCATCTCAGTCCAAAATTAAGCTACATATTATTTTTCAATAACATTAATTTTTTTATTCAGCACCACACTATTCATCTCTTTATGGCGACAAAATAATACTCACACAGGCTGCAAAACCCATGCCTAATTTAATTACTTAATATTAAAAAACAATAACTTAATAAAAACACAACGCAAAATCATCCATCGATTATAAGTACCCTTATGATCGACAGATGAAAATATTGAATTAATATTTTTCTCAATATCCATATATTCAATTCCATTGAAAATTAATTTAACGACTTAAGTTCGATAAACCACCATCATCACATTTAATAAATTGACTGAAATCATCAAGGATGAACCTCAGTTAATATCAGCCCTGCTCTTAATCCCTTTTTCACTTGAGTATTCGGAAATAAAATTCGAACCTGCTCAGGTGCAGTCACATACGGTTTGCCCTGTTGCAGAGCAATCACGGCATCGGTTTCGAACACGGAAAAATTAGGCGCAGAATCTGCCAAATTAAGCTGGAAGTCATCTTCAGTTTTGATGATCGAATCAACGACTCGAAAAGTTTGAATTGCTTGTTTTTGACGGATAGGTAAGGACTGTTCACTCACCACGGCGCGAAGCACATGATTAATCGCGGCGAAAGCTGCCAAATCATTTTGGCCAAAGGGTTTGGCATGACCAAGTTCGAGGGTCGAACTGGCTGCTTGAAACTGAGCGCTGCTAAAGTGCGTAAAGGTACGACCTACGGCATTGTGATACACCACGGCATCCAGTTCCGCAGCTTTTAGGCTGTCCAGCATCACCGCATCATAGTCATGGATTTGATATGGAAATAAGGCAAAAGTCGGCAACAAAGATGGGCGAATCGCAGTGTGCAAATCGTAATGATAGCGTCGCACTTGAGCTGGACTATCATTAAAAAAAGCGGTGACGATCTGTTCTAAGACCGCCACCCGCTGCGCTTCAACTGTGTCGGTAAATTGTTGATAGGCCCCGCAGAACATGCGGTTCATATCATTTTCAACATAACGTTGCCCTGCGCGAATCGCGACAGGGTTACCTAAAATCAGTAATAACTTAACCTTGAGCTCTAATGCCCCTGCAAACAAATCTTGACTAAGCTCCGCCAACAATTCGATTGGCGCAGTTTCATTGCCATGCACACCCGCGGAAAGCACGACTGCTTTTTCATAAGCCTGTTTTGGCGTAAAAGATAAAACACCTTCAACCAACCACTCCCAACGAAAATCATGCTGTACGCCATGCGCTACAGTCGGGACACGTTGTGCTAAAACATCACCTAGAAAATCGATCATCTGCTTTCCCTGCACGATTGCTTAACGTTGGAAGTGATACACCGAACCTAAGTTCAAAATTTGCGTCAGTTCATCTAACGCAGTACGGCTTTCAATCAGTAATTGCGGGTCAGCCAAATCTTGCTGCGCCAGCTGGTCGCGGTAGTACTGATCCACCCACGCATTTAAACGGGTAAACAAGGCATCATTCATGAACAGGTTTGGATTGATTGCATTCAACTCCGCTTCATTCACCGCCACACGTAAACGTAAACATGCAGGACCACCGCCATTGCGCATACTTTCACGCAGGTCGAAGACTTTGATGTCATCAATCGGCGTGCCCATTTGGATCATGTCGTTTAAATAGCCCCACACTGCTGGGTTTTGACGTGACTCTTCAGGCACCACAATGCTCATACCGCCATCGGCACGCGTGAGCAATTGGCTATTGAACAAATAGGTATTCACCGCATCTTTCACTGATACACGCTGATCAGGCACTTCAATGGACACGAACTCGTGACCCAAGCGCGCCATTTTTTCACGAATTTCTGACAACGCTTCAGATTGATTCAAAAATGCATGCTGATGGTGAAACAGGACGTTTTGGTTACTCACCGCAATCACGTCGTTGTGGAAGACGCCTTGGTCAATCACATCAGGATGCTGCTGTACAAACACCGTTTGTTCCGCTTTGAGTTGGTGTAAACGTGCTACTGCTTCACTCGCTTCACGCGACTGGCGTGCAGGATAGTGTTTCGGACCAATACCACCACCGAGGAACTGCTGACCATAGACAAACACTTGTACGCTGGCTTGATCATAAGCACCGCCTAAACGGTTGTGGTTCGCGGCACCTTCATCACCAAACAACGCCACTGGTGGTAAAGCTTCATGATGAGCAAAGTGACGCTCATCATTAAACATTGCCGCCATAACACGCGATGTCGTTTCATGCTCAATCGAACGGTGGAATTTGTTGTTCAAGTTTGCCGCAGTAAAATGCACACGACCATCTGCACTGTCCGCCGACGGTGAAACCGTTGCCGCATTGGCAGTCCACATGCACGATGCAGAACTCAAAGCGGATAATAATGCAGGCGAAGTTCGCATGGCTTGTTCAATCACGCTGTGATCATCACCGCGAAAACCCAATTTGCGTAAAGTCGGGACATGTGGACGTTCTTGCGGTGCAAATACACCCTGCTTTAAGCCCATGTCGGCCAAAGCTTTCATCTTTAACAGACCTTGCTTGGCAGCCAACTTCGGGTTAGAGACATTATTTTGGTTTTTGGTGGATGCTTCGTTTCCGAATGACAATCCCGCATAGTGATGCGTTGGACCGACTAAACCATCAAAATTAATTTCATAGCCTGACATTTCTAAACTCCCTTTTGTCGACTTACAGCACAATGCCTGGCGATAATTTTTCAGGTAGGCTTACCTGCTGACTTTCCAATGATGCCATTGGCCATGCGCAATAATCTGCGGCATAGAAGGCACTGGCACGATGGTTTCCTGATGCACCTACACCACCAAAGGGTGCAGCACTTGACGCGCCTGTTAATGGTTTATTCCAGTTCACAATGCCTGCACGCGCTTCAATCAATAAACGATCAAACAGCTCACGGTCAGGTGAAACTAGACCCACCGACAAACCGAATCGAGTGCCATTCGCTAGTGCCAAAGCTTCATCAAAATGGTCATAACGATAGATACAGCTCAATGGGCCAAAATATTCTTCGTCGGGTACGTCGCTGATATGGGTCACGTCTAAAAGACCCGGACTTAACAAGCTGCTGTTAGCATCCGCTTGAGTAACAGGGAGCAGAACTTGAGCCCCTAAATCGATCAGGCGTTGTTGTGCTTGTAGAATTTGCTGTGCAGCATGCAATGAAATCACACCACCCATAAACGGTTGTGGCTGAGCATCCCACTGACCCACCACCAAGTTACGACTGACTTCAACCAGACGTTGAATGAAGGCATCGCCTACAGCACCATTTTTAATGATTAAACGGCGTGCACAAGTACAGCGCTGACCCGCTGAAATAAAGGCAGATTGGACGGTTAAGTTCACCACCGCATCAATGTCGGTAATCTCGTCGATAATTAATGCGTTGTTACCGCCCATTTCTAGAGCGAGAATTTTTTCTGGAGCACCAGCCAATTGTTTATGCAGGTGGTAACCGGTATTAGCACTGCCTGTGAACAACAAACCATCAATTTCATGCGACTGCGCAAGTGCCTCACCTGTGCTACGACCACCTTGCACCAAGTTCAACACACCTGCAGGCAAGCCTGCCTCATGCCATAACTTCACGGTTTCTTCCGCAGTCCACGGCGTGAGTTCACTTGGTTTAAACACCAAAGTGTTTCCTGCAATCAGCGCAGGGACAATGTGACCATTGGGTAAGTGACCTGGGAAGTTATACGGGCCGAATACAGCCAACACACCATGCGGACGGTGACGTAAAGACGCAGCACCATCTGGCATTTCCGCCAGACTTTCACCTGTACGTTCGTGATAAGCACGTACTGAAATCGCCACTTTGCCAATCATTGACTGGACTTCAGTCAACGTTTCCCAAATCGGCTTACTGGTTTCACGACTAATAATCGTTGCAAGCTGTTGTTTGTTTTGTTCTAACAAGCTGGTAAATCGTTGAATAATTTCAAGGCGCTCAGCTAAAGGACGGCGTGCCCAAGCGGAAAAGGCTGCACGTGCAGACTGACAAGCCTGTTCAACTTGCTCAGCCGTCGCTTCTGCACCGTGCCAAATTGTGTCTTGCGTAACTGGATCGAGTTTGTCCCATACTGCACCTTGCGCTGGAGACCATGTCCCGTTTATATATAAATTCCCTTGTGACATTATTTTTGCTCCATCTTATCTAAAGGCAGCATACGAATGCTTTGCCCTGCTTGCACACCAAGGGCATGCGCTTGTTCTACCGTTAAACTTAAACTGTCAGACTCAGCCGCATGCTGAATTAAAATCGCGCGATAGTCTTGATAGCGATCATTCGCCACCAAATAACGCCCTGCACCTTCTGGTACGCTATCGACAATTTTGACGGCACAAGTGTGACTTTCTTTGACTGCACGCAGGCTACTGACTTCCGCTTCAAGCGTCGGGCCTGCATCGAAAATATCGACATAACCTTGGTAACACAGCCCTTCTGACTCCAACACACGAGAGGCAGGAACAGTCTGAGGATGCACCTGTGCAATCACTTGTTGCGCGGCCATCGGCAGTAAGTCGATATACACAGGAAAACGTGGCATCAACTCTGCAATAAAGACTTTTTGTCCAATACCGCTGAGATAATCCGCAGTCGAGAAATCCATATTGAAAAAGTGATGACCTAAGGCATCCCAAAATGGCGAACGACCATTTTCATCCGAATAACCACGCATTTCTGCAATCAGCTTATTTTGAAAAGCCTGTTTGAAAGCTGCGATAAACAGAAAACGGATCTTCGACAGCAGTTTTCCATTTTGGTCTTTGCGGTACTCTGGGTCTAAAAACAGCGTGCAGAGTTCGCTACAACCAGTATGGTCATTGCTTAAAAACAGCGTATTTAAGGTTTTATAAACATTCAGAGTTTGTGAGGCATGGACTTGTTTGCCCACATGGTAGTTATAGAAAGGCTCAGTTAAACCCACTGAAACTTCAATTGCACTGACGCCAACCACACGTTGTAACAAGGTATCTTCTAATACAAATAAATAGCCCTGTTCACTCGGTGTTGCCTGACCCGCTAAAGTCTTTTGCGTACGTGCAATACGAGCCGATAAGATCTCTTTATTTTGGGGTAAAGAAGTCAGGCCAATGCCAGACTTCCCCGCCAGAATGTAGATATCATCTAAATCTCGATGCTCTGCATGTCTAACAATCATCATAACCAGTGGCCTATCACGCGCCAACAAAGCGCGCGAGCGCACGCTCAAAGCGTTGTAAACCTGCTTCGATATCTGCTTCTGGAATAATTAATGATGGCGTGAAACGAACGACATTTGGACCTGCAACCAGCGCCAATAAGCCTTCTTCGCCCGCTAAAGTCACGATGTCTTTGGCTTTGCCTGCATATTCAGCTTTTAGTACACAACCAATGAGTAAACCTTGACCACGGACTTCTTCAAATAGACCATAGCGTGCATTTAACTGATTTAAACCGTTGGCAAAAATTTGCGCACGTGTACGTACACCATTCAACACTTCTGGGGTATTGATCAAACCAAATACGGCATTAGCTACAGCAGACGCCAATGGGTTACCACCATAAGTCGTACCATGGTCACCCACCACAAACATGTTGGCAAACTTATCTGTTGTGATCATGGCACCAATTGGGAAACCACCACCAAGTGCTTTAGCTGTAGTTAAAATGTCTGGGGTCACATCAGTGTTCATATACGCATATAAAGCACCTGTACGACCAACACCTGTTTGCACTTCATCAAAAATCAGTACCGCACCATGTTGATCACACAGTTCACGTAAGCCTTTTAAAAACTCAGGGCTTGCCGTAATGACACCGCCTTCACCTTGAATCGGCTCAACAATCACCGCACACGTGTCTGCATCAATCGCTTCACGTACTGCATCTAAATCATTGAATGGTAAGTGGTGAATACCTTCTGGAAGCGGTGCAAAATCTTGTGAATATTTCGGTTGACCACCTGCCGTAACCGTAAACAAAGTACGACCGTGGAAAGCATTTTTAAATGCAATAATTTTATTTTTGCGTGCAGAGCCTGAAAGTAGGCCTACTTTGCGCGCAAGTTTCAAAGCCGCTTCATTGGCTTCTGCACCAGAGTTACAGAAGAACACTTTATCTGCAAAGGTGTTATCAACTAATTGTTTTGCAAGCGCAAGTACAGGCTCATTGGTATAACCATTGCCAATGTGCCAAAGCTTTTGACCTTGTTCAACCAAAGCTTTAACCGCCACAGGGTGAGCATGTCCAAGCGCATTGACCGCAATACCACCTGCAAAATCAATATATTCCTTACCTTGCTGATCCCATAAACGAGAACCTTCGCCACGCACAGGAATAAACTGAGCGGGTGCAAAAACTGGCACCATGTACTGATTAAAATCTTGGCGATTTGGTTGACTATTCTGGTTCATGGTTTGTTCGTCCTTAATAAATCTGATGTTGTTCTTTCTAATAATGTGGTGTGCCCCGAAGGGCACGGAACTTCCCCTTAACCTGGGAAAATTCCTCGTTCTTTACGTGCTTTTAAGATACGTTTACACGCCAAGATGTATGCTGCTGTACGTAGGCTGCACTGCTTTTCGCTTGCAGTGAACCAAACGTCTTCAACTGCTGACATCATGAGTTTGTCTAAACGTTGATTAATTTCTTCTTCTGTCCAGAAGTAGCTCGCCATATCTTGAACCCATTCGAAGTAACTCACGGTTACACCACCTGCGTTACACAGTACGTCAGGTACAATCGTGATTTTACGTTCTAACAGAATGTCTTCTGCGTCTGGATACGTTGGACCATTCGCACCTTCCAAGACTAATTTTGCAGTCAATTTTTGCGCACGTTCAGGCGTAATCTGACCTTCTAAAGCCGCTGGAATTAAAATATCCATTTCAACTGACCAGAACGCTTCGTCTTCAATTAAAGTGGCATCAGGGAAGCCTGCTACACCTTTATGAATCGCAACGTAGTCTTGTAGCTGCTTAACGTCCATGCCTTCAGCATTAAAGATCGTGCCTGTATGGTCTTGTACACACACCACTTTCGCATTGGCTTTATGGAATAAGTAACCCGCTTCGCTACCCACGTTACCGAAACCTTGGATCGCTACACGGCTGCCTTCAAGCGCGAGATTGATTTTCTTAGCAACTTCTAAACCAGTCACAAATACGCCACGACCAGTTGCACGTACACGACCTAAAGAACCACCCAAGTGCACAGGCTTACCTGTCACCACACCTGTTACGGTATGACCTTTAATACTTGAATAGGTATCCATCATCCAACCCATGATGTCTGCATTGGTGCCTACATCTGGAGCTGGAATATCGACTTGTGGGCCAATCACTAGGCTAATTTCACTAGTAAAACGGCGTGTCAGGCGTTCAAGTTCACGTGGAGACAATTTGCGAGGGTCTACACGAACACCACCTTTAGCGCCGCCATACGGTAAGTTTAATACCGCAGTTTTAATCGTCATCCACGCTGAGAGTGCCATGACTTCATTGAGTTCTACGTCTGGATGATAACGAATACCACCTTTACCCGGTCCACGCGACAAATTGTGTTGTACACGATAACCTTCGAAGTGCTGGATCGAACCATCGTCCATCACGATTGGTACATCAACAATCAAAGCGCGCTTAGGACGCTTTAAAGTATCGATGAATGGAATTAAGTCGTCTTCCAGATATGGCGCAACACGGTTAATCTGTGCAAGATAGGTCTGCCAAGCGCCACTATTGTCCATTTCATATGACAAAGACATGATGTTTCCCTTTGAAAATTTGGTGAATCAAATCCATTAAATAGATATGAGACATCACCCGCAGAACACATCGCCTCAGCTCGATGTAACGTTCATGTGGATACTGCTCAATATGCATAGTATGAAAAATCAAACTGCGCCGAAAAAGTTGTAATTTTGATTAAAATGAAATAAATTTCATCAAATTGATAACAGGAAAAATCAAAATGAATGATACGGACAGTCAAATCCTCGGCTTACTGCAAGACAATGCACGTATCTCGATTACCGAGATTGCTAACAAGCTCCGTATCTCTCGAAATACGGTGCAAAAGCGTATTGAATATTTGGAAACCAGTGGCGTGATTACAGGCTATACGGTGCGGATTAAACCGGGGACTGAGAAGAATAGTATCCGTGCTTGGATGAATATTATGGTCGAAGGCACCAAGACCAGTGCGGTGGTCAAAGAGCTCAGAATTGACCCTGCCGTGCATACCTTGCATAGCACCAATGGCAAGTGGGATCTGTTGGTAGAGTTGAAGTCTGACAGCTTAGAAAATTTTGATCGAATTTTAGAACGAATTCGAAATATTTCAGGAATTTACAATACTGAAACCAGCATTTTACTGTCTACCTATAAAGTTTAAAGTCGATAAAGACAATCTGGAAAATTTATACTTCTCTCTAGCCTGTTGCCTTAAAATCAAAAGATGTTGCAAATTGGATGCTGGACTAAAAGTGTATAATCCATAAGGATCAAATTCTGCTTTATTTGAGCGGTTAGTGTGAATATTTAACATTATTACCCTAATCTATCATGTTGTTTTATAGTATATAAAATAGTGAACACTACCCCACTAGATGCATTTGGCTATTATAAAAATCCTTTGATAGGCTCGATACTTGGTTGTCGTTTCTCCACCCATACTTAGTCTAGACCACTGATTTGGTCTGTGCTGGTTTGAATGGCATGACACTTCAAATGTTCTCATTTTAAAGCGTGACGAGCCTTTATTTTATAGTCAGTTTGATGGGGTTGATCCATCTCGAACTGCAAAAATGATTCAAGCAGAAAAAATACCAGAACAATGCAATATATGGAGCAGATTTCAGGTGTAGTGGAGTATATGAGTCAAGAATTTTCACTTTTACAGCATTAAGTTAATTATATTCGCTTATAAAAAGTTAATTTTAAAAATATATTCATTTAATTGAATTTTACTTACCTCAAGATAATAGGTTGATTGTTAGCATGGGTGACCTCTATTTTATTCTAATTATTATTTGTTTTTTTGTTGTTATATTGTCTTTAGTTTTTGTTGTTTTATTTGATAGACAGATATATTTACTTGGCATCTTATTTTTGATACCAATGCTTTTTTTTGGGTATAAATATTTGCCATACTCCCCTTCATTTGATTACCTTGAGAAAGAAGAGTTATGCGGGATTTATGTGTATGAAGATTATGTTATTTCATCAAGACCTCCTTATCCAAAGGAATATTTTATAAGATTTGATCAGTATGGTATATTTGGATTCAGAAATAATACCTACCCAGATAGAGTGCGTTTTGATAATCTAAAAAAAGGGCAAAAAGTTTGTTTGATTTTAAAGCGCAGGAAAGATAAAGAAAACGATTTGAGTCAAGCAATTTTAATTTTACTAAAAAATTAATAATAAGGGTTGCTATGAATATAAAACCTCTTTCATAAAAAAAGTGATCTTATTAGATTGATCAAATATTATCTCGCATAACTATAAGTTTCAGGGTCAGACCAATATTAGACCTTGCAATATTTTAAAATAAATCGATTCTCCTCCAATAATACGCCCATAAAAAATCAGCCTTGAATGGGCAAGGCTGATTCTTTAACTGATGGTTACTGGACTGACTTAAACAGATAAGTCCACGCACAAATATTTCATTTCGAGATATTCGTCGATACCAAATTTAGAACCTTCACGACCTAAGCCAGACTGCTTCACACCACCAAAGGGAGCCACTTCATTTGAAATCGCACCTGTGTTGATGCCCACCATACCGTACTCAAGCGCTTCACCAACACGCCACTGACGTGCTGTGTTTTGAGTGAACAAGTAAGTTGCTAGACCAAACTCAGTGTCATTGGCCATTTGCACTGCTTCTTCTTCCGTTTTAAAACGGAATAGCGGTGCCAATGGACCAAAGGTTTCTTCTTTTGCCACTTTCATCTCTTGTGTCACTTCCGTTAAAAGTGTCGGTTCAAAGAAAGTACCACCTAGGCTTGAGCGTTGACCACCGGTTTTAACCTGCGCACCTTTGCTAATGGCATCGGCAATATGCGACTGTACTTTTTCAATCGCGGCTTCATCGATCAGCGGACCTTGGGTTGAAGTCTCAACTCGGCCATCACCCACTTTTAAGTTCGCTACAGCAACTGCCAGTTTTTCAACCAAAGCATCGTAAATACCGTCTTGTACATAAATACGGTTGGCACATACACAGGTCTGTCCGCTATTGCGGAACTTGCTGGCCATAATGCCTTGTACCGCTTGCTCAAGATTGGCATCATCAAAAACCAATACTGGTGCATTACCGCCTAATTCTAAAGACAGTTTTTTGATGGTTGGCGCACATTGTTGCATCAAAATACGACCAACTTGAGTTGAACCTGTGAAGCTCAACTTTTTCACCGTGTCGCTTTCACACAGTGTTTTACCCACTTCGCTTGAATCACCGCTGATGTGTAATAATACGTCTTGTGGCAAACCCGCACGTAGCGCTAACACTTCTAAAGCATAAGCCGTTAAAGGCGTTTGCTCAGCAGGTTTCACAATCATCGAGCACCCTGCTGCAATTGCAGGTGCGGCCTTACGTGTGATCATTGCTGCGGGGAAGTTCCACGGCGTAATTGCTGCCGTAACACCAATCGCCTGTTTGATCACCAACAAACGTTGGTTCGGCAGTGTTGGTGTTAAAACTTCACCATCGATACGGCGCGCTTGTTCTGCAAACCAACGAATAAATGAAGCCGCATAGCCAATTTCACCACGTGCTTCAGCTAAAGGCTTACCTTGTTCAGCAGTCAAAATCTGAGCCAATGACTCTTTATTTTCCTGCATCAAATCAAACCAAGCCCAAAGCACATCAGCACGTTGTAGAGCTGTTTGCGCTTTCCACGCAGTTTGTGCCTTTTGAGAGCGAGCAATCACTTGCTCAACTGACGCGCGGTCATGGGATTTCACCCATGCCAAAGTGTCATGTGTTGCGGCATCTTTGACTTCGATGTAACCGCCATTTTCAGGCACATCAAAACGAATATCTGGATGCTGTAATAAATCTTTATATTGCGCTTGAAGCATAGTCATTACTCTTCAATTATGCTGCAGCAGAAAGTGCAAAACCTTGTTTTAAAATGTTTAAGCCAGCACGGAATTGTTCTGCAGGAATCGTTAAAGGATATAAGAAACGGATCACATTACCATAACGGCCACAGGTCAAAATAAGCAAGCCATTTTGCATTGCATAGTTTTGAATTGCTTTCGCTTGATCCGCCGTTTCCAACTCAATCGCGACCATTGAACCCAACGCACGAATTTCTTGGACTGTAGTCGAAGACAGTTTGAGTTCATTCAGAACCTCAACCAACTCTGCGCCCAATACATTTGCACGTTCGCAAAGACCTTCTTCTTCAATCACGTCCAGTACGGCATGTGCAGAAGCCACAGCCACTGGGTTACCTGCATAAGTACCACCTAGACCACCTGGGTTTGGTGCATCCATCACTTCAGCACGACCAACCACGCCAGAGATTGGGAAACCACCACCAAGGCTTTTCGCCATAGTGATTAAATCGGCTTTGGTCTCGTAGTGATCCATGGCAAATAACTTACCAGTACGGGCAAAGCCTGTCTGTACTTCATCTGCAATAATCAAAATACCGTGTTGATCACATAGCGCACGTAAACGCTTTAAGAATTCAGCAGGAACAACGTTGAAACCGCCTTCACCTTGAACAGGTTCAAGCACAATAGCAGCGACATCATGCGCCGCAATATCTTCAGCAAAAATATCTTCAATGCTTTCAATCGCAGCATCGACAGTAATGCCCTTTGACTCTACAGGATAGCGCGCATGGAAAACACCTGAAGGCATCACACCAAAGTCACGTTTGTACGGTGCAGTTTTACCTGTCATTGCCATGGTCATAAATGAACGACCGTGGAAACCGTTACCAAAAGTCACAATACCGTGACGACCTGTGTAAGAACGTGCGATTTTCACTGCATTTTCTACAGCTTCAGCACCAGTAGAGAAGAATGTTGTTTTCGCTTCACCCGCAATTGGCGCACGTGCATTTATACGTTCAGCTAAAGAAACATAGCTTTCATACGGTACAACTTGGTACGCTGTATGGGTGAATTTAGTCAATTGTTCAGTAACAGCAGCAATAATTTTAGGATGACGGTGACCTGTGTTCAGTACCGCAATACCACCCGCGAAGTCAGTATATTGATTCCCTTCAGCATCCCAAATGGTGGAATTTTCTGCTTTCTCCGCATACCATTGACACATGACACCAACGCCACGAGGAGTCGCTTTTAGTTTACGTGCGTTCAGTGCAGAGTGTTTACTGTCCATTTTGTATCCTCATTCTTGATTCATACATTTATAAAATTTCAGCGTCCCGATCATGCTTTTTGCTGATATACAAAGGACGTGGGGTTTATTGCATTTTGCGCTTTTATTGGCACTAGACGAGAGCCACTTTTCATCAGACAGATGGAGCCAATTTACCCTATCCCTTTATAGTTATTTTCCACCTGAAATATTTATTTGATAAAAATAAACAACTTAAAAAATATCAATTAAAAAAGACATACTTATTTAAGAGAGCCATTACGGTATTCAATCGAATCACCAAAAATGATAAAGAAACCCAAAACTCAGCAGATGACTGTGCCAACCCAGAACCCATTTATGTCCAGCCTTACGCTTTTCTGACTATATTTTCAAACCGTTGTACGCGAATGTGTAAATCATCTAAAAAAACTTTTGCTTTGGATACGACTTGTGTATATTTCCAGCCCCTTAGTCGCGGGCATTTGCTCCCAACGTCTTCAAGCGAAATGCTTTACAACGGCTGCCTGACGAGATAATTTTGCATTTATGGTAATCGCTCAAGAAAAGCCATTTTAATATTGTAGGAGAGAGCCAATTGCGTAGCTTGCTTGGAGATTATTTACTGCAACGATTACAGCAAGATATTGACGGAACCCTACAATTGCGGTTGTTTCGCTGCTTACGCAACGCCATTATTGACAGTGTGCTCGCACCCAAAACTCGCCTACCTGCATCGCGTGATTTGGCCAAAGAAATTAAAGTCTCACGCAATACCGTACTCAGTGCATATGAACAATTACAAGCACAAGGCTATGTTGAAGCACGTACAGGCCAAGGCACGTGGGTCGCTGAAAAACTGCCTGAGTCCTTTTTGGTCAAAGCTGAAAATACCAATAGCCAAACTCAAGAAAAAAAGCCCCAGCAGAATTATAATTTGTCGCAACGCGGTTCCTATCTCATCGGCTATTCAGCTGCATCACCTTACCAATGGGGCGCGTTTGTGCCCGGTGCACCCGATGTCACAGAGTTTCCGCACCATATTTTTAGCCGTATTCAGACCCGCCTCAGCCGTGAACCTGAGATTAACAGTCTCATATATAGCAATGCGGGCGGTTGTTTAGAGTTGCGCCAAGAACTGGCTGAATACCTCAAAATTGCGCGTTCGGTGCAATGCGATGCAGACCAAATCATTATTACCGAAGGGACACATCAGGCGATCGATTTGGTTTCGCGGACCTTAAGTGACCCAGGCGATGAAGTTTGGATTGAAGATCCAGCTTATTGGGGGGCACGGAATATTTTACGCATTAATGGCGTAAATCTACGCTCCTTGCCTGTCGATCAAGAAGGTATTATTCCTGACCTAGACCCGAAAACCCCGCCTAAACTGATTTTTGTGACGCCTTCACATCAGTACCCTTTAGGCTCTCACTTAAGTTTAGAACGTCGTAAACAACTGATTGCCATCGCGCGCCAGCATAAAAGTTGGATTGTGGAAGATGACTATGACAGTGAGTTCCGCTTCTCGGGTCAGCCCTTCCCTTCTTTGCAAGGTTTGGAACCTGATGCACCTGTCATTTATATGGGAACCTTCAGTAAAACCATCTACCCAGCTTTGCGTATTGGCTATTTGGTGGTCCCTAAAAAGTTGTTTTCACCACTGCGTATTGTGGCATCGGAACTATATCGGGGCGGGCATTTACTGGATCAAAAAGTCTTGGCAGAGTTTATCCGTGAGGGCCATTATGAAGCACATATTCGTCGTATGCGTTTACTCTATAGCAAGCGTCACGCCTTTTTAATCGACCTGATTACACGTCATCTTGGGGCAGACTTCCTGCATGAATACAATACCGCTGCTGGTTTACATTTGATTTTAAAGCTGCCGAGCAACATGGATGATGTGTTAATTGCCAGCAATGCACTTGATCAAGGCGTAAAAGTTCGAGCACTGTCACAATACTATACCAAGCATTATTCAACACGGCAGAAAGGACTACTATTGGGCTTTGCCTGTGTCCGTGAACAAGAAATATTGGTGGCTTTTGGTGTGTTACTCAAATGTCTACGAAATGCAGGAGTTCGTACGCTGAGTTGATTGTTTTTATAAATTAGATACTTAAGTTTTTTTTACAACCATTCGACTTACGACTAAAGACGCAGTTACAAAGCTGAGTTTTGCTGCTTCATTCTATAAATTATTGAGATGAGAGTAAACATTGGCTCCCCAGCTTTTCATATTTTAGCTGCAATTGGCTCCTTCCAAATGCTAAAAAATGGCTCTCGTTTACTGAGAACAAAAAAGAGAGATTAGGTGCATAC
The DNA here is from genome assembly GCF_037572605.1 of Acinetobacter sp. MYb191. Classification (NCBI taxonomy): domain Bacteria; kingdom Pseudomonadati; phylum Pseudomonadota; class Gammaproteobacteria; order Moraxellales; family Moraxellaceae; genus Acinetobacter; species Acinetobacter sp. MYb191. The sequence continues at coordinate 189,424 of NZ_JBBGZP010000013.1, read as the reverse complement.
ATAAACAACATGTAACCGCTTTGTAGCCAAAGTGTGATTTTTCACGCTTTGACAGGAATATCAGATTTATTCATTTTTGCCTTAATAATGATAAAGCCTCTGATCATTCGGTTACAGTTTTAAAGGATGAGTAGTCCGAAAAAGGCTTTGCCCCCTTTTGAAGCTACCTCCTTAAGATTAAGGAAAATTATATGGAAGCACCTAAACAAAGCGCTGTGCCGGATGCATCTCAAGGCTTAAAAAATGGACTTAAGTCGCGTCATCTCACCATGATTTCGATTGCAGGTGTCATTGGTGGTTCACTGTTCATCGGCTCAGGAAATGTTATCTATTCGGCAGGCCCTGCTGCAGTTTTGGCCTATGCGTTTGGTGGATTACTCATTCTGTTAATCATGCGTATGCTAGGTGAAATGGCTGTTCTCAATCCAGACAGTGGGTCGTTTTCAACCTATGCAGATCGTGCCATTGGGCGTTGGGCTGGTTTTACCATTGGCTGGCTGTATTGGTGTTCTTGGGCTTTGCTGATGGGCTGGGAAGCCTATGTCGCAGGTAAAATTCTCAACAGTTGGTTTCCCTTTATCCCAATCTGGGGTTACATGCTAGTCGTGATTGTGTTCTTAGTTTTGGTTAACTTACAAAATGTGAAAAACTATGGTGAATTTGAATTTTGGTTTGCACTCATCAAAGTAATTGCGATTGTGATTTTCTTAGTGATTGGTAGCTTGGCTATCATGCATTTATGGCCATGGGGTCAAGCAACTGCATCAGGAATCACGCATTTAACTGCAGACGGCTTCATGCCGAACGGTTTCTCGGCAGTGATCACCGCCTTACTTGGGGTTATGTTTGCCTACATCGGTGCTGAAATTGTTACAGTTGCGGCGGCAGAATCAGAAAATCCAGCCCGTGAAATCCGTAAAGCATCTAACTCTGTGGTTTGGCGGATTATGTTGTTCTATGTCGGTTCAATGTTTATTACCGTCTGCCTAATTCCACATAACAATCCACTGTTAAAAGATCCAACTTGGGGAACCTATAGTGTGACTTTGTCAGCACTTGGCATTCCAGAAGCAAAACACATTGTTAACTTTGTAGTCCTGACCTCGGTATGTAGCTGTTTTAACTCGGCACTTTATACCTGTTCACGGATGTTATTTTCACTGTCAAAACGTGGCGATGCACCAAAAAGCTTCGGTTCGATCAACCGTAATGGTAGTCCGTGGATGGGCGTTCTGGTCTCATCATTATTTGCTCTAGTAGCGACGTACCTTACCGCGACTGAAAGTATGAATGTCTATGACATCTTCATGTTAGCAACAGGTACAGCAGCGTTGTATGTCTACCTGACCATTGCCTTCTCACAATTACGTATGCGTAAGAAATTAGAAGCCGAAGGACAAGTGATTGACTTTAAAATGTGGTTATTCCCTTGGCTCACTTATCTTGCCATCGTCTTTATCATTGGTGCACTCATTACCATGCTTGTGGAAGGTACCTACTTTAAAGAAGTGACTTACACTAGTTTACTTGCCTTGTTTATAGTTGGATTAGGCATCTGTGCACAGAAGTTTAACTGGGGAAAGCATGCTCAAGATAAGCCTATGAACACTCAAGCCGATTTGAGCAATAACCTTTAATTTTAAAATAATCTGGTAATGATCTAAGGTTACACCAGATTAAACCGATGGCTTTCAAGTGAGAGCCATCGGTTTTTTAATGGTACTAAATGACCACTTAGATGAAACTCAAAATCTTAATTAAGATCTTTGATCACCACATTTTTATGGTAAGCCTCGACAGGCTGCCCCACGATAACACGGTTCTTCAGTGCTCCTTCTCGCCAACTTGAACGGTAAATGCCCATTTGGAAATAAGGTGACCACTTTTGATGGTAATTATTGACCCCACTGATGTTGGCTACTTCTTTCCCATTATGTTTCACCACCACTTTCCCGGGAATCAGTTGATTGTTTGCATCAAGTTCTGACCATTGGATATCAAAATTCCAATCATTCCACTGGTTATACACCACAGGCACATCTAAGACATAACGCTTCAAAAGCGTTTCTGGAACCGCCAATGGTGAACTCATTGGCTTCAACTCATATAAATGTAACTGCCATTCAGGTTTTAGACCTGAAAGCACCAAGGCTATTGGAGGATTCAAATCCTTGCCATTTAGGTTAAAACCATGCCACTGCGCCAATATTGTTCCATACTGAAAGGCGGGCCATGTTGAGGGAATATAATGAGAAAAAGAATAGTTGTAATGACCCCAACCAAATTGCTTTCGTTGTATTTCTGCGCGATAACATTGACCATCATCAGGCACGACAAATTTGGCAACATTCTGTCCTGTACCAGCAGGATCTTTAACAATTGTTGCTGAACTACGATTTTCAAAGTGGAGAGCCATTGCATTCCACGTCGACAGATTATTGCTATATTTATCGACACGAATCGTCCCCGTCTCAAAGCCATCACGAAAAATGACCTTACCCTTTTCTTCTGTATTGTCGACCAATACATCATCATCTTTAGGATCTGGTATCACATCTGATGGATTGACAACTTGTTCTGTATTTCTTGCGAAGACTTGTAGTTTGACCGTAGTGGTTTGACTGTCTTGTTGACCATCATTCACCACTAAACTCAGTTCATAATCTCCTGTACGGTCTGGAATAAAATGAAATGTTTTATCTGTACTGGCACCAAAACTGGGAAAGCTATTTTCAGGCTTTTTAACAACCGACCAACGATAGCTCAATGTCATCGCGCCATCATCAGTACTTTCAGAACCATCTAAAAGTATACTATCCCCGACCATAACGCTATCCTGCGTTGACTGAATTACGGCTACAGGCATTTCATTTTGAACATCTTTTACCGTTGCTGTTGTTGACTGCTGATCCTCACCGCCCCCGCAAGCACTCATCCCCAAAACTGTAGCTAAAACTAAAAAACATCTAATTTTTTTCATGCAAATGCACTCTATTTATACCCACCCAAAATCTGCCATGTACCTTACCTCACCCATTTATCATTGAGCGGAGGAAACAGTGAGACATGGCCAAATTCAATTTTTAAAAACCTAAAAACGAGCTTCATTTGAAACAATGAAACGTGCTGCTTTAGTTGTTGATAAATGATCAATTTTCCCCAAAATCAACCATTCAGCACAGCCTGCTCATCTTATAACATTATGAAAATTCAGCTCTGCTTTTTTTATGGCTGAATACTCAAAAAATGATTATCAGTAGTGAATATTTTAAAAAATCTAAAAAACAGCAGTAAGAAAAAATAAAATATTAATCACACAAAATGCCCACTTTTTAATGTAATTGGCATTTTTTGTAGTCTTTTATCTATATTTTTTTAACTTACAATTAGTTAAATTAACTTGCATCGATAATCATTAGCCCAACCTAGCATGACCACTTTTTTAACTATAAGATGATATTTTTACTCTAGGGATGAGAAGATGAATAAGAAGCCAACAATTATTTTAGTACATGGATTTTGGGGCGGCGCTGCCCATTGGTCTAAAGTCATTACTGACCTATCTCACCGAGGTTACGAAGCCCTCCGTGCCGTTGAACTGCCTCTCACCTCTTTGGCCGATGATGTCGAACGAACCCGTAAAATGATTGCACAAGTACAAGGAGATGTACTTTTAGTTGGCCACTCCTATGGGGGGGCGGTCATTACCGAAGTGGGTAATCAACCCAATGTTGTTGGTCTAGTCTATATTGCAGCTTTTGCACCCGATGCTGGTGAAAGTCCAGGTGGCATTACTCAGCAACATTTACCCGTTGGCGCACCCAACTTAGAACCCGACAGTGACGGATACCTTTGGGTCAAAGCCGATAAATACCATGAAAGCTTCTGTCAGGACTTAACGAATGATGAAGGACTGGTCATGGGCATCACCCAGAAAGCCCCTGTTGCCAGTACTTTTGGTGATACCATTTCAAACCCAGCATGGAAAAACAAACCATCTTGGTACCAAATTTCAACTGAAGACCGCATGATTCACCCTGAAAACCAAGCCATGATGTCTTCACGCTTAAATGCTCAAAAAGTCATTTCTTTAAATGCCAGTCATGCTTCACTCGCATCTCAACCCAAAGCCGTTGCTGATTTAATTGATGAAGCCGCAACTTTCCTTGCGCATTAAACTATCTATATTGAAGGGAGTCTACAGACTCCCTTTTTTAGAGCTATTTTAAGTATCAAACGACTTTCGAATCACAATAGATAGCGCAATATCATTATCCTATTGGTGTAAATATTCGCACATACTTGGTTCGATGGCTGTCAGCTAGACCTCAGCTTTTACTACTGACCTTATCATTCATAATGAAGTTTCCTCGTTAAAAGTTTTATTTAAACTACGCTATTTCAAACCATGTGTTATGCGAGTTTTGAATAACATTTTTTAACTAACTCAGCATCAAAACTTTCTGTATATTTTAATTAAGCAATAAGAATGAATAGATCATAAAAACAGTTCAAAAAATATAACAGACTAAGTGCACTTTTCTATTTTGTTATATTTTTTCTCTCCAATTCTTGTACCTACATCTTCTAGACATCCTGATGCAAGATCATCATCAGTATTTTAAGTAGGTAGTTTTTAATGAAACGATCTATGCTTTTTTATCATTCCGATTTAGACAGCAATTGGGTATCTAACCGTCGATATTCCTGCCGGCCATGGAGGATGCAATGAGCCTCGGATTAACCGCACTTGAGTTGGCAAGAATTCAATTTGCCTTTACTGTTTCCTTTCATATTATTTTTCCTGCAACTTCTATTGGTTTAGCCTGCTTTCTTGCCATGCTGGAATGGAAGTGGCTACGCACCCAAAATCCAATTTATAAAGACTTATTTAAGTACTGGATTAAGATTTTTGCCGTGGCATTTGCTATGGGGGTTGTTTCGGGCATTGTCATGGCCTACCAGTTCGGGACCAATTGGAGTGAATTTTCACGCATCGCAGGTAGTGTCACTGGACCACTACTCACGTATGAAGTCATGAGCGCCTTCTTTTTAGAGGCAGGTTTCTTGGGCATTATGCTATTTGGTTGGGGACGCGTCAGTCCCAAAGCCCACTTTTTTGCCACTTTAATGGTCGCTATCGGTACCTGTATTTCCATGTTCTGGATTTTATCCTCCAACAGTTGGATGCAGACACCTCAAGGCTTTGCCATCGAAAATGGTATTATTGTCCCCACAGACTGGTGGGCAATTGTGTTTAACCCATCCTTCCCCTATCGATTTGCCCATATGGCAGCAGCGGCCTTCCTAGTCTCATCACTTTTGGTGGTTGGCACCGCAGCCTGGCATTTGCTGAAAGGTCGTCGTGATGAATTGGTAAAAAAGTCTTTTTCTATGGGCTTATGGATGGTACTGGTCACGTCTTGCTTACAAGTTGTGATTGGGGATAACCACGGTTTAAATACCTTAAAACACCAACCTGCAAAATTGGCAGCCATTGAGGGTCATTGGGAAACCAATCGTGATCATGGCATGCCTTTATTACTGTTCGCTTTACCGAATATGGAAACAGAATCGAACGATCTTGAGATTGGTATTCCCAATCTGGGCAGTTTGATTCTGACGCATTCCCTAGAGGGTCAGGTTACTGGTTTAAAAGACTTCGCAGCTGAAGACCGTCCGAATGCACTGATTGTATTCTGGAGTTTCCGGGTCATGGTTGGCTTGGGCATGTTAATGGTTTTACTCTCGTTAACAGCGCTGTGGCTACGTAAAAAAGGCTCTCTATACGAAAGCAGTTGGTTTCATAAATTTGCCATCATCATGGGGCCTACAGGTTATATCGCGCTCCTAGCAGGTTGGGTCACTACGGAAGTTGGCCGTCAGCCTTGGGTCGTGTATGGTGTGATTCGGACTAAAGACGGTTTATCGCATACAGTCACCGCAGATCAAGTCGGCTTGAGCCTGATTATTTTTGTTCTGGTCTATACCGTCGTCTTTGGTGCGGGTATTTACTACATGCTGCGCTTGATCAAATTAGGCCCTGCTTTTTCTACGCCTTTAGATGCCGTGCAAGATACTGGCCCGGGGCATTTTAAAACCCCTTTACGTCCACTCAGTGCTGTTGAAGAATCTATCGAGACCACTGATCCTTCTGCTCAAAATAGTAAGGAGAAACCACATGATTGATCTCGCTTTGGTTTGGGTCGGTATTATCGGGCTCGGGGTACTCATCTATGTGGTTATGGATGGTTTCGACTTAGGCATTGGCATTCTGTTTCCCTTTATGAACGGAACGCAAGAACGTGATGTGATGATGAATACCGTCGCGCCCGTTTGGGACGGTAATGAAACATGGATGGTCCTAGGTGGTGCTGGCTTATTCGCTGCATTTCCTTTGGTCTATTCAACCGTTTTATCGGCACTGTATTTACCCATTATCTTTATGGTGGTTGCCCTGATTTTCCGCGGTGTGGCATTCGAGTTTCGTTTCAAAGCCACGCGCACCAAATACCTCTGGGATCTCGCGTTTATCTGGGGCTCTATCTTATCGAGCTTTTTCCAAGGCGTGATTTTAGGGGCTTATATCCAAGGTATTCAGACCACCAATGGTATTTACAGCGGTGGTGGATGGGACTGGTTCACGCCATTTACATGTTTTACCGGTCTAGGAGTCGTGGTCATGTATGCCACCTTAGGTTGTGGTTGGCTCATTTGGAAAACCGAAAAAGAGATACAGCAACGGATGTTTCATCTCATGCCTAGGCTGATTATTACTTTGCTCATCATCTTCGGTGCCGTAAGTTTATATACGCCGCTGACCCATCCTGAAATTGCGCAGCGTTGGTTCTCTCTGCCGAATCTATACTATTTTAGCCCAGTGCCAATTTTAGTCTTACTGTTTGTTGGCTTGATTCTATCGGCGTGCAAAAAGCAGCATGAACTAAAACCGTTTATCTATACTTTGGCTTTAGTCTTTTTGGCTTTTACTGGCTTCGTCATCAGCTTATGGCCCAATATTATTCCGCCATCGGTCACTATTTGGCAGGCCGCTGCACCTGAGTCAAGTTTGAAGTTCACCTTAGTAGGAGCTGCAATTCTCATTCCGATCATCATTGCCTATACCTTCTTGTCCTATTGGGTGTTCCGTGACAAAGTACGTATAGGGGATCAGGGTTATCATTAATTGAGGAGATAGACATGAAAAAATTTGTTGATCGACTCAGCCCACGATTATGGTTTATTTTATTGTGGTGCTTTGGCTTTATTTCTCTCGCACTAATTGCGGGTTTCTTTAAGCTGTTACTGAGTTTTGCTTACTAAAGCCAGCCAAGCATTTTTTATGAATTAGGCACGGGACTTTCAATACATGTCCTGTGCCTTTTAATTGCAGCGAACCCATATGTATAAATCAGAAAAACTTGCACTCAGCCTGAAACATTTGATTGAACGTGGTTTTTGGAAAGCCAACGATAAACTACCTTCACTCCGTCAACAAGCTGAAACATCGGGTTTTAGCCTGATGACGGTGATGAATGCCTATCAAGAACTCGAAGCGCAAGGGCTGATTTATTCACAAGAAAAACTCGGTTACTTTGTGACAGGCGATGCACGCTCAGAAAGCAACTCCAATAGTGTCATCCTCAACGAAAAGATTGAAATCAACTCTAAAATTTTCAGATACTTAAAATCGATCCAATCTGAACAAATGGTTCCCTTTGGCATTGCCTTTCCCAACAGCCAACTACTCTACTCTGCCAAGCTGATGCAAACGTTGGGACAACGTGCCAAACACCGTCTTAGTTATGAACAGATGCCAAGTTTACCTCCCGGAAACTTTGAGCTACGGAAACTGATTGCGCAGCGCTACTGTATGCAAGGAATTCCAACAGACCCATCCGATATCGTAATTACCTCGGGCGGATTAGATGCTTTAAACCTCTCCTTACAAGCCATGACCCAACCGGGTGACTATATTTTACTTCAAAAAACAATATTTTATGGTGCATGGCAAGCGGCTGAACATTTGGGCCTAAAAGTCATTAGTATTCCTGAACATGAAGAACATGGTATTGACCTTGAGGCGTTTAAAGATGCAATTGAACGTTATCCAATTAAAGTCTGTTTATTGATGCTCAACAGTCACAACCCAATTGGTTTTACGGTCAGTGACGACATCAAATACCAACTGGCAAAGCTACTGCATGAGCGCGATATTTATTTAATTGAAGACGATGTGTATGAAGAGCTTTATTTTGATCATAAAAAACCACTGTCGATGAAATACTTTGATCAGAAAAATTTGGTTTTACACTGCTCTTCTTTTTCAAAAACTTTGGGTGCGGGTTTTCGGATTGGTTGGGTCTATGCAGGTAAATTTTCGGAGCATATTCAGCATCTACAGCTGATGAGCACGCTTTCCGTCAACTCGTTTATTCAAAATGCTTTGGTTGATTATTTATCGCATCGACACTATGAAAAGCACTTAAAAACTTTGCGTAACACCTTAAAACGTCTCAAAAATCAGTATTACACTTATTTATCTGAACATTTGTCTGAAGAATATCAAATTCATTATTATCCATCGGGCTATTTCTTATGGATTACTTTGCCCGAGCAGATCAATGGAAATTTGATTTATGAGCAGCTTTTAGAGAAAAATATCAGCATTGCGCCCGGTTCATTATTTTATCAAACCGACAATGTCCCACATCATATTCGAATCAATTGTTCATTTGAAATCAATGAGCGTATTCAAAATGCCTTAGATGCCTTGATCCAATGTATTTACCCAGAAGCCTTTGAATAAAAGTTGAATGGTTTAAATCAAGGCTGATTTAAACCATCTTTTGATTTGAAGAGACTCACTGCCCATACTGCAAATATCACTATCCCAGAGATAAAATGACATGATCAGATCGGATCATGTCATTCCTCTCAAGCTAGGTATAAGATTTCTCAGCACTCATATTCTGAAAATAGGTGCGATAGACATAGACACAGCCAAGTGAAAAGCCAGCCATCAGGCCGGATGCAACAGGTAAATGCATCACACTGTCTTGTGGAAAGACAAAAACCAAAAATGGAAAGGCATATACCGCAGGAATGCGCATATCAAAGAGCTTGAGCAAAAGAAACATCAAGGGCATATATATGAGGGTGAGCAAGATCCAATCTTGAATCCACAACTGCATAAACACGGCCATTGAAATCGACAGTGTCAACACAGCAACCTGCTTAAGATACATTTTCAACGAATACATCATCATATTTAATGATTCATACACCACCACTGTAATGGGTGGAATCAGTGCCATCGCTTCAATCTTGAAAATAGCAGCGAGTGCAAAACCGATTAAAGTAATACTGGCATACACACCTATTTTTCGTCGATCAAAATTGCCTTTTCTCTCCACGCCTTGGTTCAGCTTAAAGAGCACAACACCCAACATTAGGATAAAACTGGTGGCAAAAATCGAAATCAAAAACGATATTTCGTAGGCTTGGGTCACAATCGGCAAGAAACCCGTGGCCAGTGCGGGCGGTAATATATAGTTAAACATCCGCATCACGAGCAACATGGCACAGAGAACCAAAACCAGTTTGAACAGATATGAAATTGGCATCAAATTAATACAGAAGCCTATAACAGCGGTCAAACTGGGTAAAATAAAAATTTTATCTGGCTGATTCAGCCACTGTTTATCTCGATAGACCCACAGCCCAACGGCCATCGCCGCCATTTCAGGCAGAATAATTTCACGATCATTCAGTCCATAGGCAGCCGCCACCATAAGCCCTATAAAGACAAAGGCCGCGAGATAGCTTTTGGGACTTAAGATTGTCTTTGCATGTGACATAGGATTCATATTCGATTCCTTATTGATTTAAAAAGATATAAAGCCAAGTAAATACTTCGTCACTGCAATCAGCGATGGCGCAAATAGCACCATAATGATTCCTGAAATAATCATCGAGAGACTGGCAATGACGCCTTCCAATTCATGCCGCTGTCTTGCCCGAGCTATGCCCATAGCATGTGCGGCATTACCTAGTGCTGCGCCCGAAGCAAGATGATTTTTATATTTCATCCAAAGCAAAAGGAGATCTCCCAACAACATACCGACCAAACCTGTAATCACAGTAAATAGCGGAATCAGGCTGATAGAGCCCCCCACTTTTTCGGTAAGCACCAAAGCGAAAGGAATCGAAATGGAACGCGCCAACAGGCTATTTTTAACAATGTCATCAAAATCCAATAGGCTCGCCAAAAACCAACTGCTGAAAATACCCACCAACATGGCGAGGCTAGAACTGAAGAGCAACACTTTAAAATGTTGCTGAATCATGCGGCGATAACGAAAAACAGGAATAGCAAAAGCCACTGTGATTGGACCGAGCATGGCCACCAAATATTGGGTATAAAAGTAATAGTCTTGGAACTGATGCTGTAAAAGAAAGATCAGTACGATGCTCAAGCTAGGAACAACAATAATGGGGGATAAATAGATTTTTTGTGTTCGAACAAAGAGCCTCTTTGCCATGAAATAGCACAGCACGGTCCAAACCAAGTAAAAAATTCCCCAAAATTCAGTCATTCTGATCTTCCAGTTTTGGTTCTTGATTTAGCTCTGGCTGCTTTAACAACAACCGCACGCTATATACAGAAACCATCATCACTAATGCGGTGCTGATTAAAATCACTAGCAGAATTTTCCAACCACTGGTGATCAATAAATCCTGATATTGAATCACACCAACCACAGGCGGAATGAAAAACAGCAGCAGTTCAGCCAGCAACAGATCGGCACCGCGTTCAACGTGGGCTAATTTCAACCATTTCATTTCAAGTAAAAACAACAGCAGAAAAAACCCAAGTACCCCTGATGCCACTGGTAAACTCAACAACTTTTGTAAGACATCAGCACAGCTCCAAACGGCCAAAATGGCCATGATTTGGCAGCTCGCAGTGTTTAGCTTCTTCAGCCGAGTTTGGTCATGCAACATCTCAATTTATGTCCGCATATGCCCGCTCTTTAAACGGCTGGATCGAGACACGTTTGTAGGTTTCTAAAAAAGATTCATGTGCTAAACGAAGATCCAGATAAGTATTTAGAATTTCTTCCAGCACATCGGGAATATCTTCTGCAGGAAATGATGGCCCTAAAATATCACCGATGGATGCATCATGATCTGAGTTACCGCCTAAGCTAATTTGGTAATATTCAGCGCCTTTTTTATCGACACCTAAGATGCCAATATTGCCGACATGGTGGTGTCCACACGCATTCATACAACCTGAAATGTTCAGATCGACCTTGCCTAAATGATATAAAGCATCCAGATCATCAAAACGGCGAGCAATCGCTTCATACACCGGAATGGATTTGGCATTTGCCAATGAGCAAAAGTCGCCGCCTGGACAGCAAATCATGTCAGTCAGAAAGCCAATATGCGCACGAGCCAAATTGCCACGATCTAAGACTTGCCACAGTTCAAACAGATCCTTTTGACGTACGTCGGTTAAGGCAATATTTTGCTCATGGGTGGTTCGCAGCTCACCAAAGGTATATTGGTCAGCTAAATCTGCAATTAAACTCATTTCATCGGAAGTCATATCCCCCGGTGCTACACCCGCCCGTTTTAAGCTGATCGTAACGATGCGGTAGCCCGCGACTTTATGCGCATGGGTATTGATACTGAACCAGTGTTTAAACTTCGGATACTGTTGGAACAAAGCCTCAAAATTTTCCGCATCTAAAGGTTCATAGGCAAACGGTCGAAATACGGCATCCATTTGCGCTAAAACACTGGGCTGAACTTTGAGCAGTGTTTGAGTATGTGCAAACTCAGCTTCAACTTTTTCTGCAAAGCCCGCTGGAGTGAGGGCTTTCACTAAAATTTTAATACGTGCTTTGTATTTATTATCACGGCGGCCATGCAAGTTATATACGCGCATGATGGCATCTAAATAAGCAATTAAGTGTTCACGAGCTAAAAATGGCTTAATGACATGTCCCGCTAAAGGTGTACGTCCAAGACCGCCGCCGACTTTAATTTGATAGCCCAATTCTCCTGCTTCATTTTCCACCAGATAAACCCCAACATCATGGAAGGTCGTGGCAGCACGGTCTTGTTCAGGGTGTGCACAAACTGCAATTTTGAATTTACGCGGAAGGAATGAAAACTCTGGATGGAAAGTACTCCACTGACGAATCAGTTCACAGGTGGGACGCGGGTCTGTGAGCTCGCCCTCAACTACACCTGCATACTGGTCTGTGGTGGTGTTTCGAATACAGTTGCCACTGGTCTGAATAGAATGCATGTGTACCGTAGCGAGTTCCTGCAAAATATCAGGAACATCTTCAAGCTGCGGCCAATTCAGTTGAATATTTTGACGTGTAGAAATATGCGCATAACCACGATCATACTTCTGTGCAACCTCAGCCACCTTACGCAATTGCTCAGAGTTCATTAAGCCATAAGGCACTGCCAAACGTAGCATGGGAGCATAGCGTTGAACATATAAACCATTTTGTAAGCGTAAGGGACGATATTCTTCTTCAGTCAGTTTCCCCTCTAAATAACGCTGGGTTTGGTCGCGAAACTGTGCGACTCGTTCATTTAATAAATTTTGATCAAAGTCTGTATATAAAAACATGGGGATGACCTAAGTATATGCATCAATATGAAAGAAAAGCTGTTTTGAATGGGAGATCAAAAATGCAAGTTAGGCGAAAAAAGTCGCCTGCTTTCGGGACACACCATGTTGTAAACAGGTCTGCATATACTCGGCATAGACCGATAACTTTTCATAAATATGCTCGGCATAGAACATATCTTCAACCAACTGGATCGCTTGCTGCTGGTTATAACTGCCATAACTCAACAGTAACTGCGCATTTAATGTAGCGAATTTTTCACATAAATCGATATATTGCTGATCTTTGTTTTTAAAAAACAATTTCCGCATATTCCATTCACCGCTGTCGATAATGGCATCTTGTGGATGGGTAGAAATATAATTAATTTTGACTTTAAAAAACTGTTCTAGCTCCGCGAGTTTTTGTGTATTGAGCGCTAATGATGTCACCAAAAAAATCTGAGAGACATCAGTTCGACATAGTGCTTTGATCAATGAAAAATAGAAAAAATCGACATCATTGAATATGCTATCACTCAAATCTAAATAAACATTGAGTGCCTCAAGCACATCATCTATTTTTAGGTTTTGTTTTTGCTCTGCTTGATAGTAACGATTGAGGATATTGAGTACGGTTGGCGTTGCAGGACTGCTATAAATCACAGGATGGTTCAAATTTGCCAAGATAAAAGGCGCAAATAAAAATGCGACCTCGGCATGTTCTGCTTGAATGGCAGACTGCACAATATACTGAACTTTAGCACTTGAAAAATCACGTAAAACTTTAGCACGTAACAAAGTCGCTTCTAAGTTTAAATATTGCTGCGCAAGTAGATGTTGCAGTTGGTCTGAAAGACCCTGCCCCTCAACCAATTCAGAAATTGTATTTAGTTGCTGTGTTATAAACATTACGCCACCATCAAGATTGTGATCCCTTCTTGAGTCAAATTTTCAGCTAGTTTGGTGTGAATGAGTAGCTACAGTAAGGCTTGAAAAAACTATAACAGCGTGCCTCCTTCTCAAGTTTTACGGGTACAAAGCCATCAAAATTAGAAAATAAATTCGCTATTTAAATAGAAGCCAATCCCCTCATGGCGTTATTTTGAGTGCCTAAAAATTCAGAAACGACTTTTCTATTTTCCTATTTCAAGCAGCCCCTTTAGCCATTGAATATAAGGTGGAATCTAGAAAGGAGAATAAAAGTTATGGCTGACAAGACACCTCTAAAGTTGTTTTAATCCGTTCTAACACAACAGTGGTTTTAAACCATTGCACATTGGCATTATGATGAAAAAGCTGATCACATAAGGCTTGAAACCGACTCATACTTGGCACCAAGAGTACCAGCATAAAATCTGCCTCACCGGTTACGTAATAACACTGCTGTACTTCTGGAATTGAAAAACTCGTTTTCAACGCCTCAAGGTCAGTCACATGGGTTTGGTTGACACGAACCTCGACAAAAATCGTAATCACTTGCCCCAATTTGTCTGGATCAAGCAATGCGGTATTGCCAATAATATAGCCACTGTCTCTTAATTTTTGAATGCGACGTTGTACCGAGGCCGTTGATAAATGCACTAAATCAGCCAATTCTCGGAGCGGCGTTAAGCAATCTTTTTGCAGATGCTCCAATAAAGCGAAATCAAACTTATCTAATTGCATGAGCAGCTTCCTGCGAGAAATTTTCTCATCCAAACTAATGATTACAAGCCATTTTATCAAGATTATTGCAATAAAATAGCATCCATTGATACAGCTTAAGAACCGCCTATGTCTACGCATACCAATACAGCACTTGGCATTAGCTTAAATGTCACGGCCTCGGTATTATTTGCTTTAATGTTTGCCTATACCTCACTTTTGGGCACACTGGCAGGTACAGAAATTTACGGCTGGCGCATTATATTGACTATTCCATGTTTAACACTTTTTATTTGGCTCAAAGGCAATTGGTCTCAGGTGGTTGTTATTTATCGTCGTTTCTACCAAGAGCGCTTTTTCTTTTTAACGCGAATTTTATCTTCGTTTTTAATTGGAATTCAGTTGTGGCTGTTTATGTGGGCACCCAGTCATGGCTATGGATTGGATGTTTCACTCGGTTATTTTATTATGCCGATTAGCATGGTGATTGTCGGTCGCATCGCATTTAAAGAGCGGATGTCACGCTTTCAGCAACTGTCCTGTATTTTTGCAGTGCTGGGGATCGTGAATCTCTTGGCGATTTCTCAAACACTGAGTTGGCCTACTCTGCTGATTTGCTTAGGTTACCCGATCTATTTTTGGCTCAGACAAAAAACGAAGACGAATAATATAGGTGGACTTTGGTTTGACATGATGCTGAGTCTCCCAGTTTGTATTTTCTTTATCCTGCAAGGCAGTATTGTCACAGAAAGCCTATCTGAAAGTTCACATATGCTTTGGCTCATTTCAGGACTTGGACTAATCAGTGCACTGGCTTTGGCATTTCAGTCCTTGTCTGCCCCGCATTTAAACTTAAGCCTGTTTGGACTGTTGGTTTATGTTGAACCGATATTGTTAGTGACCGTTTCAATCGCCTTAGGGGAAAGCATTACTTCAGCAGAATGGCCAACCTATATCGCCATTTGGCTCGCAGTTTTTACCCTCATGCTGGAAGGATTACGCAGCTTTAAAAAGAATCGTAAACTTGCAACATAGGCATTTTTTATGCATATTTTCCTCTAGATAGCTTAAATTTAGCCGTCTAGACATGTTTTGGTGCTGAATCGAGAACTGACTTTCTGATTGTATTTAAATGGCTATTTGACTCCGCGAGTTACGTGCTGACAATTCATATTTAAAACGACATAGAGTGAATTACAGCGAACCTTTTAAATGATGATGCTGCCTCACAATACTATTCAATAAGCTAGAGAAGTTGATTGCAGGTTGGCTATGTAAATCCGCTTTAAACGCAATACCGAGTCCAATGGTTGCAGTTTTATTTTTTAGGTATTTATATTTAATCCCTTCAATTTTGAGCTGTTGGGTGGACTCAGGCACCAAAGAAATCCCTAAGTTCGCCGCAACCAACGATAAAATTGACACAATCTGAGGCGCTTGCTGTCCAATTTTAGGAGTGAAGCCATGCTGTTGGCAGCTATTTAAAATCGCGGCATACAGCCCGGCACTCACCTCTGGTGGTGAGACAATAAAGCTTTCATACTTAAATTCTGCCAAATCTACCACCTCATCTTCTGCGGGATATTGAATCGGTAAAGCAGCAATCAATTTTTCATCGATCAAATTACGAATCGTAATGGCTTTAGGATACTGCGCAGGTGGTCGTACAATTGCAATGTCTAATTCATTATTCAATAAACTTTCAATCAAAATCAAAGAATTGGCTTCTTTTAACACCAAATTCACCTGAGGATATTGCTGTTGAAATGCTTGAATGGCTGTCGGAATTAAAGAGTTTAAAATTGAAGTGCCTGTAAAGCCAAGCCGTAGTTCTCCCAATTCACCATTTGCCGTACTTTGGGTCAATTTCACCGCATTTTTCAGTTGGTTCTGAACAGGCAAAACCATTTTAAGAAAAGTTTCCCCTGCTGATGTCAGAGCTACACCATGCGAATAGCGATAAAAAAGTTCTACACCAATTTCCCTTTCCAATTTTTTAATTTGCATACTCAACGGTGGCTGACTTATGCCAAGACGCAAGGCTGCTTTAGAGAAACTTTGCTCTTCCGCGATAGCAATGAAATATTGAATATTGCGCAACTCCATATATTAAAGCTATACCATTATTGAGTTATATATATTATACATATACAGGTATAATTCTTAAAATAAAGCTTCTCTCCATTTTAAATCAGCTAAGTCATGAAACTGAGCTCTTCACTAGAAGCAGATTGGTCTACTTCTCAACAGCCGATTCCACAGACCATTAGCCAAGGTACAGTTGAATATAAAAGATCGGGCATAGCGCTGTTTTTGTTGGGCTTTGCCAGTTTTTCACTGATCTATTGCGTACAACCCTTACTGCCCAACTTAAGTCAGAGTTTCCATATTGCACCCAGTGCAAGCGCACTAGCACTGTCCTTAACTACAGGCTTTTTAGCTATGTCGATCGTACTATCCAGTGCCTTTTCACAAACATTGGGCAGAAAAGGTCTGATGTTTTTCTCTATGCTTTTGGCTTCTATACTCAATGTGGTATGCGCGGTTTCACCGAGTTGGCATGTGCTCATGGTTTCAAGAAGCTTAGAGGGTTTTGTTCTAGGTGGAGTTCCCGCTGTTGCAATGGCTTGGATTGCAGAAGAAATTAGTCCCAAAAACTTAAGTAAAACCATGGGGCTGTATATTGCAGGCACAGCATTTGGCGGCATGATGGGACGTGTTGGCATGGGCATTTTGACCGAGTTTTTCTCATGGCGTATTTCCATGGCCATTCTCGGCGGCATTTGTCTGTTCTGTGCATTTGGTTTTTTGAAACTTTTACCCAACTCACGAAATTTCATTGCCCAGCAAGGTATCTCTTTTAAGTTCCATCTACATGCATGGTATGCACACTTAAGTCATACACGGCTGTTAAAAATCTATGGGATTGGCTTTTTACTCACCAGTGTATTTGTCACGCTGTTTAATTATGTGACCTTCAGACTCTTTGCAGCACCGTATCATTTAAGCCAAACCCAGATTAGCCTGATTTTTTTATCTTATAGTTTGGGTATTATTTCCTCTTCGATTGCAGGCCATATTGCAGACCGAATAGGCAAAAAGCAGGTAATGATTTTAGGCTTTTTGTGCATGCTCTTAGGGGTACTACTCACGCTTTCTGCCTCGTTGTTTTTGATTATTCTCGGGATTGGCTGTGTGACCACTGGCTTTTTCATTGCCCATGCCATTGCCAGCAGTCGTGTTGGAGAGCTCGCAACATCCAATAAAGGTCATGCCACTTCTTTATATCTGCTTTTTTATTATTTGGGTTCAAGCATTGTGGGTGCGTATGGTGGAAATATCTGGCAAAGCCATGGCTGGAATGGCATCGTTATATTAAATATTTTTCTGATTCTAATTGCACTCATCGTTATTTTTTCGATAAAACCACTTCATTCTCCATCTGTTACCCATTAGGAAATCTACATCATGCAACAACACTTATTTGTTTACGGTACTTTAGGGCCAAACAAACCCAACGCTCATATTTTAGAAGCGATTGGCGGTACATGGCGCAAAGGTTCTGTGAAAGGTTTGCTTAAGGAAGCAGGTTGGGGAGCAGAACTTGGTTTTCCTGGGCTGATGCTGAGTCCAGCTGGATCAACTGTTGATGGAGATATGTTTAGTTCAGAGCAATTAAATACGCTGTGGAACAGCTTAGATGAGTTTGAAGGAAGTGAATATCAGCGTGTTTTAACTGAAGTCACTTTAGAAAATGGGCAAATACAACAGGCTTATGTTTATGCGTTGAACCCAAATACATAAAAAGCATGACATCATATCGTTAGTATATAAATGTTGTGCATACATCGAAAAATTAGCGGTATTTGAATGTTATTTCCTAATATTCAAGTACCGCTAATTTTTGAATCCTTGATACGTATTATCAAACTCATGCAAAGTTCTGTTTTTCTAACCATGCCTGCAACCCAGACCAACTTTTAAAATCATCCACCGCACGTACGATACAATTTGGATTGCGCTCTAATAGCATTTTACTTAAGACACAGCCCGGCCCAATTTCTAAGACAACATCAGGCTGATTTTCTTGTATTGCACTTAAACAAGCATCCCAATCAATCGCATGATTCATTTGGTGAATCAGCGCATTAACTGCATCCGTAGTCTTAAAAAACTTATGTCCACCCGAACCACTAATCATGGCCGTGCATAAACCAGCAAAGTCTTGCTGCTGTAAAACCTGTTGATACGGGTGAACCGCAGCATCCATACAGACGGTATGCGATGCTATGGTGACATTCAAGCGTTTAACAAAACGTGTTCCTCGCAATTCAAGTTGCTGAGCCAGCTGCTGTAAATTAGCATCAGCCCCACCCACGACAAAACTACTATCACTCAGTTTGATGGAAAGTGCTGTTGACGTTTCAGTCAATAACGGTTCAAGCGTATTGAGATTGATGCCCTGAATAGCCATTAAGCCACTTACGTGCTGAGTGGCTGAAGACATCAACGAGGCACGCTGCTGGGCTAAATACAGGCCTTGCTCTAGGCCTATCTGGGTAGCACAAATGAGTGCGCTTAACTCTCCGAGTGAATAACCTGAGAAGCTCATAAGGTCTTCAATCTCAGGTTTTAACTTTTGCCAACGACACCATTGCAAAGCAAAAATAAAAGGCTGCGCGAACTCATTCGGATACAGATCCGCTTCGGTTAAACCTGAACAAAAGAGTTGCGGCAAATGCCGCTCTAAAATATGTGATACATGAAGCTCATCTGCCATGCTGAGCAGTTCTTGTACATGCGCTAAGCTTTGGAGTCCTTGCCCACTAAATATGATTGCGAAATTCATTTTCCACCTTCAGCAGGAACAAAGTCACCCCCAATAGATCGGCACTGCCCCCTGGACTTAAACGATGCAGAACGAAATAATCTTCCACTTTAGCCACATCTTGCATCCAATTGTGTTGTAACACACCGCCACGGCCCAAAAACTGCTTGGCTAGATCCTGCACAATATACAAGGCTGATAAACCACCGCGCCAAACAATATTGGTATCTTGTACATAAGCCATCAGACTGAATAAAGTCTGAATTGCAGCCTGTTGTGCATTGGCCGTTTGGGCATAAGTATCAATATACGTTGGTAAGGCAACTTCCATCACCGTTTTAAAACCTGAAGCCACTTCTTCAATCGCCCCTGTGATGCCATATTGACTACGCATACGTTGCCCGTGGCTGTTGGGATTTCGCTCTAAATGATGTAACAGTTCATCCTGCCAAGTGCTTTGAATTTTTTGACTGATTGAGTCTGCACTCAACGAACTATCAGTTGCTAGACATTGCCCTACTGCCGCGCTGGCAAAACCCAAATTAAAAATTGCCCCTTTATGGGTATTGATCTGCTGAGTGGCAGTCATCATTTTTTGTTCAGCTAAAATGCCACACTGTCGAATCTCTTCAAAATCGACATCGCGATACCCATTCAAACATTGCGCCTGAAAATAGCCCTGTAAAGCATCCACACTACATTGGAACAAGCTAAAGTCCATATCCCGATGACTGCCCTGCGAACTTGGACAAACCAAACCGGGCTTATGTTCTAAACTGGTTTCATCCAATAACGCCATACATGCCAAACGGTCTAATGTTTCAGCAGTAGTGATAATGCTTGGGCATAAAACTTCATGTGGTTGTAGCATCTGCATATTCCAGCTTCCCTTCGAATAATTGTTCTAATCTCAGCATCTCGACACGCTGAATTCCTTTTACGATCACTTGCTGTTTCATTTCAGGAAAAACCGCAATTAGTTCATTAAATGACACATGCCAGTCTGGATGGATTTGAATCTCGCCATCTAACTGGATAGAACTCTGGGCTTGGACTTGTTGAATGAACTGTAAAATTTCTGGTACATCATGTTGATGCTGTGGATACAACAACACATCTAAGTCTGAAGTCGGTCTGACATAAGTCTCCTGCGTAAGAGACTGGTAGGCATAGGAGCCATAGACATACACTTTGCAGCCCAATTGTTCTAAATTGTCTGCAAAATCAATCAACACTTTAGGTTGTCGGATCTGCGATTCAGCTTCGAGCAACACCTTTAGAGAAAGCGGTCGAGTAATCCGCTCAATATTGTGTTTCTCTACGAAACATGCCACACGATATTTATAACCCTCAACCAAGCAGTTGATCGCCAGCTTCACTTGTCCCACATCCACATCTTCCTGCCGACAAACGGTCATTGGGATATGTTGGTTCAACAACTGATACACCTTTTGTTTCACCGTTTCTGGTAAAGAAACATCTAAAAAATGTAAGGTTACTGAATCACGAAGATAAGCTAAGTCATGACGATCCATATCTGCTTCCTTAACTGTGGACAACTTTCTCGATGATGGTATTACACAGCACACGCCCTTGACGCTGCTGCCCCACCACACGGCGTTGATCTGTCAAATAAGTATCAAGATGATGTTGTTGATTTAACAAGGCTTGGCTGACCCAGTCTGTCTCCAAATCTGGCCAAATGGCATTGATTGCGCCCATTTTGTAAAAGTTTTCTGCCCCTGGGGCAAAAATAGCTGAGCTTTGCGACAACTCTTTTAACTTTTCGACTGGAATTTTAGTGACTCGTGCCATCGCGTTCAGATCCATGACTTTGACCTGAGAATCACTGAGTGCATAGACTTCGTTTGCCATGAGTCCATAGGATAGGAAGCCGCCACTGACCGCTTGACCGAAAATAATCGCGAGGTTGGCATGTCCACTTCTGCGCAGTAGGTCAACACAAGATGCCAAATGCGCGAAGGTACGGTTGAGACACAACAATTCATCGGCACGTGATAAATCTTGTCCTTGCGTATCTACAATAAAGACCACGGGAGTTTGATTGCCTTGTTGTACCAATTTCAAAATTTCTGAGGATAATTGAATGGCAATGTCTTGATTAATGGGTGCTGCATTGACTGTGCCGAGAATCCGCACTGGACCTGCGTCCGTCTGCGCATTGCCCTTAATCACATAACCTTCGATCTGATAATCCAGTTGACGCGGAAACAACTGTTGTAAAAGTAATTCTGTATTCATGAGCTCATCCTTGCTTTAACAACACAACTTCATGGGCAGACAACATCGGAATTTTTTCTGGCTGTGAAATTCCCATGTCATGCCAAATCTGTAAACCATCATTTTTACCAAACCAACGCTGGTACTGTTGCTCAAGCTGTTGCTGCTGTTGCAATAATTGTTCTAAGTCTAAAGGAGTGACCTTAGCGTCTAGCTGCGTTAAAATCGCATCACGAATATCGGCAATATCATCCTCAACTAAAGCCTGTACATGGCTCAGTAAATAACGATGTTTACCGCCAGTCACGCGCCAAACCAAAGCACGGTCTTTCGAGTCAAACTCTTCTACGCCTTTAACTGTTTCAATCACTTCTGGGCCAGACAGTGCCAAACGCCCTTCTTCCGTCATGATGATGGCACTGCTCAAACAGGCACTGATACCCATACCACCAAAGGCGCCACAGGTGCCACCAATCACGGTAATAATGGGAATCCCAGCATTTCGTACCTGCAACATGGCACGCATAATTTCGGAAATGGCAATCAGACCTGCATTGGCTTCATGCAGACGCACACCGCCTGAGTCGACAAAAAACAGCACCGCTTGCGCTTGATCTTGAATGGCTTTATGTAAGAGACCGACAATTTTCGCCCCGTGGATTTCACCCACAGCCCCACCCATAAATTGACCTTCTTGCGCCATGATATGTACAGGTATTCCGTTTAAACGCGCTGTACCAATAATCACGCCATCATCAAAACTACCTGGAATATCCAAAGCAGACAGGTGTGGGCTGACTTCAATTTCAGTCGGTTTGAGTATTTCATTAAAACTCTGAGCATCCACAACTGCTTGAATACGCGCACGTGCAGTTTTTTCATAAAAACTGTTT
Source organism: Acinetobacter sp. MYb191 (assembly GCF_037572605.1). NCBI lineage: Bacteria > Pseudomonadati > Pseudomonadota > Gammaproteobacteria > Moraxellales > Moraxellaceae > Acinetobacter > Acinetobacter sp. MYb191. Next base: position 167,175 of record NZ_JBBGZP010000013.1, on the reverse strand, counting down.
TTGAGCATCACTTGATCCATGTTCTATACTCCTTTAAACATAGATATTGCTTGGCTTAAGCGCAGGTTCACCACCGCTGGGGTCGCTCCCATATCATTTAACTGAAATTTAAGCCCTGCCACCGCATGACGTTGCGCAAATTCATTCAGTACAGACTGCCAAACATGTTGAAACCCTACGGCTGATGTCGTGACTTCAATCTGACAAATATCCGCCTGATCATGCTGTGAAACCAAGACTTCTAAATTTCCAGAACCGACCACACCACAAATGACCGCCGCTTGTTCAGCGCTCAGCGGTGCGGATTGCAATTCAAATTTTAACTTTTCCATGTCGATCACCAGTTTCTAAAGCGACTTGGGGGACTATATAAACCACCCGACCATTTAACTAAATCTTTCACCGACTTTGCCGCCAACAAATCACGACTGACCTGTGTTGGATCGATACCCAAATCTTCTGGACGTTGAATAATGCCGCGCTGACGTAACTCTTCCACTTTGGCCTCATCACGCTGCATACCGACTGGCGTATAACCTGCCACACCGCGAATAGCTTGTTCACGTTCTTCAGGTGTGCGACATAACAGTAAGTTAGCAATACCTTCTTCAGTGACAATATGCGTTACGTCTTCGCCATAAATCATGATTGGCGGAAGTTCGCTCTCCATTTTGTCTTGTAACTGCCACGCATCTAACTCTTCAACAAAGACAGGATGCATATGTTCACGGTACGTTTCGACCAATTGCACCACCAACTTACGCCCTTTAATCAGTTTTCCATCGACTGCTTCACGGCCTGCTTTGGTATAGGCATAACTGGCATGACGGCGTCCATGTGGGTCAGAGCCCATATTTGGTGCACCACCAAAACCAGAAATACGGTCTACAGTGGCGGTTGAACTGTTGCCTTGTAAATCAATCTGTAAAGTCGAACCAATGAACAAATCACACGCATATAAACCCGCGGTTTGACTAAAGGCACGATTGGAACGCATGCTGCCGTCACTGCCTGTAAAAAACACATCTGGACGTTCTTTAATATAGTCTTCCATCCCGACTTCGGAACCGAAGCTATGGATCGATTCGACAAATCCACTTTCAATCGCTGGAATTAAAGTCGGGTGCGGATTCAAAGCCCAATTGGTACAAATCTGCCCCTTTAGTCCTAAGGATGCTCCATACGTAGGCAATAACAATTCAATTGCCGCAGTATCAAAGCCAATCCCATGATTTAAACGTTGAATTTGATATGGTGCATAGATGCCTTTAATCACCATCATCGCCATTAAAATTTGCACTTCAGTAATTTGTGCAGGATCACGGGTAAATAATGGTTCTATATAGTTGTACTTGGGACTTTCAATATAAAAATCGACCCAATCCGCAGGTACATCGACACGCGGTAACTTATCGACAATTTCATTGACCTGCGCAATCACAATGCCGCTTTTAAATGCTGTCGCTTCAATAATCGCGGGCGTATCTTCGGTATTCGCACCTGTATAAAGGTTGCCCTCACGGTCAGCCGCATGTGCCGTAATCAAGCAGACATTTGGCGTCAGATCGATAAAGTATCGCCCATACAGCTCTAGGTAAGTATGGATCGAACCAATACTGATTTTTTGCTGCTGAACCAATTGTGCTAGACGTAAACTTTGTGGGCCTGCAAAGGAGAAATCGACCTTAGAGGCAATGCCTTTTTCAAAGACATCAATATGACTGGGTAAAGCCAATACCGACTGCACGATATGTAAGTCATGAACCACTTCTGGATTACACTGACTTAAACTCTTTGACAAAAAGTCGGCCTGCTTTTGGTTATTACCTTCTAAACAAACGCGATCACCACTGGAAATTACCGTTTCCAAAAGTTCAATCACCCGAGCATGCTCAACTTGTTTTGCAAAGCCTTTTTCTTTGGCAAGATTCAACTTTTCTTGTCTACGGGTGCGCTGCTTATCCCATAAGCGCGTCTTAACCATTTGGTTCATGGGGTCACCTTTATGCTGTGCTTAGCCGAAGATGGCATTAATTGTGAGAAAAAATACAGAGGGGCCAAGTAAACAACCAAGACCGGTATAGAAGGTTGCGACCAATGCACCATAGGGTACTAAACGCACATCAGTTCCTGCTAAACCTGCTGCTGTACCACTGGTCGTCCCCGCCATTCCACCAAAAACCATGGCAGAACGTGGACTTTTGAGATACATAAATTTTGCGAATAACGGTGTACCCACCATGAAAAACACCGCTTTAATCAGACCAATTGCAATCGATAATGCAATCACTTCTGAGCTTGCACCAATGGCTGAACCCGTTACTGGTCCAACGATGTAGGTCATCGCACCTGCGCCAATCGTGGTCATCGAAACGGGATCTTTATAACCCATCAACCACGCGACCATTGCACCAATCAAAAATGGAATCACGCAGCCAAGTGCAAGCGCGATCAAGCCCACCTTTCCTGCTTTTTTCACTTCTTTGACGTCGACTTCAAACGCCGTTGATGCAATGGCCAAGTCACGAATCATGGCACCACCGAGTAAAGCAAAACCTGAGAAAATGGCGATATCTGAAATGCCCTTTTCACCTTGAGTATAAATCCCAGCGAAATAAGCCAAAACTAGCCCCATGGTGATGGCTATAGCTGAGCTTTGTAACTTCCCTTTGGTGAGATATTTCGACAAAAGATGTGACACATACATCATCAAACCAGTCACTGCGAGCGCCGCGACGAGGGCGTTTTTGGTAAAAACCGTAATTATTTCTTCCATTGCGTTTCTTCCTTGTAACCGTACAACTGATTGTTATTTCGTGTTAAGACAACACCCTTGTCCTTAAGCGGCTTTTTCAGTTGGCTCTACAGCCCATTCATAGCTTTCATAGTCGCCACTGGATTTATTTAACCAACGAATCACCAAGACGGTACCAATCAAAGACGCAACCGAAACAATCAGACCCAACATCCCGCCTGACATAGCAGCAACGACGTTTTGGCCTGCCGACATTGCAACGACAATTGGGATATACATACCTGACCAGTACAACACACCAAATTGAGTCACTTGCGGTAAGTGCCCGCGTTTAGCTAACAGTTCCTTCGATAGAATTAATAAAATCATGGCGATAGCCACACCACCTACATTGGCTTGGACACCGAGTGCAACTCCGAGAACATTGCCTAGATAAACACCAAGTAAATGGCAGATTGCCAATATGGCTGTTCCGTAAATAATCATTGCTGAATCCTCCCTGGATCATGCAGCGCTTCTAATAATCTGACTTATAATTTGCTATAGTTATAGCTTATCTGTATCCAGTGTACAATGTTTTGTACTCAAATAAACATAAATTGTATACAATTTTTGGTGATGTATGACTTCAATTGCGGAACTTCCTCTTTCTATTCAAATTAGTAAAAAGTTAGAGGATGATATTATTTATGGCTTTTTCCTACCCGGGACTAAGCTAGATGAACAAGAGCTTTGCGAACGCTATGGTGCTTCACGCACCCCGATTCGTGAGGCATTAAAGCTATTGGCCGCTGAAGGATTGGTTGAAATTCGCCCACGTCGTGGCGCAATTATTCCAGCTATTAACTCACTCACCCTTTGTGAAATGTTTGAGGTGATGGCTGAGTTAGAGGCCATGTGTGGACGTTTAGCAGCACGGCGCATTCAACCTGAAGAAAAGCAAGAATTACAGCGCTTACATCAGTTATGTCAGGACTATTTAAATCAGAACGACTCAGAAAATTATTATGAGGCCAACCGTTTATTTCACTTTGCCATTTATCAAGCCAGTCATAATGCCTTTTTAATTGAACAAGCGTGTACCTTGCACAAACGTTTACACCCGTACCGTCGCCTACAACTCCGCGTTAACCATCGAATGAATCATTCATTTTCAGAACATAGCGCAATTTTAGAGGCCATTTTTGCAGGGGATGAACAAGAAGCTGAGGCTTTGCTGAAAGCACATGTGGTGATTCAAGGTGAGAAATTTACGGACTTTATTTCAACCTTAGAGCATTTAAATACTTAACTAGAATCAGGACTTGTTTGAGCTGAGTTGTTCAGGCTTTTGATGTTTAGCTTCATATTTAAGACCATTCATGTAGCGAAGATAAATACCAAGAAATACGTATCGATTTCTTGGTATTTTTTCTTGATGAGTGCCTTGATTAGAGCAGTATCAGATGCATCTCCCTCCTAGAAACTCATCGAGTTAAAATTAAGAAATGGCTTGAACGATGCGCAACTGCCCTGCGTATGATGATGTGATATAGAAATCAGCACTCAGATGACATATGATGTCTTATATCTAGTTTTATGTTGAATACTTCTTATGTCGACTCTCAAAGTAACCTGTGCCGAAAAATATGTCTTAATTGATCAAGCATTTCAATTCGATTTTCCTGTGCAATACAGCGAATTTCAGCAACTCGATCAAGAACAGTTTCAAACACAAGTCCATGATCAAGATGTCATTATCATTAGTGATTTAAATGTTAACGAACAAGTTTTAGCCAACAACCCCAATCTAAAGCTCCTAGCACTCTGCTCAACTGGCTTTAACCACGTCAATCTGCCTCTGCTCAAACAACATGGCGTTCAAGTCTGTAATATTCGTGGTTATGCGGGTGATGCTGTAGCAGAACATGCATTTACTCTAATGATCAACCTAATTAAAAACTTTAACCAACAAGTTGATGGCGTTAAACAAGGTCTCTGGTCAAATGGCAACAGTTCATTTTATCTTGCTGCCCCAATGGGTGAACTTAAAAACAAGACCCTAACCATCATGGGTAAAGGTGAAATTGGCTTATCGCTAGCGCAAAAAGCCGAAGCATTTGGCATGAAAGTCATTTTTAGTGAGCGTAAAAATGCGGCGCAATGCCGTGATGGATATGTGCCATTTGAGCAAGCTGTACAACAAGCAGATATTTTGTCTTTACACTGTGAGTTAAATGTTGAAACTCAACATATGATTGATGCTTCAGTCTTTGAACGCATGAAAGAAAAAAGTATTCTGATTAATGTCGGTCGTGGTGGCTTAGTGCATGATGCCGACCTGATTGCAGCAATTGAAAGCAAAAAAATTGCAGGTTTTGGTGCTGATGTATTAAATCAGGAACCGCCTGCCGATGACCATCCGCTACTCCAACTGCAACGCCAGCATGCCAATGTCATGATTACTGGACATATTGCTTGGGGTACAGACGAAGCACAGCAACGTTTGTTTGACATTTTACAAAGTAATATCAATCAAAATATGCAAGGTGTTAAGCAAAACCTTGTTTAAATAGATCATGCTTCAATAGACTTTGCATCAATAAAAAAAGCAGCAGACTCGAATTAAGTCATGCTGCTTTTTTTATATCAGAACTTTAATCGTCGTTAAGTCCGAAACTATTGCTTAAACTTTTTAATGCTTTTTGAGAGGTGAGCACGCATCATTTGACGTGCCAAAAGTCCATCTTGATCTACAATCGCATTGAAAATATTGACATGATCATGGTGTACTGTTTTTAAATAATCTTCACGATTCACAGGGCTGTGTTCAATGGATTTTACTCGTGCACGCGGGATAATTTTTTCACCTAAGTATTTCAGAAAATCAACAAAATATTGATTTTCAGATGCCTCGGCAATTGCAATATGAAAGTCATAATCAGCTTTCACTGTACCGTCATTCACATCAGATGAAATATGCTTTTCAAAGTCATCCAATGCTACTTTCATTTTATCGATATGCACTTGTTTACGGCGTTCCGAAGCAAGAAATACTGCCTCTGACTCCAAACTAATCCGCAATTCCAGTAAGGCCACAATGTCATTGATGGTTTCTAAGCTGGCATTTGAAAGTAAAAAAATTTGTTCGATGGAATGTTCTTTGACAAAAGTACCAATACCATGACGGGTCTCGACATAACCGAGAGAACGTAATTCGGTAATAGCCTCTCGAATAACCGAACGACTCACTTCAAACTGTTCAATCAGTTCAAGTTCTGTCGGAATTTTTTCTCCAACCGTAAAGTCTCCGGATTGAATTTTTTCAATCAATTGCGCGACGATGATTTGGCTTAATTTTTTTGTTGATCTAGATTTAATCGCACTAGACATAATGAAAGAGACTCACCAAATATTGGAAAATTAGAGACTTAGTTTACTATAACCCGACCCAATAGTCCTATAGTAAGTTGTTTGGACTTCAATTGTTATGGGGAGTGGTGATACATCATATCAGTCTGATCCTGTCATTCAAACTAACACTGTTTATTCAAAAAAAGGAAATACATGCCTGACATGCTCGTGCACTAGATATTGAAGCCTAAAACCTTCAGTAAGATTCGGACTGTTTTGGAAATTTCGCCTCAAATTCTGCTTTTTTATAAGCCTCATAGGAGGCCTTGCTGATCATGACCGCAGACTCTCGGCCTTTTCTGGTGATTTCGACGGGATCACCCGCGACTGCTTTATCCATAATCATGGACAACAGCGCTTTGGCATTACTGCAATTAAAACTTTCCATAGAATACTGTCCTAAATAAAGCCACGCCATGATCAATCATAGCGTGGCTTTGGTTTAATCCATTGAATTAAAGTGCTGCTTTAGTCAATTCACCATTAATCAAACGATTAATTTGTAATGGATTTTCATCTTTAAGCGCTGCTGGCAATAATACTTGTGGTGTGTTTTGATAACACACTGGACGCATGAAACGTTCAATTGCACCCGTACCTACCGATGTACCACGTGCATCACTTGTTGCAGGGAATGGACCACCATGCACCATGGCATCAGACACTTCTACCCCAGTCGGGAAGCCGTTAAACAAAACACGACCTGCCTTACGGGTAAACAATGCCAACAATTGAGCTGCTGTAGCCAATTCAGCATCTTCACCAATGATGGTGGCTGTCAATTGACCTGCCAATTGTTCAAGACCTTGTAATAAGGTTGCTTCATCATCTACTGCAACAACAATCGACATTGGACCAAACACTTCGTGTTGTAATTTGGCATTACCTGCCAACAACACACTTTGGTCTGCTTGGAACAAGTTCGCAGAAGCTTGTGAAATCAACGTTGCTTTTTGACCTTGAGCAATCAGCTCAAAGCCAGCTTCGGTTTTTAACTCAGCAACACCTTGTTGATAGCTTTTTAAAGTGCCTGGATTTAACATTACTTGCGGAACAGCTTGCTGTGTATGTGCAATTAGACCTTCAACAAACTGGTCAAATTCAGGGCTTTTCACCCCTAAAATTAAACCTGGTTTGGTACAGAATTGACCACAGCCCATGTTGAATGATGCAACTGTATCTTGTGCAATTTGCACACCGCGAGTAGCCAATGCTTGAGGCATCACCACAACTGGGTTCACGCTCGACATTTCAGCAAATACAGGAATGGGTTGTGGACGGTTTTGCGCAATATTATACAGCGCCATACCACCTTCCAAAGAACCTGTGAAGCCTACAGCTTGAATCAGTGGATGTGCCACCAAATCCGCACCAATACGACCACCAAAGATCATATTGAATGTACCCGCGGGCATGCCACATTTTACGACGGCTTTTTCAATGGCTTCAGCCACCAATTCAGCCGTTGCCATATGCCCTGAGTGTGCTTTAAATACCACCGAACAGCCTGCTGCCAAAGCAGCAACGGTGTCGCCACCCGCGGTTGAAAATGCCAGTGGGAAATTACTCGCACCAAACACGGCAACAGGACCTAAACCGACTTTATACTGACGTAGGTCAACACGAGGCATCGGCTTACGATCTGGCAATGCAGGATCAATACGTGCAGCATAAAAATCACCACGACGTAACAACTGAGCAAATAAACGCAACTGACCTGTAATACGCCCTGTTTCACCTTGCAAACGCGCCAAAGGGAGACCCGTTTCTAAAGATGCAACCTCTTGTAGTGATGCACCTAAAGCTTCAATTTCAACGGCAATTTCATCTAAGAAACCTGCACGTTGTTCTTGCGAAATTTGGCTGTACAACACAAAAGCGGCTTCTGCGGCTTGAGCTGCAGCATCAACTTCTTCAATACTCGCTTGACTAAAGAGGTAGCCCGTAGGTTGATAGTCCGTTGCATTAATACTTTCAAGTGCAGGTGCATGTACTGCTACACGCTGACCCTTGATAAATTGCTTACCTATATTCAATGCCATGAATAAACTCCAATGCCTAAATTTCTAAACTTATTGCGGACCTAAAGTCGCAATTAATGCTGCTAAATCTTCGAAGTCTTTCGGCGTTAAGTCACTTAATGGTGGACGAACAGGACCCGCATCATAACCCACAATCTTCGCACCCGCTTTAATCATACTTACGCCATAACCCGCTTTACGGTCACGGATTTGGATTAACGGCAAGAAGAAATCCTTGATTAAACGATCAGTCGTTGCTGTATCGTTGGCACGAATTGCGTGGTAGAACTCCATGGCAGTTTTTGGAATGAAGTTAAACACTGCAGATGAATAGACTGGGCAACCGAGTGCTTTGTATGGTGCTGCAAATACTTCTGCAGTTGGTAAACCACCTAAGTAAGATAAACGGTCACCGACAGTTTGAGTAATCCCTGTCATCATGTCGATTTGACCAGAGCTGTCTTTGAAACCAATCAGGTTAGGACATGCTTCTGTCAATTGCTGTAATGAATCAAGATTTAAAAGAGATACGCTACGGTTATAGAAAATGACACCGAAGTCTACAGAGTTACACACTTGTTTAACGTGTTCAATCAAGCCTTCTTGGCTCGCTTCAGTTAAGTAGTGCGGCATTAAAAGAATACCTTGAGCACCTAGACGTTCAGCTTCTTGCGCTTGTGCAATCGCTTGACGAGTTGGACCACCCGCACCTGCAATAATTGGCACACTGCCCTTACAAGTATCCACCGCAGTCTTGATGACTTCAGAATATTCATTGCCAGTTAATGAGAAAAACTCACCTGTACCACCCGCAGCAAAAAGTGCACTTGCACCGTAAGGTGCTAACCACTCTAAACGCTTTGCATAGGTTGCTTTGTTGAAATCACCATTTTTGTCAAAGTCAGTTACTGGGAAAGAAAGTAAACCGTCAGAAATAATACTCTTTAACTCAATTGCTTCCATTGTAACTCTCCATAGTCATCTATAAGTTGTCTGACATCCTACAACATAAATTTTGAATATCCAATCTTTTTTCTCAAAAAGCCCAAAAAATTGCTCGATAGTTAAATAATAGGCAAAAAATCTTATACTTTTTCAACTAATTGCTGATTTAGTTCCTCTTTTAAAAAGAATAAAATATGATGTTTTATACGTATAAATAAGTTTCTCTTAGGCAAACCAACAAGTCATCATACCTCTTAATTTTTTTAAATTATTAATATTCAATAACTTAATAAAAAATCGATTAAAATCCAAAAAAAACAAATTGCAAACAATTCAAAAATAATCATAAGATGTCATACATCTTTAAAGAATTGCTTAGAGCATTTGGGAAGAAATAGTGTATTTGCTCATGATGCTAGAGTACCTATTTCGTTAAATAGACATGAAGTCACTCTAATTTGAATGCGCACAAATTAGGTTACGGATAGAAGAGTTTGTGTATGGAAAACTTACAAACGCAAAGCGCCGCTACAGTTGCAACGGCCAAACATACCAAGACCCGCTACTTAATTTTAGCGATGATCTTTATTGTCACCTCACTCAATTATGGTGATCGTGCCACCCTTTCTATGGCTGCTTCACCAATGACACAAGAGTTGGGAATTGACTCTGTGACCATGGGCTATATTTTTTCTGCATTCGCATGGGCCTATGTGATTGGTCAGATTCCTGGAGGTTGGCTACTCGATAAATACGGTGCGCGAAAAGTTTATTTTGCCAGTATTTTTTTATGGTCATTCTTCACGATTTTAATTGGTTTTTCGGATATTTTCGGCAGTACTGGCGCTGTTATCAGTGTCCTGTTTTTATTGCGCTTCCTTGTTGGCTTATCTGAAAGCCCTGCTTTTACAGGCAATAGCCAAATTGTGGCAGCATGGTTCCCCACCAAAGAACGCGGTACAGCAGCAGCCATCTTTAACTCTGCACAGTATTTTGCAACCGTAATCTTTGCTCCATTTATGGGCTGGTTAGTTGCTCAAGTTCATTGGCAATCTATTTTCTGGATTATGGGTGGTCTTGGTATTGTCGTATCATTTATTTGGCTAAAAGTGATTTATAGCCCAGTCAACCATCCAAGTATCAATCCATCAGAGCTTGAATACATCAAACAAGGTGGTGGTTTAGTCCTCATGGGGGAAGATAAAAATAATACTCAGCAAAAGAAAAAAACCTCTTTTGCCGATATTAAACAACTTCTTTCTTCACGTATGTTACTGGGGATATTCATCGCGCAGTATTGTATTAACTGCTTAACCTATTTCTTCTTAACTTGGTTCCCTGTGTACCTTGTAAAAGAACGTCATATGACTATTTTGCAGGCTGGTTTCGCTGCGGTTGCACCTGCACTCTGTGGTTTTATTGGCGGTATTTTGGGCGGTTTGGTATCAGACCGTCTTATCAAAATGAATCATTCAGTGACTTTCGCACGTAAGTTGCCAATTATTTTAGGTCTGTTCTTATCAACCAGTATTGTGATCTGTAACTATGTGGAATCACATACTGCCATCATCTTCTTTATGTCATTGGCTTTCTTCGGCAAAGGCTTTGGTTCTTTAGGTTGGGCGGTGATGTCGGACGTCGCACCAAAAGAAATGATTGGTCTATCTGGCGGTCTATTCAATACCTTTGGTAATACTGCAGGTATCGTGATTCCAATCGTGATTGGTTACATCATCAGCTCAACAGGTTCATTCAATAATGCTTTAGTCTTTGTGGGTATCCATGCCGTGATTGCACTGCTGTGTTATCTATTCATGGTTGGCAAAATCGAACGCTTCCAACTGAAAACCACTGCACCTTAATTCATCCGCTTCATGCTTTACCAGAGCTGGCTATCTTCTAGCTAACTCTGTTTGCCACTAAATACAAGGAACGATCATGCAACAAAGACCACTACTCATCAAAATTAATCCGCAAGACAACGTCGCGATCGTGGTGAACGATGGTGGTCTAGCACAGGGAACTTATGTTGAAGCACAAGACATCACTTTGGTTGAAGCTGTGCCTCAAGGACATAAAGTCTTATTAACAACATTGAAAGAAAATGATCCGATTGTGCGCTACGGTGAAATTATTGGATATGCAAATAAAGCGTTAAACGCAGGCTCATGGGTCAATGAAGCCGTTACACTGATGCCTGAAGCACCGACCTTAGACTCTTTAGAACTCGCAACTCGTCCTGCACCAGTACTTGAACCGCTCACTGGTTACACTTTTAAAGGTTATAAAAACAAAGATGGCTCTGTTGGAACCAAAAACTTATTGGCAATTACCACCAGCGTGAACTGCGTTGAAGGGATTGTCGATCATGTGGTTAAAATCGTAGAACGTGAATTACTGCATAAATATCCAAATGTCGATGGTATTGTCGGACTCAACCATTTATATGGCTGTGGTGTCGCGATTGATGCACCTGCGGCGATTGTGCCGATTCGTACCATTCATAACTTAGCGCTGAATCCAAACTTTGGTGGCGAAGTAATGGTGGTCAGCTTAGGCTGTGAAAAAATGCAACCTGAACGCTTGCTGAATATTCCTGCTGAAAACAAACGTATTCCTGTTGAAGATCAAGATATCATTCAACTGCAAGATGAACGTCATAATGGCTTTCAGAGTATGGTTGACCACATTTTGGCGGTGGCGGAACACCATTTAGAAAAACTCAATCAACGTCAACGTGAAGAAGTGTCTGCATCACATTTGGTGGTGGGCATGCAATGTGGTGGCAGTGATGCGTTCTCAGGTGTGACCTCTAACCCTGCTGTAGGCTTTGCTTCTGACCTCATTGTCCGTTGCGGCGGTACAGTGATGTTCTCAGAAGTGACTGAAGTACGTGACGGTATTCATTTATTGACCCCTCGTGCTGAAAATGAGCAAGTTGCAAAAGACCTCATTCGTGAAATGCAATGGTATGATGACTACCTTGCCGCAGGTAAAGTAGACCGCAGTGCCAATACCACCCCAGGCAACAAAAAAGGTGGTTTAAATAACATTGTGGAAAAAGCCATGGGATCGATTGCCAAGTCTGGCAGTTCCGCAATTGTTGAAGTCTTGGCACCGGGGCAAAAACCAACCAAGAAAGGGCTGATTTTTGCTGCAACGCCATCTAGCGACTTTATTTGTGGTACACAACAAATGGCGTCTGGTATTACTGTACAAGTCTTTACCACAGGTCGTGGTACACCTTACGGTTTAGCCGCAGTTCCTGTGATTAAAATGGCGAGCCGCAACACCATTGCCAACCGTTGGTATGACCTGATTGATATTAGCGCGGGTGATATCGCGATTGGTAAACGCAGCATTGAACAAGTGGGTTGGGAATTATTTGAACTCATTTTACAAGTTGCAAGCGGTGAAAAGAAAACTTGGTCAGATCACTGGGGAATTCATAATTCACTTGCAGTCTTTAACCCTGCCCCTGTGACCTAAACTTTATAAGCTAAGTAGAGGAGTCGGCTGATTCTTCTATTTACCTGTTTATGTACTCGGAAACACAATCTTATGATGCAAAACACATCATCGCCGTCAACGGCTGTGAGTAAAGCACTGCTCTGTTTAATGACTTCAGCCTTGCTGTTTTCGATTATGGGCGTGTGCATTCGTTTTGCATCTGAAACGGTAGATAATCCGACAGTGGTCTTTTTTAGGAATGCTGTCGGATTATTTATTTTTATTCCTATGCTGTTTAAGCAGGGTTTAAGCTTTATTAAAACCGATAAATTGTGGATGCATACTTGGCGCAGTATCGTCGGTTTAGCTGCAATGTATGGTTTTTTCTATGCCATTGCACATCTAAAACTGTCCAATGCGATGGTGTTTAGTTACTCCTCACCGATTTTTATTCCACTGATTGCATACTTCTTTCTCAAAGAAAAAATAAGTCTCGGCATGATTATCGCGGCAGTTGTCGGTTTAATTGGGGTACTGTTGGTGGCAAAACCTGATCAAGGGATGTTTAATGCGTTGTCTGTGATTGGTCTAGGTGCTTGTTTCTTATCTGCAATGGCCTTTGTCACTGTACGTGCGCTGACCAGTACCGAGCCACCCGAACGAATTGTTTTCTATTTTTGTATTTTTGGCACGCTCATTTCATCTATTCCGATGTTTTGGCACTGGCGTATCTTCACACTCAAAGAATTGGCCTTACTGATTACCGCTGGGCTCTTAGCCAACATCAGCCAGTTGTTTATGTCTTATGCCTATAGTTTAGCCCCTGCTGGGCAAATTGGGCCGATGAATTATATTGCGATTGTATTTGCAGGGATTTGGGGCTTTATTTTTTGGCATGAGATTCCCGACATGTTCAGTATTCTCGGTATCTCTATCATCTTAATCGCAATTTTGGCGTGTAATCCCATGATTACGAATAAAGTTAGGCATCTTTTGAAGTTTTAAGTTACCCGAAATCGATTATTAAAAAGTTGAGCTTTTTACTATGTGCGGTTTGCTGCATCGAAACGTAACCCCACGCCTGCAATGGTAAAAATATATTTTGGAGTGACCGCAGAATCTCCAATTTTGCTGCGGAGTTTTTTCACCAAGATTCGAAGATAATGGGTATCTTCTTCATGGCTAATGCCCCATAACTCCGTCATAATTTGTTTTTGTGTGACGATCTTACCTTGATGGCGAATCAAGAGTGCTAACAGTTGAAATTCTTTTTTGCTGAGCACAATTTCTTCATGGGCTAATTTCACCACATGCTCAGCCACATCCACAGATAATTGACCATCATCAAATACAATGTTTTGTTCAGACTGTTGTGGTTTATTGCGAAACATCACCCGAATACGCGCACATAACTCCTGAATGCTAAACGGTTTAGTGACATAATCATTTGCGCCTGCATCCAGCAATTTAATTTTTTGATTTTCATCAGGGCGTGCAGATAACACAATCACAGGAATATCTGACCACTGTCTCATCTCGGTCAACACCTGCTGTCCTTCCATATCAGGTAAACCCAAATCTAAAATCAGTAAATCCGCACCCCGTGTTGCCAAAATTTCTAAGCCTTTCATGCCATTTTCAGCAACATGCACCTGATAGCCTTGCGCACGTAAAGCAATGTCTAAAAATTTTCGAATTTGAGGTTCATCATCAATAATTAAAATTGATGCATTCGGATAGATTGTTTGCGGCATAAAAGATCGTTTAACCCTGATATAACGGTAATCGTATGCGAATTAAAGTACCTTGACCATCTGTTCCAGCAAAAGCTTCGATACTGCCCATATGAGCGCCAATAATGGCTTTGACAATCACCAGCCCTAAACCTGTTCCTGTTTTCCCTCGATCGCCACGCTGCATGGTATAGAACATATCAAAAATTTGTTCACGCTCATGCTCAGGAATGCCAACCCCTTGATCCATAATATCAATTTGCAAAAATTGTTCTTGTTGCTGAATCTTTATTTCAATCGGAAGATTCTCTGGTGAGAACTTGGCTGCATTTTCCAAGACATTAAAAATGGCTTGTTCAATCAAAGCAGGATGCACATATAATTGCGGAAGTTCTTCCGCCAAAGCAACTTCGATTTTTACCTCAGGCTGATAGCGTTTAAGCCGTTGCGTTGCCGAGCCAATCAGTTCATCCACACCGATCCAAGCACGACTCAAAGTCAAACCCTGATGACCTAAACGAGTCATGTCCAACAGGTTTTGAATATAGCGATCCAGTCGTTCGCCCTCGATATGAATGGTGTCTAATAATTCATGGCGATCGCTTTCAGGCATCTGTTCACCATAATATTTGAGCGTATCTGCCGAACCAATCATCGCGGCTAAGGGTGAACGTAAATCATGCGATACCGAAGAAAGCAAGGCGGAGCGGAGCTTTTCCGTTTCGGCCACTACTCTAGAATTTTCTAATTGTAAAGACAGTTGTACCCGAGCAACAGTTTGCGCAATATCCTCAATCATCAACTCAGTTAAACGTTGTAATTCAAAACTGATGGTTTGAGCATTTTGATGAAAGCGAATTGCAATCACGCCATATTCTTTCACTAAATTCAGCGGAATGAACCACCAATCAGAATTGGTCAACGTATTGGTAAAACGTCCACAGGGTTTTGCATTCTTCTGCGTCCAATCTGCGGCAATTTGATCTTTTTCATTTAAGACGGATGGATCACCTAAAGACTGATTTTCAACTTTTAACCAAACCGTGGCATTTAATGAAGTTTCCAAATGTTGTTTGGCGACATTTAACACCTGTTCAATATCTACACAGATCGATAGCTTGCGCTCTAATTCCTGTAACTGTAACGACACTGAATTTGCAGCACGTAGGCTAAGCACCTGAGCGCGTAATTGGTTGGCCAAACGCCCAACCAGTAAGGCTGAAACAATGAACGTGATAATGGTAATCACGCCACGTTCAGCGTTAATCATAAAGGTAAAGCGAGGTTCAATAAAAAGGTAGTTGTAGAGTAAAAAACAGACGAATACGCTAATAATCGTGATCAACATGCGTGCGCGTATCGCAACAAGCAATACAGTCACAATAAAAATTAAAGCTAAATCACTATACCCAATAAAATGATCACTGATTGCAGCCACAATCAATCCTAGCAATACAATGATAATACTTTCAAACACTTCACGTTGATTAAACGCCAAGCCTTGTTCCAGCCAAGATGAATAAGCCACATCTGTCTGCAAACGCTTTTCATTATTTTTGGCTTTTAAAGGCTGAACAAAGGTGATTTCAAAAGGATGCTGTTTCTCTAACAGTTGATCGGCAATATGATCTGAAAATAGGCGCTGCCATAGCGATTTTTGAGGGCTTTTGCCGAGTAAAATATTAGATGCACCATAATCATAAGCCGCTTGTAAAATGGTCGATGCAATATGATTGCTATACAGCAAATAGGTATCTCCACCGAGCTTACGCGCTAGATTAAAGGCTTTAGTCACTGCAAAGGCTTGGGTCGTTTCAACCTTACTTTTTTGAATCGAAATGACGCTCCACATTGCATTGCGCCTTTCTGCAATCCGATGCGCACGGCGTACCAAATCTTCAGAAAATTCAGAACCATCTATTGCCAACATGACGTGATTTTGAATCGGGATAATCTGCCCTTGTGCAACAAATTTTTCTCGATAATCAATATCGACCTGCCCTGCAACAGTTTGAATTGCCAGATCACGTAACGCTGTCAAATTCGCAGCTTTAAAAAAACCTTGTAATGCATGGGGGGCAACATCGGCGAAATAAATCTTGCCATGATTCATTCGTTCTAATAATTCAGGAACAGGTAAATCAACCAGTCGAATATCTTTTAAACGTTTAAGTAATGCATCGGGGACAGTTTCAGTGACCCGAATCCCCGTAATTTGAAAAACCACATCATTCAGACTTTCCAAATGCTGAATATTTAAGGTGCTATAGACATCAATGCCTGCATCCAACAACTCATTGACATCTTGCCAACGATATTCATGCCGACTATTGGGTACATTGCGATGGGCAAGTTCATCAACAAGCACAATTTGAGGCTTTAATTTAAGAATTTGGTCGAGATCCATCTCGTCCAACATTCGCCCCTGATATTCCACAGGCTTCCTTGGAATAACATTCAGCCCTTGAATCAAACGTTCGGTATCAGATCGACCGTGAGTTTCTACGACCCCGACCACCACATGCTGCCCTTGTTGCATCAATTCATGCGCTCGGGTCAGCATGGCATAGGTTTTCCCCACCCCAGGTGCTGCACCCAAGAAAATGGTCAAACGTCCAGATTGTTCACGTTGACTATGTGCCAACCATGCATCTGCTTTGTTATTACGGTCGATCTGCATAATTACGCTCTATCAACGTGTGGTCGATGACAATTGATCTAAGGCTAAATTTAGCTGTAGCACATTGACCCGCGCTTGCCCATAGATGCCGAATTGTGCAGGCTGAATTTGTTGTTGTACCAAATCACGCACTCGCTGCTCAGGTAAATGATGTTGCTGTGCCACGCGTTTCACCTGTAATAAAGCACTTTCAGGTGAAATATCTGGGTCAATCCCGCTTCCTGAAGCAGTCACCATCTCATTCGGCACGTGTTGCTCAGTAATATGATTATTCTGGGCAAATTGCACTGTTCGCTCTTTAATTTGTTTTTGCAAATCAGGATTAGAGATTGCCAAATTACTGCCTGCCATACCATCGACATTGTAACTTACCGCACTTGGTCGTCCATGAAAATATTGTTCACTAACAAAGTTTTGTCCTACCAAGTTTGAACCAATAATTTTACCATTCAGTTCAATGACACTACCATTGGCTTGTTTGGGAAAGATCAACTGCGCAATGGAGACACTTGCTGTAGCGTACAACATGCCTGCAATGAAAAAACCAACCACGATCAAACCAAGACTCGGACGTAGGACTGAATGTACTAGATTCGATAATTGCGGATTCTGTTGATTCAATTGCTCATGCTTCAATAAAGTATTCATTTCCAACTCCTAAATCCACAAGGACACAACAAGATCAATCAGCTTGATCACAATAAACGGAAAGATCACCCCACCTACACCGTAAATCAGCATATTGCGGCGTAACAATTGCAGCGCACTGGCAGGTTTGAATTGAACACCTTTGAGTGCCAATGGAATCAACATTGGAATAATCAAGGCATTAAAGATTAAAGCGGAAATCACCGCGCTACTTGGGCTACTAAGCTGTAAAATATTCAGTACCCCAAGCTCAGGAATCGCCACTGCGAATAATGCAGGTAAAATCACAAAGTATTTAGATACATCATTTGCCAAAGAAAAAGTGGTTAATGCTCCACGAGTAATCAATTGCTGCTTACCAATTTCGACTACATCCAGCAATTTGGTTGGATCAGAATCCAAATCCACCATATTGCCTGCTTCTTTGGCTGCTTGAGTACCTGAGTTCATGGCTAAACCAATATCTGCCTGTGCCAAGGCGGGTGCATCATTGGTACCATCACCCACCATTGCGACCAATTTTCCTGCTGCTTGCTCATGACGAATACACGCCAATTTATCCTCAGGTCTCGCTTCCGCAATATAGTCATCTACCCCTGCTTCAGCCGCAATCGCAGCCGCAGTTAGAGGATTGTCTCCCGTGACCATAATGGTTTTGATGCCCATTTCACGTAGCAGTGCAAAGCGTTCTTTAATACCCTGTTTAATCACATCTGAAAGTTCAATCACACCTAAAATATTGTGATTCGAAGCTACTACGAGTGGTGTCGCACCTTTAGAAGCCACTTGCTCGACACGAGTTTTAAGCTCAATGTTGTCTTTGATTTCTTGATGGGTAAATTTAAGAATGGCATCGACTGCACCCTTGCGAATCGTTTGTCCAGTTGCTAGATTTACTCCTGAAAGACGAGTTGAGGCACTAAATTGAATGAACTCAGCATCTTTCGGCTCTTGAATGCTTTCGCCTAATTCCTTCCCAAGGCTGATGACTGACTTCCCTTCAGGCGTTGGATCGGCAAAAGAGGTCAGCATCGCTGCTTGGCGTAACTCACTTGGTGTCACACCTGCCAATGGATAAAAAGCAGTAGCCTGGCGATCTCCATAGGTGATCGTGCCTGTTTTATCCAAGAGCAACACATCAATATCACCCGCAACTTCAACCGCTTTACCTGATTTGGCTAAGACATTGGCTTTTAAAGCACGGTTCATCCCTGCAATCCCAATCGCAGGCAGCAAGCCGCCAATCGTAGTTGGAATCAAACACACCAATAGGGAAATCAGCAAAACCATACTGATTTTGATCCCAACCATTGAACCAATCACAGGTAAAGTCAGCACAACTACAATAAAGGTGATGGTCATAATATTGAGTAAAATACTCAATGCGATCTCATTCGGTGTCTTTTGACGGTTGGCACCTTCAACCAAGGCAATCATACGATCTAAGAAGCTATGCCCTGCCTCATTACTGACTCGAATAATAATTTCATCAGACAAAACCTTAGTGCCGCCAATCACACCAGAACGATCGGTATTGGCTTCACGCAGTACGGGTGCAGATTCACCTGTAACGGCTGATTCATTGATGGTCGCAAAACCCTGAATAATCTCACCATCCGCAGGAACAATTTCACCAGCTTTAACGATGACTAAATCATCCTTTTTCAGTAAATTTGCAGAAATCACTGTCGGTACGGCATTTAAATCGAGGATACGATTTGCAGTTAAATTTTCACGCGCCTGACGTAAAGATGCAGCTTGTCCACGACCTTTGGCTTCTGCAACCGCTTCGGCATAATTGGCGAATAAGACCGTGACCAATAAAATTAAACTCAGGACTAAACCAAAACCTAAGCTAGTACTTCCCATCAACGTCGCAGTAATGGTTAAAATTGTTCCGACCCAGACACATGCCATCACTGGATTTTTAAAAGCGTGTTGAGGCAGCAATTTATGGAAAGTTTGCTGAATAATTTCTTTATTCAAAATATCCATCTGTTGTGTCGCATTTGAATGTTTCATTGTGCTTGCTCCACGCTTAAACTTTTATCGATAAATAGTCAGCAATTGGCCCAATCACCAACACTGGCATGAATTGCAACAAGGTGAGGATCAACACAATCCCGATTAAAGTCAGGGCAAAGGTTGGAGATTCGATCTGTAAAGAACCTTTGCTTTCGGCTGCTTGCGGTTTGGTTGCCAGACTGACTGCAATTAAGACTGGAATGATCAGCACGCTATAACGCCCTGCCAATAACGCCACACTCGCACTCAGGTTCCACCATAAAGTGTTATCACCTAAGCCTTCAAAACCTGAACCATTATTGGCATAAGCAGAAACATACTCATAAAACACTTGGCTAATCCCGTGAAATGCTGGATTGGAACTCCCTGTCATTGATGGAAAGGCAATGGCGATGGCCGTCAAGCCAAGAATCACCACAGGTTGTAAGAGAATTACCAGTGCCAATAACTTAATTTCAGTGACTTCAACTTTTCGCCCAAATAATTCAGGGGTACGCCCTGTCATCAAACCTGCGATAAATACGGCAAGAAACAGGTAAATAAAGAACTGTAATAAACCACAACCAATCCCGCCCCAAATGGCATTAATCAGCATATTGCACAGTTCAACCAATCCCGTCAGTGGTGAAGCCGAATCATGCATCATATTGACTGAGCCGTTATTCACTTGTGTGGTCAAACTTCCCCATAATGCCGATGCGTCAGCACCGAAACGCATTTCCTTCCCTTCCATCAAAGCCATATTTGGGATTAATGAGGATTGTTCAGCCCACAGGGTCAATAGCGTTGAAGACAGCGACATCAACAACATGCTGCCAAAAATCATCCACATCAGTTTTTTACGTTGAATAAAGCGTCCAACCATAAACACCGCAGAAAGTGGAATCAGTAAAATCGCAATCATTTCAATCACATTGGACAATGGAGTTGGGTTTTCTAAAGGCACAGTACTGTTTGGTCCATACCAGCCACCACCATTACTGCCGAGTTGTTTAATCGCAACCATCGGTGCAACGGGACCCAATGGAATATGTTGGGTTTTGACTTCTGTGCTTTGATCTAAAACTTGCGCTGTTGGGCCCGCAGACAGCGTTGATGGAACACCTTGAAAAGTGAGCAGCAAAGAAAAAACAAAACCAAGCGGAATGAAGAATCGAAATAAGGGGCGGATGATATCCATCCAATAATTACCCAGATTAATGCGATTCCATTTGTTTTGATCTAGGTCTTGTTGTTGAGCTGATTGTAAAAATAATGCTCTTAACATGGCAACCAATAAGGCAAGCCCCATAATTGGTGACAAATATTGCAATCCCACAATCACGGTCATTTGCGATAGATAGGACAGTTGTGCTTGTCCTGAGTAATGCTGCTGGTTGGTATTGGTCAGGAATGAAATGGTGGTATGTAAAGCCAAATCCCAATTCATATTCGGAATATGATCAGGATTTAATGGTAGCCATGCCTGTGTCATTAAAATAGTGATACTCGCCCCCAGCAATAAAATATTACTCAGAACAAAAGCACCCAAATATTGTCGCCAGTTCATCCCACTGCGCTTAACACCGAGCACAGCATAAATCGGTTGCTCAATCCATTTAAAAAAATGGTCACTTTTCATTGGCTTGGCTTGCATCACATCCGCAAGATAAGCACCAAGCGGGTAAGCCAGCAACAATGAAAAGACAAATACAGTAATAAATTCCCACATAGCAAATGCCATTTAAAATAGGTCAGCATTAGTATGGAAATTGAGGGCGTAAATTCTCTATATTCAAAAATGCGGATGGCGTAAACTTTGCGTAAATTATTCTATTTAAAATTACATAAGCATCTTTTTCTTCTTATTATTTCAACTTCTCTAATTCCGATGACAACTCAGTCAAAAAAAGTGAAGCAATAATTGGCTTGCTCTTTAGATAACTGAACTTTTGATCACGTGCTCTTTAAACTGCATCAGTTAGATCTAGATATTGTTGGGCCCCATCTAGATTTCCATGCAGTTTTTTTTCATCTAAGAAGAAGATAATTCAAGGTCTACACAAGAGTGATGACAAAAAATTCAAAACCATTCATTTAGAGCGTTGAATAGGGTTCAAGAGTTTTGATCGCTGAATAGAATATGATTTTAGGATATTTTCGTTTGGATGCACCATTCTGCGGTCTTCATCATTTTCTTCATTATTCAGAAAACATCCACGACGACCCTAAATACGCATACAGCACATGAATACTCCATCCATCCCAAGACCTATGACATAAAAAAACTAAAAAACTTCCTCCTCCCCATTTCAAAGTGGCCCGAAATGCCTTAAAACAGATTCCAATTTTTAATTATTAATTTTTTATTTATGCACAACTTGGAATTACTTAAAGCCTTATTCTTAGGGCTTATTGAAGGATTAACGGAGTTTCTACCGATTTCCAGTACAGGGCATTTGATTCTTTTTGGTCATCTTATTGATTTCCAATCAGATGCGGGACGTGCATTTGAAGTCGTAATTCAGCTCGGTGCGATTTTGGCGGTTTGCTGGTTGTACCGACACAAAATTATTGAACTGGTTCGAGGCTTTTTTTCGGGCGACCAACACGCGCGACGTTTTGCCATGAATGTCATCTTGGCCTTCATTCCTGCAGTGGTCATTGGGGTGCTAGCGGTTGATTTTATTAAACAAGTATTATTTAGTCCGCTGGTAGTCGCATGTGCATTGATTATTGGGGGATTGATTATTTTTGCAGTAGAAGCTCGAAAAATTGAGCCTAAAACTATCGAAGCGACGGATATTACCATCAAACAGGCCATTATCGTTGGTTTTGCACAATGCGTCGCAATGATTCCAGGCACTTCGCGTTCAGGTGCCACCATCATTGGGGGGATGTTATCGGGACTTTCGCGTAAAGCAGCAACGGAATTTTCTTTCTTCTTAGCCATGCCGACTATGCTCGGTGCAGCCACCTATGACCTAATTCGCAATGCAAGTGTACTAACCTCGGATAATTTACTGAATATTTCTGTTGGCTTTGTCGCAGCCTTTATTGCGGCATTACTTGTTGTAAAAGCTTTAGTGAAATTTGTAGAAAAACATACGTTAAGAGTGTTTGCTTGGTATCGCGTCGTTTTAGGTGTAATTTTATTAATTGTATTTTTATAATTGAAAAATTCAAATGAGTAAGACTTTGTTTAAAATGGAGTCTTATTCAAAAAATCATTTTTCTCAGCCTTTTAAGACTTTCTGCTCCAAACTATACTAGACACCATATTTAAAATTTTAATATGTCATACTTCATTACCACTTCTTCAAGCATTATCAGAATTTTTGGGACAATATTTATGGATGCTATTGACCTACCCTCTCATTGAATAAATTTATCTATTAGGAATCTTAGACAGAATTAATACCCATCTATCCCTCAATCAAATTTTACTGAAATCATCACTCTGCATACATCCCAAGAAAAAAATTTAATAAAGTCATTAAGGTTGAGTTTTCTAAATAAAAGTCAACTGCCTTCAGGCTAATATAATAATTTTACATCCTTTTTACACAATTTATTTACAATGCTTTATGTAATAATTTAAATGAAATTTAACAGTTATTTACATCATTACACTTCTTAAAAAGTAATTTTAATGCAAAAGAATTGGTTAGTAAGAACAAATCAAACCATCACCTTCATTCCTATGCTGATTGTCCTTTTTATAGGAATCGTTGGGTACGAGTGGTTACGTACAGAGCTTGTAGGGAGCTGGGTACTTTTAATTGCTTTTATTTTACTGGGGCGATTCTTAAATTTAATTCAAGCAATGATTTTGAGTATTTTTATTTTTATTGTCTTCTTTATTTACATTTTGTTTGATATCCAAATCAATACAATCGATACCAATACCAAATTATTACAGCTTTTCGTTTTACCCGTGGCACCTATTTTATTAAGTATTTATTATGAAATGATGTCGACCAATCGACAGACCAATAATTTACTTGATACGTATCGTAAAAATTTAACATATAAAACACTTCCTATTAGTACCTATCAATATACGCATGATCAAGTACAACACATGTTGAACCAAGGCCTTATTCCTCAATACAATGAAATTCATATAGAAATTACAAACCATAATTTATTAAGAGATATGTTGCAGGTGGATGAGCTAAAACACCTACAGCAGAAAATTATCAATGTGCTAGAAAATAATTTTGAGACCCCACATTTTTCTTTTACTGATACGCGACTTTCAATGCTCCATGTGATTATGATTGCCGATCAAGACTCTGTGACATCTAAGCAGTTGATTGACAGAATCAAGCAGATTGAACTAATCAAAATGAAAATCACCCATCATTCGCATGTTAAAGGGCAAATTTCTTTTTCAGAGGAAAGCCTATGAGTAGCATGATTTTCGCCTGCGGATTATTGATTTCAGTCCATACACAGCCCGATCTAATCCTTTCTTCTTATTATCAGCAGTATTACCACTGCCGTTTGGAAAAGGCCTCTTCAACCCAACAAAAAGGGATCTCTGATAACAGCAAAATTCCTGAACATTTTGCAGCAACTAAAAAATTATGGCCTGTTTTTACAGTTGATCAACTTGACTCTGAAAGCTATAAAAAAATGAAGAGCCAAGGAATTAAATCTGGCTTACTTATTCCTCAAAACTTTATGAAACCTGCCATTTATTTTCAAGTCAAACAGGAAGTTTCTGAAGGAGCAATCCCACTACTCGATCTGAGTAGTGTTGAACCGCAACACTTCCCAGGTCTAGCAACATTGGCAACCAGTGCAGGCTTACGTCCTATGGGGGCCTATATTCAAGAAGGCTGGAACCCAAACTTGAAGGTCTTACCAAGTGGCTTATATGTTGTTCAAGCGAATCCTGACCAACTCCCTTTACCTGCACGGCGTATCCAATCAGGTCAACAGCTTTTTTATACGGCTTACACTCACTCACCTTTTAATGGCACTGGAATTGTTTTAAACCCGCAGCTCAGCCTTGCAGAAAGTGATATTGCATATCCTGATCTAGGAATCTCTTGGAATTTTTTAAATATGCATTTTAATAGCCAGCAAGATCGGATTCACACCAATCCGATCGGATATGTATTACTTTCAGCTGGTCTAGTGATTTTACCTTTTCACCTTGTTCTCTCTACTCATTACCCTGGTTTACTGAGCTTTTGGGGTACATCTACCTCTTGGGCATCTGTATTTGTAATCATTATTTTAATGCTCCTTCTTCTCTCCACTATGCTATGGAGAAGGTTCAAAAAATCATGAGCACTATTGATATTCTTTTTATTATCGGATTTATTGGGATCTGGATTCCTCAAGCTTTTTGGGCTTGGCTTAGCTTTTCTGCTTGGCGCTACTCTATACGAGCCAGCAAAGAACTGGCCAACCTTCCAGTACCTCAACGCTGGCCCATGCTCAGTGTATTGATTCCTGCCTATAATGAAGGGTTGGTGATTGAAGATACCTTACGTGCATTAGCAGCACAGGACTATCCTGCTGAAAGCTATGAGGTACTCCTGATTAATGATGCATCCAAAGATGATACACAGGAAATTGCGGATCGTATGGCCGCCGAGTTTCCTGTCATTCGTGTAGTTAATGTCCCTAAAGGCCAAGGTGGTAAAGGAAAATCTAGAACCTTAAATAACGGCCTCAAGTATGCCCAAGGTGAGCTGATTGCCGTTTATGATGCAGATAGTACACCTGAACCCGATTGTGTGCGTTTAATTGCGCAAACTCTATTGGCAGATTCCAGCCTCGTCGCTGTCAATGGAAAGGTACGTACACGTAACTGGAAAGACAGTGCTCTCAGTACCTTTATTGCAATTGAATTTATTTATTTTCAATGGATTTTTCAGGGTGGGCGTTGGCTACGCTTCCGTCTATCTACATTGATGGGCACCAATTATGTCATCTGGCGAGACGCATTGGATATTTTGGGTGGCTTTGATGAGAAATCTCTAGTTGATGATACAGAAATGAGTTATCGGATTTTTTTAGGTCACAAGCGAATTAAATGGGTACCTTATGCCGTGGGCTGGCAGCAAGATCCTGGGGACCTAGGTATTTTCATCAAACAACGCTCTAGATGGACTCAAGGTAACTTCTATGTAACACGCAAATATTTAAGAACAGCTATTCGACACCCTTTTCCTATTGGAATGGAAATCGGAAATAATATTATGTGCTACATCATGTTTGTTCCAGCCCTGTTCTTAAGTCACTTAACCATGATCATTGGCTTGTTGGGTATTGATGGTACTACTATTCCAGGCCCATTCACCCTACTGTTCATTCTGGCCTTTATTCTTTATTTAATACAAATTTGGTTCACACTTAGCCTTGAAAAAGAAGTACCGAAAAGATTTTATTTCTATGCCTTTATTGCCTATTTCACTTATTCACAAGTCTTTCTTCTGATTGTTTTCAAAGCCGCTTGGGATATGCTGAAAAGCAAAATTAAAGGTGAAGGAATTACTTGGTACAAGACAGAACGAAAGAAGGAAAAAAAATGACCTCGCAGATAAAAACAGCTCCTTTTACATTAATGTCATCGCTCCTATTTCTTGCATGTAGCGCACATGTCCATGCAGATACATGGAAGCTAGATGATTTCATCTCACAGAACATTGAGCAAAGTACGCCTTATTTCTTTTATGTGGCTAAAGGGGAAAGCTGGCAAAACGTCCTGTTCAATAGTCAGTTTAATGTACAGGGTAATAGTACAGTTATTGTACGTTATGACAACCAGCTCATCCATCAGCAGAACTTAAGTGGTAAAGGCACATTAAGTTTCAATCTTCAACCATCTCAAAGTGGCTTCCACCGGCTCGATATTAGTATTTTACAAAAGCCCTCTACTGAAGAACAAAGCACTGAAAATATGTGCTTAGAGTCTAGTAATCTCTATACGGCGCTAACACAGGTAAGTCTGAGCTATCAGCCACAGCGTGAAGCCCTACAGCTCAATCAGCTACCAGATGCATTGTTTAATAGCCAGCTCAACCGTGCAGAACCGATACAGGCATTACTACGCTTCGACACTGCGAATTTCATGGAAGCTAGTATGATCAGCCGGCTTACCACAGCTTGGAATTTTGCTACGCCAGTACAATGGAAACTGACTGAAAACACGGAAGTAAAACCCGACTTCATTATCAGTATTCAGCGTTCAACCAAGACA
This sequence comes from Acinetobacter sp. MYb191, assembly GCF_037572605.1. Lineage (NCBI taxonomy): Bacteria > Pseudomonadati > Pseudomonadota > Gammaproteobacteria > Moraxellales > Moraxellaceae > Acinetobacter > Acinetobacter sp. MYb191. The sequence goes on along the minus strand of NZ_JBBGZP010000013.1, from coordinate 140,324 downwards.
TTACCAAATGCACAAATTAGTCTGAGTCAGACAACCCAAACACCCACTCTAAATATTGAATATGAGACAGAATCGCAATTGCTGATGGCTATAAACGCTCTGCTCAACCGCCAATATCTAGAACAGCTAAATACCCCAACAGCATCATTAAATGGACCTGTTGCAAGACCGACATGGGCCAGTTTACGTAAATTCGAGAGCCTAGCTGATTTAGGTGTTACCGATTTTAAACTCGATAATTCCCCTAAAAACCTTTCATTGATCTTTCCAGCTGTTTGGGAAGCAACTGATATTTTAAATGGGCAACTGAGCTTTCGTTCTCAAAGCGGACTATTACAGGGATCTACTTTACAAGTCTGGTTAAATGATGGTTTGGCGGGGAGCACCAGTCTGGCTAAGCTAGATTCTAGCCCAGTGGAACGTCAGTTTGACTTTATAAGTACCGACTATCCTTATACCACCAGCTTTAACATGATGGTCAGCAATACTCAATTAAATAACAATTACTGCCTCCCAAATGCAGGCAATGCTTTATGGATAGATACGAAAAAATCAAAGCTGAATCTACCGCATCAGATGAAAAAAGGCGTAATCACGCTTTCTAGCACTTTTAGCAATGTGCCTGAAATTGCCATCAACACCCCAGCCGCGACTCCAATCGCTATTAGCTTGGCTCAAGTTGCCAAGAAAATGTTGTTGAGTAATGACCCCATTGGTTTAAATATCACGCCACTCACATTAAATGCCCCTAAAGCCATTAATATCCAGCTTGATGCTCAACGTTATCAATCCGAATTGCAAAAATACAGTCAAATTCTCTATCTGCCTACCACAGAAAATGGTGGCCTGATTACAGTCAAAAATGGAAACTTCTGGATCTATAGTGATAATAACTTGGGAGCAGAAAATTTTGCACGATTCTGGCCTGAAATTCAGCAGAAAATACCCAACAATACCACGGCATTATTTATTTCTGCACAAGGGCAAATCACTGTTTTGAATCAAAACATGGTTGAAAAAGCCAAACCACCGATTATTGAGCAGATTTCTCTACAAACTATTGCTATTATCCTAGGGGTTCTGATTGTTTTAATTATCAGCCTACTCATCTGGCGCAGGAACCGCAAAGCGCATAAGAATAAAGAAGAATAAAGATGAAAAAATACCTCATTTTAGGTTTGTTTGTGCTCCTAGCTCTTCCCACTTTAGCTGTGACTAGCTCGGTATTGCTCATGACTCGAGCAGATGTACAATCTATTCCCCCTAAAATTGAAGGTATATTCTGGCAAGTAGATCAAATCAGCCACCCTTCTGGAAACTGGCATCTCTTGGGGATTGATACATTTGTGACCCAATGGAGTATTGTTGATGGACATTCCTTTTTTAAGGAAATTCCTACACAACAATGGGAGCATCAACCTAAATGGAACTCAATTGCTGAACAACCTTGGGCAAAAAAAGTGATTTTGGGCTTAGCTGGAAATTATCAAGAACCCGCAGCTCGTGAAAATATAGACCAGCTTTTTTTACAATCCCAGCAAGTAATCCATACTAAGCTGCCTGTACAACCTGCTGGTTATTATTTCCCAGTAGAAGCAGATCCAAGTTGGCATGGGATTGCCAATCTAGCACATCATGTTTCCGAATTTAAACGCCCTGTCTGGATTAGTATTTATAGTGCTGATCGTAAATCACCTTTTTTACATTATTGGTTAGAAAGTTGGCTGCCAGATAATGCTCACGTTTTCTTTCAAGATGGTGTAGGAGTAGGCACGCGCAGTCCAGAAGAAGCTGCTCTCATTTATAAAAATCTTAAGAATGAGTTTGGTGAAAACCGAGTAGTAATTATTTTAGAGGCTTTTCGGCCTAAACCTGATGGAAGTTTTCGTGCAGCCTATCCCTGGGAAATTTCTAAGCAACTGAGAGCTTATGCTGGGCAACGAATATATATTTTTGATGGGCCACATTATTTAGATAAAGCCAGTGTGTTCTGGCTTTATCTATGGATGAAGATCAATTACTAATTTATTCAGCTACTTTTAAGTCTTGTAGTATTTGCTCAAGGATACGTTCTGAAGCGTGCCCATCACCAAATGGATTTTCCACTTCTGCATGCTGTTGATAATAGACAGAATCATCCATCAACTGAGAAAACACTTTGATAATTTTGGCTTTATCTGTACCTACCAGTATGCCACAGCCAGCTTCAACCACTTCAGGCCGCTCAGTTACGTCCCGCAGAATAAGTACCGGCTTCTGATAAGTTGGACTTTCTTCTTGGATTCCACCTGAATCCGTCATAATAAAATGAGCCGCCTGCAAGATTGCGAGTAAGTCTGGATAATCCAAGGGTTTTAATAAATGGACTTGGGGATGCTTCGAAAACTCTTTATAGGCAATGTCATGAACCTGAGGATTAAGATGCACAGGCCAAGCGAAATGTAGCTCCGGATAACGCTGGCATAATTCATGAATCACAGCACAGATATTCTGAATACCCTCACCAAAGTTCTCGCGTCGATGCGCTGTCAACAAAACCAATTGATGCTGCCCGCTCAAATTCAGCCCCAATCTTTCTAATCTTTGTTGGGACTGCTGTGAAGAAGACTCTATCAACTCACGTGCATAATGAATCGCATCAACGACCGTATTTCCTGTAATAAAAATTTGCTGTTTGGAAATATTTTCTTGGTATAAATTTTCAGCAGAAAGTTGAGTTGGCGCAAAATGCCAACGCGCCAAACGCGAAACCAACTGCCGATTCCCTTCTTCTGGAAAAGGATGCATCAAGTCAAAAGAACGTAATCCCGCTTCGACATGTGCCAAATGAATATTCAGATTAAAAGCCACCAAAGCACCAGCGAGTACGGTTGTTGTATCACCTTGCACCATAATTACGTCACATTTTGGCATTTCACGATAGACCTGATCGAGCTCGCTCAATGCCTTACTTAATAAGATATTTAGGCTTTTTCCTGGTTGCATAATTTGCAAATGATGGTCAATTTCGATCTGAAAAAATTCAATTGCATCTTGCACCAACTCCAAATGCTGGCCTGTGAATACAACATTCACCTCAAAACGTGAATCTTGTCTAGCTTTTAAAATTACGGGTGCCAGCTTAATCAGCTCAGGGCGTGTACCAAAAATAAAAGAAAGATAAATCGGCATCGTTAAAAGCTCCAGTAATAGGTCAGTTCAACTCGTGTATTATCAAAAGTTCTTTTCCCTGATACAGGTGCACCACTGATATATTTGCCATACATCTGCTCAACCCGTAATTTGATAGGAAAATTTTCAGGTTGCCAAGCAACTCCTGGCCCTAGCTCAGCCAAATTGTTATAAAACTCGTTATTAGAGTCGTTAATGCTGTGTAATTTTAAATAGGCCTGTACATTACCGAAATGATCACGATTCATGTTCCAACCTGTACGTAAGCGCAGATCACCAATTACGTTATAATCTTCACGGGAATAGCTTGCAGCATTACCATATAGTTCAGCAAAATATTGATTTTGGTTCAGCCTTGGTGTGTGTGTGGTTTCAGCATTGTGCCAATACCATTCCTGATAGCCCGCTAGACCAAAGTTAATGCTTTCTCTAAATTTATCCCGATTTAAATCAATCAGGTCATAACTTCCCCCAACTTCCAAATACAAATAAATTGGCCATTCCCAAGGGCGATAATTCGCTCCAACACCTAAAATAGCGGCATTCTGATCAATAATTTCAGGACGGGCTCCACCCGTTGAACGTGTGTCACGGTTAACATTAGCAAAACCATAAACCTGCCCACGGTTTTCTTCCCCCCAATAGCGTCCATACCGTAATTTTAGAGGCAAGATAGCGGTGTCATAACGGCCTTCAAAAGAAGGCGAAAAGTAAATATCTGAGAAACTTATTTTAGATGAACTGCTTTCTGTTCCAGTCAAATTCTTTACTGACTGTCGAGCTTTCTCAGCAGTTTCTAGATTTGAAGAATGTTGTAACCTTTTAAATATCTCTAAAGCTTCTGGATTACGCTGTGCAATATTTAACAAATAAGCTTTTTGTAGTAATAATTCTTCATCTTCTGGATTAAGCGTTAGAGCACGATCTATGTAAGTTAAAGCTTGGGAATTATTTTTTTTTCGTAGTTCTAAATATGCCCATGTTTTCCAAACTTTCGGATCTTGAGGGGTTTTTAAGCTTAATTTTTGTAAAATTTCATTCGCTTTTTCTAAGTCATTATTTTCTGTTTGATAATATTCACTCCATAAAGCATATGCTTCAGGCGTAACTTCTACTTGAGCGTGTACAAAGGAACTCACAGCTAACACACAAGCACTTGAAATTATATGTAAATTTTTCATTCTAAATAGTAAATTAGCGGTCTCTAGAGCAATATATCAGCAATTTGTTTTTAAGTTTGAGATAGTTAATATTGGTTACCAAACTACATATATTCTTTATAAAAAAGAACTTTAACACCTGAAAATGAATTCTCAATTTATATCAGTTATCAAATAAGTTAGTTGTAGTTTAGCAATAGGTTGCCGTATTCGTTGGCAAGATGAGACATAGCGCAATATCAACAATCCACAGATCCTATTAAATATACAGTCTCCGATTATTGGTTAGTTGAAGCAATGGCAAATTATCAAATCAACGACTAACTATCACTTTCATTTAATTTGAATAATCTTTTGGATGAAAAATACTACACGATTTTTAGTTGGTATAGTACTTGTACAATAGGAAAAGACAGAATTATAACCTAGGAATCAAATAAAGATTTTAGTTTCTAAAACTTACCATTTAGACTGTTGGTATATGGTCTAAATGGTTTGCGTAGAATGCAAAATCTAGCTTATAAAAACTGTTTAACACACAACCAAGGAACTCGTACAAGTCACTTTTTATTAAGGCTTAACATTACGCGTATCATTCCCAACCTCTAACATATGTGAATTAAATTATTTTAATTTATCCATACCGACACACATAAGTTAAATACTTAAAAATTTAGCATGATCTTAAACTGATAGAGCACAGTTTTAATTAAATTGGTTAAATCATTTAATTAAAAATTTTGAGTATAAATCCAATGTCTCCCTCATTCTTGTTATCTAATACATCCCCATTAGAGTATCTCGCTACTTAAAATTTCAGTGCTTTATCACTTAGTACGAATGCACTAAATTTAATCAAATAAATATATACCAATAGTGCATTTTTCATTTAAACCTTTCAATAATAATGTTTTCGCTGTGGCATAGAATTTGCTATAGACATACTTGCAATATTTTTAATTATTTAAGGTATATTCTATGTTTAAGCGCACACTCCTATCACTTTTTATTTTCAGTACTCTTGGTACTTCAGTTGTCTATGCAGATAGTTTTAATGTTCTTAAGCAAATATCAAATAAACCCGTTCAACTAAAAGATGGTGAGTACAAAGGTAATTATTATGTACCTTCGACCTTAAATACTGTAACTTGGGGATATTTACCAAATAAAGATGCTAAACCTGTTATTTCTGTTCCTTCTGGAAGTGTGGTGACTTTCGATACAGTTTCACATGAAGGCTTATTAGAAGACCAAGGGCGCGATGCAGAAAAGTACTTTAAATCAAAAGGTGTTAAGGATGCTTATATCTTAGATGAAGCAAAAACTATTACAAAATCGAATTTAAAACATGATTTTCATAAAGATGGCCCACATATAGTGACTGGGCCTATTGAAATACAAGGTGCTCAACCGGGAGATATCTTAAAAGTAGAGGTGATTAAGGTTGAACCGCGTGTTCCTTATGGCGTAATTTCTAACCGTCATGGTAAAGGTGCATTGGTTGGCGAGTTTCCTAAGAAACCAAAACAAGAAAATGCTTCTGCTACTCATCCAGAACGCTATGGTAATGTTTCGGTATTTACACCTATAGAAAAAAATGCCACAGGTGAATATGAGGGTGTTCTGAAAACAGAGTCAGGGAAAGCAATTCGTTTTCCACTATATCCATTTATGGGCATTATGGGGGTAGCGGCTAACACATCTGAGCCTGTACATTCTGTACCTCCAGCAATGTATGGCGGGAATATCGATATTAATGAATTAGGTGCTGGATCAACGGCATATTATCCAATACAAGTCTCTGGTGCACTTTTCTATACAGGTGACAGTCATTTTGCGCAGGGCGATGGTGAAGTTGCACTAACAGCGCTTGAGGCATCCGCACGCGCAACGCTTAAATTTACTTTATTAAAAACAGGCAGAGATAAAATCCCAGGTAAGGAAATTGTACAACCCTTAGCTGAGAATGCTGAATTCTGGATTACACCAGGATTAGATGAAGATTTAGATGAAGCAATGAAAAAATCTACTCGTGAAGCAATTCGTTTTTTAAACCAGGAGTATGGGATTGATGAAGCACTCGCTTATGCTTACTTAAGCGCAGCTACAGACTTTGAAGTTTCACAAGTTGTAGATAGAACTAAAGGCATACACGCTAAAATACGTAAAGCAGACTTCAAAGAGTTTAGTGAAGAACAAAAATAATCCTAAAAATAATTCTCCTTTGAAAGCTAACTTTGTAATCTGGCTTTCAAGGGAGCAATGAGTACTCTTATGATAATTTATATAGGTACACATTCCTTCAAAGTTTCTTAAAACTGCAAGTTATTTAGTACACAACAAGTCGAAAACTTACCTTAAAAGTATATGCTAGGATAAATTGAAAGCAATACTATTTACTTTTATATTCAAGCAAGAAAAAAGGCTTGATCTCTTTAGAATCAAGCCTTTCATCTACTATTTAAAACATATTTAGGTATGTTTTGTTAGGAATTTGGTGGAGGTGGCGTCAATTGAACTCAAAACCCAAGCAACTGTTTTTATGTAATTTATAACAAAAAATATATTTCATTGACCCAATTTTGACCCAACTTAGATTTAGTGCATTGAATCGCTTTAATATCTTGTTCAAATCCAAATTCAGGATTTGAAATGGTATGCAGCATTATAGCAGAACACTATATTTGAAAATAATTACAATGTTATATCATTTCAATTATTTTCAAATATAGTACAAATAACCCCTTAACCTCATTATAACTCAATTTTCAATTTGTATTTTTGCTTAGGACTCTTAGGCTTATCAGGAAGAGTGCGTTCAACCACACCTGCTTCTAATGCTGGAGTTAAATAATTTTTTTGGAATGTTGCTCGGTGGGACAAGTCTAATAGAGCCATCAGCTGAGTTAGGCTATATTCCTTCTGCTCCATATTCTGGATGAGACGTTTAACTTGATCGCTAACTTGTACGCTAGCTTGAGCGGTATCTTGATCGCTGGCATCAGAACTGAGTATTGCATCTAGAATCATCTGCAAAATAAACTCAATAAAAGGTGCAGAATCTGAACGATCTATGCTCGCTTGCAATGCATAGTAATAAGCTTTTTGGTTTTGATAAATCAAGCTTTCTACAGGGATATTGAGAAAAATTGGATTCCACTGGCTTAAGATTAAAGTTTGCCATAAACGCCCCATACGCCCATTGCCATCAGCAAATGGATGTATAAACTCAAACTCATAATGAAATACTGAACTCTGAATTAATGGGTGCTCATTGCCTTCAGCCAACCACTGCAATAATTCTCCCATTAAACGGTCAACTTGATTTGCAGGCGGAGCCATATGCACGACTTGATCCCCTGACATCACACCAACACCACCATGACGATACTGTCCAACCTCATCAATCAATCCTGTCATCAATATTTGATGTGCTTTAAGCAAATGCGATTCTTGATCAGGATTCCAATCTTGAATTTCTTCATATGCCTTTAGGGCGTTACGTACCTCTTGAACTTCTTTAGGTGGAGCGATAATGGTCTTGCCATTCAGGATCGCTGTGATTTGCTCTGTACTCAAGGTATTCCCTTCAATCGCTAAAGACCCTTGAATCGTTCGAATACGATTGGCTTTTCGCAATTTAAGACTATCTTGAATTTGGGTTAATGCAGTCAAACGCCCTATTGATTCACTAATTTGTGCAATCAAGTGAATAATTTTAGAGGTGATTGTATAAGGCGGTTGATATTTCATGCCATTCCTAAATAACATAAAGGTTCTAGTTAATTAAACTCTAAAATATCAATTTCTCAAAACTTAAAACATAAGTCATTCATATATATTTTTTTACTGACCAAAAGAGCAATCAATTCTAGTCGTAAATACTGAGAGGTTATCCATTTGTTTGCAATTATTGATAGTCTTAAGAATAAACTTGATCAAAGCAGGTCTTTGTCAGACTTTACTTCAAAAAACATTGAAAATGATCTTTTTCTTCGCTGGATCTTTCACTCAAATGCTATCTCAGGAAATAGACTCAGCCTATTAGAAACCAAAGTCGTATTAGAAGGTATTACTGTCGGCGGTAAAAAATTAAAAGATCAATTCGAAGTAATTAATCATAGAAATGTAATCTACTACGTTGAAGACATTATTCGCAAGAAAGAACCATTTTCAGAGTGCCAGATAAGAAATATACACCAACTTATTCTAAAAAATATCGATGATGAAAATGTAGGTCTCTATCGCCAACAGAATATCTTAATCTCTGGTGCTACAACTACGCCCCCTGATTACACTCTGTTAAATGACAAGATGGCTCATTTAGTTGATTGCTATAATAGTGCTGCCTATACATTTCATCCCATTGAACATGCAGCCAAAGTACATTCTGATTTCGTTGGTATTCATCCCTTTATTGATGGTAATGGTTGTACATAACGTTTACTAATGAACTTGGAATTAATGAAAGCTGGTTATCCACCATGCGTGATTACTGTAGAGAATCGTTTAGCTTATTATGAAGCTTTAGATCAATGGATGTCTTATGACAAAACTGAAGCTTTTATCCAGTTGATTTCTGAAGCGGTGATCGAAGGATTTAAACCATATCAGATAATTTTAGGAATTTAGAGTTACTCCAAGTTACATGTTTCTTTATTTGTACTGCTGCTAAGGACATTTTAGTTTATTAGAGCCTTGTTGCCTAAAGCTGTTCTCAAAAAATTGTTCAGCAATATAATTTCAGAATGAAGAAGCCTACACATAGAACCTATCATACAAAGAATTGACCTTACCACAACCCTACCTTTATTAACTTATTCAATAAATTCAATTAACTATACAAAAAACCCAACTTATCTTAAATATTGATGGTTTAGGCAAGCCTCAGCTTTTGAGTGTTTTTGCAACAAAGCAGAACGCTAATAAAATATTCTAAATAACATTTCACATAAAATTCACTATCAGATACATACTCTTTAATTGGAAGTAAAACGCTGAAATTTATAACTGCAAAAAATTCGGCCGATGCTTTTAAGATAGATTAAGTAAATTGTATCAAATATAAATTTATATAGGTGTATTCTTCCGTGGCTATAGAATTTGTTTCCAAATCAAAGTTACCTACTGCATTTGGCGATTTTGAAATTATAGCATTTCAAGATCAAAGTACTGGTGAAGAACATATCGCTCTTGCTAAAGGGATGAATGCCGCTCCCAATCAACCTGTACTGGTCAGAATACATTCAGAATGCTTAACAGGTGATGCTTTTGGATCACTCAAATGTGATTGTGGTCCACAATTACACTCAACCATGAAAATGATTAATGATGCAGGTCAAGGAGTCATTTTATACTTACGCCAAGAAGGCCGTGGCATAGGACTAACCAATAAAATTCGTGCCTACGCACTTCAAGACCAAGGACATGATACTCTTGATGCCAATTTATTATTAAACCTGCCAGCAGATGCTCGCAGGTATGATATGTGTACAATAATGCTTGATTATTTACAAATAAAAGACGTCAAGTTAATTACCAATAATCCATTTAAAATCAAATCTTTGAATGATTTAGGGATTAACGTAGTTGAACGTATTCCTTTGAAAGTAGGCTTAAATAGCTTTAATAAGAGTTATCTCGAAACAAAGCAAAAACGCATGTCACATCTATATGATAATAGTGATTTTTAAAAAGCGATCACTTTTAGAAAAAACTCCACATCCAAAGTTCGATCTCCCTTTCGGGAGAAGGTTTTATCACATATGGTTATTATTAAATTAACTTAAAAAAATCGTGATTAAAGAAGCAGGATCTTATTTATTTTCTCTCAGGATTTTCGAAAAAGCTGTGACTTTTTCTAAAGTCGCATTCATTCCCTTATTAAAAAAAGTATCGACAAGCGCTGAGCCAATGATAATAAGATCTACTTTATTGGCTAGTGCTTTAACGTGGTTTTCATTTTTGATCCCAAAGCCAATTGCAACAGGAATATTAAAAATAGGTTTAATTTCAGCAATCTTTTTCTCAAGATTAAGCAGATTGAAGTCTCCTCCTGTTAAACCATTTTCTGCAACATGATATAAAAAACCTGTCGCACGCGCTGAAATTTGCTCTAACCTTTCAATTGGGGTAGTCGGCGCTGTCATTGCAATTAAATGCATATTTTTTTCATTTAATTGCACTTCAAAGTTTTCTCGATATCCATAGGGAGCATCTAAAATCAATATTCCATCTATAAGATTTTCTGTTTCGGCGATAAGTGTCTCAAAACCATATTGCATAATCGGATTTAAATAAGTCATGAAAATTATTGGTGTTTTTTCATCATGTAGCCTGATTGCTTTTACCAACTCAATGGTTTGTTTTACCGTTTGACCTGCACTTAATGCCCTAAGATGTGCTGCCTGAATGATCTCACCATCTGCCACTGGATCTGAAAAAGGAATGCCAACTTCGATAATGTCAGCTCCAGCTTGACCCAATTGGCTTAACAGACGGTAACTTTCTGCGAAATTAGGATCTCCAGCAGTAAAATAACAAACCAGACCGCTTCGATTTTCCAGTTTTAATTGCTCTAATTTTTGATCTAGACGGTTCATGCTGTAGCTCCTGCAAGATATTTTTTTACCGTGTTTAAGTCTTTGTCACCTCTGCCACTTAAATTGACAATAATGATCTGTTCTGGCTGCATTTCTTGAGCAAGTTGAATCGCATATGCAATCGCATGAGAACTCTCAAGAGCAGGAATAATGCCCTCCTGTTGGCTTAAAAGCTGAAATGCATTTACAGCGTCTTGATCGGTTATAGCCGTATATGTCACACGTCCTGTTTCAAACAGAAGGCCATGTTCAGGGCCGACACCAGGATAATCTAAGCCAGCTGATATAGAGTGGCCCTCTAAAATCTGTCCATCTAAATCTTGTAATAAATAGGTTAAATTACCATGCAGCACACCGACTTGACCTTTGCAAATAGAGGCCGCATGTTCACCGCTATTTGTTCCTTTTCCACCTGCCTCAACGCCAAACATTTTGACATTCAGGTCTTCTAGAAAAGGATGCATCAACCCTAATGCATTTGATCCACCACCAACGCAAGCAACCAAAGCATCAGGCAGTTTATTTTCTTTGAGGAGTATTTGGTTTCTGGCTTCTAGACCAATAATTTTTTGAAATTCTCTGACCATGATGGGATATGGATGAGGACCTGCACCAGTACCCAACAGATAATAGGTTGTATCAACATGACTAATCCAGTCACGTAATGCTTCGTTCATCGCATCTTTTAAGGTCCTACGACCTTTTTGAACACTTCTGACTTCAGCACCGAGTAATTTCATGCGTTCAACATTCACTTGTTGGCGCTGAATGTCTGTTTCTCCCATAAAAATGGTACATTTCATCTTAAACAGTGCACAAACAGTTGCTGTTGCAACACCATGTTGTCCAGCACCAGTTTCTGCAATGATTCTAGTTTTCCCCATAAATTTGGCTAATAAGATTTGCCCAACACAATTATTGATTTTATGCGCACCCGTATGGTTCAAATCTTCTCGCTTGAGATATATTCGAGCACCTCCCGCATAAGCTGTTAGGTTTTTTGCATAAAAAAGAGGACTAGGACGACCAACAAAGTCCGTTAAAATCTGCTGATATTCAGCCCAAAATTTAGGTTTGTGCCGAACAGTATTAAAGGCTTGCTCTAATTCTCGAAGTGCTGGCATTAAGCTCTCTGGCATGTAAGATCCGCCAAATTTACCAAAAAATCCCAAGTCATCAGGACCATTACCTGTATAAGGGGTTGTCATCTCATATCTCTTTTACTATCAAAACTTGTTTGATCTTAAAATATTTTCATTTTTCTGATAATTGATATATTTTGAGCTTAGGGTGTTAGAAAATTTTACAACATGAAACGCAGAACATTACCTCCCCTTAATGCTTTAAAAGCATTCGAGGCAGTCGCCAGAAATAAAAGTTTCAGCTTAGCTGCGGAAGAATTGTGTGTCACCCATAGCGCGATTAGCCACCAAATAAAGCAGTTAGAAGAATGGTTGGATAAAAAATTGTTTATTCGACATTCCTCTACCATCTCTCTGACAAAGGATGCAGAAGAATTATCTCTAGTTTGTACGCATCTTTTTAATCGTTTAGAACAATGTGTCTTTGAGTTAACAAATAAAACGTCAGAGGTAGAGGTGGTAATAGGTGCTTCTCATAGTTTTATGGCAAATTGGCTGATTCCTCGATTAGAAAAGCTCGAAGTCATTTATCCCAATATCCATATCAAATTAATGACATGTAATGACTTAAAATTGTTAGAAAAAGAGAAAGTTGACATATTTATCAATAGCATCAGTGAGAATCATATACTTTCCAACTTTTTGAATAAATATCTTTTATTTCCCGATAACATGGGGCCTATTTGTAGTCGGGAAATAAATCCTCTCCATACAAAACATGATCTTTTAAATTATCCATTACTTCATACCCACTCAAATAAAAGCGCATGGCATACATGGTTTGATCAGTCCAAAATTAACTTTTCCCCAAAAGCGAATGATCGTTATTTTGATCGTCTTAATTTGATGATAGAAGCTGCTGTGTCTGGATTAGGAATTGCCATAGCACCTCAAATTCTAATAGAAAAAGAAATATTAAATGGAAGAGTAATTGCACCTTTTGGTTTTATCTATTGTGACTATAATTTTTATGCAATGGTCAGAAAAAATAATGAAAATCGTGATGTCATGAATATCATTAATTGGTTAATGACTGGAGAAAAAGGTTAAAAATTATTTTTTTGATTTAAAAATTCGATTCAATGTACTGTCTTTAGCATCTATCTTCACATTCTATTCACTTCAGCTTATCTAAAGTGAGAGGATAAACTGTGAAGATGGACAGTGAACATGAATCATGTCAAAACGTTAATGGCAATTGCTTTATCCTTACCAGTGCTTTTACTGTCAGGATGCAAAAGTGTTCCTCGTTATTCCTCTGATTATGCAAATGCCAGAGCGAGTATTCAGGGAATACCCTTAGATGATGCAAAAGCACTAGAAATCGGCACCCGCTTCACTTCGGTATTTAATACCTTGGGCACACCTAAATTCGTTGAAAATGCTGGAGCACTGTATGCAGATCAGCTTTTTATTAACGATACTCTGTCGCAATTTTCATCGCGTAAAAAACTGCTTGAACATTTTCAGGGTATGAACCAGCGGGTTAGTAATGTAACTGTCAGTCTATTAAATACTTCATATCATCAAGACTCAGCCTATGTGCATTGGCATATGGTTTATGATTTTAAAATGTTTGGGAAGATACGAACAATGGATTCTTTTGGAATCAGTGAAATAAAGGTCAACCCAAACCATCAGATTATTTTCCAACAAGACTTCTGGGATCCGGCCAATGGTCTGTATCGTTCTTTGCCTTATGTAGGAGGAACCTATTCATGGGTACTGCCTTTCAAAAAGTAGCCATAACCACTGTACTGATGCTTGGGAGTTTCGGTTCGTGGGCGCATGCACAAACCTTAAATAAATGTGGTAATGGCCCACTAATGGTGGGACAAAAACAGGTCGGTGTGGCCAGTTACTTTGCGCAAAACTGTAATCAGCCTTGGCAAGGCCAAAACATGCAGATGGATTTTACCTATACGCAGAATATTCCAGAATGGGCATTCAAACGTGCAGCCAGACATCTACTCCAACGTAATATCAAAGATCAAAAAATTCAGGCTGTTTTCAATCCAATCACCGATATGTATCGTCCAGTGAACTCAGGAGATCTATACCAACTAAAATATAGCCATGCCACACACACATTAAGCCTATACTTAAACCAGAAACTGCAGGGACAACTCCAGAACCCATTAGCCCAGCAATATTTTAATATATGGCTAGGTCCTCAGCCATTTAGTGCTAAATTAAAACAGCAATTAATAAAGTAGTCTCTACAGTTATGTCTAAACATTTTATTTTGATGGTTGAAGATCATTACGAACTGGCATCTACCTTATGCGAGTTTCTAGAAGAGCATGGTTTTGTGGTCGATCATGCTCGAAACCTAAATGCTGCGCGCCAATTGCTCAAGCAGCAACGCTATCATATTTTACTTTTAGATATTAACTTACCTGATGGTTCGGGTTATGAACTATGTGAATGGCTACGAAATAAAGAAGGTATGGACCTCCCTGTGCTGATGCTCACCGCACGCGATACGTTGAATGACAAACTCAAAGGTTTCAATTCAGGCACGGATGATTATCTAGTCAAGCCATTTGACTTTAATGAGCTGGTGGTTCGAGTCAAAGCTCTGATCAAGCGTTCACAGGGTGAAGTCTCCTCTAGCCGTCTTCAAATTCATGATCTTATTCTGGACCCTGCAACACAGCAACTGACTCGTGGAGGACAAACCATTGAACTGCCCCCCATTCAATTCAAACTGCTCAAACTACTGATGCGTCATTCACCTAAAGTTCTGACTAAACAGGAAATTATGATAGAGCTTTGGGGGGATCAAGAGCCTGAGAGCGATGCCCTGCGTAGTCATATTTATAATTTGCGTAAAATGGTCGATAAGCCTTTTGAGCAAAAACTAATTCACACCATATCTGGTGTAGGGTTAAAGATCACTTTAGAAGCTTAAGCTCTAGAAGCCCAGCCTTAATTTAAATACACGACGACAATCAGTCCAGTCGTCATCGCCAGATCAACATCCTGATGGGTATTGAGATAATACTGCCGATCAAACAATTCCACTCGCCAGCCAAGCTGCTTGCACAACTTCTGTACCAATTGCAGTCCAATGCCATGACCTTTGATCTCTAATTGCAATTGCTGCCCCGACAGTTCTTGTACCTTTGAGTTATTCGGTAAAGGAATGCCGACACCATTATCTGCAATCAATACTGTATTTTTTTGCAAAATGACATCAATTTCTGTGCCTTGTGAATAATTCAGTGCATTCCGCAAAATATTGCCAAATACCATTTTGGTCATCGACGGGTAAAGTTTACGTGGCTGTTCGTTTAGATCTTTTTGAAAATTTATCCGCATACCTTTGTTATGGCTAACACTATCCAGATCCTGAACTAGATTCTCCAGACATTCTGAAAGCATAGTCGATTCAGCGGTTAAAGTATTGGTGGTATTGCGGGCGATAGCCAGTAGTGTGTCAACTAATAGTTGCATGTCTTCAATGGTGTTGTTCAAGCGAGTAAATGATTTATTGTCCCCATAGCGTGCCTGACACAACTGCACATTGCCTTTTAAGATGGTCAGTGGTGTGCGAAGCTCATGACTGACATCACCAGTAAATTCACGTTCACGCTGAATAAACTCGCTTAATACCTGATGATATTTTTCTAGCGCCTGCTTCAGATATTCCGCTTCCAGATTTGAATCAGTCCGGATGTCATGAAACGGTGAAGCCTGATTTTTATAATCTTCCCAATCAATATGTTCCAGTGCGTTGGCAAGCCTGGTAATGGGAGAAAAATAGCGCCGGGCACGACGGTTCCACCACCATAACATACTATAAAGTACAAACAAGCTGACCATCAATGGTGCCAGACCAAACAGCCAGACCAGTTTATTGACATTGCTTTCGCCAAAGACCAACAGGACATGCTGCCCATCTTTTTCGCCATAAACGGTCATGCGTTCCTTACCATCGACAAAATGCCGATTCACCCCTTGCTCAAGTGACATATTCTTAAATTGGGAGGGTGGCACAGTGTTCCAGCGGTAACCATACAGGTTTTTGGTGTCGGGCAATTCTGCGGCAGGGTTACGTTCCAGTCGCTGCCAGTAGTGTGACATTTCCTGTTCTAGCGCCGTTCTGAGCAAAGAACCTTTAATCACCCAGGCACTGAAGCCAATCCCAATCACCACAGACAAGGCAATGAATCCGATTTGCAGCCAGTAGTAGCGGTTAAACACCTCACCCAGAGGATGATCACGTTTGTCCCTAAACAGCTTTAACATTGATGCATTCCCCGCTGGCCCATCCCACTGTTCAATTATACGGCTTTCTTCTTCAACAGAAAGTGGCCAATGACCCACTCGCGTCCATGGTCATAACCAAACAGCTCGGCACAGGCCATAAAGAAAATCCGCCAGCGCTGCCACCAGATTGCGGCATCCGCACCATAGGTTTGTTCAAACAGGGGCTTTAGCTCGGCCTGTTTACCATCCATATTCTCTAGCCAAGCATTTGCGGTACGTTCATACTGCGTACCCGCCCATTGCCAGTGCTGTTCTAGCTGCAAATGCTGCTGAAAATGTAGGAAAGTTGAGGCTGCCGGCATCAACCCACCACTGAAGAAATATTGCGACATCCAGTCAAACTCATTTTTGACTTCAAACGGATAATGCAAGAAACGATGACAGAAAATATGACACCACAGTAAACCATCTGGTTTGAGCCAAATACTGATATTTTCAAACAGTTTTTGATAGTTGCGTACATGCTCAAACATCTCCACCGAAACCACACGGTCAAATGACGCAGGTTCAAGTTGCAACACATTGACATCACAAGTGATCACATTAAGGTTATCCAGTTTTTTTAAACGGGCTTGTTCCTGAATATGCTCACGCTGCGTTGAATAATTTGACACGACTGTAATACGGGCCGTTGGATAATGCTCGGCCATATACAGACTTAAAGAACCCCAGCCACAGCCAATTTCCAAAATATCCTGCCCGTCTTTCAGTTGCGCTCGCTGGCAATAGCAGGCAAGAGCGGCCTCTTCGGCTTGATCTAGCGTCGTATCGGCATGTTCAAAGAGACTCGCACTATATTTCAGGCGCTTACCGAGGACTGCCTGAAAAAATGCGGTCGGCAGTTCATAGTGCTGCTCATTGGCTTTGTCTGTCTCAATGGCAATTTCGCTGTTTTTCAGCATGGTCAGCACATCCATATAGCGCTGCGCTGCCAATGCGGGGTCAAACCGACCTTCTTGTGCCAATCGTTTTTTGCTCAAGATTTTAATACCAGCACGAATCACTGGGTCTGGCACCTTGCCATTTTCGATCAGTTCTAAGGTTTTTTGAATCATAAAGTCCATGTATTTACCTACTCTTTGGGTGGCCACGGAATAAACATTGAAGTTCGTCGTTGATAGTCTTTATAGTTGTCACCACGGTGGGTGAGCGCCTGTTTTTCACTAAAAGGAATACCCGTAAGGTAGTACAGGAATAGCCACATCAGCAGCGGATAAATCCATAATTCATAGCATCCGACTGCCAGACCGAGCACTGGATAGGCAAACCAATGCAGCCATTCAAAAAAATAATTCGGATGGCGCGAGTATTTCCACAAGCCCTGATCCATGGTTTTACCTTGATTCTGTGGATCTAGCTTAAAACGGTAAAGTTGCTGATCGGCAGTGCTTTCGCCTATCAAAGCCGATAGCATGATCATGCCAGCCACAATCACAGTGACCAAAGTCCAGTCATTCCACTGCTGGGTCGGAAGACTCAACAGCTTCAGCATTGGGTAAGAAAACAGTAGGGCCAAACCTGCCTGAAATATAAAAAACACCAGAAAACCAAGATGCTGATAATCCCCCATCGCTCGGCGCATGTTGGCATAACGCGTGTCTTCTTGGGTTTCATTGGAATAGCGCCGTAACAGATGCCAAGTCAGCCGAGAAAACCAGATCCCACTCGCCAGTCCCAGAAATAACCGAACCAACATCGGTGCACTGTCAATCGCCCAAGCGGCAATAATCACATTAAGGGCAATACTGAAACTCCAAGCGACATCCACCAGCCCTGCTCTGCGGTTATAGGTCACCAACACCCAGCTACAGAGCATGATGAAGACATTGAGCAAAAATAAATCTAGCAGCATGTCGCCCTCCTGTTTTATTTCTGCTTAGTAAGCACTGGCTTCAAACAGCAAATGCACATCACTGATCACACCTTCCCTAAAACCACCTTCGCAATAACACAGATAAAAATCCCACATGCGGATAAAACGCTCATCAAAATCAAGTTGCAGCACTTGATCACGCTGCTCCAGAAAACGCTGGCGCCAACACTTCAGGGTTTGTGCGTAGCTTTGACCAATATCTTCCAGATGTTTGAGACGAAGTTTTTGCTCAGAAGCCGTTTGCGTCATCACACTGATACATGGAATAAAACTACCGGGGAAAATATAACGCTTAATGTAATCCACCGTATTTAAAGCTTTAACATAACGTGCATCTTCAATCGTAATCGCCTGTATCAAGGCTAGACCATTCGGCTTGAGAAGCTCACGACATTTTCGGAAATAAGTCGGTAAATACTGCTCACCGACTGCTTCAATCATTTCAATGGACACCAATTTGTCGTATTTACCCTCGAGTAAACGGTAGTCCTGAAGCTGTACAGACACCCGATGAGACAGCCCTGCTTCAGCAACTCGGGCGATTGCTTCATCGTACTGAGCTTTGGAAATGGTAATGGTGGTCACCTTACAGCCATAATGCTGAGCCGCATAAATGGCAAAGCCTCCCCAGCCGCTGCCAATTTCGACCAAATGGTCCATCGGTTGCAATTGAAGTTTCTGGCAGATCAGTTCTTTTTTATAATCTGAAGCTTGTTCCAAGCTCATACAGGGTTCTTTAAACACCGCACTGGAATACATCATGCTGGAATCTAAGAACAATTTAAAAAAATCATTGCTCAAGTCATAATGCTCAGCAATATTCTGACGACTACCATCAATCGAATTCTTGCGGGATTTATACCAAGCCTTGAGTACCAACTGGCTGGCTTTTGCCACTACATTTTGATTCATCCGATCAAGCACATCTCGATTACGCGCTAGAATACGAATTACATTGACCAGATCTTCACTGCTCCAGTAACCACGAATAAAGCCTTCTGCTGCCCCCAGTACACCATTACGGAACAGCAAATCGATAAGGCGTTCGTCATGAACTTGAATTACTGCATGCAAATCACTATAGTTTTCCCCGACCAGACCGTTCCAGATACCTTTAAATATCAACTGACCATGACGCAATTTCAGCATATGGCGTAGGACTATCGGCAGTTCGGTATGCTCTCCCATTAACAGTGTTTTCATAGTCATGTCTTTCCTTTTTCTTTTTTAGGATGCCGATAAAACGGAATTTTCTTTTTCCATAACCGCAAAGCATGTAGATAAATCCCGCTCACCATCCTAAAGGGCTCAAGAACTTTTAATACAGCATATCGATGTTGCTGTGAAGGAAGTGTGATGGCTTGCAGCTTAAATTTCATGGTGGCATCAAATTGCAATATTTCTTGTTCAAACAACTGCATATGAATCACATTTTGCTGTTCTGAAAAGCTAAAACGCCAACGGTAATCCAGTGACATCGGCATGAATGGCGACACATGAAAGGCCTTTTTAAAGTCAAACTGGTGGCTCTGGTAAGGCGTATGTTTAGTTACATTGTGCCGACAATCGTGAATGTACACCTGACGTTCATTCCACGGTGTATTGGTGATTTCACTCAGTATAAAAATCAGTTGATCGGTCGTATCAAAGATCAAATAAAACACCACAGAATTAAAACGAAAACCCAGTGTGCGTGGTAAAGCCAGTACACGAATAGATGCAGCATGTGGTAAATGATAGTTTACGTGCTTGATCAGTAACCGTGCAACTTTCTGCCGAATCGAGCCATATTCCATGTTTAGAAAGTCACGTTGATCCAAGGTCAATAAATTCCAGCGACTAGAAGACCAGAACCAAGATTTTTGGGTAAAATTTGCCAGTTGATCCGGATCAAAGCATAAATAGCTAAGCTTCACTTCAAAAGCATGTGATTTGGGCAAATAGCGACGATGGCGAATTTCGGTAGAAGCGATAGCCAGTGGATACATTTGCATTCTGTACTCCTAAGCCGCTTGCTCAGTGTGTTGCAGCAACTGATTTACAACCCATGAAGCACTACGCGCTCCATCTTCATGAAAGCCCCAGCCCCAGTAGGCACCACAGTATGACGTCCGGTTCTGACCATTAACCTCAGCCCAACGTTGTTGTGCCTCAATCGCGGCAGCATCAAATACTGGATGACGGTAATATCGTTCTACCCATATTTTTTTCGGATCGAGGTTAAAGTTAGGATTGAGTGTGGCAAAGATTTGAGTTTTACAATTCAGGTTTTGCAACTGGTTCATCCAGTAACTGAAACCATAATGCATGCCACTATGCTGGAATGGAGTTGATTCGGTTGCACGACTAGGTGTCACATGTACATGCCAGCTGGCCCATTGGTGTCTGGATTTGGGCATGATATGAGTATCGGAATGCACCACCATATGGTTATCCTGATAACGAAACTTGCCAAGTACTTCCCGCTCTTGCGCTGACGGGTCTGTAAGTAAATTCAAGCTATCATCAGCATGGCTGGCAAAAATGACCCAGTCAAAACGTTCACTGCCCTGTCCAGTTTCAATCACTACATCATTGGCACTACGGGATACATGAAGCACACCTGTCTTGCGGAAAGTCATATTCGATTGGGCCTGAATGGCACGAACATAACGAGCTGATCCACCCTTGACCGTAAGCCACGAAGGTCGCTCTTTCAGCTGCAACATACGATGGTGCTGAAAAAAGCTCACCACAAATTTATACGGAATCTGTCCAGCTTGCTCTACTGGACAAGACCATAGCGCCCCGCACATCGGATAGAGATGTTCCTGACGAAAGGCTTCGGAATAGTCATGTCGATTGAGATATGCATCAATACTGAGCTGTGCATCGACCTGTTCAACATCAATATCTTTATTCGCCGCATAGAAACGGAACAGATCCGACAACATCACGCGAAAATCAGCGTTAAAGAAGTTTTGCGGTCGGAACAACAGCGAGAATTTTTTTGAAGGATTGTACTGCAAGCCAGTGACCTGATTGTTCACCGAAAAGCCCATGTCACTGCTTTGCGATTGAATCCCGAGTTCTTTGAGCATTGCACAGAACAGTGGATAGTTATGCTCATTAAATACAATAAAGCCACTGTCCACCGCGACCTGTTCGCCATCTATATTCAACTGATGGGTATCGGTATGACCGCCAAAGTAGTTATTCTTTTCAAAGACGGTAACGTCATGCACTTTACCTAATTTCCAAGCCGCATACAAACCGGAAATACCTGAACCAATAATCGCAATTTTCATGGTGATTCCTTCGAATGAATAGTAGGAGCGCCTGTTTTGGCTACTTTTCTCTGTTTTCGAGCTTGTGCAATTTTACTGACGTCATAGACCCGCGCTGGAATTGGCTTTAAACCCCAGACTATCCCGAGCCAAGACATAATTTTTAGGAGGTAATAGGTCACATCAATCTGCCACCAGTAAAAGCCCTGTCGCGTACTGCCTGCATAATAATGGTGATTGTTGTGCCAGCCTTCGCCCAAGGTAATGATAGACAAGAATAAATTGTTGCGGCTTTGATCATCAGTGTCAAAATCACGGCTGCCGTAATGATGCGCCAGTGAATTGATACATAAGGTGGCATGGATCAGTAACACGGTGGACACCACAAATCCCCAGACCAGTAATTGCAAGCCGGAAGTCCCCAGTTGCGGCCAAGCTATTGCCAACCATTCTCCTAGTGCATAAATCCCACCCGCGGTCAACAGCACCACAATTAGACTAAACCGGTCTAGCCAGATTAATTCCGGATATTTCAGCCAGTCTTTGATGACTTCTTTACGCGTGGTAAAGTTATATTCATTCAGAAACCAACCCACATGGCTATACCAAAAACCGTGGGTAGATGAATGCGGGTCTTGTGAAGAATCTGTATAGCGGTGGTGATAACGATGATGGGCTGCCCACCATAAGGGGCCACGCTGTGCACTCATGGTGCCTAGTAATACAAATAGGAACTGCACTGGACGCGAGGTCTGAAAGGTTTTATGCGATAAATAGCGATGAAAAAAAGCCGTAATGGAAAACATACGAATCAGGTAGAACAGCAGCATAAAGCCCACTGCAAACCACGACACTCCCACCCAGAACACTGCTAGACAAGCCAGATGCAACAGAATAAAGGGTAAAATCCGCTGCCACTGAATCTTGCTGTTTTCAGCCGTCAGTGTTTCGGGCGCTGTGGGTGTGGACCAGCTGTCTATCCATCGCATCAGAGTTTTCAACATGGACTCATCCTACTTTCGAGCGATTGTATTTATTCTATTTGATGAGTGTAATCAGTCAGGTATGAATTTTATGTGAAGTAAATAAAAAAACCGAACTGTTGAGAGATTTATCAGTTCGGCAAAAGGTTAGCAGATTAATGAGGCAATTTGATAAGTTTTGTCACGTCATAGCCATAATCTTTCGCAGTGTCTATATATGACTGATAAGTTGCTTCATCTAGTTGCGGTTCACGTGACAAAATCCATAGGTATTTATTACTTGGGCCACCCACCAGTGCCACTTTATATTCCGGGTCTACTCGTAATACCCAGTAATGACCTTTAGTAAAGGGTATCCATCTTAAACCTTTAGGCAAAAAGCTGACCTTCAGTTTGCTGTTCCCCTGATTTTGCGAATACGCAACACCTTCAGAGCTAATTATCTCGCCATTGGCAATTCGGCAGCTATTCAATACCCCGATAGTTTGATCGGCATTGACGCTATATTGTGCCGTGATATTAGCTATACATTTACGCTGAAAATACATCGGTAAATGCGCAATTTCATACCATTTACCGGCATACTTCTGTATATCTACCCGATCAACTGCCTGAGGCGCAGCAGTTTCTGCTTGAGTTGTTGTATTTAAGCTGATGATAGACAGTGCTATCGCTGCAAAAGCAGACTTAAATCGCATCTTCATTTTTTAGCCTTGTTGGATCTCAGGATTAAGATAACCCAGCTAGATGTGAACAAAGCGTGAAGATCAAATGATGCGATTCAGTTTCTCCAGATCAGGAAATGCCATCTGAATATTCACTACCTAATGCGTTATTGCAGTTTATTTGAGAGACCCAAACAAGATTACTTTTTCAAAGCCATTTTTTGCTGTCATCTGCAACAGGCGTTCCATGTATCACATGCTGAATCATGGTATAGGCTATACTGCCCTTAAACGGAATCTCGGGTAACTGATCAAATTTAAAAAATTGCGCATCGCTGAGTTCATTTTCTTGAATCTGAATTTCCCCTCCCTGATATTCTGCCTTGAAGGCCATCATCAGATTGCTGGGAAACGGCCACGGCTGACTGGCTAGATATTGAATATTTTTGATTTGTAGTCCCACTTCTTCCAGCGTTTCACGGCTTACTGCCTCTTCCAGGGTTTCTCCAACTTCAACAAAGCCTGCAATCAGGCTGTACATCTGGGTTTTGTTGCGAGCATTTTTTGCCAGCAGAATTTCATCTGTACCTCGGGTAATGATGGTAATCACACAGGGATTCACCCGCGGATACTGGTTATAGCCACAGGATGGACAGATCATGGCATACTGGCTGACATGCTGCTGGGTGACGTGACCACATTTACTGCAAAAGCGGTGGTTACGGCGCCATTCCAGTAACTGTACCGCACGGCTGGCCTGTTCAAACTGCGGTCTGCTCCAGACTTGCACCAGTTGCCGGATTGGAACCAGCTGATAACCTTCCGGCACCGGTTCGTCTTCTTTCAGGTCACGAGCAATGATCTCGCAATTTTCCGACAGGTTTAGGTCGTGCTGCAGTCTTTCTACCTGCGGCAACTGAAAATGCTCATCTACTAGTAATTGCTGCTGTCTAAAAATATACGCTTTTGAATGCATGCTCATGACAATTCCCTGATTAAAAAAATCCCATACAGAGGGGTGTATGGGACAAAACTAAGGAAGCTCACATGGAGTAACTTCAAGCCAGATACTAGGCGTGAGCTACTTGAATTACAACCATAATAATTTGTATCTTTTTGATTAAAATCACATAATTTTCACACTATTCATGTATTAAGAAATCATGTAAAGCGAGTTTCATCAACTGGCTTTAGCATTGTAGGGATGAATATTTTGTTATAGCAGTACTCATCATTTCTGTGCGATGTCAGCGGGCCATCTGGTCGAGTTGGATTGATTCAACATGCAGGATGATCTTTATTTTCACAAAAAATTGAACTGTCTTGACTTACACTGCGCTATCTTTCATAGGGT
This sequence comes from Acinetobacter sp. MYb191, assembly GCF_037572605.1. Classification (NCBI taxonomy): domain Bacteria; kingdom Pseudomonadati; phylum Pseudomonadota; class Gammaproteobacteria; order Moraxellales; family Moraxellaceae; genus Acinetobacter; species Acinetobacter sp. MYb191. The sequence goes on along the minus strand of NZ_JBBGZP010000013.1, from coordinate 115,833 downwards.
CTGGAATGGCTATGCGTTTCGGTTTAATTCTGGGTGACCAGCTTCATCATCAGCTTGCTACGCTCAAAGCGCTGGATCGTATCAGGGATGTGATCCTGATGGCCGAAGTTGTTGAGGAAGCCACTTATGTCGCCCATCATCCGCAGAAAATTGCCCTGATTTTTAGCGCCATGCGTCATTTTGCCAAAGAACTCAAAGCAGAAGGCTGGCGTGTACGTTACCATGCTTTTAAATCTGATAGTCCGATTCGTAGCCTGCTGGATTTCGTAGAGTCACAGCAGCAACTCTTACCAGTCACAGAACTGGTCATTACGCACTGCGGGGAATATCGTTTACAGCAGCAGATTGAACAGTATTGGAGCCAGCTGCTGCAATTGCCAGTACAATGCCTGAATGATGAACGTTTTTTCTGTAGTCCGGAGCAGTTCCGGCACTGGGCCAGTCGCTACCAGACACTGCGTATGGAATATTTTTACCGGGAAATGCGCAAGCAGACCGGTTACTTGATGCAAGGACAGCAGCCGTTTGGAGAACAGTGGAACTATGACAGCGCCAATCGTAAGGCCTGGGCTGGCAATCCCCCTTTGCCTGCACCACTTCACTTTGAACACGATCAGATTGATCTGGATGTGCTTGAATTGGTTGAACGTGAATTTTCCCGTCACTCTGGCAGCCTTGACAACTTCCGCTGGGGCACCACACGTAGCAATGCTCTGCTTGCACTGGAGCATTTCATTACCCACAGTTTGCCACATTTTGGCGATTATCAAGATGCCATGGTTCAAGACTCAGACATGCTGTTTCACAGCCTGCTCTCACCTTATCTGAACTGTGGTCTGCTACTACCTAAAGAAGTCTGTGATGCGGCAGAAGCTGCATACCATGCCGGTCATGCACCACTGAATGCAGTGGAAGGCTTTATCCGACAAATTCTCGGCTGGCGCGAATATGTTCGCGGAATTTACTGGCTGTACATGCCAGAATATGCCAGCCGCAATGCACTGCAGCACTCAGCACCATTGCCACAATTTTACTGGACTGGCCGTACTCGGATGAACTGTATGGCTGAGTGTTTCCGTAATACTTTTCAGCATGCCTATGCACATCATATCCAGCGTTTGATGGTGACTGGAAATTTTGCCTTATTAACTGGTGTAGACCCGCAGCAGATCAGCGAGTGGTATCTGGCAGTCTATGCCGATGCCTATGAATGGGTAGAACTACCGAACACGCTGGGTATGGTGATGCATGCCGATAGCGGCTTGATGGCCAGCAAACCCTATGCGGCCTCGAGCAATTACATCCATAAGATGTCCGATTACTGTAAGCACTGTAGCTACAATGTCAAAACTCGCACAGAGCTAGATAGCTGTCCGTTCAATAGCCTGTACTGGTATTTTATGATCCGGAATGAGGCGAAATTTCGTACTCATCCACGTATGGGCATGATCTATCGACAGCTAGATAAACTTAAAGATCGGCATCAGATTATCAGCCATGCCCAGCAACTTCTTAGCCAGATCAATGAGTTATAAACGATGAAAAAACAGCATCTCCCTGAAAAAATCTGTATCCACTGTTTGCGCCCTTTTACTTGGCGCAAGAAATGGTACCGCTGCTGGGAGGAAGTACAATATTGTTCTGAACGATGTAAACGTGAGTCCAGACGGTAATCAAAATCAAACACTTAGAAACGCTTGTATTGGCGTGAACAATAGGCCCGTATCACATCAGGTAAACGCAGCTGCAGATGCTTGGTTTTTCGGCCTGTCACACGTGCACGCCACATTTTAAAGCTACTGGGTTTCATATTTTGCCGCATCAAGCGGATCACTGCCGCTTCGTTCAAACCAAACTCACATTGAATGGCTTCAAATGGGGTTCGATCCTCCCAGGCCATTTCGATAATTCTGGATAAGTCTTCTTCAGAAAATTGGTTCATGCCATTCTCATTTTAATTACTATGAAGCTTCAATAAGTTCTATCAACTCATTTACATAACTTGAGTCAACTTTAATTCAACTAAAAGCATAATAATACGATCATGAATTTTTTGTGATTTTCTCTAGTTTACGGACTAAACACAAATAATAGGGCTAGTTAGACTAGCCCTTTTAAATCTTAGTTGCCTCTATAAGTCGAATATCCATAAGGACTTAGAAGTAGAGGAATATGATAATGGCTGACACTTCCATCTACCTTAAAAATTACAGGAACTTCAGGAAAGAAGGTATCTTGCTTATTTTTTTTAAACCAGTCCTCGGTTTTAAAGGTAACTTTATAAATACCAGCTTCAAGCTTCTGATTTTCAGGAAACAATCCAGTAATACGGCCATTAGGGCCAGTATATTGCTGATTTAATTTCACCCATTTATTCCCGGTACTTTTTTCGAGTACCACCTCGACTTGAGCGGAAGGCAGACCATTTTCTAGATTCAACACATGCACACTTAAGGGGTTAGTTTGTGCAAAAGTCATTGAGGTCAACAATAGTGTTGAGAGTGGCAATAATTTTTTAAACATGATGAATTCCTTAAGGATTGAAAATAGACTTAACAGCTGTTTCAGCGCAGTAATGGTCATTTTTTGCGCCCCCTGCTCCGGCAACGCCAATGGCGCCGACCACTTGACTCTCATAACGCACAGGTACGCCGCCACCTAACAATAGTAAATTTGATAAAGTGGTTAAATTTTTTGCATCCTTATTTTCATGGGCATTTTGACTTAACAACATGGTCGCCATTTTGGTGGATAAAGCGGTATAGGCTTTCTTTTCGGCTGCGCCTAAATTATGTGGCCCGACAGTTTCATGTCTCTTTGAAATCAAGGTATTTCCTCCCCGATCTACCACCACCACGGCAATATTGTGCTGTATTTTTTGACATACGGTCACAGCAGCATCAATAAGAGTTTGTGCTGTCTGAGAATCAAGTGAATAAACTTGATTCAATTGAACGGATTGTGCAAAAGTACTGCTACTCATCAGCATTACTGTTGCAATAAGCCCTTTGAGTTTGTTCATCATGATTGCCCTGAATTAAGTTTTAAAAATCTTATACAATCTGAATGATTTGGATGATGACAATCACATTACAAAGTTGTCATCTTCAAAATGAGCCTGAACAAAATGTGTATTCTAATTATCGAAGATGAAGTGAAAATCGCCTCATATCTAGTTAAAGGGTTAAATGAATCTGGCTATGAGGCGCAATGTGTCCATTCAGGGCTAGAAGGCTTGGAAAAGTTAAAAATGCATGCATATAGTCTGGTTATATTAGATGTGATGTTGCCCGATATAGATGGCTGGGCAGTCCTGACAGTATTGCGACAATTTTCTAAGATTCCAGTAATTTTTCTTACCGCAAAAGACCAAGTGATTGATCGGGTCAAAGGTTTGGAACTAGGCGCCGATGATTATCTAGCCAAGCCTTTTTCTTATATTGAATTACTGGCCCGAATTAAAAGTCTACTTAGACGTCAGCAGTATGTAGAGGAAAATCAATTAGAAATTGCAAATTTAAAATTGGATTTAATCCATCATAAAGTCTGGCGTAACCAACAGCCTGTAGAACTCAGTAAAAAAGAATTCAATCTTTTGCGCTTCTTACTTCGCCATCCGAATGAAATTATTACGCGCAGGCAAATAGCGTCTGAAGTCTGGCAGATCAATTTTGATACCGATACTAATTTTATTGATGTAGCTGTGCGGCGTTTACGCAGTAAAATTGATGAGGGACATGATATAAAGTTAATTCATACTGTTCGCGGTTTGGGCTATAAAATTTCGGTAGACAAATAATGTTTAACCCCATTCGTTCGCTAGAACTACGATTAACACTACTAGCTACCACTTGTGCTGCGATGGTTCTGTGTACTGTGGCATTGATGACTTATCTTGGCATCAACCAGATTCTAATTACACAGCAAGATCGGGCTTTGGTTGAACGTATTGAACGTCTGGAAATTTTATTGCAGGACAGTCGCAATATTGAGCAGATTATTGCGCAGCCGAAGCTGTATCAAAATATGCTCGGCAATCAGGACAATCTATTTGTATTGCTTAAAGGGAATCAGGCTCTGATCAACATTAATCCTCTTGGCATTCCACTGCCTGAATTTACCCACCAGCCCCAGATTCAATTCCGTGATTTATCGGCTTATACTTATCCCACCCGTATTGCATGGAAAACTATTCAAATTAATCGACAACCCTATCTATTAATTGCAGGCAAGCAGTGGTCGGAACGTTTAGCGATTATCTCGCCTTTTAAAAAACGTCTATTTATCTATGTATTTAGCGGCATTCTAGCCATTTTCATACTTTGCGCGATTGCCAGCCGTTTCGGATTGAACGCATTAAGAACACTACGCAAACAAACTCATGCTATTAGTATTCACAAACTTGAACAGAGACTTAATCTAAATCATCCTCCTCAAGAGATCGAACAACTAGCCTCCGATATTAACGCCATGCTTGACCGTATTGAACTAGGATATAGCCAACTGAATCGTTTTTCCGAAGACATTGCTCATGAATTCAGAACACCTTTGAATAATTTAATCGGGCAAACCGAAATTTTACTCATGAGTAAACGTAGTCCCGCACAGTATCAGGAACTCTTGATTTCCAACTTAGAGGACTATCAACGTTTAAAACGAATGATTGACAGCATGTTATTTCTAGCACGCGCAGATGCGCACAAAGTTTGCTTAAACAAACAGAAGATTCAACTTCAATCATTTATAGAAGATATATTCAGTATTTTCGAGTATCAAGCCGAAGAACAACACTGCAATTTTGTTTTAAGTCTTGAGGCGACTGAGCTATCGGCAGATCCTGAACTGTTACAACAAGTGCTGTATAATCTGATATCAAATGCGCTCGTTCACGGCGGCAATCACCGAACTATTTATGTGCTTAGCCACCGGAAGATCATTAATAATATGCAGATGATTACATTATCTGTAATCACCAGTGGTTTGGAAGTTGCCCCTGAGCATTTGCCTCATCTCTTTGAGCGTTTTTATCAGTGCAACTCCAGCAGACAAAGTCCTCATCAAACGGGTGGTTTAGGCCTATCGATTGTTGCATCCATTTTAACGCTTCATCAGGGAATGTATCAGGCAGTCAATAGCGCAGAAGGTATATGCTTTGAATTGTGTTTTCCTAAATAGTCTTAAATTTAAATGTATGTATTAGGACATCAGTAAAGTAAATATTTACGTTATATTAAAAAATTAATTTAGACTTTAATTTTTTCTTATGCATATACATTTTTTTATCAGCTTGTTCTGCTGCAAATAATAAACCTTTATTTGGGACTCTCATTGAAAAACCAATAGCTATACTAATATCAACCTCACAAAAAGCATCTAGAATTCTTTTTAAAAGTATTTCAGCCCCTACTGAGTTGTTTTCCATACTTAATATTACAAATTCATCTCCACCTAATCTAGCAATAATATCATTACTGCGCACTGTATTCACAAGCACATTTGCAGCGCACTGTATTAAATGATCGCCAGCCGAATGCCCCAAACTATCATTAACTTGTTTCAAATCGTTTATATCAATAAAAAAAATTGCTGCTGGATGGCCATACCGTTTACATCGCTCTTCTTCCTTTTCTAAGAATTCTTCCCAAGCTCTTCTATTGTACAGACCAGTCAAATCATCTTTAAATACTTTTTTTCTTAAACTTTTAAACTCATTAATATGCTTAAATTGACGTAATTCAGCTTGAAGTATTCTACTAAGTAAATCTCCTAATAACTCTATTATAGCTATATCTTGACTTATATTTTCAGATTTTGTTTGAGGGTGAATAGCACATAATGTTCCAAATAAGCTACCATCCTCATTAGTTATAGGTTGGCCAATATATGATTTAATACTTACCTGATTATTAATTGGTGCACTTGCATATAGTTCAATTTTTTCTGAGGCAGGAGCAATTTTTGGACCATTTCCTTTAACCATATGGCAACAAAATGAATCAGCCCATTTGAAAACTTGACCTGGTTTAATATGGTATCCATGGTCTTCTGTTTGTAATACTATCCAATCATCACCTTCTACCCGAGTAATCATACATAAGTCAAATCCAAACCTCTGATGTAAAAAATTTAAAATTTCTCTTCCTGCATCTTCAAAATTTTTAAACTTTTGTTTATTCATTAAAGTAGTCCTTGGTTGTATACTAGCCATCTTTCGGTGAAACTTTTGATCCTAAACATACATTCTTATATCAAAATTAAAAAACATATAAAAGCAGCTAAATTAATATACACAAAAAAAACATATTTTTCATAAAGTTGTTTTTACTTTACAATGTTTTTCAATATAGACTATTGATACTTAAATTAAATAAAAAATTACTTTTATTTCGCATAAAATGTATTGGAGCCAAGGAGGGTCTGAAAAGTGAAGAGTGATCTTAGAAAGCTAAATATTGAGTATGTTTTAAATTCTATTGATAAAAGTACAGATCTTCAACTTATACTTAACTCGATATGTTCTTGGCTTGAATCAAATATTACAGATGCTTTAGTCACAATTATGCTTTATTCAGAAGTGGAGCAAACATTAACACTTGTAAATGGGGAACATCACTTTTCTTCTAAATATTGTCGTTCAATCAGTCCTTTAAAAGTTAAGGATAAGAATGGATCTTGTGGTACAGCTGCTTTTTCTAGAAAAACTATTATTAGTCGTAATTTGATACTTGATCCTAATTGGAAAAATTATTTAGAGTTTGTTAGAGAATAAAATATTATTAGTTGTTGGTCTGTACCTATTATAAGTGCTAAAGGTATATTATATGGAACTTTTGGCACCTACTATCGTGAAGAGAAGACGCCCAGATCAGAGCACTTTGAATTTATAAATCAAGCGGTATCATTAATTGCGTTAGCAATTGAAAGAGAAAATGAATACAAACAGAGACTAGCTATTAATGAAAAATATAGCTCTTTTTATACACATCATCCTGATTTAATTATTGAAATTGACCTTAATGGTTATATTTTAAATTCAAATATTACTTGTAATAAAATTCTTGGATTCTCAGAAAAACAGATATTAGGAAAACATTTTTGGACTTTTATACCAACTAAATATCATAAACTTATTAACTTAGCATTTAAAGATGCATTAAAAGGTATTGCTAAACATTATAAAATTCCTGCATATCATGCTTCTGGAAAACTCATTTGGCTTGATCTTACAAATTTACCCATTATTCAAAATCAAAAAGTCACTGGTGTATTTGCCATCGCACGTGATATTTCTACACGATTAAAAAATGAAGAAAGCCTGCGCTTATTAAAGCGCGGGGTAGATGCGAGTCCAAATGGGATCTTCATAACTGACATCTCTGATAAATTAGAAATAGTTTTTGTTAACCCCTCATTTACATCTATAACTGGATATAGCCCAGAAGAAATTTTAGGCAAAAGTTATAACTTCTTGTCAGGACCTGAAACTGATTTAATTCAGGTAGAAAAGATCAAAACAGGAATAAAGGAACTAAAAGAAGCAACAGTGAAATTAAAAAAGTACCGTAGAAATGGAACTTGGTTTTGGTGTCGTTTAACGTTTGGGCCTGTATTCGATCAAAATAATATTTGTACTCACTTCTTAGGTAATATTGAAGATATAACTGAGGATGAAAAGAACAGAAGTTATATTAAGTATCAACATACCCGTGACTCAATCACTGGTTTGCCAAATCAGAGAACATTTAATAAATTTTTAGAAAAAGAATTTGAACAAAAAAATCAATCCCCAGCTAGTCTGGCATTATTTTACATTGATCTTGATGATTTTAGATCTATGAATGAAAGTCTAGGCTATTTGATCGGTGATAAAATAATTAGAGATATCGGCTCACGTTTACAGGACTTATTAAAAAAAGATGTTTTACTGAGTCGATATATTGAAGATAAGTTTATTTTATTAGTAAAAAATTCTAAAAATCATAACCAGTTATTTACTTTGGCAGAAAGTATACTTGACCTTATTTCTCAAAACTTTCAGATTGAAAATAAAACTCTACATTTAACAGCTAGTATTGGAATTGCCGTAAGAAACTCTAATACTCGATATGCTTCAGAGCTGTTATATGAATCCATGAATGCCCTGAAAGAAGCAAAAAAACAAGGAAGAAACACGTGGTATTTATATAAAAGAGATCCAAACAAATTTTTCCCAGAGAAAGATTATGCTCTTTTGCGATTAGAACTTATGACTGCACTAAAGGAAAAACAATTTAGATTATTTTATCAACCTTTGGTGGATCCACGAACAGGAAAAGTTCACAGTGTAGAAGCACTGATTCGCTGGCATCATCCTCAAAAAGGCTTTATTTTTCCTGATACTTTCATTCCATTAGCCGAAAGAACTGGTCAAATTGTCGCAATTGGTCAGTGGGTTCTTGAACAAGCGTGTTTTGATATTGCCCATATAAATGGAAAAAATAACGCTACAATTTCGGTCTCTGTCAATATTTCTCCTCTTCAATTCGGTCGCAGTAATTTCCTTAGTTGCTTGGAAAGTGTACTGATTAAAAGTAAACTACCAGCTAATCTTCTTAAAATCGAAATTACAGAAGGCGTGATTATTAATGGTGCAGATAGAGCAATTGAGATATTAAAGTCAGTTCGTGAGCTAGGAGTAAAAGTTTCAATTGATGATTTTGGAACAGGTTATTCAAGTCTTAGCTATTTACGTCGATTACCAATTAATCAAATTAAATTAGATCGTGAGTTTATAGATAATTTGACAAATAATTCTCAAGATGCATCTATAGTTCAATCTATAATTCATTTAGCTCATCAGCTTAATCTTGAGGTTGTTGCAGAAGGAGTAGAAACACTAGAACAAGCAAAAATACTTCATTATCAAAATTGTGATCTCTTGCAAGGATATTTTTACACGAAGCCAGTTGAACTGAATAACCTAATTTTTAAATACTACTCACTAGAAGAATGTTAAATTGTAGATTTTAGCTAAAAGTTAAAATCTACAAATAATGTTACTTCAAAACTAAAACTTATTAAGTAATAAAGCAATATCTATAAGCGGTTCAGTTCCTATAGTAGATGGGCTTTGTTGCACAAACCTAGCCTAGAAGGTTTATTCAGTCCTATAATTTCACTATGAATAAGCCTACTCCTAAAATCTATCGTACAACTAACTGGTCTTCCTACAATCGTGCCCTCATTAACCGGGGTAATATTTCCATTTGGTTTGATCCAAACACTCAATGGTATGCACAATCACACGGCAAACAAGTTAGAAATCAAACTTACTCTGATACCGCTATTCAATGCTGTTTAATGATCAAATCCTTATTCAGACTCTCTTTACGAATGGTCACGGGTTTTGTTTAAAGTCTGATTAAACTGTGTGGATTAAATTGGACTGCGCCAGATTACAGCACGCTTTGTCGAAGACAAAAACATATTGATATTGCGATTAGCTATCAAAAAAGTAGCGATGGGTTACATCTACTTGTGGACTCAACTGGCTTGAAGTTTCTAGGTGAATGGAAATGTAAAAAACATGGACCTGAATATCGTCGCCAATAGCGTAAGCTGCATATTGGTATTGATGCTGAAACGCTGCAAATACGTGCAGTACAACTTACTACAAATAATGTAAGTGATTCGCAAGTACTCGGTGATTTACTTGCTCAAATTCCTTTAGATGAACGAATTGACTCAGTCTATACCGATGGTGCTTATGACACGAAGCACTGCAGACAAGTCATTTTAGATCGAGATGCATATGCGGTCATTCCGCCAAGAAAAAATGCAAAACCATGGAAAGATCAGAAATTGAGATCTTTAGAGCGGAATGAATTACTAAAAACAGTGAAACGTTTAGGAAGAACGCTTTGGAAAAAATGGTCAGGTTATCATCGTCGAAGTTTGGTCGAAACCAAGATGCATTCCATCAAATTATTGGGCGATAAATTAACAGCAAGGAGTTTTCTTAGTCAGGTAAGTGAGATTCATGCACGCATAGCTGTATTGAATAAATTTACAGAATTAGGTCGTCCTCATACCCAAATTCTCACTTGAGTTCTGCTCAAGTGAGCAGAGTTCTGTCTTTTAAATCTTTGTGCAACAAAGCCTTGTTATAATCAAAATAACGCCCAGTCTGCTCAACAGACTGGGCGTATTTCATACAATTTTCAAGCATTTAAATGAGCCTTTCAATTGCTCAATTGATCAAGATACTTTTCGGCATCCAAAGCTGCCATACAGCCTGAGCCTGCCGAAGTAATTGCTTGGCGATAAATGCTGTCAGCAACGTCACCCGCAGCAAATACCCCTGCCACAGAAGTTGCTGTTGCATTGCCTGAAGTACCACTTTGTACTTGAATGTAGCCATCTCGTAGGTTGAGTTGGCCGTCAAACATACCTGTATTCGGTTTGTGACCAATAGCAACAAATAAGCCCTGAACTTCAACGTCTTGTATGCTTTCGTCCAAAGTTGACTTCAAGCGGACTGAAGTAACACCAGTATTATCACCTAAGACTTCATCAACTTGATTGTTCCAAAGAATACTAATTTTGCCTTCTTTTTCTTTGGCAAAAAGATGATCTTGTAGAATTTTCTCTGAACGTAAACTGTCTCTACGGTGAACTAAGGTGACATGTTCAGCGATATTTGCAAGATAAAGGGCTTCTTCAACTGCTGTGTTACCACCACCCACGACCATGACTTTTTGGTGCTTATAGAAGAAACCATCACAAGTTGCACATGCACTGACACCTTGACCCATGAATTTAGCTTCAGATTCAAGACCCAAGTATTGTGCTGTCGCACCTGTAGCAATAATCAGTGCATCACAAGTGAATTCTTCCATGTCGCCTTTAAGCACAAATGGACGGACACTTAAATCGACTTCATTGATGTGGTCATACACAATCTCTGTACCAAAGCGTTCAGCATGGGCTTGCATTCTTTCCATAAGTGCAGGACCAGTTAAACCTTCTGGGTCGCCCGGCCAGTTATCTACCTCAGTGGTCGTTGTTAATTGACCACCAAGTTGTATACCCGCTATCAATGTAGGTTTTAAGTTTGCACGTGCTGCATACACAGCAGCACTATAACCCGCAGGCCCTGAACCTAAAATCAATAATTTAGAATGTCTCTTTTGCATTTCTGATCACCTAGAGTTTATAAACTACGTTGATTGACACGCTTGGATAATTCTTCAGCAGACTCTTTGCGCTCTGAATAACGATTTGTGAGGTACTGACTTTGCCCGCGGGTGAGTAGGGTGAATTTATATAATTCTTCCATCACATCCACAATCCGATCATAGAAGGCTGAAGGTTTCATCCGTCCATCCTCTTCAAACTCTAAAAAAGCTTTGGGAATAGACGATTGGTTTGGAATCGTGATCATACGCATCCAACGACCTAAAATACGCATCTGGTTTAAGCTGTTAAAAGACTGCGAACCACCACTGACCTGCATCAAGGCTAAAGTCTTGCCTTGCGTTGCACGAATCGCACCACCCGCTAGAGGTATCCAGTCAATTTGTGACTTAAAGATTGAACTCATTGAGCCATGACGTTCAGGTGAACACCACACCATACCTTCTGCCCAAGCGAGTAAATCATGCAATTCTTTAACCTTTAGATGCTCAGTATCCGCATCTTCAGGCAAGGGTAAACCTTTAGAATGGAAGATTTTTACTTCAGCACCAAACTGCTCCAAAATACGTCCTGCTTCCATCACCGCCAATCGGCTATATGAACGCTCACGGTTTGAGCCATACAGCAGCAAAATACGCGGTGGATGATTCACCTCTTTAGCCTGTACTTTTTCTAAAGTAGGTTGATCGAGAAGATTCATATCTACATTTGGGAGATTCATAGCGTTAGGCCTCTTTAAAGTATTTCTTTCTTAACCACAATGACACGCTCACCAAAGCAATCAGCACAGGCACTTCAACCAATGGTCCGATCACCGTTGTAAAAGCGACTGGCGAAGCTAAACCGAATGTGGCGATTGCAACGGCAAGTGCTAATTCAAAGTTGTTTCCAGCCGCAGTAAAAGAGATTGCTGCTGTCTTCGGATAATCATTGCCCATCCATTTGCTCATAAAGAAGCTAATAAAGAACATCAATACAAAGTAAATTGTTAAAGGAATCGCAATTCGTAAAACATCCATTGGCAGGCTTACAACATCACCACCTTTTAGGCTAAACATAGCCAAAATCGTGAACAGCAAAGCAATCAAACTTAGAGGACTGATTTTCGGAATAAACTTGGTTTGATACCACTCCACGCCTTTTTGTTTCACCAAAATTAAGCGCGTTAAGAAACCTAATAAAAACGGAATACCGAGATAAACCAAAACAGCATGGGTAATGGTCCAAAAATCAACATTGATCACTTGCCCTGCAACGCCAAAATAAGGCGGTAAGAAGGTCAAGAATAACCAAGCATAAGTACTAAAAAACAAAATCTGAAAGATACTGTTAAAAGCGACCAATGCTGCGACATATTGATTATCACCACAGGCCAAACCATTCCAGACTAAAACCATCGCAATACATCGTGCTAAACCAATCAGGATTACGCCTGTCATGTATTCGGGATAACTCTGCAAAAATATGATTGCCAATGCAAACATGAGCACGGGAGCGATCAGCCAGTTTTGTACTAAGGATAAAGTTAGTGTTTTCTTATCCTTAAATACTTGCGGCAACGTCGCATAGTCCACTTTTGCCAGTGGCGGATACATCATCAAAATCAAACCTATCGCAATCGGGATATTGACTGAATCCACACTCATTTTGTCCAAAGCGACAGAAGCTTGCGGAAAGAACACGCCTATCGCAATTCCCAACGCCATAGCAATAAAAATCCATAGCGTCAGGTTACGATCTAAAAAGGATAATCTTTGTTGAGCCATGATGTTCTCATTCAATATGCGAAATTTGATTGATTGCGGCAATCAAATCTGGGCGAGACATATGCGCTGTATCGAGTGCCAATAAAGCGTCTAAGCGACGGTTGATATGATCAACAGTGACTTGGAATGCTTTGAGCTTTTCTTCTTTCGGTAAATCCAAATGTGAAGGATCGACCAAACCCCAATGTGCTTTAATTGCACCACCTAAATACAGCGGGCATGCTTCTTGAGCTGCCGAATCACAGACGGTAATCACAACGTCAGGTTGGTATTGTTCGCAGTCATCAATCGTTTTACTCCACAAACCTTCAGTTGAAAGACCTAAGTTTTCCAGAGTTTCAATGGTCAATGGATGCACCTGTCCAGATGGTTTGCTACCTGCACTGTAAGCTTTCCACCCTTCAGGCGCACGACTATTAAACAGCACTTCTGACAGGATGCTACGGCAACTATTTCCAGTACATAAAAAAAGAAATTTCATATTTTACTACTCGCAATAACTATTGATTTGCTGAAAGGATGGTGCAACTTTTGGCTGTATATCGGTATTGTTAAGGGTGTTAAGTACGTCTACGCACCAAGTGGGTAAATTGGGATTGAGACTGTAATAAACCCATTGCCCTTGACGTCGATCTTGTAAGAGACCCGAAGAACGCAGTAAGGCTAAATGCCGTGAAATCTTGGGTTGGCTCAGCTGTAATTTTTCAGTCAAATCACAAACACACTGTTCATTATTCCCAAGAACCAACATAACAATGTTGAATCGCGTTTCATCAGCCAAACATTTAAAGAAATTGATTTGATCCATATTTTTACTCACTCAAACATATGGATATATCAATATTCACATATATCCATGAAATTTTTATTTCAATCTCTGCCCATTCGCATCAATCACTTGCTCACCGTCTTCTTTAGTGAAAGCACCCTTTTGCGGTAAAGGCAAAATCTCCAACACAATTTCAGAAGGACGACTTAAACGAGTTCCTCGTTCAGTCACCACGAATGGACGGTTAATTAAAATTGGATACTGAAGCATAAAGCACAATAATTGGTCTTCGGTCCAGTCTTCATTGTCAATTCCTAAATCTATATATGGATCAACATTCTTACGAATCGCCTCTCGCACCGTTAAACCTGCATCCGCGATCATTTGAATCAGTTCATTTTTAGATGGAGGTGTTACAAGGTACTCAATCACTTCAGGTTCAATATTGGCATTACGAATTAATGCCAATGTATTACGTGATGTACCACATTCAGGATTGTGATAGATCTTCACTTTTGGAGTAGCAGTCATTTGCTCAAACTCAATCGAATCTTTACATATATTTATATATGAATAAACATATATATGCAATTCCATATTTTACTTTAAAGCATTACCATTTTGTCCAGCACAATGAGCAGACAATAAAAAGCCTGATAAATAATCAGGCTTTTTATTGTCTAATTTTAGATTTAGCATAAAGTTAATTTTAGAAAATCTTAATCTTTAGCTAACATAATCTTCGGTTGATATCACTTGAGCATATGCAAATTCAAAAGCGGCCATTAATGTTGCATGAACATGACCAGCAGGTACTTTAACGCCATTAAATTCTAGGTCTAGCGTTGCACAAGCATCATGAATAACCCTTACCTTATAACCAAAGTCAGAAGCAGCACGAACAGCAGCATCAACACACATATGGCTCATAGCACCAATCACGACTAGCTCAGTCACGTGATTGCTATCTAAAATTTCTTTGAGATTCGTATTTAAGAACGCGTTGATGTGATTTTTAATGACCACAGTTTCATCTGCTTGTGGCTTAACTGTGTCCTGAAATTCAATACCAATTGAGTCAGGTTGAAATATAGGCGATTCAGCATTCGCAATATGCTGGACATGAATCACTTGAGTACCCTGTTGACGGGCCTTGGCAATTACCTTCACTGCATTAGCAGCAGCCTGTTCAATATTGACCAAAGGTAATTTACCTGTAGGCAGATATTCATTTTGTAAATCGATGACTAATAAAGCTGATTTTGACATGTCTGTTCCTTTATTTAATCTATATTGGTTTTGTTCTGCTTATGATTTAAAAAAAGTGGAAATTCCACTTCTTTAAGTTGCTTTAAAATGAAAGCGTTTCACCATCGATAGGAATTAAAACCTTATCTTGGATTCCTTTGTCTTTTACATATTCTGCAAGCTGAGCACGTGTTACCGACATGTGGTTAATGGCATCCATGTGAACAGCAATAACTTTGGCATTTGGGGCTTTCTGAGTTGCGTGATAAGTATCTTCTTTGCCCATAATGATGGACTCTTTATATCCATCCATTAATGCATTACCTGTATTTAATACAATTACATCAGGTTTAAATGTTTGAATTGCCTGATCAACTTCAGGACGCCAAATGGTATCACCAGCCATGTAAACCGTTTCATGGCCAGCAGCTTCAAATACCATACCCATTGCTTCACCTAATCCAGCTTTGAGTTTAGGAATACGGTACATAGCATCAGTACCGTGTTGACCACCAATTTTAGTGAGTTTAATGCCTTCAAACGTTGTTTGTGTTAATACACGAACATCTTTAAAACCCTGTGACTGGATGACTTTTTGGTCTTCTTTATTCTGTACAAACACAGGCATGTTTTTCGGAATAGTCGCTTGTGCTGCATCATCCCAATGATCTAAATGGGTATGGGTCACGATTACCGCATCTACACCTTCTAAAATCGTTTCGGGCTTGATAGGCAAATCGACTAATGGATTGCGTAAATAGCTACGATGAGTATCAGGGAAACCTTCATAAAACCCCTTTTTCGCAAACATTGGGTCAATTAAAAAGGTTGTATCGGCATAGCTGATTTTAATCGTTGCATTGCGAATTTCTTGTATATGGGTAACTTTAGAGGTATCTCGCTGAACCACCTGATCATTCGCATATAAATGGACTGAAGCGATTGCCAGAGAGAGTGCAATAACAGAGCGGCTTAAAACTTTATTCATATTCCAGATCCAATCATTGAGTCATGCTTGGATCATGATAGAAATCATCCAATAAAAAAATTGTCCTTAAAGACAATCATCGAAACTATTGGGACAAAATGCTATAGTCACAATTTTCGCGGAGAGAAATGGAGTGGCTATACCTACTATTGGATTGTTCGTTTATCCCAATATCAATCCGTTTCACTTCTCCATTCCTCACATTATCTTTAATATTAAAATTGAAGATAAGCCATTATTTAACCTTAAAATCTTTTCTATAGATGGCCAGCCCGTAAAAACAGAACAATCCATGATCATTATTCCTGATGGCGGCATCGAACTCATCAAAGAGTCGGATCTCATTATTATTCCTGGATGGAATGATTTTAATCACAAGCCTGAACAAGTCCTGATTGAAGGCCTAAATTGGGCATATCAGACTGGAATCAGAATCGTGGGGCTATGCTACGGGACCTATGCATTGGCATATGCGGGTTTGCTCGACCATAAAAAAGCCGCTACGCACTGGATGGCTGAACACGATTTCAGTGAACGATTTCCACAGGTTCAGCTCGATCATGATGCCCTGTATGTAGAAGACCAAAGAGTCGTCACCTCAGCTGGAACAGGCGCAGCATTGGATTGCTGTCTATATTTAGTACGTGAAATCTATAATGCACGAGTTGCAAATAAAGTGTCTAGAATAATGGTGATCCCACCTCATCGTGAAGGAGGACAAGCTCAATTTATTGAACAGCCTGTGGCAAATTCGAGCCAGGATGCACAAATTAATCTGTTACTTGATTTTTTAAGAAAGAATTTAACTATTCAACATAGTATTGAAGGCCTAGCTGAACGGGCAAATATGACACGTAGGACATTCACACGGCATTTCAAGAAAGCTACGGGCATGACCTTAGTCGATTGGCTGAATACTGAAAGAATAAGACTAAGTTGTGAATTATTAGAAACCACAAACTTGTCTATCGAAAAGATCACCGAGCTTTCAGGGTTTAACAATACAGTGTCATTTAGAAAGAACTTCCGTGAAAAATATGGCACCAGTCCTCAGGTGTGGAGAAAGTCTTTTGGGATCAACACTAAAGATCTGCAGCTCTAAGTAAAATATTTGTAATTTTAACAGTTCAGCATGGATGGCCTTTACGTTAAGGCTATTCGTTGGTTAATAGCGTGATTTCAGCAGGGGTATAACCACGCTCATAAAGGATGCTGCAAATGGCTGCTCTAAGATTTTGGCAGCTAGATTTTTGAATTTTCTTAACTAAGTCCAAATCACTATAACTACTTAAGTTATATTTCATCTCAAGAACTTTTGAATTCGGTGGTGAACAAAAGGAATGTAAGAACTTACGTATTCGGGGGCGCATATAGAGCACAAAAAAATAATGGATTATTATCTTATCGAATTTTTTCACAGTAGAAAAGTGGGTACTCTTAATTTTAATATTGCACTTAGACTTCAAAATTTTTTATTCAAGTAGATGATTTTACTCAAAGTGAAGCTGGTATTCATCCGTCGTGATTTTGATTTTTAAACGCTTATATTTTCTTTTCGTCGCACTTAACGCTGAATTAGTCACTTCTGCATGAAACTTAGGATCATTCATTAACTCATGAAATAGCTTATATCCCATCAATACTTTACTGATCTTTTTATTTTCTTTCAGTGTGTTTTCAATTATTTGGTCTAAATCACTTACAGAAAAGTTATACATACCGCCCTCTTCACAACGCAAATTTGACTAATAAATGTACAGAATAATCACAAATAAAGAAACTGATATAAAATATTTTCCTTTAAAAAAAATAGATTTTATAAAACAAACATAAGCATTCACGTACAAATTCTCAAAATCGAATTAATAGTTATTTTATATTACTCACATCAACTTAGCCTGAGGACTTTGTATTTGGAAAAAGCAGATACGAGCTACTTACCCTCATCAAAATTTTTAAACTCTTTGGAAAGCTGACTAAGTGTTTTGACTTGCTTTCCATAACGACGACATGAACGGCATGCCAACAAATGAATTTGTAAATTAGTCTGTTCTAGAAACAGAAGGGGTCTGTCTAATCTTTCAGATAATAATTGGGTGGCTTGGAGACACGTTAGCATGAGCAATCCTCCTTCAATAACCATTTATTTTCTAAGCATTCACGTAATCTTGTTCGACTTCTATACATAAGTACATTTAAGTTAGTAACAGTAATTCCGAGCTTTTCACAAATTTCATCTGAACTCAGTTCAATCATTTCTCTAAGCATAAAAACTTGTGCATATTTGGCTGGTAAGTGATTCAAACAGGCATTAAAAATGATCCAAAAATCATGTTGCTCCAACATCTCTTCTGGACTAGGCCAAGCTTGAGGTGCTTCATATTTATGCCAATGTCCAGACGCATCAAATAACGCATCTATACTTAATTCGCTTTCCTCATCATTAAACAACTCGCTCATTGTCATCAAACGAGATTTTTGTCGAATTAAATCAATAATTTTGTTTTTTAAAATAGCAAACACCCATGTTTTAAAAGCTGCCCGACCAGTAAAAGAGCTAATATGTTGGTATGCACTGGCTAATGCTTCTTGAACAGCATCTTCAGCAAGTTGAAATGAGGACAATTGTAAAATGGCAAACTTCAACATTTGTTGTCTGAGTTCGATTAAAAAGGCTGGGCTTTGCAGTTGTTGCAATATTTCCTCATCCCTATTTGCTGGTTCTACGCTCATCCCTTTTCCTCATCATTGTTATTGGGAGCATCTAACAATTTCAATCGGGTTAATAACTCTTTTAACCCATAGATCTGTGTTTGGATCTGGGTATTAGAAAAATCAGGGAATGTCGCTTTTATTAAATTCTTAATGTCTTGTTCAACTAACTCTTGTTGATTGAGTTGTTCAATGACCACTGCAAATAAAGCAGATAAGGTTTCGATGCAGATATGATCTTGATCATTTCGCCATACCATGATGACACTCGGCATATGCTCAATTTCAGAAATGCTCATACGTGACGACCATTGATAGACTGGATATTGATAAACGAGCACCCAGACTTGGGTTTTTAATTGCCATTTATCCTGCAAAGTCACCTTTTTTTTTGCAATTTCAATGGTATCTAAATAGAGTTCAAGCCACTCATACTGTAAGAGCTCAGATAACCAAGGATATTCTTTTAAAATAGGATGCTGACAGTCTGTCAGATACTCTCTAAATTGTAGGGAAATATCATTATAAAACGGTGAATCGCATTGCGCTTTTTGAAAGAATTCATTTAATAGCTTTTGCCACTTTAACTCAGGCAAGATTGCTCGAGTTACTGGATAAACCAAGTTAATAAAAGAACAAACATTATTAAAAAGTAAATCTCGATAAATCTGCATTCTTTCCGCAGGAAGTGCTTTCGGCAATTCAGATTGAGGAGAACGAATCCAGTTACAAAACTGCTGCTGCGTCGCGTGGAAAGATATTTGCTCTATTTTCATTACCGCCCTCCTGCTGCATTATTGTAATTTTGGTCATTTCATCTTGTAACGCTTTCCACGATGGAATATTAAAATCACGCTCAAGTAAGGTTGGCTTTACACCGCAGACTTGATAAGTATGTTGCAATAATTGCCAAACAGAATCACACACTTCTGCGCCATGCGTATCAATCAATAGGTCTTGTTCAACTTGTTCATGTCCCGCAATATGTATATAACGGATCCGCTCTTTTGGCATTGCTCGAATAAAAGCGTAGCCATCACTGCCATGATTTATACTGTTTACATAGACATTATTCACATCAAGTAGTAATTCACAGTCAGCTTGCTGAAGAACTTCAGAAACAAAATCGGCTTCACTCATCTCAGCATTTGGCATTAAATAGGTTGAGACATTTTCAACCACCAATCTTTTTCCTAAAATATCTTGAACACGTAAAATACGTTCAGCCACATATTTGACCGCAGTCTCTGTCATTGGAATCGGCATCAAATCGTATAAGTAGCCACTATCATATGTATAGCTTAAATGTTCAGAATAAATCGGGACATGATAATCTGCTAAGAAACTTTTAATCTGTTGAATAAATTCAATATTGAGCGGATGAGGTCCTCCAATCGATAATGATAGTCCATGACATATTAATGGTGCTTTTTCTACGCATCGTGCTAATAGCTTTGCATGCCGACCACCAAAACCCATCCAATTTTCAGGTGCAATCTCTATAAAGTCTGGAGCTTTTTCAGCACTAAGAAATTCATCTATAAAATCCCTTCTTATCCCAAGTCCTACACCAGCTAAATCAACCATAGCGATACTCCAATGTTGGAAATGATGTCGACTATGTGATCCATAGCGACATCATCTTCTAACTGATTGACTATTTAGCACCACACTTGCCATCAGCAACTTTTTTATCAGCACCACATTTCGCATCTGCTGCTTTATTGGTTGCACCACATTTACCATCTGCTGCTTTTTTATCAGCGCCACATTTTGCTTCAGTGGTCTTTTCGTGTTTATGCATTTTATTTGCACCACACTTAGCTTCACCACATTTGCCATCAGCCGCTTTACTTGCATGTGTTTCTGTCGCATGAGTAGTTGTTGCTGCGGATACTTGAGTTACACCAACTACAGATAAAGCTAATAGTGCTGCGACTGATGTGATTGAGTTTAGTTTGTTCATTTTTCTATTCCTTTAAGATAATTTCTCGGTTTGTACTTAGGTACATGTTGTTAGACGACTTAAACTGACATTTATTACAGTCCAAATTAAAAATTATGTAAGAAATACCGTTATCACCCGACTAATGACTATTCAATCGCATTGGGTGTGAATTTATCATGAACAACGTTATCTATCTTTTATCAGAAAAATTCCAAAAATTTTGTAGTGTCATAAAACATGGTGATGGTATTGCAGCACTTGCACTAAGACTTTATTTAGTTCCGATATTCTGGATGGCGGGTACAAATAAATTTACCCATTTTCAAGATACAGTCGAATGGTTCGGTGATACTGATTGGGGTTTAGGTCTACCATTTCCTACACTGCTGGCTGCACTCGCAACTTCGACTGAAATTATGGGGGCTATTCTGTTAGCGTTAGGCTTATTAACCCGCTTTATCAGCATTCCACTCATTATCACCATGTTAGTTGCTATCGTTACGGTACATTTACCGAATGGATGGCAAGCAATTGCTGATCCCAATGCGCCATTTGCTAGTGCTCAGGTGATTGCTTCATCTGAAAAGTTAGAAAAGGCTCGTCAGATATTAGAGACGTATGGAAATTATGACTGGTTAACTTCAAGTGGATCATTTGTCATCTTAAATAATGGTATTGAGTTTGCAGTAACTTACTTAGTCATGCTGTTAGCTTTATTGGTACTCGGTGGTGGGCGCTACCTAAGTTTTGATTACTGGCTGAAGCGTATATTTTTAAATATCAAAAGGGCTTTGTTGCACAAAGCTGTTCGTAAGCTCTGATTCAGCAATATAATTCTGAGATGAATAAGTCTATACCTAAAATCTATCGTACAACCAACTGGCCCACCTACAATAAAGCTTCAATTAATCGTGGAAATATTTCGATTTGGTTAGATCCTCAGACTCAATGGTATGCTCAATTTCAAGGTAAACAAGGACGAAATTAAACCTACTCAGATAGAGCAATTCAATGCTGTTTGATGATCAAATCTCTATTTCGACTTTCTTTACGTCTGGTCACGGGCTTTGTGCAAAGCCTTATTCAACTCTGTGGTTTAAGTTGGACGGCACCAGATTATTCCACACTCTGCAGAAGACAAAAGCAAATTGATATTGCGATAAGCTATCGGCAAAGTCATGGTGAACTACATCTACATGTAGATTCAACTGGCCTGAAGTTTTTAGGTGAAGGTGAATGGAAACGCAAGAAACATCAACCTGAATACCGTCGGCAATCGCGTAAACTGCATATTGGTATAGATGCTAAAACGCTGCAAATACGGGCAGTTCAGCTCACGACGAATAATGTCAGTGATTCACAAGTACTTGGTAATTTACTTGATCAAATTCCACCAGATGAACAGATTGATTCAGTCTATATAGATGGGGCTTATGACACAAAACAATGCCGTCAGGTTATTGCAGATCGACAAGCGCATGCGGTGATTCCGTCAAGAAAAAATGCGAAGCCTTGGAAGGATACAAAAGTTCATTCGCTAGAGCGAAATGAATTACTTCGTATTGTTAAACTTTAGGCAGGACACTATGGAAAAAATGGTCAGGCTATCATCGACGCAGTTTGGTTGAAACCAAGATGCACTGCATCAAATTATTAGGCGATAAATTAATGGCAAGAAGCTTTCCTAGTCAGGTGAATGAAATTCATGCTCGTGTAGCGGTCTTAAATAAATTTACAGAAATAGGCCGACCTCATACCCAAGTTGTCACTTAAATTTGAGCGACTAAGGAAAGCTCTATCTTTAAAATCTTTATGCAACAAAGCCATTCAGATCTAGATGTTGAAATGCAGTTTAATTTTGCATTTAGTCTCGTACTTGATGTGAACAATCTGTGAAGCATTACCAAATAGATATAACAATACAAAATAATATCCATAAAACATATATTTACTAAAAAACAATAAAGACATATGGTTAATTAACATGCGACAAACATTGAACTTAAATATCTTCATTTCTATGCATTCTACACGCTTAACAATAGAAAATGATCCTTTTCAAGTCTAAATATACCTCGACGTGTTTCTCAGCAAAGCTAAGTTGTTTTACAAATTTAACCGTGTAATCAAAAGTTCTTCGAAATCAAATATCAATAATTAAGGAAAATTATACATGGAACTCAAAACACTCATCTGTACTCTCACCGCACTCGGTGGCATCGGATTAGTTGGATGTAATGATTCAAATTCATCTGAGCCTATTCCTCCAACAAATGCTACCGGTAATCTCTTGGTACTGACCAGTAACGGTATGATTAGTTCACTCAATCATGACAAACCTGGTTCACTGATTTCAAATATTAAAATTTCAGGTTTAGTTTCTGGGGATCAACTGGTTGGAATGGACCATCGTCCAAGTGATGGAAAGTTATATGCAGTAGGTTTGTTGGGTAATATTTACACGTTAAATCCAAGCTCTGGCGTGGCAAAATTCGTCATTAAGATAACAGCTGATCCAGCAGATACGACCGATGGTAATGCAGCTTTTAGTAAAATTACTGCCAATCCCGATGCGCTTAGCGTGAATTTCAACCCTGCTGCGGATCGTCTAAGAATTATTGGTCAAGATGGTCAAAACCTAAGAGTCAATGTTGATACAGGTCTCACTATCACCGACGGAGAAATCAGTCGGGTTGGTGATGCTACAACTGAAGTCAGTGCCGCAGCTTATAGCAATGCTTTTGCTGGAACGGCAAGTACAAAATTATACAGTATCGATTCTGCGACAGATCGCATTTATCTGCAAAATGCAAATGCCGGAACATTAGGTATCTCTGCACCCTTAGGTCAGGATGTATCGAATAACGGTGGTTTTGATATAGACCCAATGAATAATATTGGTTTTGCCGCATTACAAGTCTCAGGTGCATATAAATTATTTAGAGTTAATCTTGCTCATGTAGGAACGACCAGTAACGCTATTTTTGAGACGAGCGACTTGCCTAGCGAATATCGTCAAACCTCCATTCGTGGGGTTGCACTTAATCGAGCAGAAGATACCACCTCAAAAGGAATCGGGCTGACTAACAATAATGCTTTAATTCGATTTGAAATCAATCGTCCAAATGATACGACTGAACAAAAAATCACAGGCGTATTGGTCAATGAAAAATTCGTAGGTATTGATTTTAGATTACGTACTGCTACCGATAAAACCAATACGCTATATGGTTTAACTGACCAAGCAAACCTGTATACTATTAATCCAAATTCTGGTGCTGCAACACTTGTGACTGCGCTTAAAGCCGGTACAGGTAGTAACTTTAGTGCTCTAGACGGCACAGAGTTTGCTGTTGACTTCAATCCAACGGCTGACCGTTTAAGAGTCATCAGTAATTCGGGGCAAAATCTGCGAATCAATGTCGATACAGGTGAAACCATTCAAGATGGCAAAATCAATGGGATCACCAATGCCGTGATTAGCGCTGCTGCATATACCAACAGTTTTCAAACACCTATTTCAGCACTTAGCACCGAATTATTTAATCTAGATCAGACCAATCAGTTACTGACGAAGCAAGTTCCACCCAATGATGGAACATTGGTGAGATTAGGTAGTCTTGGCGTGAACTTAGGCTTGAATGATGGTTTTGATATTGCTGGTGGTGATAATGGATTGGCTCTAGCGGCAATAAACAACAATAATGGTGCTTCTGTCCTATACCGTATAGATCTAAATAGCGATACAACACTAACAACTCCACGTGCACGTCCCGCAATTTCTGTCAGTGGTACGCCTAGTGTTATGAGCTCAATGATTGGTTCAAACACCACGCCCGCCTTGATTGATTTAGCGATACTTTTCAAATAGTTTAAAGAGTGCGCTTACCAAGTTAAAAGACCAACAGTCAAAAAGACGCATATAGGTCCGAATTGATAGGGTTGCAAATGGAAACTTTGGAGATACTGAACCAGTCAGTGAAGGTATCTCTGAATTAAGTTTCTTTTTTGGACCAAGCTATAGGATTTATTATTGCAAGCAAGGGCAAAGGGTTATTATTTTCTTACAAACGTTCCCAAATCTACTTGATTTTATTTAACATAAATCTCTTATGCGTAATTCCCAATATTTAAATTTTCCATCAAATTATTGTCAATTGAACATAATAGAGCTTACTCGAAACAGCCCTCACTCAGAGGGTTTTCTCAATTAACACACTGCACACAAACAGTGACATGTGCACCTTTGTCGAAATCGAATGCGCTGTGCAGTCCGAAAGTAGAATGCACAGCAACATGTGGTTAGTTATCCTGAGCAGCATATTTCAAGTTATCCGCTACACGATTCGTCCAGTCTGAGAGGGGGGTAACACCAGACGTGCTATCTAGAATCCCCAATAATTAAATAGGGATAGTTCCAAAATCGGTGGCTATTCAGGGATTGATTTGTAAGAGATTTTATAAAAGTAACTATGACGTTAATTAAGTATATAAAGTTGTATAACAACATCTCATAAAAGAGAAACAACCTCCGAGAATAATAGATATCGAACGGTTTTTTTTATGTCTGATCCATTTTAAAAAATAGAGGCTTAAAACTCTCTTAAGATGGATTGCTTAAAAATTTACGCATCTGTCTATGTCTTCTAGTGAGACCTAGTACCTCTTTACGCTTAATAATTTCATCTTCAGTAAAAGGCAGATGATTAATAAGCTCCTCAATCACCATAACACTATTTTCAATTAAGAAACTATCTTGCTCGGTTGACCAATTTGAGGTTATATGCTCAGGTTTTTTAGACAGTCTTTTCATAAAAAGAAATTATACCTAATCATGAGGACTCTTGACTTTCTTCAAGCACTCGCGGAATACACAAATTTCTTTATGGTCATTGGTGTAATCAATCTCTCTAGCACCATGAAGGCCAAATATACACATTAATAATCTGATCATCTTATTCCTCCTTTAACTACTTAAAAGGTATATGTCTTAGGCATCTATATTTATATGAATCCCTGTAAGACAGCATTTCGAACAACCTTATCGAAGTTTGAATGAAATGAATTTTCAGTAGTGTGACGCTTTGACAATAAACAGAAACTTGCTACCACACCTATGCCCACCAAAGTTAATATTTTCATCTTTAATTCCATCCGTGTAGAACTTTTGATTCAAACATATCATTGTGATTTGTATCTATCTAACCGCCTTCTGATGAATTACTGTTCATAATGTAACCACATTATTATTTATGTAATTGAATTTATTAAATAATGAAACAATTCCTATCAAATTACACTGAGTTATTACAACTTATAGATTTAAAGCTTTATGTGCCCATTTCAGAAATTTATCTTTATCGTTGAAATGAGGGACATTCAATAAATTGATATAGGAAACTTCGCCAAAGTTTCCTGAGATTTTATTTGATTCAAGAATTGTAAAATCTTCTTCTTGCCCTACATGTACTTCCCGAAAAAACTCCGTAACCTTCCGATCAAGGTTTAGTGAGGTAAACCCCTCTCTTTCAACTAAAAAGTCATAGATCTGGCTAATCACATGTAGTTCAAATTTTCTATTCATTGTTTTCCGTTCTCATAATTATTTTAACAATTGGTTTAATTTAAACTAATTTCTTTTACGGATAAAGGCAATAAAAAACCTACTCTCAGGGACATTTAAATAGATTTTCGCTTAGCCTTTGCTAGTAATATCTCTATTCGTTAAGTAACTTCCCACAATTTAAGCTCAGCATCACGCCAAAAATAGTAGACGTCACCATCTATGACATACATTTGCTTAATGTAGTTTATTGATTTTGGCTTGTTTACTTCTTTAGCATTAAAACATGGTTTATCAAGCACTATTACCCTGCCATCCAAATCACCACCGATACAGATATTCATTTCTATTCTTATTGTTGTAAGCAATGATTAAACTATATCACAAACGAAAAAGCGCAATTATCTGAACGCACTTTATCTACTAAGTATCTGATGAAAAATTAAAATTCATACCAATACGATTAAATTAAGCTACCATTAAAAAAGCTCTACATTTCTGTAGAGCTTTCCCCTTGGTCTTTTGCGCCGAAACAAGGAATCGTCGTTTTTTTTTAAACAAAATAATTAAATAATTAATAGAATAAAAAATTAAGCAAAAAAAACCTGCAACTTGGGGAAGGTGCAGGTAGAAAACTGATATTAACTATCATGGAGAACTTAATACCAAGTAATATACTCGGTTTATATTGAGATCTCATTTACATTTTATTCCAAATTATCTAGCAACAAAAAAAAGTCCTTCAAATGATGAACTTTTTGCG
Source organism: Acinetobacter sp. MYb191 (assembly GCF_037572605.1). Taxonomy (NCBI): domain Bacteria; kingdom Pseudomonadati; phylum Pseudomonadota; class Gammaproteobacteria; order Moraxellales; family Moraxellaceae; genus Acinetobacter; species Acinetobacter sp. MYb191. The sequence goes on along the minus strand of NZ_JBBGZP010000013.1, from coordinate 88,901 downwards.
GTAATTAAGTGAATTTCTATAACTTCGTCCACTATAGCAGAAATACGACATATACCTTGATCAAGGTCAAGTTAGAATATTCTCAATTTGCACTTCTAGCTTTGCTTTAATACTATTCACTTAAGCAATTAAAATAATTGATCTAATGTCTGAACCTCAGTTTTCTCTTAGTGATTACCTATCCACAGTACAGGAAGTAATTCAAATTACTTTCAATGAGCCTGTATGGGTGAAAGCTGAGATCCGCAATCTCAATATTAAGGGTGGACATTACTATCTTGAGTTAGCTGAAAAGGATGAAAACACCGATAAAGTTATAGCAAGTTGTAAAGGCACCATTTGGAAATTTACAGCACAGAAAATGTGTGCTTAAGTTTGAAAGAGAAAGTGGTGTAGAACTTTCAAAGGATTTAAATGTCTTGGTAAAAGTCAGAGCCAAGTTTGATCCTCAGTATGGCTTTTCAGTGAATGTTGAAGATATTAATTCAAGCTATACCCTTGGAGACATTGCATGGCGCTATCAACAAATTTTAGAAAGACTTACCTCTGAAGGCTTATTAAATAAAAACAAACTCGACTGCGGTCTCCTGAAAATTGACTCTGGCGGTCTGTGTGCCTTGCATGCCTAAAGCTTGCCAGTGAGCTGAATCAATCGAGATCGATGATGGGTTTAAGTCAATAATGCAGAGCTGAGATTTCCCTTGTTGATCTTTAAAACTGATTAATGCTTTATGAATCAATTCAGCACCTGAACACCACTGCTTAACTCCATGACAAAGCCCATTTTTGACCTGTAACGGCGCTGGTCCACCATCGGCAGCCCAAACAGCCCATGTCTCCTCATCGATTTCTTTTTCATAACCGAGTTCATGCAAAATACTTAAAGCATCAAAATGTGACTCAAAAAGCTTGGCTAAACTTAGGTCAAAGCCAGCTATCTGAGCAAAAATTTGCCAACGCTGATAGGTTTGCCCCGAAGCAGGTTCAGGCAACCTTCCAACAGAATGAATCAACTGTTTCAACACAATTGGACGTTGATTTAGTTTTTCTTCAGCTGAGTAATGCTCAAAGCGATTTAATATCTCTAAAGTTGAGCTTTTTATAAATATTTTTCTATTCATTCTTAAAATATTAATTCAAGTCAATTAATTTAAATAACAGGTGAAATATTATGTTTGTTTAAATAGATAAATATTCATAGTTATTTAACTATTTATTTCGTTTTGTTTCATTGTTAACCAAATAGTATGTTTAGGTGTATCTATAAAATCATCATGTAAGGATTATTTAAAATCCAACAATTATAAGGAAATATGCAGTAGTTTAAAGGCTTCCGTGTTGTTATGTTTATAAAAGAGGTTTAAGAAATGAGTACTTTAAATATTCAAGATATTAAAAAACATTCAGATGTAATTGCTTCTTGTGGTTCCAAAGTCGGAACAGTTGATCATCTCGAAGGTGATAACCAACTCAAATTGACTCGTGATGAAAATGATCAACATCATCTGATCCCAACGGCATGGATTGGTGAAGTCAAAGATGACAAAATAGTTCTGATTAAAAATTCAGAAGAAGTTAAGCAACAATGGCAAGCTATTTAAATTATTCTAAAATAAAGAGTACGACTAGATTTTGGTCGTACTCTTTTATTTCTTTGTAAGTAATTTCAAAGAAGCGCGAATCCGTCGCAATGTCCGTTGAATCAAAGGTGTTTCATTTCTTACTTGTAAAAATAGGTAGATGGAATCTATTTGTCATAGACTACATCTATTTTATATAAATTAATAGGTTAGCCTACTATCATTTAAAATTACTTCCTAAGAATGGGAAAATATACTCAACCACTTTTTGCGTAGCCCATAAACCAATCTCTTGGTGATGTTGATGTGGAGCTAAATATGGCATCAATTTGCTAATTTTATGCCCAGTATTTGTAGATATCTGAATTTGCTGCTGTAACAGCGATAATTCTTTTTCTGACAAATAACTAAAATCATTTAGTTCTATAAAGTTTTTTATATATTCTGAATTTACTGGATTAATGCGTCTACTTAAATTAGCACCAGCAATCCAATCATAAATAAAAGTTTTTTCTGCAGCAGAGAAAACTCCAAACATTTTCCCATCTTCTTCATTGATCAGTTTCCAAAATCGGCTATGTTCCGGATCTTCGTTAAGCTTAATCCATCCTATTTTTATTAGCTCAATAATGAATTCCTCAACCTGATCTTCTTCTGATAGCCATGAATTTACAGACTTATTATTAAACTTGCATTTCTCATTATGCATGTGCTTTCCAACCAAAGCTTTGCTCTTGAAAATGTCCAGAACCACTCGCTCAGTATTTAGGTTCTTTATTATTTGAACTGAGCTAACTCCCCGATTATTCAATAAAAAGCCTATCTTTAATTTACGAATAAATTCGGATTGATTTGGGTAGCGTTTGGCTAAACATTTAATCGCATTTGTAGCTAATTGAGCATGTCCATTATCAAAGTTATCAATTGTAATGTGTAGGTTAAAATATTTGGAATCAATACCTAACTCTTTAAGTTCATAATTTGTAATCAGTAAATGAAGTGGTAGTTGTTCGTATCCAAAATTAAAACCTGCAATCTCGGGTATAAAATCTGATGGAGCATAAGCTAAAGCCAATTGTATTGCTGACTGGTGATAATATTCATCAGGCAAATTCATTGAAAATTGATGAAGACCAAGTGATAGAAGTAATTTATTGAAAAGTTTTACATGGTTACTTTGACTGGAACCTAACCCCAACTCCTCAACATATATCTGTATAAAGTCTCTAAAAGCTGGATCATTCCAGTACTGTGTAAAGCTATAAAGCCAAGCCCCGTCTACACGTTTGGTCGGTGCTACTTTGTATAAAAACTCATAAGCTTTACTTGTAGTTCCAAAAAACTCCCTTGCACTCCCATTTTCACGCCTTTTTAAGTACTCTTTGTAATGCAAGCATTGTGTTTTATTTTGTTTCTGCATCCAGACTGCCAATTGATCAACATTAGTAGGAAAATCAGAGAAATCACTATCCAAATGAAGTATTTCGTTTTCTAGGAAATTAAAAGCTTTCAACTCTTTTGCAGAACGCGACACTGATGGATCTAAGAAAAATTGTGTTATTTCAAAATATTTCTGATGGGCATCGGTTATTAAATTTAAAATTCTCTCTTTTACTGCAGTAGGCATTATAATTCTCTCGCGGTAAATAACTTATACCAACATAATTGACACTTATACTTAATTAATTAACAACTTTGAAAAGAAACGTTAATAAATGTAATCCTTTAATTTATTTAACATCACAATACAACACCTTAATTAAATATTTATAATTTTTAGAAAAAATAAAAATTTCACAATCTGTGATATAAATCACACTCATTGGAATTAAAAAAATTATGGTGTTTAAAATTAGTAAAAAGCATTATATCTAATTTATAAAATTTTTAACTTTATTTATTGAAAGTACAAGCACCGTTATTATTCCTTTCGTTATTCCATTGATCCAACACAGATTTTTTTTCAAATTCAAAAAAAAAATCAATAAATTACAAACACAAATCCAATCAAAAAGATATAAATCTGAATTAAGAATAAAATTTAACATTGTTAGCCTTTTGTAAAAAACAAAATATATATTTCCATTTATTATCAACACCTAAACCTTTAAAACAAACACAATTTAACTCAAAAATTAAAATGTAACACCTCTGATGTTTTTTAAAACACAAATTATGATATTAATAATAAATCTACTGATTAATAATGTAGATTAATTCTAATCTTAATCTTATGAGGTTCAGTAAAATGACTAATCAAAATCAACAGCAAAAAAATCAGCAACAGCAGCAGCCAAATCAACCGCAAAAAAAGCCAGATCAGCAGCAACAGCAACAGCAACCAGACCAACCGCAAAAAAATCCGAATCAGCAAAAACAACCGAACCAAAACTAGCAAAATGAACAACACGGTCAACAGAAATAATAGTTTTTCATGTTGAATAACATTATAAAAACTAAAACTCATTCATTAATTAAATCCAACTAAGAATTATTTTTTGAATTCTTAGTTGGATAGAATTGGAGTTCATTATGACTATAAATGACCATCAAGACGAAAACCCAATCAAACATGATTGGCGTACAGATTTTTCAAACCGCCCATATTACGGCGATATCCAACGAGAACTTCCCGATGTGGATTATGACCGTGATCTTCGTTCAGCCTATGAACTAGGTCAGCATGCCCGTAATGAGCGTGGTACTGATGCACGATTTGAGGATTCAGAAAGTGATCTAAAAGTAAAATGGGAAGAATTAAAGGCTGAATCACGCTTAAAGTGGGAACAAGCCAAACATGCTATTAAAGATGCATGGGACAAAATGTAAGTCAATATATTGATAATGAGTCTTTTAGACTCATTATCAACACATCTAAATAATAATTAAATAGGTGTAAAATGGACTTTATAAAAATACTATTAGCTGATACTACATTCACTTTTGCAGCAGAAATTGTACTTCGTAGTATCTTGATGTACTTCTTAATTATCTTGGTTTTAAGATTTTCTGGTAAACGTGGTGTCAGGCAACTTTCTATCTTTGAAATCGCAATTATTCTTAGTTTAGGATCTGCTGCTGGCGATGCTATGTTCTATGAAGAAGTTCCGATCATACATGCTGTCATCGTTTTTGCAGTAATTATGGCTTTATATCGCTTAACAACTTATTTAATGATGAAATCCGATGCTATTGAGACCGTATTGGAAGGTCGACCAATATACATCGTCAAAAATGGTTTACTGATTGTTGAGGATATTAAGCAAGAAAAGTATTCATATGATGAGTTCTTTGCTGAAATGCGCCAAAAGAAAATAGAGCATCTTGGACAAGTTAAAATGGCACTGCTTGAGACTGATGGCTGCCTAAGCGTGATCCCATATTCTAAAGAAAATATAAAATGGGGCCTTCCTCTGTTTCCCGATGAATACCAAATCGCAGATCATCACAATGTAGATCACTTTTATTCTTGTATGTTGTGTGGCCAAACCCAACTTTTAAATCATTTAAAAGAAGAATGCCCTCGCTGTCAAAATACAAAATGGGCTAAATCCTGTTTGTATTGCGAGGAATATCAAAATTAATAAGCTTTTGTTTTGACTTAGATTAATTCAATATTATTTAAAATGAATAGTTTAAGCGAACAAAAAATACACATTTCTTTACCTTACTCAAAGAGTAAATACTTAAAGTTTATATGGGTATCTTTGATCCAAAAAAGAGTTTCTGGCAAGTAACTCATATTCGATTGTAGATAACCTATTAAATTGTATAAGCACAAAATATCCGTCAACAAATAAGCCATTAACTTACGTGAAAATAAATACTTATTTTCATAAAACGTTATAAAGCAAATGTATAAGAGAATGTGATATGAAAGAACCAAATACACCAAAAATCGACCAGCTTTCTGAGGAAGCATACGTGGATCCTATAGGTAAAACTCTTACCACTTCTTTAGGTGTTCCCGTAGCTGATAATCAAAATAGTCTAAAAATTAATGAGAAAGGCCCTACTCTTCTCGAGGACTTTCTTCTAAGGGATAAACTTATTCATTTTGATCGTGAGCGTATTCCAGAACGTGTTGTACATGCTCGAGGGGTCGGTGCTCATGGTTACTTTCAAGCTTATACCGGTAATGAAAAATGGACTAAAGCCAAGTTCCTAACGGACACAAATAATCAAACCCCTATCTTTGTCCGTATTTCTACAGTTCAAGGTGGGCGAGGTTCGGCTGATGTCGTTCGAGATGTACGAGGTTTTTCTATAAAATTTTATACTGAAGAAGGAAATTATGATTTGGTGGGGAATAATATCCCTGTCTTCTTCATTCAGGATGCTATTAAATTTCCGGACTTTGTTCATGCAGTAAAGCCAGAAGATGCCAATGAAGTTCCAACTGGTCAATCTGCCCATGATACTTTCTGGGATTTTATTTCTTTAAACACCGAAGCATCACATATGACTACTTGGATAATGTCAGATAGAGCAATTCCAAGAAATCTACGCTCTATACAAGGTTTTGGTGTTCATACATTTAGATTGATTAATAAGAATAATGAAGCATTCTTAGTGAAATTCCATTGGACTCCAAAGCAAGGGGTAGCTCAAGTCGTCTGGGATGAAGCCCTAAAAATTAATGGCAAAGATCCCGATTTTCACAGACGTGATCTGTGGGATGCTATTGAGCGTGGCAATTACCCGGAATGGGAATTAGGCGCACAAATTTTCTCTGAAGAAGATGCAAAACAATGGGACTTTGATGTCTTAGATGCTACAAAATTAATCCCAGAAGAACTTGTACCTGTCACTCCACTAGGTAAATTTGTTTTAAACAAAAATACAGATGATTTTTTCGCAGAAACAGAACAAGTTGCTTTTAGTCCTGCAAATATTGTCTCAGGTATAGATTTTAGTAACGATCCCCTTTTACAGGGACGGCTATTTAGCTATACGGATACTCACTTACACAGACTAGGTACGGTAAATTTTAATCAAATTCCAATTAACAAACCCGTTTGTCCTTTTCATACGAATAGACGAGGTGGTTATGCTAATCACGAAGTTTATAAAGGAAAGGCAAATTATGAACCTAATTCTGTTGATGAAAATTGGCCAAGAGAATCACCTAATGACAGTGGTGCCTTCAAGACACATCCTGAAGAAGTACAAGGCAGCAAACTAAGAGTTCGACCAGAAAGTTTCGCTGATCATTTCTCGCAAGCCACAATGCACTACCATAGTTTGGAAAAACATGAACAACAGCATATTAAGGATGCATATTCTTTTGAATTATCTAAGGTTAAATCGGAAGATATCCGCAGACGTGTAGTTTACGCTGTCTTAGCTAATATTGACTTTGACTTAGCTGAATATGTTGCGAAAGAGTTAGGTATTAAAACTCCCCCTAAACAGCAAGATAGTCTGCACCAACCCGTAATTGAATCTTCGAAAAGATTAAGTACCTCATCTTTTCCTGCATCTGATATTAAACAGCGAAAAATTGCCTTGCTCGTTCATAACGGTGTAAATGCGTCATCAATAGATGATATTAAAATATGGGCTGAAGCAGAAAAAGCTATTGTGGAAACTTTAGCACCGAACGCAGCCCCTGTTAAATCTAGTGATGGCAATGAAATACCAGTAGATGGAAGACAAAATGGCGAGCCTTCAGTGACTTATGATGCCGTAATCGTGATTGATGGGAATAATTTAGAAGTATTTAAGGCTGATGGAGTTTCTAAACATTATGTATTAGAGACATATAAACATCTCAAGCCCATTGTTTTCCTGGGTGATAAATGCGCTTTAATAGATGAGTTTCAGCTCACTAAGGATGCAGCTCTATTCTCTACTCAAAATTTTAAAGAGATCCAAGATCAATTCAAACAAGCTATTCAAAATCACCGTTTGTGGGATAGAGAAAAAGTTGTCGCAGCTATTCCAGCATGAATTTATTTGAGATTAAAAGTAGTGTAAGCATTTGATTTCAAAAAGCCCTCGACGAGGGCTTTTTGATCTACTTTTGCTCTTTAAGTGGATTCTCAGGCTCTTCATTTGGTTTTTTCTGAGGATCTGGATTCTGATAGGTTTTCTGATCACCCTTGTCATCGTTTGATTCTTTTTGAGGTTTTGATTCTGGATTTTGCTTATTAATCATGTCGGTTCCATCACGTGAAATACTATAATAATAGATATGACATCAGGCTCTATCTATCAATAATAGATATGTTACGCAATACTACCCTGTAAAATAATTAGCACCTTAAATTCATTACTATTTCCCTAAACTATTATGCATTGATCACACCTGATAGTTATAGGTGGCTTTGTTGCACAAACCTACCGATAAAGTCCTATTCAGCAATATAATTTATAAATGAATAAGCCTACACCTAAAATTTATCGTACAACCAATTGGTCATCCTACAATTGCGCTTTGATCAATCGTGGCAATTTGACAATTTGGTTTGATCTGAATACTAAGTGGCATGCACAATCACAAGGCAAACAAGGTCGAAATCAAACCTATTCTGATATAGCAATTCAGTGCTGTTTAATGATCAAATCTCTATTTCGACTTTTTTTAAATATGGTCACAGGCTTTATACAAAGCCTTATTAAGCTTAGTGGGTTAAGTTGGACAGCACCAGATTACTCCACCCTCTAAAGACGGCAAAAACATATTGATATTGCAATCAGCTATCAAAAAAATCATGAAGGACTATATCTATTAGTAGACTCAACTGGCCTTAATTTTTGGTGAAGGTGAATGGAAACGCAAGAAACACCAACCTGAATATCGTCGGCAATGGCGTAATCTGCATATTGGTATAGATGCTCAAACCCTTCAATTATGTACACTACAACTGACCAAAAATAATGTCAGTAATTCACAAATTCTTCAGGATTTACTTAATCAAATCCCATCTGATGAGCAGATTAATTCTGTCTATATAGATGGATCATATGTTACAAAATATTGTAGACAAGTGATTTCAGATCGACAAGCACATGCCATGATTCCATAAAGAAAGAATGAAAATGCCATGGAAAGATAAGAAAGTGAGATGCATGGAGCGAAATGAGTTATTTAAAACAGTTAAACGTCTAAGAGGAGCACTTTGGAAAAAGTGGGTCTGGTTATCATCGGCGAAGTTTGGTCGAAACCAAGATAAATTGCATCAAATTATTAGGCGATAAACTCTGCTAAAGGAATTTTGACAGCCAAGAAAATCAGATCCATGCAAGCGTAGCCGTATTAAATAAATTTACAGAATTATGTAGTCTTCATACCTAAGTTGTAACTTAAATTTTAGTAACTTAGGAAAACTTTACCTTCAAAGACTTTATGTAACAAAACCCCTTAAATTAAAAAATCAACGATAAGATTTTCTTTATTTCAATAGCTTATTTTCCTACGGGATAGCCTTGTTCAAGCCAAGCCTGATAACCGCCCCGAACAGACTTCACATAAGTAAATCCCATATTTTGTAATGTATCTGTTGCTAATGCTGAACGGCCACCCGTGCCACAGATCAAATATATCGGCTGATCTTTAAGGTATTCCAGTGCCTGCTGAGTATCGCAATGATGACTGGCTAAAGGATGCTGGTGAATTCTCATTTCCAAAACACCACGAGGATAATTCACCGCTCGGTCTATTGCTGCCGCCTGAAATTCATCCGGTTCCCTGATATCAATCAGAATGGTTTTATGGTTTTTCATCGCTTCAAACAGTTCAGCTACACTCACTTCCTGAATCCGACTTTTCGCATTCAGAATCAATTGCTCTGCAGTTTTCATCATTTTCATTCTTCCTCGTGCATCATATTCATATTTTATAAACTAGGGCCAGGTAGATTAAAAGCTGTTTAGCTTCAATGCCCAACCAGCTTGTTTCAACCCTGTTGATACGATCAGGCTATGCAAACCTTAGTTTTGCTAACGTCTTCTCATATGCTACCGCTGTTTAGATATCAAGCTAGATGAGACAGATCATATCCAACAGGCATCAACTCAGGCATTTTTATCTAGACAGCGTACAGAACTACCCCATGAGTGCGGAATAGATTAAATACATCGCCACCCCAACCACGGTGGTGGCAAATATTTTCTGTACTTTGTTACTGTCAATCCGATGCATCAGACTGCGTCCAATCAACATCCCCACAGTACAGGCCAGGACAAAAGTCAGCGTGACCGAAACAGGATATTGAAATCCATCCAGCACATGGGCATAAATACTGACCCCGCCAATCAGGAAAATAATCATCAGGGAAGTCGCAACGATACTGCGCATATCCAGGCCTGTGAATTTACGCAGGGCTGGAACAATGACAAATCCCCCCCCCACACCAAGCAAACCGGTCAGTAAACCCGCCACGACACCAATACCAGCAAGGAACGAGGCAGTTTTGACATCCCAGATCAGGCGACCAGTGGTTTGATTGACCTTGCACGGTGCATTTCCATGATCATGGACTTTATTAAACAAGATCCGGTAAGCCACAATCAGCATCACCAAACTGAAAGCCAGTGTCAGCCAGACCGGAGAAACAATAGCAGCCAGCTGCACCCCGTAACGTGCAGAAGGAATACTAATGAGAGCAATCCAGAGCGCAGCACGATAACGCACAATACGCTTGAATAAACCCTCGAACGTTCCGACCAAAGCGGACAGCGTGACTGCAAGCAATCCCACCGGCGCAGCTTGGGCCACGGTCCAACCCTGACTCGCCATAAGTGCGGGTACAGCCAGAATGCCGCCACCAGCACCGGTTAGACCCAGCAAGCCACCAATTGCTAATCCTTCCAGTATTAATGCCCACATCGCCCTCTCCTTTATCCACAAAAATGATTCAATAAAAGTTGAACTTTTTGTTGAATCACGACACAAGCTTATTTGAAGTAGTTAAGAGGAAGCTTGAGGTAAGAAACACCATTTTGTTCAGGCTCAGGAAACTGCCCTGCTTTCATATTGATCTGAATCGAGGGCAGAATCAGTTTAGGCATACTCAGTCCTGAATCCCGCTGATTTCGCATCTGAGCAAATTCAGTTTTGCTGATTCCCTGATGAATATGGATATTCTGTGTTTTCTGCGTCTGTATATCAGATTCACATACATATGATTCACGTGTTTCAGGCAAATAGTCATGACATAAAAAGACCCGGGTATCTTCTGGCAACTGAAACAGGCTTTGTACCGAATCATAAAGTTGTTCTGCACTGCCTCGCGGGAAGTCACAACGGGCTGTACCATAATCTGGCATGAACAACGTATCACCCACAAAGACTGCATCGCCAATCACATAACTCAGGCAAGCAGGCGTATGTCCCGGTGTTGGAATGTTATAGGCTTTTAATGTTCCGATTTGGAGCGACTCATGATCTTCAAATAAATAATCAAAGAGCTGCTGGGCATTCCATTGTTTAATATCCAGATGATAAATCGCACCAAAGGTTTCCTGTACAATACCAATTTTCTGGCTTATGGCAATCTTGCCACCTAACTCAGCTTTGAGATATTGCGCTGCAGTCAGATGATCAGCATGTACATGGGTTTCAAGAATCCACTCAACCGTTAAACCCTGCTTTTTAATATAGGCAATAATTTTATCGGCATGAATAGTTGATGTACTTGCTGATGCCGGATCATAATCCAGAACGCTATCAATAATGGCGCAGGCTTTGGTCGCAGGATCACGTACAACATAACTGAAGGTATTGGTATCTTCGTGAAAAAAATCTTTTACTATAGGTAAGTTTGACATCGTTAAGCTCCTGACCATTTACGGTGAATCCATACACCCACCAGCATTGCTACAATAAAATAGAGCACTTGATAGTGGCCCAAACCGATCAAGGTAAAACTTGGTGCCGGACAGATGCCGGCAATGCCCCAACCTGCACCAAATAAAACCGCACCCGTGATCAGCTTCTTATCTATCTGATTATTTTTAGGTAAATCAATAGGTTCATTAAATACTGTTTTCGGTTGTGCCGTACGTAATACTTTCTGGAAAGGAATAAAGGCCACCGCAATCGCGCCCATCATGACAAAGGCCAGACTAGCATCCCAGTCACCAAACAGATCCAAGAAATCGAGTACTTTTTCCGGATTGGACATACCCGATACCATCAACCCAATAGAGAACAGTGCACCAAATAAAAAGGCAAACAGATTTTTCATTTTAGAATGCTCCTGTGATATGACGGATAATATAAACAGCAACGAAACCTGCAAACATGAAAGTCATGGTCGCGATGATAGAACGTTTAGACATGCGACTGATGCCACAAATTCCGTGACCACTGGTACAGCCCGAACCTAAGCGCGTCCCAAAACCCACCAGCAGACCTGCCACAATCATCATCAGTGGGCTGGCATTCAATTCGATTTCAGGTTGTACAAACAGACCATAAATAAACGGTGTGAGGATCAAGCCTGATAAAAACCAGATTGCAGGTGTTTTAAACATGGTTTTTGAGTTTAATACTTGCCCAATCAAACCACTGATTCCCGCAATACGGCCATTGACGTAAAGATAGCCAACCACGGAAAGCCCGAGCATTAAGCCGCCAATAAATGCGATGAGGAAGTCATGCATGATGAATTAATCCTTATACAATATACTTTTTTATATTATATAATAAAAAATATTAATCAAGCAGTTTTATGGTAAATTATGTAAACTGCACGGGCTACATCAAAAGTTGTGAGGACATTTATGGATATGATTGCTGAAAATGCCAAAATTGATTTTTCTCAAGTCGATTTCGTCAGCCAATGCCTGAAAGTTTTGGCCAATCCTGATCGCCTGAAAATCTTATGTGTCCTGGTGGATGGGGAAATGAATGTTCAGGAAATTGAAGAGTCCACTGACATTCATCAACCTACACTTTCACAACAACTGACTGTCCTACGTAAGGCTGACATGGTCAGCACACGACGTGAGGGTAAACAGATTTTCTATCGTCTGAGTGATCCCAAGGTCTTAAGCTTGATGCAAAAGCTGTACGAGCTGTATTGTGCGAATTAATCCGCTTAGTACAGCTAAAAAGAAATGATCAGAAGCAGTAAACCTTTGTTTTTTTAAATACTCTTAATATTGAAAAATCTTGTACTCATTTTTTCTCTAGATTAGATTTAGTGAACTAAATCTGAAAAATATTTTATTCAAATTACACAGGGTTGTAATTTATCGATTTACAAGTTTGTTCTTATATCGTGCTAGAATTTTGATGTCTACTCAATGTTTTGAACTGCTTTTACCAGAAGAGTGATCTACATTCCGGCTCATTCCATCTCGTGTTTGGAATCACTCTGAATTCTCCCATCCACCAAATTAATGGTTCGATCACAGGTTGCCGATAATCTAGGATCATGAGTCACCAATAAGACTGCACAGTCATGTTCGCGATGTACTTTACGAAATAATTCAAACATTTCCGCAGCAGTTTGAGTATCAAGATTACCTGTCGGTTCATCGGCCAACAATAGTGCAGGCTGAGTAATCAGTGCACGTGCAATCGCTACGCGCTGCTGCTGCCCTCCAGAAAGCTCATTGGGTTTACGGTCAGCGAACTTATCTAACCCTACAGCGGCCAATAATTCATGGGCATATTGCAATGCAGATTGATCTGGCTTACCTTGCTTCAGCATTAATGGCATGAGTACATTATGTAAGGCAGTAAAAGCCTGTATAAGATGATGGAACTGAAACACAAAACCTATACTATTGCCTCGTAATCCTGTCCGAGCCGTATCATCCATACGGCTTGTCGCCTGCCCCAACAAGTACAACTCACCACGACTAGGCTGATCTAATAAGCCGAGAATATTCAGTAAAGTACTTTTGCCTGAACCAGAAGGACCAATTAATGCAGCAAAGTCATTCCGTTGAATACACAGGTCAATTCCATGTAATACCTCCACTTCATTAGGCTGCCCAACATTGTAGGACTTTCGCAATGCTTCTAAACGCAGTACTTCCTGAGATGGATCAAACATGACGAATTGCCTCCACAGGATCAAGTGCAGCCGCCCGACGGGATGGTATTGTAGCAGCCAAAACACCTGTCAGTGTCGCCAAGAATAATGCCGACAAGATAAGCTTGATTGAAATCGAAATATAAAACAAGCCGGGACCAAACTGGTTAAATCCCCAGATCAAACCATAACTGACTACACTACCAAGCATCGAACCAAGCAGACCAAAAATTGCTCCCTGAAACAAGAAAACTCTTAAAATTTGTGCTTGTGTCGCCCCCGTCGCACGTAAAATACCGATTTCCCGAGTCCGTTGCACCACACTCACCGACATCACACTGGCAATGCCAAAAGCGACTGAAATCCCTACAAAAACAATAATCATGTTTGTAGAAAGACTTTGAGCGGTAATCGCATTCATTAATTGAGCATTGGTTTCAATCCAGCTTTCTGCTTTTAATCCTGTCAGGCGTCCAACCTGTGAGGCAATTTGATCCGCCTGAAAAATATCCTGAATCGTCAGATCAATCACGGTCACGCCGCCCGGCAAATTAAGTAAAGATTGCGCCTGTTTCAAATCTAGATAGACATAGCGCGCATCCAATTCACGCACGCCCAGTTCAAATATCCCAGAGATATTCACCACCGCATTTTTCTGTTGCCCAGTATCTAACCTTAATTTGCTCCCGACTTGCACACCCAAATCTTTGGCCAATTGACGCCCAATTAATACATTATCCGCACTGACCCGTAATTCACCACTCACCAAATATTGCTTTAACGGAATAATTTGTTGATAACGTTCAAGATTGATACCAACCAAAGCAACCGATTGAATCGCCTCTCCACGCTGTACAAATGCAGGACCAGAGACCACAAGAGAAACCGCCGTCAACACGGGCAACTGATCTAAAGTCTCAGTAATCTGCTGCCAATTATTAATAGAGCGTAAGCGTTGCGCACGCTGATCTTCTTGTAACAACTGAAGTGTTCCTGCTGCTGGTGGCACAATGTGATTCACCTCATCTGGTGAAAGCAAACGAATATGTGCCTGCGTCCCTAAAGTCCTTTCTACAATATTCGATTGTAAGCCCTGAATTAAGGCACTAATGAACACAATGACTGCCACCCCCACCGCGATGCCAATGGTAATCATCATCGACTGTGTGCGACCCTCTCGCAGAAAACTGATTGCGATAGTCCACTCTGTCCAAAGTCGCCCAAAAAAGTTTTTCAATCGAATTTCACCGGTAATTCGTTTTTGCTATTTGTCGGATCCGTTTGACTCTGCAAAACACGTTTAGTTTGCTCTATTCGGACACGAGTTCCATCTTTAAGCACTGATTCTGCATCGGTAAGGACATGATCACCTTCTTTCAATCCAGCTACAACTTCCGACATGACCAAACCACGTAAACCCAGTGTGATGGGATGACGTTGAATTTTTCTATCTCTTACTAAAATAACCATAGCCTTGTTTCCACTTATACTGCTTAAAGCATCATTTGGAATGACCAGGGTTCGCTCGCGCTTGTTGGTTTCAACATTTACCGATACCGTCATGTCTTGACGCAAAAAATCAGGGACTGGATCAACTGTTAATCGAGCGTCTACTGTGCCACGTTGAGCATCAATACTTGGGGCAATAAAATTAATATGGGCAGGAAAAGGTTGATCTGGATAGGCATCCGTAATCACTGCTGCTTTTTGTTGTAAAGCCAGCAGTGGTAAATTTCGCTCATCAAATGGCACTCGTATTTCAGTCGCACCATCCAGTGCAATAGTGAAGAGAGTCTGACTCGGTTGTACCAAATCCCCTGGCTCAACATTACGAGTTAAAATAATACCTGAAACTTCTGCGCGAATTTTGGTCTTGGCGAGTTGCGCTTGTAATGCAGCGAGTCGTTCACGTAATTTTGTCTCTTCAACTTTATCTGGGGCAAGTGAAGCAACTTTTAATCGAGCTGATTCAAAATTATTACGAGCGAGTTTTTCTGCCTCTATCGATTTCTCCCTTTCCTCTGCTGATAATATTCCTAATTCGGCATTCCGTCTGCGTACTGCCTCTCTTTGAGCCTGTTCTAATTGCACTTTGGCATTCGCTAAATCGACTTGTGCTTGCGGCCGTCTAGTGGTTGTGAGCTCCTTTAATTCAGTTTCTGCCTGCCGCACTTGCGCTGAAATTTCATCAGATTTCAGTACTAAAAGGACGTCCCCTCGAGAGACCTGATCCCCTTCTTGAGCCAGGCGCTCAAGAACAACCCCAGTAATTTCACTGCCAATCTGAGTCCGAGATACTTTCTCTACCCGTCCTGAAGCAACAACTGTCTGAATCAAAGGACTAGATACGACTTCATAACCAGGTAACAATGGTCCTTGCCACCAGCGATATGTAGCAAAACTGACGAGCAAAACCAGTGGTATGATCATGATCCAAGGCTTATAGCGGATTACAAGCAATTCCATTCTCCAAGCCAGATTAAAGAAAAGTTTTTGAATCGAATAATTAATTTTTAGTTAAATATATATGAAAATTTAGTTACAACACACCAAATTAAAAAAGCACACCATTTTTATTAAATTAATTTCTCTTACTGTTATAATTTTCTCATAATATTGATTAAAAAAACAAACAACAATAAACTTATATTTTTATATATTTCATAGTCTTATATAAAATTATAACACGTTTTAGACTTTAATATTCCAGCTATCAATAACATAATACATAGCCATATTTAGTAAAGTAGCTGTGATGGTGGCAGTTTAATTCAAAATAAATTTTCATTAAAAAACTTAGCATTAGATTGAAATGCAAACTAGATTTATACCCACTTTTGTCCCATGATACGAATAACAATATACATAAACTTCACTTCAAATGTTTAGAACAGAAAATTATTACCACGTTGAATACATCGGAACAAATGGCATAACTCAGGCTTGTCTAAAAAGTCTCTGCAACCTGATCCAAACAAATCCATATCTCTCTTATGCCCTAATTCTTACTGCTGACCAATCGCATGCAATTATTATTACTGACGAATCAGCCAGCTTCTACATCATTCGATCTGGCTTTACTTCTGGTTACCCTGGTGAAGGCCCAAAAGGTTTAGCAAAGGCTTTAACCATATTTAATAAGCATGAAATAGAAACTGAAGAAACTCTAATTACAACTAAAATTATGAATAGATTGAATAATTCATCTCTAAGCGATAATGATATAGATTCAATTTTCAAACAAAAAATTATTCGCCCTATACGTTTACATGACTATATCTATCCTTTTAAAACGGAAATTTCAGAAACTTCTAGTCTAAAACGTTATTTTCCACTTGAGCTACCTTTTTCAATCATTGACGATAGAATTTTTGATCTCGCTCTACTATTTAAAAAGGATCCAGATTCAGCTCTTTTAAAAGCTTATAAACGACTAGAAGATATAGTGAGAACGAGAACTGGGCTCAATGAGCATAGTAATAGATTATTCTCTCAAGCACTACTTCCACCTAAAGGGTGTCTTACTTGGGATTTACCTGATAATTCAGAAATTGATGGTCGAGCCAATTTATTTATAAATACCTATAAAGCTTTTAGGAATGCACGCACCCACCGAGAAAAAAATGAAAACTTAATCCACCAATATCGTGAGTTTTTGCTCATAAACGAATTATATTTACTTGAAGCAGAGGCAATCACAAGTAATTCCTCTGAACATTAGTTAGCCTCCGGTGAATCACCACTATTTTTAGTGGATCAATCCTCCGATAGTGTCCACTAACAAATAAGTGGACACCTATTTATGGATTTTAAAAAATCATAGACAGTACAACAATACAAAGAAAGCCCGTCGAACTTTTACAGCCGAATTCGAACAGTGTATTAGCCCCAAATTAAAACGGACGGTAATCCTCTCATAAATAACCGAAGTGAAAAGTAGAGGTCAAGCAGCCATTAAAGGTGGCTTTCCTTTGTTAGCTTGGTGTGGTCTTTCATAATTGTAATGCCACAGCCAACTTGTTGCATAATCTTGTACCTCATCCAAAGTATCAAATAAATGTTTGCTCAGCCAACTATAACGTATGGTTCAGTTATAGCATTCAATATATGCGTTTTGCTGTGGCTTTCCATGTTAGATATATTCAATACGAATGTTGTGCTCGCTAGCCCAACGTACAAATGCATGACTGATAAACTCTGGTCCATTGTCGCATCGGATCACTAATGGTTTTTCTCGCCATTCCAGCAATTGATTCAACGTACGAATAACCCGAATCGTGGATAATGAGAAACCTGCGTCAATGACTAAGCCTTCTCGACGATAATCATCAATAACATTCAATAATCGAAACTTTCGACCATCAGAAAGCTGATCATGCATAAAATCCAGTGACCAAACCTGATTTGCACGTATTGACTTTTTTAGTGGTTCTGGTGCATGCCGTTTGAACCTTCTTCTTGGCTTAATACGAAGATTTAATGCCAATTCACAGTAAATACGGTAAACACGCTTGTGATTCCAACCGGAATATCTAACATGACGTAGATAGGAGAAAAACAGACCAAAGCCCCAATCTGAATTTTCTTCAGACAGTTCGATGAGCTGTTCTGCAATTAGTTCATTGTCATTACTGAGTTTAGCTTGATAGCGGTAGCAGGTTTCACTAATTCCAAAAGCATTACATGCCAAACGAATATTAATCGCATGGCGGGCAACTGCCTGTTATGCCATCTTACGCCGGCAAGATGGCTTCACCACTTTTTTGCCATCGCTTCCTGAATAATCTCTGCTTTTAATCGTTCTTCCGCACACATCTTGTTAAGTTTGGTATTTTCAGCCTCTAGCTCTTTCAACCATGCCATCAATGATGCATCCATACCACCATACTTGGCACGCTATTTATAGAATGTGGCATTATTCATGCCGTGTTCACGACAAAGGGGAGCTACAGGCGTCTCAGACTCAGCTTGTTTCAAAATGTACATAATATGGCTGTCAGTAAATTTAGATGCTTTCATGCAGAATCTCCTGCTTGTATCTTAAGAGAAAATTCTACTTTTAGATCCTATTATTTTTAGGGGGGATTACCGTGTGCGTCTAAAATTTTGGTGGCTATTCACCTGACGATAATCTAAAGCCTCTTTCTACACTGATTATGAGAATCTAAGATACAAACGCATGGAATACACATTTTTCAACTTTTCAAAAACAAGTCGTTAAACGCTCTTTACGTTGGCCGACAGCCAAGTCTTTACAAGATATAGGTATATGGAAAACCTTTAATCATCCACGGAATCTAGCCGAAATGACTGAGTCTGATGAGGAATTTAAGAATCGGGGAAGACAGTTTGGAGATGTTTTACTATCATTATAAAAAATCAGAATTAAGTGGTGGACTCGAATAAAGTCCACTTTTATTATCAGTCACACCAAACTACCTTACCATTCCTAATCCAAAAATGTGATTTACAACCTTTTTTTAGAAACACTGAAGGATATAGACTAATTTTGTTCTCTGAGTTGATCTGGATATCCCATCTTGGCTTTGCCTCTTTAATTACAGGCAACTCTATTGTATAACCACAGCCACAAGGACATTTTAATCCTACACACCAGAATTCATCATCTTCAGCAGCTACTACAATTGCTCTTAGAGGCATTAGTTTAGGTAGAGAATCTCCGTCTATTAAAACAAATGATCTATAAAGAATTTTATCCAATAATAAATTAAAGTATTTTAAGAAAAATCTTTTCATTTACTATCTCCAAGATTAGGTATACCTAGCAATGGATTTGTCACTCCGTGACCAATATTTACCTTAGAGGTTGGTTCAAAATCATCTTCTTTAGAATATTCAGTTTCATTTGCCCCTAAGCAAACAATTGTCCTTGCATAATTATCATTACTCTCTTGGCGAAATGGAAAAGTTCGGGCAATAAATTCATTTATACAAAAAGCAGATGCAAGCATGTTGAGTGAAATCACCGATGGAGCTTCTTCATGTACTCCCTTTATATAGCCAGCTTGAAGCTGCTGCTCATAAGTTTCAGGGGAGGAATCTTTTAAATATTCTGTATTTAAAGAAGCAGAAGTATAAACTTTTCGATCCCTTAATGAACTTTTATGTGGCTGAATATAATCTAACCGTGCACAAACTTCTGTAATAAAGGTTCGTCCATCTTTGAAACCTGTCGGAATTGTTACTCCAATATCAAAAACGGGTAAAAGGAAAAACTCATTAATTAAATCGATATACATCCTTGCCGAAACAGTATCAACGCAACAGAACAATACATCACAAGTTGCAGCCTCCAAAATAGCCTCATATGTACCGATCTTACAATTCAATGAAGTTAATTCAATATCTGATCGATAGCCTCGAATTGCATTTGTTATAACTTCAACCTTGGCTCTTTGGTTATCCGCATCTTGTATCGTTGAATTCAAAATTCTATTTAAATTCTTATGCTCAATAACATCATCATCGATCAGAACAAGATGTCCAACTCCTAATCTAGCTAAACTCTCCGCTACAATAGAACCAGTCCCAGAAACACCAATAACACCAACTTTAAAATCTTTTAAAATGCGCGTCATTTCAGAAGAAAAAGGCAATGTATTTTTTGATGAAGAGGGAGATATCAGCTCAATATCATTACCAACTATCAGAAACTTATCAATATATTGTTTAGATAGGTTTGGTTGATAATAACGACCAACCAACTCCCCCTCAGGTGTCATGATAATTGAACCATGTAATTGATGATAAGCAGCGAAAATGCATGGAAACACTTTTACATCACTAGAATCATCTGCTTTTGAAAACCAATTCACACCTGAAGGATGTGAATGCATAAGAAATATACTAAAGCTGTTTATTTCTCCTTTTTGTATAGCATCTTCAATATACTTTCCAGGCCAAGTTAAATAATCAACTTCTCTTTTACATTCATCATAAGGCACAAAAATGATATCTTGGACCATGAAAATAACTTGATCATTTATGTGATTACACACTGCAAGTACTATTGCACTTGCTTCTAATCCATCCCCAGGAAATAGATGCTGTTTTAGAGCATCTAAATCTTTATCAAGAATTCTAAAATGTGATTTTGAAATCATTGCTGCACCTCACGCAATAAAGACTCCTCAATCAATGAAAAATGTGTCACAACACTGTCTATTACAGGATTCCACTGCGATAAATTACTACGATGTCTTGACCATCTTTGATAGCTTTTGCTCTCAATAATTTGGTCGACCTCTGTACAAGACGGTGTTACTCCATTAGGCAAATAGATACGTGGACTGGTATAAAACATATCGATCTCCGCCTGAGGATATAAACTAGGTATTTCAATCGCTAATGTAATTTGTTTATGACTATAACCTTCAGGGAGTTCATAATTTTCAACAATTAACCATCTACGTCTTTGATCAATAATGGTTCTAAAATTTCCAAAAACCTGTTTCAAATATTCACCATCTTTAGGCAATACTTCAAACTGCCCCAAAGAAACA
The DNA here is from genome assembly GCF_037572605.1 of Acinetobacter sp. MYb191. Classification (NCBI taxonomy): domain Bacteria; kingdom Pseudomonadati; phylum Pseudomonadota; class Gammaproteobacteria; order Moraxellales; family Moraxellaceae; genus Acinetobacter; species Acinetobacter sp. MYb191. Next base: position 67,805 of record NZ_JBBGZP010000013.1, on the reverse strand, counting down.
TCACCATTATTTACTTCTCGCGGGATCAAGCGTAATTTTTCAATACCAGGCTTTGATAAATCAATGATAGAGCTAGATTGCACCTCAACTTTTGGCTCACCTTGAACTTTCAAGAACATTTGATAATTGTGCCCATCTTGGATACCAACTAAAGCTAATGCCTCTGAAACAACGATTTGGGCTTTATCAACTTTGATCTTTGTTCCATTAACATTTAATTCAAAATACTGCTTAACCACTTTGGTATAAATATCTTCAATACCAGATGCATCCAAATTCACAACAATACCATCAGTGATTAATAAGTCTTCTTCAGTCTGTCTAGATAAAAAGAATGACTTATCTGCAATACCTGTAAGGGAATGCAGATGCTTTAACGTAATTTGACTTTCTGGCCACTCATAGTTAAAACCATTAACTTTAAATTTAAGGCTTCGATCTCCCTCAACAATGAAAAATTTATCACCTTTTTCAAAATCAATATTTTCTTCAAGACTAATTTCTTCCATACCTTGTTGCTTGAGCACTTGATATAAGAGAACATCATCTTTTTGAGAATAGCCAATGGATCTTAAAAGTTGAGAACCAATAGGTGAATGATCATCTATTGTTCCATTTTTAAAACTTAAATCGCTGAGAGAATAAGAAAATTGTTGCATGAGTAACTCCACTTCCGCTTAATCTGGTTAAATTAATCTTATTAACCAGAGGTTAAAAAAAACTTCTTGCAAATGAAGGTACTCTAAAATTCTGCTTAAGTAAACACTTTTAAGCAGAATTTTTACAAATTATTGTATAGCTTGATAAATAAACTCAATGCCACCGCTTTCAGCTGTTTCTTCAAACCGTAGGATATAACCGTCATCTACTAACTTTTTTAGCTTACTACTAGCGTTGGGAACTGATATATCAAATGCATTCGCAACTAATGCTGTGGTTACTTTTTTTCGCTCAATAATCAATTCTATAATTTCTAAATTTGCATTAGTCAACCTTGGACCTAAAATTTGAATATTTTGATCAAATTTTATAGCAATAGGTTGTTTTAAAACCTGAGCTATGTAGTCAATATTGTCTACAATATCTTTATCCTCAATATGGGATAAATAAAAACCTTTTTTTCCTTTATAGAGTTGAGCTAAAAGAATAATACTTTCTCTAGTAAAAGAAGAGTCAATAAACTCTATCCCTTCAAGAGATAATTCAAAAATAGTACTAGATGCATGTTTTTCAATAAAATCTCTCATTAAAGAAAAAACTTGGCGACCTTTTTGAGTACCATAAGGTGAGCTTTCTTTAGTAAAATCTATTAATTTCATAATTTTGACTATCTGGTTCATGCTGTTCTTTTAATCAGATTATTACACTTTGTCAAGAACTATTGTTAGAACAAAGTGAGTTCCTTGTAAAAATGTTAATCCTGTTTTTTTTCTAGCTTCCTCAGAAATTAAAAGACCATTCATATAAGGGAAGATGATTTCTTGATCACTTTGTCTTATAGATAAAGTAATTGAATGAAGATTACTAGACTCTAAACCATTATCTTTTTCTGCGATTAATTTTAATTTACTGCTCCCACGTTCTAACCCCATACCTCTTCCATCCATTTCTATTCTAGAAATTCCACCGTTATTTAGAATATAGGTAAGTAAATCAATATCGCTAGAACTATCATTGAAGCTAAACTCTTCAAAAATTTTTTTATTTTTTTCTAATTTAGATGCTTCATTCCTCAATGTAGATAATAATCCTGGACCGCTATCAGATACAGAAACTACAATTTTTTTTGACTCAGCTAAATTATAGGTTTGAAGGGCCACGTAACCATCTAAATCAGATTTACCATGATCTCTAATATTTGTAATTAATTCTGTTATGAGGTGGCTAAGCTTCCCTAGAATAACTTTATTTTCATTTTCTGATAGTTCACCACTTATACAGCTTTTTAGCCGTGGTAATTCAGAGCCTTCATAAATCTCTTTGATTGGGAAAATTTCAACTAATTTTTCGGAGTTAGAGTTATATTTTTTAGCTGAAGATTCGCTTGGTCTATATGGAGAAATTAGAATATTAGGTTGGACTTGATCAAAAAACCCACATCGATCTAAATAGCTGAAAACCCCTGAATTCTCCGCAAAAAATAGAGACACTTTAGAACCAATCAACGATAATTGATTGGTTAAACTTAGAATTTTGAGGATACAATCTAAAAGTATAGGCTTATTAGGAAAGTGAAATTCGATGTCCGATTTAGTAGTTAGTAGATTTGGATATTCTTTTAATACTTTTTCTACATGTAAAGAGCTCAACCAACTAGAAGAACTATCAAAAGAAATTTTGACCAACTGATGTTCTTCATAACTCCAAACATTCTTGTCACTCTTCATTAAACCATCTAATTCCCTTAATGCTGCATAAAGCGTTGGGTTCAAATCTTTCTTCGTTTTTCCAAGAACTCTAGCAATTTGTGACGCTTTTAAAGGCCCTTTATCCTTTAAAACTGTTAAAATATTTTTTAATAATTCATTCATAATTAAAACTAAACTTAGAGAATTTTAACAGCGCTATTAGGGTAAAACCACTTTCACTGGTGAGATTTATTCTACATCATAAAGATGATTAATCTTTAAAAATGTAATTGGAGATTAATCTCAAAATTTAATTATGCAGTTTAACCCACACTATCAAAAATATTTATTTGCTAACTTTTCCAACTCTTCTGCATGTCTAGCCTGCCAACCATTTTGAATTGCCCAAAATTTAACATCTTCAGGTTCTACTGGATGTCCTTCACTTTTCAATTTTAGGAACATACGCTTAGCAAATTCTTTATCAGATGGATGTGCTAGCCCTGTGGATAAGTTTATTACTTTGGTTAAACGGCTTAAAGCCTCTTCAATATCTGGCGTAAAAGTCAGAGGTTTAATTATCCAAGAGGAATTACCCCAGATAACTGGACTCCAACATGCTAACCACTTTTTCCCTTCCTCTTCATGCCAAGGCAAATATACGACTGCCCGAGCAGTTCTTAGAGCATCGATAATAGACATATCTTTCTCTGATAAGTAAGTAGCTAATACAACTCCAACCTTTTTATGTGAAGAAAGGCTACGAGGAATTTCTAGATTCATTGATACCCCATACCCTAAATCTACAACACCTCCTTTACACAATAGTTTAGAAGTCTGATCACCAAAAAATTCTCCAATTACAGTATCAGGAAAACCACCTTTGGCAGGTACAATCAAATTGATTTGACCAATACCATTTGAGTGTGAGAATTTTATTGCCTCAGCCAATGCCATCTTAAAAGCATCAACATTTGGACCATGATTTTCAATTAAAAACCTTTGAGTGTTCACATTATATCTCTTTTATTTCATTAAATATTTTCATCATACACAACCTGTCCTTGATACTTAAAATTGTTAAAAGTTAGTAGAATATTATTGTATGCACATGAAGCCCATTAGTAGAATATTCAAATTAGACTTAGCTTGTAGTTTATGCCGATTCTTTCATAGCATGTAATAATAGTATAATTAATAAGTTATTGGGTCTATGAGTTTAGGATGATACTTTATTACTAGATCTGTACTGATTGAAGAAAAATGTGAACTGTAAGGGTTCATCATCCTCGTTTTGACAAGTAAGCTCTGTAATAACATTAAAAGTATTTTTATTTATATTTTCAAAATCAATAAGCTTTATCCCTGAGCAATTGACTTACTTACTAAAAAAACTTTTCCTAGATCATCATTATCTAAAGTTAACTTTAGATCTTGCAACTCTCTTTGAATATCATCTTTTTCAAAGGAAGGATTAATTCTACTGATGGATTCAATGAAGATGTCTGGAAAAATGTTTGATTCCACATCCCATGTATGTTCATTTAAAGAAAGGTACTTATACCCAAGCCTTGTACAATGAAGAATTGTTGGAATTTTTACACGAGCATCTTAATTAAACTTCATGGAACCCTCTAACTAAAATTTTAATTATCAAATACTAAGCTACTATAATATATATAAAACTCTACTAATGAGTAAAAGCAAATTCTGATATTTTACTCTTTGATTAATTCGTAGATTTCTCACCCCAAAAAAATTCATATCCATTTTCTTCTACTTATGTACATCTAGGCCAAAACAGATGTTAATAATTCTATAAAATTTAGTGATTTAGCTAAAAAATAACTGATACAAAAGCCCCATATAAAAATTAATGGTCCCTTGGACCAATTCATCTACGTATTCATTATAGTATTTTATCACCTTAATAATTGATTCTTAAGCTAAAGATTTAAAGTACTCTACTAATAAAAAGGGAGCGTAAGCTCCCATCTTATTCACGGCTTGCCAACTTATTTTCAATCCATTGATGAATTTCATAAGCAGACCAACCGATACGATTCTGTGTAATTTTTACTTTTTTGGGAAAAGTCGGATCATAGTAAGGTGAGTATTCATCCATCATTTCATAGATTGTTGATCTACCCACACCAACAAATTTAATAACATCTTTAATACTAATCAGTTGATTCATTTGAAAAGTTTGTCCAACAAACGCATTCATGAAATTTACTCCAAATCAATAATGCGAGCGTTACTGCTCAAATAATCAGGAGGTCTGTAAAAAATTAACTAATTCACTGCCCTCACACTCCCCTGCAACCCTTTCTGCATATCCTGTACAAATCCATCATCCTGATTGAGCTTATGTTTTGTCTTAGCTTTAGACGATTCTTCCGTATAGAACTCCTCAACCAAATCCAACCCTTCCTCCGTATTCACCTCAAACTGTGCATTGCTAAAACCATGGCGAGCGATCTGATCTAAAGCCACTTGATTAAAACCACACAATTTACTTTTCTGGTCAATCTCCTTAGCGGTTTGAATCGCTTCTTGTAAATGGATGCCTTCATGTAAAGTCAGATCAACGTAATACACAGGAGTACGATAACTTTGTGTGGTACTTTTCCCTCGAAGTGTTAGTTGTAGAGGTAGACAGGAAAGCAAACCATTGGATGCTGCATGGTAGTAACTGAGTCTTGCAGCCAAAGTACGAATACTGTTAAAACCTGTGGTTCTGAAGATGAATGTGCCAAGTTCATCGGATTCATCTAAATTGACATACAAACGCCCATACGGTTTACATAGCCCGCCTTGCGCCAATGGACATAAGTCAGGTGATGGGCATGGATGATGTTCTACCCCTTGATTTGTCAGTCGTTGGCAAGTTTCACCATTGCCCACGCAAATAGGGCGTCCTGTCTGACGATCAAATAAACTGTACTCAGCCCTCAAGTTAAGCTCTGGATCGTTAAAGATCATCCGGACTGGGATTGAACGAAGTTTTTGATTGGGTGCTTTGGCACGGAGTTGTTCATCCAGTGGATGTTTCACCCAACCCTCTTTATTTTGGATTTGTGAGGTCAAGGTAAACTGGTCATCCTTTTCAGGGACGCGTTTACCATTTTTCTCGACCATCTTGCCGATACTGATTCGTCCGAGTATTGGCGGTGTAATTGCTAAACCCTTGATCATGTTAATTTCCTCTTTTTCTGTAAATTGAATACGTATAAAAAAGCCCATGCTGTGAGCATGGGCTGATAAGAGCTTGCTTGTTGGTATTTCGTCTGATGCTTGTATGGATAAAATTTGGCTATGCACCGTTGGCATAAATCTGAAAACGCCGTGTCCCTGATTTATGTTGTGGAAATTGATTGAGATACTCAGGGTGTGAATCGAGTAAGGCCTTTGCATCTAGACTGACTGAGTCCTTCGATTTTTTCCACGTCACTGAACCTGTTTTAAAGGTAGCGCGTTCAGCCTGTTGCATCTTTGCTTGTAGCTGATGTTTAAGGAGGTCAAATTGCTCTTGGTGCTTTTCAACTTGATTGCGTACTCGGATCAGTTGTTCAAACTGTTGATTGGCTTGCTCATCTTCAGATAAGTCTGTCGTACTGAGTGGGATATGCTCTGGATATAACAGTTGTAAAGCTTTGGCTGCCGATTCACTGGCATCCGCTTCAGGTGGGGTATCCTTTTCCACACAGTCCCAGAAGTAACGCTCTGCATTGATGATGTGTTGAATCACCGACTCAGAACGGGTGACTTTAAAGATGCGCGTTTCATGCCCACAGATCAGCACACAGATATGTGCCGCTTGTTTGCCTGTGACTGCTAACTGATGTTGTACTTGGCAAAGGACATAGAGCGGTACGCCATCTCGCCACAGCTTAGCCCCATATTCCCCTGCGGTTTTGCATTCCAGAATTTGGACCTCGGCATTACCCACCACAGAGTAATCTAGATTAGCCAACATGAAATGTTTGTCTGGATCAGGATGTTGCAACACTGCATTGACACGACGCACTTTATAGTTGGTATGCATGCTGTAGTATTCAGCCACTAAGGGTTCAAGCTGTTTACCCCAATATAAAGGTGCATGGCCTTCACTTTCATCTTCAATCGATTGTTGAATCCGTCCTGTCTTGATCATCCACAGTTCTAGCATCGACATATAAGGGTTTAGGCCACAAGCCGCAGCACAATCACTGCTACCAATGCCCTTGCGTCGTACTTCCAGCCATTCGGCTTGAGTCATATTTTTAGTCTCTACGAAACGTTTTGCTGTAAACAGTTTTGGGCGATTGGAGTAGATATTCAGTGTTGCGTTGTTTGGTTGAATTACGGCTGAGTTCATAGTAATTTCCTGTCATTGTTGAATTTTGGGCATAAAAAAAGCCGTGTCCGAAGACACAGCTTTTGAATGAATGAGTTAAGTTATTTGTAAGGTTGAGCTTTTCAGTTAGGCGATGAGTCAGCTTAGGCTAATCAACAGATGCTTTGGAATTAAGCCAACATGCGTAAAGCTTGTTCGAGTCCACGTTGCTTGAGACCCGCTCCAGCACCAAACCATGCAGAATCAAGCCTGTGATCTTGACTCATGGCGCGACGTTCGTGATCGGCAAATTCAGTAATTGAGCACAGCAAACCATATACCGTATCTTTGGCCGAACTCAGTTCTGCCCCACGACCCTGCCCGTTAAACATAGTCATGACTTTCGACATGGCACGGCCATTCGGTTCCATCTTGTTTTCAGCTTTGGTAGCTGAATTGGCTTGTGTGGCAACATTACGGTAGAACTGAATAATGCCTTCATCCTGTTCCATTCGGCTGAGACTGGTATTGTTAAACACGGCATCAAAATAAGCGGCTGCTTCGGTCTGCGTCACTTTACGCTGACTGAGCTGTTTCATTTCATACATGTGTTCATCCCATGCACGCACTGAAATACTCAGTTGCTGTTTAATCTTCTGTGCATCGAACTTGGTGCTATGTGGCACTTTAACCACCCCTGCACTGCTGCTTTGCCCCTTGAGAGCAATCGCCAAGGTGTTGTTACAAACCACGCGGATCGAGGTGAATTGTGCCGTTGTTGCTAAAGTGCCATCACACGCAGTGGCTAAGAGAATATAACCATTACTGACATCTTTGCCCTTTAAAGCAGAAGTCTGTCCAGTTCGTGCTAACGCCCAGAACTTCTTACCGCCTTTGAGTACACCAGCGGTTTCCAGTTCAAAGCCTGATTGCTCGGTCAGATCACGATAAAACTCTAAAATCTGTTTCGGTTGCACTTCCTGATAACGCTGACTGACTACTGATAAAGGTGCATGGGTGTCAGAACGATACAACACACGCTGTTCTTCATAAGGCATGATGATGTTTTGTCCACGGTCATTTTTAGCCATGTAACTAACATCGGAGGATTCGATGCGCCAGTCCATGCCTGCCTGCTGTGCCCAGACTTCAATCGGTTGGTTTTGGGTCAGTTGATTACCTAAACCATGCCAAGGGGTTTCACCGACATAGGCCATTTGTTCAAGTTGATGTGCCATGATTTTAATTCCTATAAAAAGTTGAATTGCTGTAAATGGTGTAAAAGCTTAATTACGCAGGCTCGGACTAAAATCACGGTCACAGTCATTGCAGTAATAATGTCGGGTATAAACTGGATGAGAGTTGTTTTGAACTTCATCCTCCGTCATCAGCATCCAAATGCCGCCGATCAGGACACCCACTAAGGCGCCTGCAATCGGGGGAATATTTAAACTTTTAGAAACACTGATGCCCAACGTCGCTAATGCCAAAGGTGACATCACATTGTTTTGTGCTGAAGGTGAATTGCTGTTGCTGACGAAGTGTTGTGGAGATTCCAGCAGTACCGTATCTCGGGACTGACAATAAGGACATGGCAAACTCATCTGAATAATTCCTGTAATAAAAAATGAGTGAAATAAAAAAAGCCTGCTTTGGGGGAAAGCAGGCAAAACGTGAATCGGGTTATGGCATAGGGCTGTTTTGAAGGAGCTATATGCTTCTCAGTCAGATGATATGTATTTGTATTTTTTTAGAATGTGATTTTAATCGATGCTTTTTTAGATCAATTTTAATGTCTTGATACAGGGATCAATTGACCTGATTTTTATCAACGATTATGATGCAAGGGCTGGCCTACATTGCCAGTCGGTTTTGACAGACCGTTTCCTAAGAACATTAAAAGTTTCCGACTTTTAGTGCGTAATCTCGTGCACCCCTCTCGTTGAGGTAGGACGGGAGGGGGACACCTTCGGGTGTGCTGATTCTTAGGTTCAGTCTGTCAACCCTCTTTCGTTCTGCCACCATAATCAATTGACAGTGATTCGGTAGAACTTCTTAGTACCTAAGGAGTCAATCATGACGCTATTCAATTTCTGTGCTTCCCCTGCACTCACTTCATTTATACCCACTTTTCGATTTCGGTATTGCATACCGATTCCAACCTTATTGTCTTGCCCTGTGCACTGATTCATTTCACCGTACTGATCAACCACTGAGTTTTCAATTCAGGGGCTGCTTTGTGCTGGAAAAACCTTATGAAATTGATCGCACAGCTGATTTTAATTGTCGTCGTGGTGGCGATGCTAGGCCCTTTTGTTTTTGTGCTTGGCGGACTATGGCTGCTGATTTATCTGGCAGGCTGGCATAAATAAACCCATCCGTATGACTTTAGAACAATAGATAACAATGATTTGGAACAGAAATGAAATATCAAAATTGGTTTGGGGTAATCACCATTGCCTTCAGTAGCACCCTGCTGACTGCTTGTGACAGCAAAGTCAAACGTGACTTTAAAGCAGGTTGTCAGGCAGGCGGTTTAGATCGTTCTAGCTGTGGTTGTATTTACGACAAAGTCGAAGCACATTACTCGCCTGAATTTATGCAGAGCATGGCAGATGTCACGGTTCGAGAAACGATGCAGCCACCTGAAGATTTCAATGTAGTAATGGCAAACGCTGTTCAGCAATGTCAGTCATAAATTCAAGTATCTGGGGAAACACATGAAAAACTATTTAATTATCGGCTACGTGCTGATCGCACTGATTTGCTCAGTATATTTCAAGAATTGCAGTAGTACCGCGCATTACAGCTATGCCTACAACCTCGGTAAAGCTGTGGTCTGGCCTGTCACGATTTTTAAGAACTAAGCCATAGGAATAAAAAAATGAAAAAACTCATCTTGGCCTGTGGCCTTAGTCTGATCTGCACTTCACTGTTTGCACAATCTAATAAAGTAACCGTCATCGTCAAAAAGATCGAAGGTTTTAGTGAATCAGGCGATGCCTTTAGTTTTAAAACCACCACTGGCAAACGCTATCAAGTTTATAACGCAGGTGGAGCCAACCCAATTCAGGGTGAAGAACTGATTTCCAGCTCAATCAAAACCAAGAAAGCCATTTGCCTACGCCTAGATGCAGACAAAACTGAACCACGTTTGGTGCAATCGGTTCATAAAGGTAAATGTAAATAACCACTAAGAACGAACGACGACTTTATTTATGAAATAAGCAATTTTTTAGGAATTCAGCCATGAAACTGATACACCCGATTCTTTTATCCAGCGTATTAATACTGGGCTTAACCGCATGTAGTCCAGCCAAAGAATCTCAAGCCACAGTAGAACCCAAAGCAACAGCAGAGCAAAATACGGCCTCTGCTGAAAATAGCACTTCTGATCAGTCTGAGATGACCAATCAATCCGAGGATGATTTTGTCGTTGATAAATCATTTTTAGAAAATGGTGCTGATGCTGAGCAAATGACGGAATTGTCACAGGAACCACCTTTACAGGAAGAATTCGAAGTCCGTGTCCGTCGTGATCATTCGCAATATTCCGGGACAGGCTATGTGGATAAACTCAATATCATGTCACTAAATGATGATCCAACCACCCTGACCAAGGTATCAATCAATCGCGGTAATTGTAGAACCAAAGGCTTTTATGATTATCAAAATATGCGCTATGGCTCAGTGGCCCAAGTCTATCTCGGTTGCGCTGCTGAAAATGTGCGTGAGGTGACCATCACCACCAACAGCGGATTGACCTATACCTATAATTTTTAGCTATTGATAACGAAGATTTTCCATTAATTAAGGGAATAAAAATATTCCCTTCTTTTAACTATAACAATATTATTTATTTTAATATCAACAGCTTAAAAACACAACTCAAATTTTAGTAGACATATTTTTAAAAAATAATTTTCGAGCTTAAGCCTAGCACTAAAGCATTATCAACATAATTCGTTGCTCCAGGATTGATTACATATTGAATATTAGGTCTAAGCATCAACCATTTCATTGGGAAATATGAATAGTTCAACTCAATGTTATATTCAGCCTCCTTGTTAAGGACTTGGTGTATTTGACTGTAACGATCACTAACATCAACTCTATTCACAGCAAAACCAACAATATCATTAGGATGATGATTTAAAAGTCCAACATATTTCAACCCCATTTGTTGCATATTTTCAACTTTGTTAGTGGTTTGATCATGAAAGCTAAAGTTCATAAAGGCATACAATCCCTGATGAGTTGAGTCTTTTTGGGTTAATTGTTGTTCCGCAACTCCCCACATACCATATGTATGATCTTGCAGCTCTCCAGTAACAATATCCTTCTGATTTTTAACATCATGAGCTGTATTGTAAAATCCACCAAGACGATATATCCCTGGTAATTCATTTATTCCTTTTTTAGGCTGCCATACAAATTCAACCGGAATATTCACGCCATCTGCATCATTCGTACTAAAATTCCAACCTTCACTTTCTTCCAAGTTTTTTGGGTTATATTCGAATACACCAAATTGTATAAAGGCCTCAGGGTTAAAACTATATTTAGACATTAGAGCCCATTGGCTTACAGGTGCATTAATCCATTTACTGCCTTGCCATTTCCCCATTTGTGCACCGCAAAATGAATTATTTTGAAAGTTACAAGACATCACATTGAAATAGGTTCCCATGGCAAAACGCCCAACTCGAATACTGGTAGCTGCGTTCCTAAAATTCTTTTCAATCGACAGTTCTGCAAGCCTTGTACCCGAATTACCTCGACCATAGTTTGCCTGTACATTGGCCAATTGTGGTGCTTGCGGATCGGAAATCTGTTCTACTGATACGCTCTGTCCTTGTCTTGCCATAACTAATGCTCGAACACTCACCCCGTCTACATTTAACAACTTTTCTAAATCTAAGATTGAACCCAGTGAAAACTGGCTAACATATGTTGGGTCTTGTCGTGGGGCATATCCACCATCTGCTAAGTAAGCAATATCGAGATTAGAACTACCATCAAATTTGATTCCTTTATCTGCTAGAGCTGTTCGTTCACCACCCCAGTCCCCTGTTAAATTTGTCCGATTCACATCAAATAAGCTCTCAGCAAAACAAACTGTATTTGTTCCAATAAGTACACCAATAAGACATAAAAAATTACTTTTTTTCATTGCACAATCCCTGCAAATTTTGAATATAAGTTTCCCTAAACAGCTAATTGAATGAGCTATTTTGAATGATTAAATGGAGTAAAAGTGGTGTGATAAAATTGCAGCATGGCGGGACTCCTGTCACATACCATGCTCAATTCACTAACAGAATTGGATTCTCTTAGGTTAAATGATTTTTAATTTTCTCTTTAACGGCTTCTGTAGAAATACCATAACGATCATGTAGTGTTGGCAGTGCACCTGCATCTAAAAATGCATCGGGTAACCCAATCATGTCAAAACGTGGATGTTGCCCATTTCTTAATAACAAGGTTCCAACTGCTTCACCTAAGCCCCCAACCACAGAATGATTTTCAGCAGTAAGTACAGGTCGACCTCCTTTTGCAACTTCAGCTAAAATCGTTTCTTCATCAAGAGGCTTAATGGTTGGGACATGTAAAACTGAAACCTCAATTCCCTCTTTTTCAAGTTCTTCAGCAGCCTCAAGCGCACGCATGGTCAGTAATCCAGTAGAGATAATCAAGAGATCTTTACCTGGCTTAATGACTTGGGCCTTACCTAATTTAAATTGGTAGTTATATTTATCCAGTACCAATGGAACTTGACCACGCAATAAGCGCATATAAACAGGACCTTGATGAGCAGCAACCTGTGGAATAGCCTGTTCAATTTCCAATGCATCACATGGATCAATGATCATTAGGTTTGGCATTCCACGGAAAATGGCAATATCTTCTGTTGCTTGGTGACTTGGTCCATATCCTGTAGTTAAACCAGGAAGGGCTGCTACAATTTTCACATTTAGATTATCTTCGGCAATCGCCATACAGATAAAATCGTAAGCTCGGCGTGAAGCAAAGACAGCATAAGTCGTGGCAAAAGGAACAAAGCCTTCTCGAGCTAATCCAGCAGCAGCACTCATTAGGAGTTGTTCTGCCATTCCCATTTGAAAGAACTTATCTGGATTTTGATTCGCGAAAATATGTAGATCTGTATATTTGGATAGATCTGCTGATAATCCAACAATATCATCACGCTCTTTCGCTAGCGCATTTAAAGCATGCCCAAATGGTGCAGACTTGGTTGGTTGCCCTTCTGCAGCAATCGAAGCAATCATGGCAGACGTTTTTAATTTTTTCTTAGGAGAGTTCGCTAATTGGCTCATGGATCTAGACTCCTTATTTGCCGTAATGGGTTAATATGTTTAAAGCTTCATCCCATTCGCGTTCATCCACGCGAATAAAATGTGTTTTTTCACGGCTTTCTAAAAATGAAACACCTTTACCCATTTTGGTATCGCAAATAATGACTCTTGGGCATGTTCCTTCGTGGCATTTCGCTTGATCGAAAGCGTCAAGTAAAGCTTCCATATTGTTGCCATCTACGCGTTGGGTATACCAACCAAAAGACTGCCAACGATCTACAATTGGTTCAAAAGCTAGAATTTCACTTGAATGCCCATCGGCTTGCTGATTATTCACATCAATAATTGCAATGAGATTATCTAACTTCCAATGTGAAGCCGACATGACGGCTTCCCATGTCGAGCCCTCATTGAGTTCACCATCTGATAGGAAGTTATAAACAAAAGACTCTGATTTCTTTTGCTTTAATCCGAGGCAAGCACCTACCGCAATGCCTAAACCGTGACCCAATGAACCACCTGTGATTTCCATACCAGGGGTATAAGTTGCCATGCCTGACATAGGTAAACGACTGTCATCAGAACCATACGTTTCTAGTTCTTCAATTGGAATAACTTTTGCTTCGATCAAAGCAGCATATAAAGCAATTGCATAATGACCTATTGAAAGATAAAAGCGATCTCTTCCTTCCCACTCAGGATTGTCAGGCTGATATTTCATTGCATGAAAATAAGAAACTGCAAGTAGATCAGCTGCACCTAAGGCCTGTCCAACATAACCTTGGCCCTGTACTTGTCCCATACGTAACGCATGTTGACGAATGTTATATGCACGTTGCTGGAGTTCAGCAATACGAGCTTCTTTATTAATATTTGACATGATTAGCTTCTCTTATTAACGATTAACCAGTTTTGCTGGAACGCGTAGTACTAGGCTTGCGCCAACAACTAAGACTGCTGTGATTAAGAACATACCTATGGCATTCGAACCTGTATTAGTGGTAATCCAGCCGATGAGAAACGGAGAACAAAATCCAGCGAGATTGGCAAAACTATTGATTCCAGCAATACCTGCGGCAGCTGAAACACCACCTAAAAAGTTGGTTGGCAACATCCAAAACAAAGAAGATGCGGTGAGTACACCTGATGCCGCAATACATAAACAAATCAGCGATAGGGTTAGATTCGAGGCAAACAATGTTGCGAAGGTCAGTGCAATTGCACCAGCACACATAGGAATAATTAAATGCCAGCGACGCTCTCTAAAGTGATCTCCGCTACGGCCTGCTAATAGCATTACAACTATGGCACACATATAAGGTAGGCTGGTCAACAAGCCAATATGCCAGTTATCACTAATACCCGAGTTACGAATTAATGTCGGCAACCAGAAAGTAATTGCATATTGTCCCATTACGACACAAAAGTAGATTCCAGCAAGTAACCACAAGCGTTTATCACTAATGAAGTCTTTAATACTGCTATGCCCTTCTTTCTGCTGATTATCTTGTGCGATTTCTTGCTGAACTAAATTCTTTTCAGCACTTGTTAACCAATGTGCATCTTGAACAGAATCTTTTAGAACTGCGAGGACTAATAAACCAACAACCACAGTAGGTATAGCTTCAAGCACAAACATCCATTGCCAACCATGCCATCCTTGCACATTGTTCATTTGATCCATGATTAAGCCAGACAGAGGTCCACCAATCATTCCTGAAATTGGGATCGCAATAAACCACAGCACAGTCATACGGGCCCGACGATAAGATGGGAACCAATATGTAAGATAAAGTAATAAACCTGGCGCTAATCCAGCTTCAGCAACACCGAGTAAGAAGCGTAAGGTATAGAATTGCCACTCTGTTTCAACAAATGCAAAACAGCCTGACAAAATACCCCATGTAATCATGATCCGAGCAATCCAACGTCGAGCACCAACTTTATGCAGCACAATATTGCTGGGTACTTCACATAAGAAATATCCTATAAAGAAAATACCTGCGCCAAGTCCATAAACAGCTTCACTGAACTGTAAATCACTCATCATTTGAAGTTTTGCAAAACCAACATTTACACGGTCTAGGTAAGCACAAAAATAACAAAGCATTAAAAATGGCATCAACCGAAATGCAATTTTTCGATATGCAGATTTACGAATAGCATCTGTATCAGATGAAAATACGGTATCCATCATGCGAGTCCCTTTACATTTGGCCACAATATCCTCTCATGGCCATGTCTCTATTTTAAATTTTCTAATACTAATACTGAGTTTTAGTGAATCAGCATTCCGCCATTTACATCTAAAGTTACACCTGTTAAATAGGCTGATAGATCACTGGCTAAGAATAATGCTGCATTTGCAACATCTTGAGCTTTACCTAAGCGACCAAGTGGAATACCTGCAAGAATGTCATGACGACGATCATCCTGCATTAGACCACCAGTAATATCTGTTTGAATCAGACCTGGTGTAAGTGAATTCACACGAATATTATCTGCACCAAATTCACGTGCCATCGCTTTACCTAATCCTAAAACCCCAGCTTTGGCAGCGCTGTAGTGTGGACCACCAAAAATACCACCACCTCGTTGTGCCGAAACGGATGATAAGCACACAATACTTCCTCCACCATTTTCTTTCATTGAGGGAATTACAGCCTGAGACATAATGAGTGTTCCACGCAGACTGACATCCAAAATACGGTCATAATCATTACGCTTGATATCTAATGTTTTTACAGGTTGGGTAATTCCTGCGTTATTGACCAAAATATCAATTTTACCGTAGTGTTGAAGGGCTTGTTCCACAGCAGCGTGTGCTTGTTCTTCATTAGCAACATTTGCTGCTAGACCTAAATGACCTTCGCCCAATGCTTTAGCCGCATGCTGGCTTTGCGCAAGATCTAGATCAACAATAATGACTTTGGCGCCTTGCTGTGCAAAGATTTCTGCTGTTGCACGACCAATACCACGTTCAGATGCTGCACCTGTGATTAACGCTACTTTTCCTTGTAGTAACATGTCTATTCCTCTTTTCTTCAACATATTTATTCATCGCTAGATTCTCTTTTTTCACAGTGAGCAGCAATAAGGTTAAACTCAACTAGGCATGAATAATATTCATGCCTATGATATTTTTAGTTGATATTCGAAAGAAAAATGGAATTTTAAATGAACAATAGTGAAAAAAATTACAATCAAGTGCCTGCAATAAAAACCTTACAAGCGTTTGAACAAACTGCTCGGTTAGGAAATGTGGCAAAAGCGGCAGAGGTTTTGAGCCTCACACCATCTGCTGTCAGTCATCAAATAGCAAAACTAGAAGAAATGATTGGTCAAAGCTTATTTATAAGGGGCGCACGCGGAGTGACCTTAACACCTTCTGGTGAACGTTATTATCAAGATGTAACGACTATCTTGCATAATTTGATGTTAGCGACTGAACAAGCATCAGATAAAAGCCCAAAAGATAGTTTATATATCCATTCTTCACCTAGCTTTGGACTTCTGTGGTTATTGCCAAGATTGGAATCATTTAAAGAACAATATCCTCTCATTCAGGTGAATTTATCTTGCTCTTATGAAAACCTTCATTTCACACGAGATAAAATTGATATTGATATTCGTCATGGTATTCCGAATTGGACAGGCGTCGAAATTAGAACGGTTCGAAGTGAAAAATTAGAAGTTCTTGCCTCCCCCAAATTACTTGAGCGCAGTCCTGTTTCTAAGCCTAAAGATTTACTAAAAAAAGAATTAATTTTATCAAAGTCCACACTCGTGACATGGCCCCAATGGTTTGCACATCAAGGGTTAAGCATTCCTGAATTTCCTTATACTTTTAGTTTTGATCGCTCATATATGTCACTTGAAGCTGCAACTCATGGGCTTGGATTTGTCCTAGAAAGCAATTTACTTACCCAAAATTATCTAGATTCAGGAAAACTTGTGAAAGTCTTTGCTGATGACTTATCCGTACCCATATCTGCACACCACTTAGTTTATCCACGTACCCATGAGAACATTCTCAAAGTGAATCATTTTTTAAACTGGATTGGTGACGAAATCATGAAAGATAAATAATGATCACTCAGAGCAAAGAGCATCCATTTAAACCAAACTCAGACCTATCCGCTGACAATCAAAGGTCTTTCTACGATGTCTTGCCAATCTTAAGTAATGATTTCTAGCATGGTTGTTTAAACGGGTTTTTACCGCTTGCAAAGCACGTTGAATCTGCTTGTCATCCAAACAGTTTACCGATATACCTTTCAAGTCATGCTCTTCAAATGAAACGGCTCCATAACCATTGGTTATATCCAACCATTGCTCACCGATTCTACGCGCATGATCCGTTAGAGTTACAGCTTGTGCCTGTCCAGCATAGACACAGAATAACTGAACATAGTAGCCCTGCTCTGGATCATGTTTAATCTGCCAAATCACCGAATGAATGGAACGAAACAGCTCAGTATCTCTGGAGCGAATTAACTTTAGAAAAGTACTTAAGTAAAGATCTAAATCATATAAGCGAATCACTGATAGCGCTTCAGGTTTAATGCCTAAATAAATTGGAAAGATGGTCAATTGATCCTGCTGCTGTATACATTCTGATAAGAAGCGTTCAGCCTTTTTCACCTGTTTCTTATACTCGTTCTGATCATATTGATAATCCGCTTCAATCAACCCAACTTGATCGTGTACATATTTTATAAAACCTTCCACCACATGATCAGGTAAGTCTTGAATAGAATCATAAAACCTAAAGGCATTCGCTTTAAAGATAATCTGCTCAAGATGTTTAAACACAATAATGGCAGCGATGTAATTATTCCCATCTACAAAAAATCGTCTAGATTTCTTAATCAAGGGAATGATCTGCTGTTTGAATTGTTCAACACTGATTTGATTGGCTAAGATTGCTTGAACAAAGTTTTCAATTTCACAAAATGTTTGTGATTCGTTGTAAGTCGTCATGGTAAAACACATCCTAAGCTATTTATTTCATAGACTTAGGAGTGCTGTAACTTTTTAATGGTGGATTGATCTAGAATCCACATCGCTGCAAGGTTTGTGCAATACCTCTACGCCAATGCACTTCAAATTGACCTGTACCAAAACTACGCATATACGGTATCTTAACTCGTAAGTGTTGTGCATATTTTTCAGGGTTGACCAGATACATAGCAGTATTCAAAGCATTACTGATTTCCATTGCAACATTGCACTGGATATGTCCTACACCTAATCGATTAAGTTCCTTAAACTTCTGCTTATGCTCCGTAGTATTACAATTAAAGTGCACGCCGATATTACCCGTAATACTGTTCCACATTTGCCAAACCTGATCAGCGAGATACCAGTCATTCTGACGTTTGGATGGATCATAAATTAGCAATAAGTGGCAATGATAGCCTTTATCTACCCCCTGCTCTAATGCCCATGCATAGCCCTGTAACCCCATGAAACATCCATCTTGATTGGCGATACGACTTCTTAAAATATTCATATGCTGTTGAACATCTTGAATACCTATATAGACCTGTTGTTCTTCGAGATAACCCAAATCGACACGTACAAATAACAGCTCAGAATAGTGTGTAATGAGTTTAGTCAGATACTGATATAGTGAATTTCGATTCTGCTGTTCTTGTTGGATAAAACGAGCATGCTCATTCCAATAATCATTTTGATATTGATAGAGTACACAGCATAGGGTTTGAACTTGCTGAGTATTAAAACTTAGGATGTGTAAAGCATGTTGCCCATTCAGAAAATGATCAATCCAATACTTACACTGAATAAAATATTGGATGGATTCAGCGTAGTGAAACTGTGCTGAATAGAAGTACTGAAAGGCTTCATATAATGTACTGAGTGACTGTTTGAACTGTTGTTCACTCATCTGTTCAAAACAAACGCTATAAACAAAGTCTTCAATCGCAATACAAAGATTAGATTCATTCCAAACCGGTGTAGTCAAATTCATGTTGTAATACTCATCATGTTAAGATTCATATCACAACCATGTCTGTAATCTTTTACTTGTTTACCCATATATATGAGTAAAGAATCAATCGATAATAAGATATTGATAGGTATATAATTAATATTAAATATAATAACTTTAATAACCCGCTAAGCTCCATCTACGACTTAACAGTGAATCGATTAGACCGACTGAGCTTAGAACACATGAATTAACCTAACAGAGTGAAGCTAAAGTTAATTTTTGGGGTTATTACCTTTTTCAACATTAGCAGTTGAACCCTTGATCAATACCTTCCTGATTGGGACTGCTGGTTTGGGTTGGAAAATCTCATTGTAGGCTAAATATTTGATGACTGTTTGTTTGAACAAATTTTGCTTTTTTCTGTCTCTAAGATCAAATACTACGAATTTTGAGTTAAATTCTCGTTGTGATGAAAATACAGCTATAGATTCCGTATCGCTATACACATTCTGAGGATCTTTTTTTGACTTACCCTCAAAATGAGTTGTTAAGAACTTATGCCAATAATCAATTATTGAAGTTGCAGTGCCATCGATATTCGTAAGCTTAGTTCGAGGAAAGAAAAACAAAACATCAGCAATACTTTTATTCTGGATATTAAAGCTCCAACATCCCAGATAACCTACACATTTTGATAGCGGTCGGGCTCTTTTACCAAAACGGATGAAACTTGTGAAAAGTTTAGAAAATTCTTCTTGTGAGATAGCCCCCCATGCTTTTACATCTAATCTAAATTGGATTCTATAGACCACCACATCTTGAACTAAAATAGCATTTAGATAATCGATAGCTGTCGCATAACGTCTAGCACAAGTTTTATATTGTGACTCAATTGCCGTTCTTTTATTCATCTCTAGATATTTGGAACTAATTCTGTTTTTTAGTCTTCCATGATGAACTGAATTTTCAATATATCTATCTCTTAAAGTAGCAATTGCCTTATTCAACTCAAAAATTTTGTTTAGATCCAGATTGAACTTATCGTCCATTTTGTTCTTTAGAAAGAAACTTTTTATGCCAAAATGATCTAAGTTGATATTAGGACTTAAAGCAGAATTTTGACTGTAATCTAAGAGTTGTTGTACTGCCTCAAATTCATCAATCAAACTGAAATATTGCTGGCAGCATGGAGTAATCGAACTTGCCCATTCATCTTCGGTTAATGAATTTGACTCACTAAACTGCCTAGGGAAATCAAAAAATCTGCCAAACGAAACCAATACATTTTCAATAAAAATTTCTAATCGCACACCGACTTCAGCTAATCCTTTAAAGTTATTGTCAATGCAGGCATATTCTTCATACATCAACTGTGCTATCTCAATCCGTTCAACAGCAGCTGTTGGTAAGTTGTGATATTGCCAAATTTTTTCTGGATTTTTGCCTTCAATTCGTTTTTTCCACTGCTCAATATTGCGCTGATATGCTAGCAACGGGTCATAATATACAAATTCATCAAGCCTTAAAAAGTCCCCATTAAGGAGGAATAAATCTCCTCTATTATTTCGGTAATCCAGCTTTATGATGTGGTCGATATACGCATAGTAACCCAAAATCCAATACTTAAACTGGTGTATAAGCTCTGTTTGGTGATTTGAAATTTTTGTAAAATCGTGCTTGGTAATTTGCTTTGACAGGTTTAGCCAATTGGTTATAGCGACGCCTGAATCAAACTTGTCTCGACTGATATTATCGGTGAGCTTTTCAATCACTTTTTTCGAGCTAAGCTTTTTTTTACCCTTAAAAAATAAAATACAATGCAAATTCAAGCCATACTGATGATCACTTTCCCACTTAAAAAATCCATTCAAAAAATCAGGAAACCGATTTAAGTACATCTGAATTTTGGTTATGTAGTCTAAATTAATTCGGATAAATTCATGTTCTGGACTGTTAAATGAATTTTTTAGATTTATATCCAAACACAGAACATTCACTTCCAAATTTTGTGAAATAAGAAAATCAAACTCCGTGCATATTTTATTATGCTCAGAATAATTCGTCCTTTTGTCATTATGCAAATTCCAAAGAATACTGTTCTGATTATCCTTAATCCATTCTTTTAAAACTTCTATTTGGCTCGAGGGGAATGTTGTATCACCCCATCCACGGAAAAGTTTTTGCACATTTGGGGATAAATGTGCATAGGGATCATTCTCGTCCAAGTGTAAAAAATACTCAGTTGCATTCTGTATATTTCTAACACGTTCCATCAGTTCAGTAGAGGTCGTCCATTGTCTAAACTTATATCCACAGTCGGGTAAAATAGTTGTGTTAGATATCAACTTACTAAAATACAAATATGTATCTTGATCAAACTCATGCCCCCCATTACTCGTCTTTAAAAACTTCTCAAGTACAGGATTTCTGTGGCTATTAACGTCCTCAAAAAAGTTGGTCAAGTTTTCCAGCACATCAACAGACTCTTTAAAAAAAGTGTTCCTTCCATGTTCTCCAGATGACAACGACGCATATGAGTGTGGAACTCTCAACCTTAACAACTCAAAAAGTTTTTCATTTTCCATAAAAATAAAACAATATATCCATCAATCTATTGAATTTATTATATATAAAATTAAAATTCAATTTTTAAAATACCTATTAATCACATTTTTTTAACATAAAAATTATATCATCTAAAATTATTAATCAGCAAAGTTTTAAGTAAGATTCCAGAGTTCATAGTTTTCAACAACTAATCCTAGAAGTTTAATCGACAGTCTACCCCTTCAATTTTCTCAAACATTAAGCGCTCGCATAACCAAAATATCTAAGACTGTTTCACCACCTCATGAGTTTAATTCCGTAGTACTTTTTTCCATCTGACATTCAAACGAATCTATTCAATCAGCAAACATCATCTGAAAATTAAACTTTACATTTGCTCGAAAAATAAACCGATGCTAAATAGAGAAATATGTTGGAAAATAAGCTTTGAAAAGCAGATAACTGAATAAATTCACAGAACGAAGGTGAAATAATTTGGGGTCAACATGAGATTGTTAAGATTTCGACACCCTTATCAAACGGGTAACTTTCTCTTTTTCAAAAACTATGTCTGTTCAAATCTGAACTAATATAGAGTATTAAATAATCATGGCCTTCAGACCATCATCCCCAAAAGTGAGTCGTAAAATTTTAGATTGATATAGAATTTTGAAAACTCTCTTTTTCGACTAAAGTTTATCTTTGTACTTGTGTATTAATTTTTAGTCCCATTAAGCTGATTCATTAAAGGACTAAAATACGTCTTAGATGAAGCTAATAAAAACTACCATTAGAGGAAAGTGTCGTTTCCTCAAACTCCTCTCAGTTATTACATCCAACTCATCACTTGCTCCCCGTACCATTCCATAATTTTCACTCGCTCATCCCAATATTGTGCTCGGTTGTATGCAGAGCGAATACGGTTCTGTGGTACATGAGCCAACTGACGTTCGATGGCATCTGGATTAAACAGATTTGACTCATTTACGACTGTACTGAATAGCGATCTAAAACCATGTGTTGTCATTCGACCTGCATAGCCTGAACGCTTAATGACTGCCAAAATAGATTCACTACGCATCGGTTCTTTATTATTTAAACGATGTGGAAATAGCAGTTCCTGATTATGGGTAAGTCTTAAAGCTTTCAGTTCCTCAACCATCATGTCCGTCAACGGCACACGATGCGGAAGACGATTCTTCATACGTTCTTCAGGAATATCCCACTTACGCCCTTCCATATCGAATTCCCCCCAACGTGCTTGTAGTAACTCACTGACCCGAACACCAGTAAGCATAATTAAAATGATGGCATGATGTGTCTGAGCATCACTTGGATAAGCTCTGACTTTTCTTAGAAATTCGGGCATATCTGAAGCAGGTAATGATGCTAAATTTTTCACACGCTTATTTTTTAGAGCATAGACCAAATCACCTGCAGGATTATCGTAGCGATAGCCGTGTGCAATAGCGTACTTCATGACCATGCCACAGCGGGATAAAGTCCGTTTTGCCACTTCAAGTGAGCCTCTCGCCTCAATCTTTTTTATTATCTGCAAAATTTCAGGTGCTTGAATCTGATTAATACGCTTATTTTCTAATGAAAGATACAATTCATCTAGAGATGCTCTGACATTGCTAATATGCTTCGGGGACCACGTTTCTTTCTGATTCTCAAACCAATCTTCAGCTACTTCTTTAAAGAAAGGCTTTATGTCCTCATGAAGTACTGATTTTGAATGTTTATACTTAAGTTCATAAGCCATTTCTCTAGCTTTTTTCAAACTAAGTTCTGGGTATGGTCCTAGTGACTCAGATTGACGCTGTCCATGAACTGTATAGCGGACATTCCAATACCTCTGACCTTTAGTCGTAATAATCAGCGATAAACCATGTGAATCTGATAGACGATATTGCTTGTCTTTCGGTTGAGCTTTTCTACATTCTGCATCTGTGAGTGACATATCTTTAACCAGAATTTGTTGTGTTAATTTCTGGGTAAATTTTGCCAATTTTTACCCACACAAAGCAAAAATAGGGTCAAATCGCTTAGGACAGTATCGGACAATAGAGCCAACAAAAAAGCCCTTAAACATTGAGTTTAAAGGCTTTTTTAAATTCCGATGGATTACTTCGGAAAGAATTTTGGTGGAGGTGGCGGGAGTTGAACCCGCGTCCGCCAGCACTACGCTCGAGAATACTACATGCTTAGATATCGTCTACTGTTTTAACTCTTTGTGACCCGACGAACAGGGTACAAATCGCGATCCTCTTAATTTAGTACAAAACCCCGAGGCTTGGTTTTATACGGACTTGTGTGCGTGCGCTTCAGTCGGACTCTCTAACCACAAGTATTCGGAGAGGCGGACAAGCTGCCCTTAGGCAGCTAGAGCGTATGATTCGTCGTTTGCGACTAAAAAATGCAAATTTGATTTACGAGAGAAAATGCGCTCTCGACATGCATCTATGAGTTTCATCACCAGCGTCGAAGCCAGAAACACCCCCAAAGTAGCGGCAATCATAGCATAGTTGCTAGAAAATATGATCTATTTTCTAAACAAACACACATATTGATGCGCTTAATTACATAATTGCGCTAATATTTTGCTTTTCAAGTCCAACAATAAAATAATTTATGAGCTACTTACTTGCACTCGACCAAGGAACCACTTCGAGTCGTGCCATTATTTTCAATGAACAAGGTCAAGTTCAGGCAACGGCGCAACGCGAAACACGTATACATACCCCCCAATCAGGCTGGGTAGAACAAGATGCCCAAGAGATTTGGAGCTCACAAATTGCCGTTGTACAGCAGGCTCTGGCCTCTGCTCGTATTTTAGCCAAGGACATCAAAGCCATTGGTCTTACTAACCAAAGAGAAACGACTGTCGTATGGGATAAACGTACAGGGCAACCACTTGCGCCAGCCATTATCTGGCAAGACCGTCGCGCATTTGAATGGTGCAATCAGCTCCTACAGCAAAATCTAAAAGATAAGATTCAATCCAAAACTGGACTCCGAATTGACCCTTACTTTAGTGCAGGAAAATTGGTCTGGCTACTTGAGCATGTCAATGGTCTACGCACACTGGCTGAACAGGGGCATGTGGCCTTTGGCACGATTGATAGTTGGCTGATTTGGAATCTCACCCAAGGCGCTCAACATGTCATCGAAGTCAGCAATGCTTCTCGCACTATGCTCATGAACTTAAGTACGCAGCAATGGGATGAAGAACTGTTAGATTTATTTAATATTCCACCTGCATTACTGCCGAAAATCATCAACTCAGATACCTATGTAGCCGACACCGCGGCAGGCTTACTCGGTGCCAATATTCCGATTACAGGCATATTAGGTGACCAACAGTCTGCACTGTTTGGACAGTCCTGTTTTGACATTGGGACTGCTAAAAACACCTATGGCACAGGTTGTTTTATGCTGTTCAATACAGGCGAGACCGTTCAATATAGTAAAAACAAACTGCTTTCGACGCTGGGTTGGAAAACGCAACATCACACCACTTATGCCCTAGAAGGCAGTGTATTTATGGCAGGTGCGATTGTTCAGTGGCTACGGGATAATTTAGGCATTATTCAAAAAAGTAGCGATGTTGAAAAATTAGCTTGTACAGTTAAAGATACCGATGGCGTCATGCTGGTTCCGGCATTTACTGGACTCGGTGCGCCACATTGGGACAGTGAAGCGCGTGCCCTATTATGTGGAATGTCTCGCGGCACCAATAAGGCCCATATCGCCCGTGCAGCCTTAGAGTCCATTGCCTTTCAAGTCTCTGATGTACTGACCGCCATGCAAGCCGATATTCAGCAGCCGCTGAAAGAGCTCCGCGTCGATGGTGGTGCCAGCCAAAATGACATGCTTATGCAATTTCAAGCCGATATTTTAAATGTGCCTGTACTACGCCCTAAGATGCAGGAGTCGACTGCATGGGGTGCGGCGGCCATGGCAGGCTTAAGGTGTGGCGTATTTTCAAGTTTGGATGAAATTGCACAGTCTTGGCAGCTTGAACGTGCTTTTGAACCAAAAATGAGTCCTGATCAACGTGAATTTCACTTACAACAATGGCAATCCGCTTTAAGACGAGCAAAGTCAGAACTTTGATTATTTAACGCTATTGTTTTGAGATATTCAAAACATCATAAAACTGCATAACATGTAGAATAAAAAACCGCTTCAAGAAAGCGGTTTTTTATTACCCTAATGCGCATGTCCGCCACCGCCTGCCCCTATTTTAGGTTTAGGACAGAGCCAAATAATGGATGCTGCAAATAGGAACACCAAGGCCAAGATCAGGAAAATATAGTTTGCCGACAAGGTCAACGCTTCTTTATCCACCAAACTAGAAATATAGCCTAATGCACCTTCCGCGCTCATTCCCTGCTGCATCAGCACCGACTGAGTTTGCTCTGTATGCAAACTGCCGACCATTTCACTACGTGCAACTTTGGTGTGGTCATCCCAAATAGTGACCGCAATAGATGCGCCTATCGCCCCTGCCATGGTTCTTAAGAAGTTCATTAAACCTGCGGCAGATGCCATTTCATGTGGTAGTACCGATGATAGCGCCATATTAGATAATGGAATAAAGAAAAATGGCACAGCAAAGCCCTGCAAGATTTGCGGCAATGCCAATGCAAAAAAGTCTGCATCTGTGGTCCAGAACGAGCGCATCAAGGTCACCCCGCCCAAGATGCTCAAACCAAAACTGGCCAGTGCACGTTGGTCATATTTGGTTGCCAATTTCGCCACAATGGGTGACATGGCTAAACTACCAAAACCCATGGTTGCGGTTAAATAACCGGCCCAAGTTGCGGTATAGCCCAAATTGATCTGTAACCATTGCGGAATCAGTACAATACTGCCAAAAAATGCGCCAAAGCCAAAGGCCAGTGCCAAGACAGAAATCGTGAAACTACGGTATCTAAAGATTTGGATATTCACCACTGGATGCCGTTCTGTCAGCTCCCAAATGGTAAAAATCACCAAACCAATCACAGCCGTTAAAGCCAGCACCACGATCGCAGGGCTATTAAACCAATCGCGTTCATGCCCCAGATCGAGCATGAGCTGTAATGCTCCAATCCATAAAATCAGGAGGATCAATCCACCGCGATCAATTTTGAGTTTGGCCGTTGCGGTTTCCGCAGGTTTAAGCAGACGCATCGCTGCAAAAGCACATGCGATCCCAACAGGAATATTAATAAAGAAAATCCAATGCCAAGACATGTTGTCACTGATGGTTCCCCCTAAAATCGGACCAAGAATCGGGCCAACCACCGTCGTCATTGCCCACATGCCCATGGCTTGGGATTGCTTTTCTGGAGGGAAAATCCGCATCAGTAACATCTGACTGAGCGGCATGATCGGGCCACCAAATAAACCTTGTCCAATGCGGCAGAAAACCAGCATTTCTAAACTGGTCGATAAACCACACAGTACCGAAAATATGGTGAAGCCAATCAGACTTAAGGTAAAAACCCTCACTCCACCAAAACGACCTGCGAGCCAGCCTGTTAAAGGAACACATATCGCTTCAGCCACAGCATAAGAGGTAATCACCCATGTTCCTTGCGAACTCGATACGGCAAGACTTCCCGTAATATGAGGCACCGAAACATTGGCAATGGTCATGTCCAGCACGACCATAAAATTGGCCAAAGCGAGGACGAAAGCCGCCAACATCAGGCGACCACCCTTTAAGTCACCATAGGGAACGTAGCTATTCATGTGCAACTACTTCGATTTCAGATCGATTTGAGCTTCCAT
The DNA here is from genome assembly GCF_037572605.1 of Acinetobacter sp. MYb191. Classification (NCBI taxonomy): domain Bacteria; kingdom Pseudomonadati; phylum Pseudomonadota; class Gammaproteobacteria; order Moraxellales; family Moraxellaceae; genus Acinetobacter; species Acinetobacter sp. MYb191. The sequence continues at coordinate 40,532 of NZ_JBBGZP010000013.1, read as the reverse complement.
CGACAAACCAACACGTAACGGATGTTCAGCCAACTCTTTCGGGTCGAGTTGAATACGTACAGGCAAACGCTGTACCACTTTAATCCAGTTACCTGTGGCATTTTGTGCAGGAATCAGCGCGAAGGCAGAACCTGTTCCACCAGAGAAGCCCAGGACCGTGCCATGGAACTCAACCGAGTCACCATAGAGGTCTGAGGTTAAAACCGCTTTTTGACCTGGGCGTACATTTTCAAGCTGGCTTTCTTTAAAGTTAGCGTCGACATATAACTGTGAAATTGGCACCACCACCATGAGTACCGAACCCGGTGCCACACGCTGTCCAACTTGAATTTTTCGGCTCGTCACCACCCCATCAAATGGTGTTTTAATTTCAGTACGTTCTAAATCAAGTAAAGCTTGTTTCAGTTTTGCTTGAGCAACCAAAACATCGGGAGTCGAATTTTCATTGCTGCCTTGAATTAAAGCTTCATTTGCAGCCAAATTGCTTTGCGCAGCTTTCTGACTGGATTTAGCCTGCGCCCAACCCGCTTGCGCCAAGTTATAGCCCGCTTGTGCATTATTTAAAGCAGCTTGTGCCGTGCTTAATTCTTCTTTAGAAATCGCGCCTGTCGCACTCAACTGCTGACGACGGTTCAAATCATCTTGCGCTTTATCCAACTCCGCTTTGGCTTTAGCCACTTGCGCTTCAGCACTATGAATGGCGTCATCGCTAACAAAGACTTGCGAATTTAAAGAGCTGCTGTTGGCCGCACTTTGTTTATACTGGCGCTGTGCTTTAAGTAATTCGGCCTGAGCTTGGGCTACAGCAATTTCAGCATCACGATGATCGACCAAAACCAGCACATCGCCTTGCTTTACCGTTTGCGTGTCACTGACCAAAACTTTTTCAACTTGGCCAGTCACCATAGAGGTAATCGAGGCCGTTTCCGCACCCACATAGGCATTATCCGTTGAAACCGAATGATTAAAGAACAGTTTCCAAATCAAGAATAAAATGGCAGCAATGATCAGGATCACAGCCACGAAACCTAAGCTTTTCTTACGTTTGGCTTTCAGTGCTTGATCATTGATTTGATCGGTTGGATCAGTATCTGGCAGTGTATTTGAGGCATCTGTCATTGATTTTTCCTAAATCTAACAGACTTGGTCAGCCGGCATCATCCCGACAAAAGGGACATCAGACAAATATTGCCTGCATTGGTGTCGATGAGAAAGTCACAATAAAATTTGATGCATTCTAAAAGCAAATAATCACATTTTGAGAAAATAAATTGTAACCGCTCAGTCTATTTTAGTTTTCAGCATCCAACTTCCTATTAGATGCTGTAAATTTCACTTGAATATTAAATACTTAATTAATTTAAAACTAATAAGCATAAGAAGCAATCGCTGTTGCAATCGATTTGCCTTCATCATTGACCATGGTCATGCGCATCGTGCAGCCTTTACGCCCCAATCTTAGGGTTTCAGCACGGGCAATAAAGTATTTTCCACGTCCTGGCGCAAGATAATCAACTCGCATATCGACTGTAGCTAAACGGGATACCTTTTTAATGGTGTCCGCAATCGTGTCAGGTTCCGCTTTTTTATACAGCTCCCCCATCGCTACAATACCACCAATACTGTCCAAAACCGTTGCAGCCACGCCCCCGTGTAAAATTTGGAACGCAACATTGCCAATTAAGTAATCTTGCATATCGATATAGGCTTCAATTTGCCCATCAACGACTCGCATAGTCATGGTATTGTGCTTAAAAAATGGTGACGCATTAAAAGCCTTAACCAACTGCTCAAAAACTACATCTATATCCACTTTTGCTCCTAAGTGTATGCTGCCCGTCCAGCTTTTTTCACCACTACTCATAACAATCTGCTTCACTCTTAAAACAATAAAAACCCGTCAATATGTGCCCAAAGCCATAAGATAGGTCTACAATACTGACCTAGTTTAATACCGATTATCGAGATTTGTATGACCTATACGTTCAATCGTCCCGCCTTCCCCGCTACTCGCATGCGCCGTATTCGTAAAAATGAACATCTGCGCTCTATGGTTCGCGAGACCCATTTAACGACAGATCATCTTATCTATCCAGTATTTGTACTGCCGGGACAAAACCAAACGCAAGACATTCCCAGTATGCCGAAGGTGCAACGCCTATCTGCGGACTTACTCTTAAAAAAAGCAGAACGTTTACTTGAACTTGGCGTATCGAAACTGGCGCTATTTCCAGTTACTCCCCAAGAAGATAAAAGCTTAAGTGCCGAAGCAGCATGGCGTGAAGATGGTGTGGTTCAAAACACGCTACGTCTGCTCAAAAAAGAATTACCTGAAATGGTGCTGATTACCGATGGCGCACTTGACCCGTATACTACGCATGGTCAAGACGGCATCATTGATGACACAGGTTATGTACTCAATGACGAAACCGTTGAAGCACTGATCAAACAAGGGTTAAGCCACGCTGAAGCTGGAGCAGATGTCTTTGCGCCAAGTGACATGATGGATGGTCGTATCGGTGCGATTCGTCAAGCCTTTGAAGCCAATGGTCATATCTACACTTCAATCATGGCCTATTCAGCAAAATACGCGTCGAGCTTCTATGGCCCTTTCCGTGATGCGGTCGGTTCATCCAGCAACCTTAAAGGTGGCAACAAATACAACTATCAAATGGATGTCGGCAACCGCGCAGAAGCATTACATGAAATTGCCCTTGATATTCAAGAAGGGGCTGACATGGTGATTGTGAAACCGGGTATGCCGTATTTGGACATTGTCCGCGAAGTCAAAGACAACTTCGGCGTGCCAACTTTCGTTTACCAAGTCAGTGGCGAATATGCCATGCTCGCAGCGGCCATCCAAAACGGCTGGCTATCAGACAGCGTGATTATTGAATCGCTGATGAGCTGCCGCCGCGCGGGTGCAGATGGTATCTGGACCTATTTTGCAGAAGAAGCTGCACTAAAACTAAAAGATATGAAATAACAGCCTGTTTAGAAGGATCGAGTTGCAATGCATATTGCCATCATTGGCGCAGGAATCAGTGGCTTACTGACAGCGCTTGAGCTGATTGAACACGGTTGCTCGGTTGAGATTTTTGACCAACAGCAAGCGGGACAAGCGGCTTCATGGGCAGGTGGAGGGATTCTCTCCCCGATGTACCCATGGCGCTATCCACAAAGCGTCAATGACCTCGCCAAATATGGCAAAAGCATGTATCAAGCATGGAATGAAAAAATTAGCCCCGTTTCGGGGATTGATTTTGAAATCCATGAAACAGGTATGCTGATTTTTGATGAAGCTGATTTTGAGATTGGCCTAAATTATAAAGATCAACACCAAGAACCGATGCAACATTGTGAACTTTTACAACGCGAGCAACTTGAACAGGTCAATCCGCGCATTTCCTCGCGCTTTCAACAAGCCATCCATTTTCCACAATTGGCCAATGTCCGTAATCCGCGACTGCTCAAGTCAATTGTGGAATACCTCAAACGGCAGCCACAAGTCACCTTTCATGAGCAAGCGTGGGTACATACCTTTGACATAGTCAATCAGCAAGTTCAAGGGATAAAAACTGCTGATGGTCAGAGCTATTCAGCGGATCATGTGGTAATTGCAACAGGCGCATGGTCACAGCACTGGTCCGAACAACTCCAATGCAGCATTCCAGTGAACCCCGTACAAGGGCAAATGTTACTGTTTAAAACCCCTGAAAACTGGCTACCAACCATGTGTATGAATCAGGTTATGTATCTGATTCCACGTTTGGATGGTCATATCGTTTGTGGTTCAAGCATGGCGGATGTCGGTTTTGACCAACGCCCTTCTCTACAAACCCAGCAAAATATTTATAAAGCCTGTTTGGATATGGTGCCTGAGCTGGCCGATTTCCCAATTGTGAAGCATTGGGCAGGTCTACGCCCAAGTTCACCCACGGGTGTTCCTTATATCGGAGCACTCCCCGAAATAGCCAATCTCTGGGCAAACTTCGGTCACTATATAAATGGTCTATGTATGGGGCCTGCATCTGCACGACTGCTACGCGAATTGATGTTGGAGCAAAGCTTAACGGTTGACGCCAGCGCCTATAGCCCTGAGCGTTTGGTAAGCTTTGCTTGATCAAACGCTACTTGGCTAAATTTTGCGGTTGAATAATGTGGATCAAGGCTTCTTTTAAAGTGGGATATTTAAACTCAAACCCCTGTGCTTTCAATGCTTCGGGGCGAACAAATTGACCATTCAGCACCAGTTGAGACTGCTCGCCTAAAAGTAACTTCAGCACAAAAGCTGGTAAAGAAAGTACAGGTCTACGTTTTAGAATTTGCGCTGCAGTTTGTGCAAATGCTGACTGGGTGACTTTTTCTGGACTGACGACATTAAAAACTTGCTCAGTCGTTTCATGCAACATTAAAAACTCAATCGCTCGCAGCACATCTTGAATATGCACCCAGACCACAGGTTGCCGCCCCGAACCAATACGTCCACATAAGTTCATTTTGATCGGAAACAACATTTGCGGCAAAATGCCGGCCCCTCGTCCAAAGACCACACCTAAACGAATAATTTTGGTATTTTGCGACGTGTCTTGCCGTGCAGATTGTTCCCATTTTTGACACAACTCTGACATAAAAATAGACTGCGGCGCTGACTGCTCATTACAACACTCTGACCATTGTTCAGTCGGATCGATGCCATAATAGCCCACTGCCGAACCTGAAATAATACATTTCGGTTGAATATTTCTTTTAGCGAGATATTGATAGAGCATCGTCGTCATTTCAACGCGACTGGCGATCAGCTTTTGCTTGCGGGCATCTGTCCAACGTCCCTGAGCAATACTTTCCCCAGCCAAATTCACCACATAATCAATGCGATCATGCTTAAGTTCTTCTAAAGCTCGAATCCAAGTCAAATGTGGGTGAATTTTAGGCAGATTCTTCTGTCGGCTTAAGCCGATCACTTCATAATCTTTTTCTAATAAATAATCGAGCAAGTTTGAACCAATAAAACCACTTGCTCCTGTCACCAATACACGTTCTTTTTGCATAGCGTGATCTCAAATGATGCTTTTGATCAAACTATAGCATTTAGCCAAGCGCTTTACGATTAATCGATCATTTTTGCCGCCATACGCTCCGCTTGTTTGCCATAGAACCAATAGGTCAGCACATACAGCGGAATCGCGATCAATAAAATCAGAATCACCACCATACTGATAAATTGCGGTTGTTGGACGTAGAGCATAAAGTTTTGCCAAACTTCGGCATCTCCCTGCGCAAAAATAGCTAATCCCAACATGAGAAAGGCAAAGTTATAGCTCCAAAAAATCAGACTAAAACCTAAAGTGAATTTTTTCCGTTCTACTTGGGTTGGCGCACGGCGCTGCTGCTTAATAAATTTAAGTAAAACCCAAATCATGGCCACCAAATAAGGTACAGCCGTTAATACAGCTCCCATCCCTGTCGGAAGTAGTGCAGCGAGTACACCACAGACACAACTAAAGACAAAACATATGAAAAAAAACCAGAGAAAATATCGTGTTAGCGAAATCATAGCGCTACTTTAAACCCAGCCAAAAAATCATTATAAAAAAAATTCAGTTTTTTTTCATTTTCATGTCAACCAATCGAAGTTGATGTGCGTTAAATAGGGTACAAGGTCGCAGCAACCGTTAACATTGTACCGGCATCCACAATACGTACGGTGACCTTTCCTAGAGCAATAAGATTGGCTCCAAATTTAAATGTTGTCAGCAGCCAACATTTAAGCGTGAAGCAGTTTTCTTTGACCGACGATTTCATCATCACTCGAATCGTCGGTCTTTATTTTTTTGAGGACTGATTTTTGCAGTACTCCCCCACCTCAATAGATGAAGAAGCCCTTAAAAGCTAATATGAGTTTAAGTGCTGGACGTCTGCCGCATCCTGAATGACATAACCATTACGCCCCTGCTCTTTGGCCAAATACAAGTTCTGATCGACCTCTTTTAAGAAAGCCATTTTGTCATTTTTATGCGTTGGGATAATGGTTTTCACCCCCAAACTGACCGATAAACGCTGATCCAATGGCGATGAGCTATGGCAAATATCAGCGGTTCGGATACTCTGTAAAATACGCTCCACCACTTCAATTGCAGACGCTTGTGAGGTATCGGGTAATATCAAAACAAATTCTTCCCCACCAAAACGCGCCACCAAATCACGTGGACGTGAGACACTTTTTTTCAGTATTTGTGCAATTTGTTTCAGGCAAGCATCACCAAGAATATGACCATTATAATCGTTATATTGTTTAAAATAATCGATATCTAATAACATGAGGGTCAGTGGTTGCTGTTCACGCTGTGCATTGAGCCACTCGCGTTGGTAGCTATCTTCAAAGAAGCGGCGATTGGCAATTCCCGTTAGACCATCTTGATACGAATATTCTTCCAGTTGCTTTTTCAGTGTTTCTAACTCTTGTTCCTGTCTTTTACGTTCAGAAATATCGAACATAAATCCAACCAAGCTATCGACTTCCCCATCTGGTTTTCGCACCACATGCACCACATCACGAATCCAAATATATTCTCCATTGCTAGTCAGTGCGCGATAGTCCGCCTCATGATCAACCCCAGAAATCGACTGAGCCACACAAAAATCAACCACCCATGCACGATCATTTTCATGCATTCGCATTGCCCAATCTTCAACTGTTCTCCACGAATCCTGCTTCCAACCCAGCACTTTTTCAATTTGTGGGCCAATATAACTAAACGTTTTGGTTTCCCAATCAATACTCCAAGGAATAGCAAGTGTTGATTCAATCAGCGTCTTATACACCAGATCATTGACGATACGGGGCGAATTGAAAATAGAATCAGACATAGTTACGTTCTCCTTATACCCTGTCCTACTCAATACATGACTTATTTTTTAGACATTCTGCATAAATCATTCTTATAAAGTCTCAAAATTGAATCCGTGAACGAGCTGCACATTTCCTTTATGGCTATGACACGATATACAATTTCATAGATTTACATAATACCCCATTAAAAGAACATTTTTTAATCAAAATTTATCTTTTTACTATAGTGTTAATCAAATAAACCCATCACTTTCTTTTTCACATAATCACTCACTAATTTTTCTGTGCAATCAAACTTAACAATAGGCTCTCAACTGTCAGGTCAGAGATTGTCGTCGTAGCGACAATTATCCATCGCATAATTTTGATTTATGTTAGCTTATAGCTCTATTGCGCTTTGAGCTTGGGGTATCTATGGCTGTTCGTTTTTTTCATACATCTGATTGGCATTTGGGACAGTTTTTTTATAACCATTCCCGCCAGTATGAACATGAACAGTTTTTATCATGGCTACTGGAGCAAATCAGTGAAAGACAGCCACATGCGCTTTTGATTGCAGGAGATATTTTCGATGTCATCAACCCTGCATCGTCCGCACAAAAGCAACTCTATCAATTCTTAGCAGATGCACATGCACGTGCACCACATATGCAAACCCTGATGATTGCAGGCAACCATGACTCAGGCTACCGCATTGAACAAGTTGAACCTTTACTGGCCAAATACAACGCCAAAGCGGTGGGAGTGATTCATAAAAATAGCCAACAGCAGATCGATCTTGAGCACTTATTGGTGCCGATTTTAGATGAGCAACAAAATACTGTGGCATGGTGTCTGAGCCTGCCCTTTTTACGTCCTGCTGAAATTACAGGCTTTAATGAGCACACCACCAATAGCCAAAACGCGATTGCTTATTTGCATCAACAATTGATTGCCGAGGCCGAAGCCCGCAAAACAGCGGATCAAGCCCTGATTTTAATGTCTCATGCACATATGCAAGGCGGCGAAACCTCAGACTCTGAGCGTCCTATTGTGATTGGTAATGAAGAAGCACTCTCAACAGCATTATTTGATGAAATCATTGACTATGTGGCACTAGGGCATTTGCATAAACCGCAAAAAGTCGGTGAAGAGCATATTCGCTATAGTGGCTCCCCAATTCCACTATCTTTTAGTGAAATTAACTATAAACATCAAGTTATTGAAGTGACACTTGATCCCACACGAAATGATGTCTCCCGTTTTCAGTTGAATGTTTTAGCAATACCACGAAGCATTCAACTGCATAAAATACGCGGTGAATTAAATGAGGTACTGGAAAAGCTGCAAACATTGCCTCAAGGCATCATCCCAGAGATTGATCAACGTGAATATGTTGATATTGAATACCATACTACTGTTCCACCGCAGCCCAATTTAAGACAACAATTCGAAGAGGCACTACCCAAAGACCGTTATCGTTTAGTCCGTATTTCACGTCAATATTTAGCGACCGAGCAAGACCCCAATGCACCCGCTAAAGTAAGTTTAGAACCACCTACACCAGAAAAACTGTTTCAGCAAATTTGGGAAAAACAGGGTTATCACAATGATGCAGAAGTGTTGAACGATTTTATGAGCTTAATGCGTGAAGCAGAACAATCCCTTGCAGATGAACAAGAGGCTTAAAGGTTTAGTATGAATATTTTATCGATTCGAATTAAAAACCTTGCTTCACTTTCTGGCGAACATTTCATTGATTTTGAAAGCGATCCCCTTGCCAGTGCAGGTCTGATTGCCATTGTGGGGAAAACAGGTGCAGGTAAATCCACCATTTTAGATGCCATGTGTTTGGCCCTGTTTAACCGTATTCCACGGCTAAAAGACAGTGATGGCAAACTTCAAGATGTCGATGGCTCAGAGCTGCTCACCAACTCTCCATTGACCGTACTGCGTCGTGGCACTGCACATGGTTATGCCGAGCTTTGCTTTATTGCACAAGACCAAAAACGCTATATCGCGCGTTGGGAATTAAAACGTTCGCGGGAAAAAGCCGATGGCAAACTGCAAAGTGTGCAGCGTTCTTTAAAATGTGTCACCGATGGTGTCGTCGTTGCGGATAAAAGAAGTAGTGTCGATCAAGAAATTAAAAGAATTACTCAGCTCAGTTTTGAACAATTTACTCGTGCCGTTTTATTGGCTCAATCTGAGGTCACCGTTTTTTTAAAAGCGCGGGACAATGAACGCGGCGAATTGTTGGAATATCTGACCAATTCCGCTATTTTTGGGAAAATTGGTCAACTGGCTTATGAAAAAACCAAATCCGTCGCCACGCAGCGCAAAGAACTGGAAAATGTGCTGGGTCATATTGAACTGTTAACCGATGAACAAGTCACAACATTATCGACACAATTTCAGCAGTGCGACAGGGATTATAAACAGCTTGAAGCTCAAAAGTCGCAACTGGAAAAACAACAACAATGGTTTGAACGCAAACATAAACTCGACAGTGAAATCATTAGCAAACAACAACTATTCGATACGCAAAGCAAGTTACAACAAGATTTAGCTCCTGAGCGCGAACACTTGGCTCGTTTGGAGATCTTTTCAGAAATTCGTGCCGTGGTATTCCAGCAACAACAGTTACAGCAAGCGATGCAACAACTGACGCCCCGTATTCAACAACAGCAACAACTGTTCGATCATTTACAGCTTAAATTTGAAAGCGAAAAAGCCCAATTCACACAAGCTGAAATGGCAGTGAATGAACTACAACAATTTGAAAGTACCCATCATGATGCATTGAATGAGGTGCGTAAATGTATTCAAGAACGTGATTTTATTGGGGCTGAGTTTAAGAAAGTTCAGGAAAAATTGCAGGCTTTAGAACAGTCTAAGCTGCCCCTAATCCAGCAACAACAAAAGTTTGAACAGCAGATTCAACACATTGATCGACAGCAAACCGAGTGTAAGCAGCAACTGGAAAGCTCAAAAGAATTTGTAAATCTAGACAAAGGTCTCAGCGCCCATACTCAACAGCTAGAACAGTTCATTCATCAATATCAAAAAATTGAACATCAGCTCGGGCCACGTACTCAGGCTGAACATCGGCTAGCATCAGAAAAACAACAATTACAGCAGTCGATTCAACAGTTCGGGACGATCGAACAGCTTGAAATCAAAGTTGCGCAGACACAACAGCAACGCGAGTTGAAAATCAATCAACTCAGCCAATTCGAGCTGATTCAGCAAAAAATTCAGCAGTTTTTTGACTTACAGGCTGAGGCTACAGAACAGCAAGTACTGCTCGACAATGCCAATACACAGCTTCAAGCCGTGCAGCACAATAGCCGACAAGCTGAACAGGTCTTTCAATCTGCCAAAAGTGAACGCATCCAGCTACAATTGGTTTTGCAACAGCAGCGACTTTTACATGCTGAAAATATCGAAGATTTACGCACGGCACTCCAAGACGGCGAACCCTGTTTAGTCTGTGGCAGTACCTCACATCCTTATAAACTGGAAGATACTGCGCTCTCCAAGGCCCTGTTTGAGCTTCAACAACAGCAGGAACAACAGGCAACACTGAAAGAACAAAATTGCTTCGATGGCTGGCAACAAGCGCAGCAGCAGCTGACTAAACTGAATACTGAAATAGAACAACGCCAAACTTTAATTCAGCAGCTTTCTGAAAAAATCAGTGCTTTGCAACATGTGTTAATCGAGCACAGCCAAATGACAAATATGGCGCTCGACTTCACCCTAACAGCATCGAAATTGAAGACTCAGTTCATGCAAATGGCTCAGCAATATCAGTTGGATTTGCAACAACTCAAACAACAGTCTGAGCAGTTCCAACACAATATTAAAATCCAGCAACAATGCACCCAAAACATTCAACAGATTGAACATTTACTACAAACAGCGAACGGTTTACACAACCAAGTTCAGCATATCGTGCAGTGTTTATCTGAAGCTGAAAAAACAGCTTGGCAACAGCAGACCACCCAAACCGCTCAGCAAATCTTGATACGTCTAAATACCCGTTCACAACAACTGGAACAGTTGGAACAATGGCGTCAGCAATACGAACAAACCACGCAACAGTTCAAGACCAATCAACTGAATATCGAAAATACCAGTAGGCACATCGCTGAAACCAACGAGCAGCTCAATGAGATCAAACAAAAAGGACAGCAAAATACAGAAATAGCCAATCAATTGATCCAACAAATGACTGGCTTAACGGACATCAAAGCCAATGAGTGGCTCATCCAGCACGATCAACATCGCCAGCAGACGCAAAGCCATTATCAACAGCTGAAACAGCATTTTGATCAATTGCGCCATCAATTCGAACAGGAAAAAAATCAGCTAGAACAGCTCAAAGCCCAGTTACAGCAGAATCAGACCAGTGCCAGCCAAGTAGAAAATACCCTTCAACACTGGCTCAATGCGCATCCTGATTTCCATAAGCCTGATTTAGATGCGCTGGCTCAAATTAACTCGGCTCAGGAACAACACATCCGTCAGAAATTACAGCATGCAGAACGCCTAGTAAATGAAGCACATGCTGCATTGAAAACTATGCAAGAGCAGTTGAGTGAACATCTGGGCCATCAACCTGAGATTGACCCAGCACAGTTACAACAGCAAATGCAGGAGCATCAAGCGGCACTGCAAACACAACTTGAACTACGTGATCAGCTCAAACTTAAACTTGAGTTGCATCAGCAAAATGTCGCAAAACAAAAGCAATTTGCAGATCAGATTCAATCCATACAACAGGAAGAACACCGTTGGGGTAAAATTTCAGGTCTGATGGGAGATGCCACAGGCAAAAAATTCCGTGATTATGCGCAGCAATATAATCTCGATATTTTACTGGAGCATGCCAACCAACAACTCAACCAACTCTCGCAGCGTTATACCTTGAAGCGTTTAGAGCATTCGCTGAGTCTGGCCATTATTGATCATGACATGGATGGCGAAACCCGCTCTGTTGCATCACTCTCTGGGGGTGAGTCTTTCCTGACCGCCCTTGCCCTATCTCTTGCCATTTCCAATATGGCCTCAGGGTCAATGAAAATCGAATCTCTATTTATTGATGAAGGCTTTGGGACTTTAGATGCATCGTCCCTGCACATGGTCATGAATGCTCTCGACCAATTGCAGAATCAAGGACGTAAGGTGGTGCTGATTTCACACATCCAAGAAATGCATGAACGTATTCCTGTGCAAATCCAAGTCAAAGCTTTGGGCGCAGGTGCCAGTACCATTGAGGTGGTAGGATAATTTCAGATTTTTGAAAGTCAAACTTTGATCTGTTTTAAGACACCATCTCTCAGTTAAAAATAAAGGGAGCACCCTACTTAATGTAAGTGCTCCCTGTGAAATCCAAACAAATGCTTTAATCCGCTGGGAATGCTTTTGGTGGAGGTGCATATTTAGATGCATCTGCTGCTTTATCTGTAGCCGCCATAGACTGTAGCGGGTAGATCACTGTACCAATCACACCTGTATTTTGGATGGAACCATGATCTGAGTTTGCAGCATAGGCATCTTCAGGACGACTAAAGGTAAAGGATGCCACTGCAGAGTCACTCTTACGGAAGCCTTCAATAATCAACTCTCCCTGTGGACGAAGCACATAACCTGAATTAGTGCGTGATGCTGCACGTCCATCAATAACATCTAAACCATCCACACTGGCAACCACTTCAAACGTGCTATTGCTATGGTTCTGGTATTTGAGTTGATAACTTTGTCCATCTTTGCCAGATAAATAATACTGCTGACCATCTCGAAATAAAGGCAGTGGACGCTGTGCATCATCTACAATCGAAAAACTGATTTTTCCAGCGGCCAATGACAGACTGTTCACAGCTTTCCCCAAGTATTTTTTGCTGGCATAGCGAACTTGTGATTCAGCAATTGGACTGCTGGATAAACGTTTTAAATTCACTTCCGTGACGTTTGAACTAATCTCATCGCCCCACTTGGTGCCTAATTTTTCACTTTTAGCGACGTGAGCATTCTGAACCGTAGAATCCGCACTCATCTCACTCATTTTGGTATTTGTGCTACTACAAGCTGCTACAAGTAAACTCAAAAGCAGGGAGATAAATAGATAGAGTTTTTTCATTTTGGCTTCATCCTAAATGCAATTTTTATCGTTGTCAGGAAATCATTTTTCATGGTTCATCTGTCAAATTTGTAGACGACTCAATCCATGAGTTTAAATTAAGCCTATTTTTTCAGCAGCCTATTAGTTTTATATAATTGTAAGTTAAACGCTTCTCACTGCCTTTAAGCTCAAGAAGCCCTATTTAGACTTAATGCTGTGAATAATCTCTCGCTCCGAACAAGGCGGTTCCAACGCGAACCATAGTCGACCCAGCTGCAATCGCATCGACCATATCGCCAGACATACCCATGCTTAAGGTATCCCAGTCTTCAGGATGTATATGCAGCTCTTTCACTTGGTCAAATAACACTTTCGCGGCCTTAAAGGCTTGGGTATTGTTCGGTGCAGGAATCACCATCAACCCACGCAGTTTGATGTTAGGCAACTGACTGATACTTTTTACCAACTCAGCAACTTCATCAGGTTGGCAGCCATCTTTGCTGTCTTGACCATCGATATTGACCTGTAGACAAAGATTTAATGGTGGTTGTGTTGTCAGACGCTGCGCCGATAAACGCTCTGCAATAATTAAACGATCAACCCCATGCACCCATGCAAATTTTTCAGCCAAATGTTTAGTTTTATTGCGTTGTACATGCCCAATAAAATGCCATTCAATCTCTAAATCCTGTAGCTCTTCTATCTTTTGCAAAGCCTCTTGTAGGTAGTTCTCACCAAATGCGCGTTGACCACAAGTATACATGTCTCGTAACACTTCGCTCGGATGTGTTTTAGAAACCGCCAAAAGCTCTACAGACTCCACGTCACGACCTGATATTTCGCAGGCCTGCTGAATTTGGGATAACACGTGTTGACGTGAATTTTGCAAGATATTCATTGACGAGGGTCTCATTTCGGTCATCTTTTTTGCTTTGCCTTTCAACAAACTGTTGGTTAAGTTGATTGAAAGCCTTATTATTCTATCAAAATAATTAGCATTTAAATGAACTCGGGGAAATAATGGATATCACAGAATTACTAGCCTTTTCGGCTAAGAACGGGGCCTCAGATTTACACTTATCTGCAGGTATGCCACCGATGATTCGTGTCGATGGTGAAGTTCGTCGTATCAATTTACCAGCTTTAGAACACAAAGAAGTGCATAAACTGGTCTATGACATCATGAATGATAAACAACGTCGTGATTTTGAAGAAAAATTAGAAACGGACTTTTCCTTTGAGGTTCCAAGTATTGCTCGTTTTCGTGTGAACGCATTCAACCAAAACCGCGGTGCAGGTGCAGTATTCCGTACCATTCCGTCTAAAGTCCTGACCATGGAAGACTTAGGTTTAGGACAAACCTTTAAAGAGTTGTGTGAATTGCCACGTGGTTTGGTTTTGGTGACAGGACCTACCGGTTCTGGTAAATCTACCACGTTGGCGGCAATGATCGATTATATTAACGATAACCGCTATGACCACATCTTAACGGTTGAAGACCCAATCGAATTTGTACACCAGTCAAAAAAATGTTTGATCAACCAACGTGAAGTACACCGTGATACGCATGGTTTTAACGAAGCACTGCGTTCTGCACTCCGCGAAGACCCCGATATTATCCTAGTCGGTGAGATGCGTGACCTTGAAACCATTCGTTTGGCGCTAACTGCTGCTGAAACGGGTCACTTGGTCTTCGGTACACTACATACCACCTCTGCAGCAAAAACCATTGACCGTGTGATTGACGTATTCCCTGCTGAAGAAAAAGACATGGTTCGTGCCATGTTATCTGAATCGCTACAAGCCGTAATTTCTCAAACCCTACTCAAGAAAAATGGCGGTGGCCGTGTTGCCGCGCATGAAATCATGATTGGTATTCCTGCCATTCGTAACTTAATTCGTGAAAACAAAGTGGCACAGATGTATTCTGCTATTCAGACTGGTGCAAACTACGGTATGACCACACTGGATCAAAGTTTGAAAAACTTGGTCACCAAAGGAGTGATCAGTCCACAGACCGCGCGTACAGCTGCCAAGCAACCTGAAACCTTCTTATAAGAAAACAATGGATTTGGGGTATAGATATGGATTTTAACGACTTACTCAATTATATGATTCAACAAAAAGCGTCGGATTTATTTATCACCGCTGATGTTGAACCCTCCATGAAAATTAACGGTCAAATTGTGCCTGTGGCTAAGGGCAAGCTGACGGGTGATGTCGCGGGGCAACTGCTCAACTCGATTATGAGTGACAAACAGCGTAAAGAATTTGCGGACACACGTGAGTGCAACTTCGCGATTATGAATCGGGATAAAACTGCGCGTTTTCGTGTCAGTGCCTTTCAACAGCGTGATATGCCAGGTATGGTTTTACGTCGGATTGAGACGCAAATTCCAACCATGGACGAGTTAAAACTCCCGCCTGTACTCAAAGAGTTGGCCATGACCAAACGTGGCATCATCATCTTTGTGGGTGCAACAGGTACGGGTAAATCGACTTCTTTGGCTTCGATCATTGGTTACCGTAACCAAAACTCGAAAGGTCATATCATTACCATTGAAGACCCGATTGAATTTATTCATGAGCATGCAGGCTGTATCATTACCCAGCGTGAAGTGGGCATTGATACTGACTCTTTTGAAATCGCACTGAAAAACACCCTACGCCAAGCACCCGATGTGATCCTGATTGGTGAGATTCGTTCCCGTGAAACCATGGATTATGCAATTGCCTTTGCTGAAACAGGTCACTTGGTATTTGCAACGCTGCATGCCAACAATGCCAACCAAGCCATCGACCGTATTATTCACTTCTTTGAAGCAGACCGTCATAGCCAATTGTTTATGGACTTGTCTTTAAACCTTAAAGCGATGGTTGCACAGCAGTTGATTCCAACACCTGACGGTAATTCACGTCGCGCTGCAATTGAGATTTTGATTAACTCACCATTAATTTCCGATTTGATCCGTAAAGGTGAAATCCATGAAATTAAAGACCTGATGAAGCGTTCTCGTGAACTCGGTATGCAAACCTTTGACCAAGCCCTATTCGATTTGTACAAAGCCAAGCAGATTACCTATAAAGATGCGCTGAAACACGCCGACTCTCCAAACGACTTACGCTTACAAATCAAGTTGTCTGAAGAAGGCGGTGATCGTCTATTGCATGCCAGTGCAAACATCACGTTTGACGGACAAGCTTAAGCATTTCTCTAAGCAATAAAAAGGGCTTCTCATGAAGCCCTTTTTTAGATCTAAGTTATTACTTTTTACGAAGTGCTTCTTGGCACTCTGCAGCATCACAATAACCGTATAGGTTGAGTGAGTGACCTGTTAAAGTAAAGCCATGCTTTTCAGCAACTTCATGCTGCTCATGCTCAATCACTTCGTTGCTAAATTCAACCACTTTGTTGCAGTTTTGACAAACGATATGATCATGATGATCGTCTTGCATGATTTCGAAAACAGAATGGTTATTTTCAAAGTGATGGCGCTGAATAATGCCCGCTGCTTCAAACTGCGTTAACACGCGGTAAACAGTTGCTAAACCGACATCTTCACCTTGTTCAAGTAAAGTCTTATAAATATCTTCCGCACTTAAATGGTGTTGCTTTGAATTTTCTAGTAGTTCTAATATTTTAATTCGTGGAAGTGTAACTTTAAGTCCAGCTTTGCGTAGATCTTGATTTGAAATTGGCATGTAAAAAGGTCTCTCAACAAATTTAAAGTTAGAATATGCAACAAAGTGTAGATGCAGTATGATCTATCCGTGGCTCAATTGCATCATAATTAATTTGGGATAGTGTAGCAAAATGCAAAAAATCATGTTGGCGTTATTCGTCACTTCACTGCTCGCAGGCTGTTCGACCTTGGGCGTTTATAAAGTTGATATTCCTCAAGGTACGCCATTAACTCAAGCACAAGCGTCAAAAATACAAGTTGGCATGAGCCATCAACAAGTTCGCTTTTTGCTTGGCAGCCCGACAGTTTCAGATCCAATGAACCCGCTACGTTGGGACTACATCTACAATTATACCCCAGGAACGTATGCTAAAAAAGCCAAGATTCCTGCTGCACAAGGTCAACACCTGAAAGTCTATTTCGACCCAAACGGTATTGTCCAAAAAATTGAAGGTTTAGAAACCATTCCTGCATCTCAGCCGGGCTTACCAGCATCGAAACAAGCGATTCTAAACGCGCCCCCACTATAAAGCCTTATTCTAAAAAAGAAACCCCTCGACTGAGGGGTTTTTCATATCATTTCGATTGTTTTAAGCGATTGCCTTTGGCAAAGCGCCCCACAGGGTTATTTTGTGCACGTATCCTTCGAATATCTTTAGGATTAATACTCAAAGGGCGGTAAATCTCAACACGATCCCCTGCCTGCAAAACCTGTTGAGGGTCTTTCAAGCGGACACCAAAGATGCCCAATTGCAAAGGTTCAGGCAATTTGACCTGCGAGCCTATACCACTCAGTTGAATTGCATCCTGTGCCGTCATTCCCTCAGAAAACGGCACACTAATATGAAACTGCTGGTCTGCTGTTGCATAAGCAATCCAGACTTGTTGAAGCATGCTCATTAAATCAGTTTTCCAAGCACGGCTACAATTGCCAATACAATAGAAACGGGTAATACCACACGCACGGCGATGCGCCAAATATTATAAAAAGCTTCATTACTAAAGTTCATCGACTTACGTAAATGGCTAATTTTCATAATCCAACCAGCAAAAATGGCATAAATCAAACAAATCACCAAGCCCCACAGCATCAGTAAGATGTTAAAAATCGGGCCAGTGGCTGGAATTAACCACACCAACGTTGCAGCAAGCAGCACGAGCCACTGAATCACAATATTTAACTGGCGCTGTGCCAACTGCTCACGTGCCATCTGTAACAACACGGCTGCCGCTGCAACCGCAGTTAAAGCAATCGCATACGCAGGCAATGCCGCTTGGACTGCAAAAAATGCAAAAGCAACCACCGCCAAAATTTGTGCAATCCAAATCGGTAAAACAGTCTTGGTTGCAGCATCTTGCTGTTGAACTTGTGCCAAACTATTTTGCCAGTACAGGCCGAGTCCTAAACCACTTGCCACCAAAGCCAATACCGTTGCACTGCCCCACTCTGAAAATTCAACAGGTGTCACTTGCCACTCAGTAATTCCTGTACCAGAGAGGTTTGCAAGCACTAAGGAAATCAGCACACCGACCACCGTTAACGCTAAGGTCAATAGACGTGGTGCAAAAGACAACGCAATGGCAACCACAGCCAAAGCGATAAAGATCACAGACGATGTCATATCGGCCAGTGCATATTGATTTAATAGTTGTGCAGCATTAGACAACATGCCACCCGCTAAAAAAGGAATAAAGACGACAGCAAGCCATCCCACAAGGCGCCACGTCTGAGAAGCATCGGCATCACGCGTTAAACTCGACAAAGCATTCAATGCCGTGGTTTTTGAACGCTTGGCTAAGGCAATTTCTAAGTAACACACAGGTAAAGCCAAGATCACCATGGTCACTAACCAAAGTAACCAAAAGTCGAGCTGACGTTCAACCTGAATTCCCACCAAGGGTGCAAGTGTGGCAATGATAATAAATGATAAACAAAATGCCATCAGCGGCGATAACCATCGTGACAGAGCATTGTCTTGCATGATGCGTTCCTTCAATAAGTCTTGCGCTATTTTGCCTTGCTCGCTTATGAAAATCAAAAACAAAAAGCAAACCATCAAAACTGATGATTTGCTGCGCTAAATATAATTAAAATTTATTGTTTTTATCCCTCGTTTGGCTCACTTATGAAAAGAAACGAGTAAACCAGTTTTTCCCTTTTTTCTTTTCTTTTTCTTTGATAATGCCCATCATATTTTCTTTTACGGCACCGACATAATCTGCATCATCGTGCTGGATATGGTTAATCAGCCATTTCGACAACACTTCATGCAGCTCAGCTTCGATTGAATGACCCAACTCAAAACGGTCACGATAAGATTCAATTTTTTTAATAAATAAATCATGTACACGTTTGTGCGGTACACGGTATTTATAACCCGCTTCTTCTTGGAGAGACTCTTCAAAAGTAAAGTGAGACTGTGTGTAATCAATAATATTTTCTAAAATCTGTTTCACGCGTTCACGGTCAGTATTGACATCAATCGCATCAATTTCATTGATATAATCGAGAATACGACGGTGTTGATCGTCAATCACATCGATACCAGTATTATATTCTGGAACCCACTTCATTATCATTCCGACCACCCAATAAAAATTAATAGATTAATTACATGAATTAATCATATCGACTATAATTAAAAATAAAAGTGAATCAAATTGGTTGGTTTTATACTATTTTCAAAAAATTAAACTTAAGTATATATTTTAAATAATTAAATAAATTTAAATCCGACTAAAAGAATCAGTTATTATTTAATCGATTTTATTATTTTATAAGTATGCATCAAAATAAAAGCATGTTTTATTTTATTATCAACATGCTTTTATATTCTAATCATTTTGAAATAAATTAATATTGATCTGCTTTAGTGACACGCTTTAAAGACGGATCTTTGGCTTCTCGGATTAAACGTTCCACATGGGTCATTTGGTGGCGGATCGCTTTACCATATTGAAATAAAATCATTTCACCGGGTGAAAATGCCGTCCACGCTTCATTTTGAGTCAACGGTTCGGTAGTAATCACGGCCACGCGATCGTCTACAGTAGTGACTTGGCTAAAATCGACTTCAACATCAATGTCGATCAGCTGCGCAGGTTTAAATGGGTACTCACGCACCAACCAATGCAGTTTGGTAATGGCATAACTAAACAGGGCCTGCCCATTTGATAAACAGAAATTGAACGTGCCATGCTCCGCAATCCGTGGAGAAACATCAGTTAATAAATCAAAAACTTGATCTAGACTTGGCTCGGTATAGCCAAATTTATTCACCAGTTGGTCCAGTAAATAGCAAAATGCACGTTCACTGTCGGTATTGCCAACTGGGGTAAAGCGTCCTGAAAGTACAGGATCAAAGTCATGCAAATCGCCATTATGCGCAAAAATCCACTGTCGTCCCCATAACTCACGGCTAAATGGATGTGAGTTTTCTAAGTTAATTTTTCCCTGTGTCGCTTTGCGGATATGTGCAATCACATTGCGTGATTTGATCGGATAATTACGAATTAATTCAGCAATCGGGGACTCAACTGCAGATTGATTGTCAACGAATAAACGGCAGGCTTTATCCTCAAAAAAAGCAATCCCGAAACCGTCACAGTGGTCTGAAGTAATCCCCGCGCGCTGTGAAAAGCCTCGAAATGAAAAGGTAATATCAGTCGGTGTTGCACAGTTCATTCCGAGCAGTTGGCACATAATCTTGATCTTATTTAAACATATTTATTTATGATGGTTTTATTGTGCATGAGTCCTGACTGGCTTGCAATTCACAATGCTTCATAACCCGAACACATTCACGCATAAAACCATTTTTATAAAATGCATAGGCCTAAAAAAAGCCTCCGAGGAGGCTTTTCAAAATATTTAGTGCTTATTACTGCGATTGGTAATTAATGTACCCACACCATGATCGGTGAAAATCTCCAACAGCGTTGCATGTGGCACACGACCATCCACAATATGCGCACTCACCACACCACCTTTCACCGCATCTAGAGCACAGCCCACTTTCGGAATCATTCCGCCGTAGATCACGCCCGTTTCAATGAGACGGTCAACTTCTTGGGTAGTTAGACCAGTGAGTAGGTTTTTATTTTCATCTAAAACACCTGATATATTGGTCAACAAAATCAGCTTTTCAGCACCGAGGGCTTCAGCCACTTTTCCAGCCACTAAATCTGCGTTGATGTTATAGGTGTTGCCCTCTTCATCCACACCTAAGGGTGCAATCACAGGAATAAAATCACCACTGGTAAACATTTCCAATACATCGGTTTTAACACTGGTCACTTCGCCGACTAGGCCAAGATCAATTTTTTGTACCGTGCCATCTTCTGCAGTTTTTTCCATCAGTAACTTTTGTGCACGCAGTAAATTACCATCTTTACCCGTTAAACCAATGGCACGACCGCCATGTTGGTTAATCAAGTTCACGATGGATTTATTCACACTACCACCCAACACCATTTCAACCACTTCCATGGTCGCTGGATCGGTCACTCGCATACCATCAATACGGTCCGACTCACGCCCCAATTGTTTTAAAAACGAGTCCACTTGTGGACCACCGCCATGCACCACAATCGGGTTTAAACCGACGGTTTTTAACAAAACGATGTCACGTGCAAACGAGCTCTCAAGCTCAGGATCGGTCATTGCATTGCCACCATATTTCACTACTAGCGTTTTTCCAGCAAAACGTTGAATGTACGGCAAAGCTTCAGTCAGGACTTGTGCTTTGTCGAGGCCAGTATGTTGATGTGGCATGTGCCTCTCCTTAATGGGCGTCTAATAGGTCTTGTGCAATCTGCGGATAATCTGCCGTCAGCATGTGCACAAAGTTATGGCGAATTTGATGGAGCCGCTGATCACTGTCCGCGTCGAAACGCACGGTAAAATACTCGCCCGTATTCGATGCTCGAATAATGCCAAATCCATCCTCAAAATCAAGTCTTACACCATCAATTTTACTCATTTCCGCTTGAAAGTGCTGACTTTGTTTTTCCACATTCGCTAAAACCAGCGCGGGTGAAATCTGATGGGTGCTGATATAAATATCCTCTGTACTGGCACGTTCTGGATAGTCTGCCAGTGCTTCCGACAAAGTGCATTGCTTCAAGCTTAAGTATTCCAACACACGTAGTGCGGCATATAAGCCATCGTCATAACCAAAACCACGACCATCATTAAACACATAATGCCCTGCATATTCACCGCCAAAAACCGCATGCCCTTCAGATTGCGCCAAATATTTCCGCAAAAAAGAACTACCTGTGCGAATCATTTTTGGAATACCGTGATGGGCCAATACTGTATTTCGAACCATGGTGGAACATTTCACATCAAAAACCACTTCATGTGCTGGATGATCAGCCAAACACATGTGCGCAAACAAGGACAATAAACGGTCTGCTGAAATGATTACGCCCTTTTCATCAATCAATACAACACGGTCACCATCACCATCAAAGGCAATACCGATATCGGCATGCTGCTGTTGCACGGCCTTTCGTAGCAGATCTAGATGTTTGGCTTGAGAGGGATCGGGGGCATGTTCAGGAAATTCACCATTGGCCTCACAGCGTAAAGCATGCACCTCACAGCCGAGTTTCTTTAAGACCAAAACGGCACAACGCCCCGCTGAACCGTATAAACCATCTACCACGACTTTATAGGGTCGCGGTTGAGGCATGAGCTGTATATCATTGAGCAATGCCGCCTGATAAGCCAGACAATATTCAGGCACGATCTGATGTGGCAACGTTTGCCAGTTCATCTCTGCATGGCTGTCAAAATATTCATTTGCATCGCGTGCTACCTGCTGGATTGCCTCAGGTAAAGGAGGCTCACCCTGCATAATCCATTTGATCCCATTATCCGACTTCGGATTGTGGCTGGCTGTCACCATAATGCCGTTGCCATCAAACTGACGTGCCGTGTAATACAACACAGGGCTAGCACAGCATCCGATAATTTTCGCATCTAAGCCCTGTTTAAGACATTCTTTGTAAATAATTTCTGCAAAAGCAGGACTGCTTTGTCTGGCATCATAACCAATGGCTAAACGTGTCTGCCCAGTCTTTAAATATTGAGTTGCGAACGCTTGTGCAATGGCACGAATCAGCTCAGCACTCATAACATCCAATTTGCCACGGATGTCATAGGCACGAAAAATATGTGCAGGAAATTTTGGCTGAAAATCCATAGGTCTAACTTCTAATTTATTCAGATCAACAGCTCTTTCAGCTGTCCTTGTTGTTATGCTTAACGCTGCGTTTAATTTTACTAAGGATTCAAAAAAGAGTTGTAACTTTTTATGAACTAAAAATGATCATTCAGCATTAAAACAACAAAGCCTCTTTCATGGAGAGGCTTTGTTGTTTTACTTTATCACTGAGAGATTAGTTTTGACCAGTATGTCCGAAACCACCTGCACCACGTTCTGTCGCTTCAAATTCATTCACAATATCGAACTGTGCTTGAATCACAGGTACGAGTACATACTGTGCAAGACGTTCACCCGGTTCTAAACTGAAAGCTGTTTGGCTACGGTTCCAAACTGAAACCATCAATTCACCTTGATAGTCCGAATCAATTAAACCCACCAAGTTACCCAAAACAATGCCGTGCTTATGACCTAGGCCTGAACGCGGTAAAATTAAACCAGCAAAGTGTGGGTCTTCAATATAAATAGATAAACCCGTTTTCACCAAAACAGTTTGTCCCGGTTCAATGACGGTCGCAGCATCGACACATGCACGAAGATCTAAGCCTGCTGAACCCGTTGTCGCATAAGTTGGCATTGGCCATTCATTGCCTAAACGTGAATCCAACACTTTAACCTGAACTTTCATTCTCTTTTTCCTAGTACAATAAATTTCAAAAATAAAAAAAATTAGCGTTTAATCAACGCACGTAAATTGTCTAAATAATGCTGTGCTTGTAATTTCGGATCGACATTGCCCGCCAGTTTCTTTTTACGCCCCAGCCATTCCAACTCATCTTGCGGTAACTCATCTAAGAAGCGACTTGGTGTCATTTGCTTCATTTGACCGCCCGCCTTACGTTGTTCTGCAAGCGTGATGGTTAAACCCTGACGTGCACGAGTGATGCCCACGTACATCAGGCGACGCTCTTCCTCAACTGTATCTGCGGCAATCGAGTTTTTATGCGGCAGTAACTCTTCCTCAAGACCAATCAGATAGACATATGGAAACTCAAGCCCTTTGGATGCATGCAGCGTGAGCAGGTTTACTTTGTCAGTGTCTTCTTCTTCTTGCTGCTGCTCTAACATATCCAGCAACACCATTTTACGAATCACACTTTCAATGTTTTTCTCATCAACATCTTCAGCACGGTTAATCAAACTTTGAATACTGCTATACAGCACTTCAATATTATCCAGCTTGGTTTTTTCTTGCGCAGGCGTCGCCGCAGACTCTTTGACATAGTCGATGTAACCCGCTTCAACCATCATCTTGCGAATAATCGGTACAGGTTCATCATCCTCAAGCAACTCACGGGTAAAGGTAGTAATGAAGTCTGCAAACTCCGCCAACTGCGTGGTGGCTTTTTTAGGAATCACCATGGTGAGACGCTGATCACCCGCTGCTGAAAGTAACGACAAATGATTTTCTTGTGCAAACAACCCCAGCTTTTCTAAAGTCACAGGCCCAATGGCACGTTTAGGTGTATTGATAATCCGTAAAAATGCACTGTCATCTTCAGGATTAATAATGACGCGCAAATAGCTCATCACGTCTTTGATTTCAGCTCGTCCGAAGAACGACTGACCACCTGATAATTTGTACGGAATCTGCATTTGACGCAGTTGTGTTTCCAGTGCACGTGCTTGAAAATTACCCCGATACAAAATGGCGTAATCTTTCCAATTTTTACCATTCATCAGTTTATGCGTAATTAAGTCTTTTACTACACGTTCTGACTCATCGTCATCATTGCGGCACGTAATCACTCGAATTACTTCACCATGACCTTTATCTGACCACAGTTTTTTATCAAAAATATGCGGATTGTTACCAATCACGGTATTGGCCGCTTTTAAAATACGACTGGTCGAACGATAGTTCTGTTCGAGTTTAATCACTTTTAAATTGTGAAAATCTTCATTCAGCAAAGCCATGTTTTCAGGCTTGGCACCACGCCATGCGTAGATCGATTGGTCATCATCACCCACCGCAGTGAACTGTCCCATCACCCCGACCAGCAATTTCACCAAAATATACTGTGCGGTGTTGGTGTCTTGATACTCATCGACTAATAAATAGCGAATACGGTTTTGCCAGCGCTCACGTACTTCTGCATTTTCTTGTAAAAGACGCGTCGGCATCACAATTAGGTCATCAAAATCGACCGCATTATAGGCACGTAAATTACGCTCATACAGTTGATATAAGTGCGCAAACTGAACATCTTCTGCGGTTTCACAGGTGGTGTGTGCTTGCTCAGGCGGAATCAGGTCATTTTTCCAATCTGAAATCATCTTCATGGCTTTGGCAATCAGTTCTTTACTTTCCGCACCGGATAAATTGTCACGGTGCATCAAGTCCATCAAAATACGCTTACAGTCGTCCGCATCTAAAATAGAAAAATTATTTTTTAATGGTGTGTGTTTCAGCTCTAAACGCAGCATGTTTAGGCCAAAGGTGTGGAAGGTCGAGACTGAAAGCCCCTTTGCCTCTTCACGTGACAGCAACTTGGTAACACGTTCTTTCATTTCACGTGCTGCTTTGTTGGTAAACGTCATCGCGGTAATACGATAAGCAGGAATGCCGCAGTGTTTCACCAAGTAGGCAATCTTACGGGTAATCACCGAAGTTTTACCTGAACCAGCCCCTGCAAGTACTAACAAGGGTCCTTGAGTGTATTTCATGGCTTCAAGTTGCTTGTCGTTTAATTGACTTGCCAGTGACATAGTCTTTCCTCTATTTCATTCCGAGCTCGATTATAGTCATCTCCGCTACAGATGCATAATGCAAATTCATATTTTAACAGTCATAAAAAAACCACCCGAAGGTGGTTTTTCAGTCTTCAATAAAAATTATTGAATTGCGTAGATGCTGATTTCTACACGACGGTTTTGCTCACGGCCTTCAGCAGTCGCGTTAGATGCGATTGGGTTTGCTGAACCTTGACCTTGTGCATTAATACGTGTTGTAGAAACACCTTGAGATGCCAAGTAACTTGCTACAGATTGCGCACGCGCTTGAGACAGAGGAATATTGATTGAATCATTACCTGTACTGTCTGTATAACCTGTTACAAGAATACCGCTCTTGTTATCTTCAGTTAAGGTTTGCGCAACTTTGTTTAAAGTTGAATAGAAGTTCGGCTTGATGTTTGATTTGTTGGTATCAAAAGTGATGTTACCCGGCATAACCAAACCTACAGAACCATCTGGATTACGGTTAACTTCTACACCAGTACCCGCCATTTGTTGACGAAGTTTCTTCTCTTTGTTGTCAAGGTAAACACCAGTTGCACCACCGACAACTGCGCCAATCGCTGCAGCACGGTTGTTTTGACGGCTAGTATTTGCACTTCCTTTAGAAATACCATAACCCGCAGCAGCACCAATTAAGGTCCCTAGAGCAGCTTTATCGTATTCTACACCACCAATGTTATTACCAGTGCTTTGACAACCTGTAAGAACCATTGCCCCAACGACTGCGGAAATTGCTAGTGCACGCATCGCATGCCTCCTTCTTTGTGTGTTTTGTTTATAGAACGAATATTGTCGTAAAACGATGATCTAGACCATTGATTTTTTGTTAATAATAAAGCCTTTATTTACAATATGTAATAAAAAATTTCCTTTTCAAGGCTTTCTTCGTCACAATTTCTACACAGTTAATGTTTGGTGCTTTTCTATTTGATCATCCCGTACTATATTGACCTTTAGAAAATAGAACGAGTTGCGAAACGCATTATATTTTAGGGTTTATTTTTATGTCATCGCCAAACCAAAAACAACCTTTATTAAAAAAAATCACACGTGGTTTAACTGTTGGTTCAGTCATTACAGGCAGTACTTTTTTTCATGGCCCGCCAGTGCTCGCGCTTGGCCTGACCAAATTGTTTAAAAAATCTAAAAAAGTGGATGAGACCAATATTCAAATCACCAACAGCTGGCTGGCTGTGAACAATTATTTAATCGATCATGTCTTGCCCAACACGAAATGGGACATTTCTGTCGATGATGATCTTGAGCTAAGTATGCAGGGTCGTTACCTGATGACTTGCAACCATCAAAGTTGGGTCGACACCACGGTTAACCAATATTTTGGTTTAACCCGTATGCCCCTCACTCGCTTCTTTACCAAGTGGGAACTTATTTTTATTCCATTTGTCGGCCAAGCCTTTAAAATTCTAGGCTTCCCGATGATGAAGCGGCATAGTAAAGAACAAATTGCAAAAAATCCTGCGTTGAAAACACGCGATATGGAAGAGGCACGCAAGTCTTGTGAACAACTGCTTAGCCAACCATTCACCCTGTTAAACTATTTGGAAGGCACGCGTTTTACTCCAGAAAAACATGCACAGCAGCAATCGCCTTATCAAAATTTACTTAAACCGAAAGCGGGTGGCTTGGCCCTAGCCTTAAGTATTTTAGGTAATGACATTGATGCCTTAGTGGATATGACCATTGTCTATCCCGACGGCGCGCCTGGCTATAGCGAATTTTGGCTCGGGGAAGTCCCACGGATTGCGGTCAATTTGCGCAAAATTGATATTCCTGCATGGGTGCTTGCTGGAAACTATGAAGACGATGCTCACTTTCGTGAACAATTCCAACAATGGGTCGATCAACTTTGGACTGAAAAGGACCAGTTGATTGAAAAAATGAAAGCCAAATACTCAACGTCCAATTTAACCGAGTAAGGGTCTATGCATGATGCACACTAACCAAGTCAAAAAGTCTAAATATCATCAGGTTGATCCACAAAGTTTGTATTTCAAACTGTTTTTGATCTATGACATTTTTATGGTGTTTCTCATCATTTTTAACTTGTTTTGTTTGTGTGCTAATTTTTTTATCATGAGCAATATCGGTGGATGGTTTTTCCATGCCATTCACCTAGAAAGTGTCTTAACCTTCTATCGTGAGCATTTGCATCCGTGGGTCATCACCACAGAAGCTTGGTTTATTCTGTTCTTGATTACTGAGTTATTGGTGCGTTGGGGTATTGCTATCGTTTATCGACACCATCGTCGCTGGTTTTTCTTTCCCTTTATTAATTGGTACGAAATTTTAGCGATTATTACTCATTTACGTTTTTTAAGATTATTTCGTGCGGGGGTGATTGCTTTTCGCCTGCATGAATTGGGCTATAACGTAATTCCAGAGTCGGTACAAGCCAAGGCCAAATTTTACTACCGCGTGGTGATGGAAGAGCTCTCTGACCGCGTCGTGATTACTGTATTGGATGGGGTGAAGCACGAATTAAATACCAGTTCGACCCATAAAAAAATTATACATGATCTCGTCGATCATCATCGGGCTTTATTTGCACAAGCATTGGCTGAAATTTTACAAGAATCTCTCGCCACCGAACTGAAACAACGTCAATATTTCATTGCCCAAAATGTCGGCCTGATTGTGAATCGCGCGATTGAAGATACCCCTGAACTGACCCAATTACTGCGTTTGATTCCAATTGTGGGTGGAAGAATTGAACAACAAATTCAAAGTATCGGACAACGACTCGGTGAAAACATCACACAAGGTTTACTGGAACCAATGGTGGTGGGAAATCCAGCACAGCCCAATGCCACCTATCGCTTGATAGCTGAAAAAGTCAGTGATTTAAAAATCGATAATCAGTCTTTGGAACAGTTGGTTGAGTCTGTGGTCTATGAAAGTTTGGATGCCATTCGCAAGCAAGTTAAGGTGAAACAGTGGTTAGAAGAGCTTGAAAAAGATGATCAAGCCAAAGAATAAGCATTAAGGTAAAAATATTACAATCGCAGCTAGTGCAATCCTCCATTTTGTTCTAGGATTTGCTCTATTTACAACATCACTTCTTTAGTAAAAAATAAATCTGAGAAGTCTTAAGGAAAAATTATGGCTGATATCCGGATAACTGGCAGAATGGTCAATGCGATTCGCATTACCCTTGACACCAATGATCATGATGCAATCCGACAGCAATTAAGTAAAACATTACAAAATGCATCGACTGCTGGAGCATTAGTTGTTCTAGAAAGTAGCGTTGAGCAAGAATTAATTTCCTTGATTCAATTATTGCTGGATCTGGATGTACAGCCAATGGCAGTACAAGAAGGAATTTTGGCTGAACAAGCCCGTGCCATTCAGTTCCCTGTAATTCCCGCGCAAGGTCATGGTATTAGCTCGCAACTTCAAGAAGTCAAAGCAACCAAAGAGCAAGTGGTTGAAGCCCCTGCTCCTGCTGCGACAGCTTCTACCAATACGCCAGTTGCGGCAGCACCTGTCATTCGCCATGCGACTTCATACCATGACGAAATTTTACGTACAGGCCAGTGCTTGGTGCAAAATCAAGGCGATATCATTATTACCGCAGGCATTAACAGTGGCTCGGAAGTGATAGCTTCAGGAAATATACATATTTATGGTAGTGCTCGTGGTAGAGTCATTGCCGGCGCGGGCGGAAACAGCGCTGCACGCATCTTCTGCCATGCTTTAGAAGCCGAATTGGTTTCAATTGCAGGGACCTATTGTGTTGCAGATGATATTCCAGCGCAGCATTTAAAACGCCCAACACATATTTACTTAAATGATCAACAAGAGCTTGTATTTGAAGCGCTTGAATTTTAATGTATAAATAAACACCAAAAGCCCCAAATGATAAATAAGGGGATTTAAACCATAACAGGAGTGGATTCGGTGGCGAAAATTGTTGTCGTAACATCAGGCAAAGGTGGCGTAGGCAAAACTACGACGAGCGCATCTTTTGCAACAGGTTTAGCCCTACGTGGTCACAAAACTGTTGTGATCGATTTTGACGTAGGTTTACGTAACCTTGATTTGATCATGGGTTGTGAACGCCGCGTTGTGTATGATTTTGTCAATGTATTAAATAACGAAGCTCGATTACAACAAGCGCTTATCCGCGATAAAGATATCGAGAATTTATATATTTTACCTGCGTCGCAAACCCGTGATAAAGATGCCTTAACTGATGAAGGCGTAGCACGTGTCATGGATGAGTTGTCACAAGAGTTTGACTACATTATTTGTGACTCACCCGCAGGTATCGAACGCGGTGCAATTTTAGCAATGTACCATGCCGATGAAGCGATTATTGTGACCAACCCTGAAATTTCATCTGTACGTGACTCTGACCGTATTATTGGTATGCTCGACAGCAAAACCAAAAAAGTTGAAATGAATGAAGGTCGTATTCGTAAACACTTGTGTATCACACGCTTCAACCCTGAACGTGCCGATAAACAAGAAATGTTAACCATTGACGACATTTCTAAAGATATTTTACGTGTGCCAACTTTGGGAGTGATTCCTGAATGTAAGAGTGTTTTACAAGCATCGAACGAAGGTAAACCAGTGATTCTCTTTACTGAAGAATCAGCAGGTCAAGCCTATGATGACCTTGTGGCACGTTTCTTAGGTGACGAACGTCCTTACCGTCATATTACGGTGAAGCCTAAAGGCTGGTTAGCACGACTATTTGGAGCGTAGACATGGCAGGATTTTGGAGTAAGCTTTTTAGTAATGATGATAAACCGTCTAGTGCTCAAACAGCAAAAGATCGTTTGAAAGTCATCGTAGCGTCTGAAAGTGGTTTAGGTAAGCGTCTTAGCCAAGACAAAATCGACCAAATGAAAAAAGAAATCATGCAAGTGGTGAATCGCTATGTTCGCGGTGTAGATGAACAGCACATTCAAATGGCTGTACGCTCTGAAGCGAATATTGAAATGCTTGAAATGAATATCAATTTGCCTGAAGAACGTTAATCTGATTTTTGATTAGTCAAGCAAATTGAATCAAGGCAGAATATGCGCAGACACAAGAAAGTATTTTCTTTGTCTCCCATATTTTGCCTTTTTTAATGATTAAACCAGCAAGGAGATTGCTATGGCATTATCTCAGCCAGCAACGTTCAATGAAGAATGGTCAGATGAGCGTGTATTTGCCTACTTAACTCAGCTTCCTCCTGGAGGTGTGAATGGCGATTTTCATGTGTTGTACCATGCATTTAAACACATGCGCCCAAGTGATTATGAGCGTCTGCTCACCCAATTTAAAACGGATGGTCGCGACATTAACGCAACTAATCCAGAAGGTCAGCGTATCCATGACGTGATTGCCGCTTATCCACGCCAAGCAGCTCCCTTCTTAGAGGTTTTGGCTAAATTTGCCTAAGCCTAGATCTGCTTAATACGCATGATCTACAAATGCCAGTTCATTCCTAGGAGACTGGCATTTTTTATGACTGTAAAAACCACATCCAAAGTGGAA
Organism: Acinetobacter sp. MYb191; assembly: GCF_037572605.1. NCBI lineage: Bacteria > Pseudomonadati > Pseudomonadota > Gammaproteobacteria > Moraxellales > Moraxellaceae > Acinetobacter > Acinetobacter sp. MYb191. The sequence goes on along the minus strand of NZ_JBBGZP010000013.1, from coordinate 9,404 downwards.
AAGTCAAACCGAAACACAAAGTTTGCAAACTAATGATTGCTGCCATGAGTTGACTGTCCCCTTGAAAATATTTGGTCAGCACATAGGCTGCTGAGGCCGTTGGTAGCGAGAAGAATACCACTACAATCATGGTTTCAAATGTTGCTAAACCAAATAAAAGACAGCCTACATAGGCTAAAATAGGCACCAAGATTAAACGTCCAAAAGTATTTAAAATCAGCGCTCGACCAGCATATTTTAACGCATTAAACTGGAGTGCTGCGCCCACACACAAGAGCCCAAGCGGGAGGCTCATCCCTGCTACTAGCTTTAAAGATTGGCTAATGCTCTCGGGCAAATGCATACCTGAAAAATTAAAAATGATCCCAACCAGACAGGCGAGAATCAGCGGATTTTTCGCAACCGACCACGCAATTTTTTTATAAGACAGTCCCTGCCCTTGAGAAAAACCAAGTACGGAGAGTACATTCACCAAAGGAATGACAAAAGCAATAATCATGGCAAAGACTTGCATCCCCGCAGCGCCAAAAATCAAAGCCATACTGGTCAAACCAATATAAGTATTGAAACGAATATGACTCTGCAAATAGACGCCAAATTGCGCCACAGGTATACCATACACCGCTTTTAATACCCATAGCACCACACTCATCAGCAAGGTCACAGTAAAGACCACAGCAAGCGCTGGCAGGACTTTCCCGACATTAAAATGAACGGTGGCTAGACTACTGAACAGCAAAACAGGAAATAAAATCCAATAATTCAGCCTTTCAGCGCCTTGCCAAAATTCTACCGTTAAAAAGCAATACCGCTTTAATACATACCCCATGGCAATGAGTACTATCAATGGAATTAATGCATCAATAATTTGCATGACTGGATGCCTAAACTGAATGATTAAGAAAAAGCCTGCAATCCGCAGGCTTTCTTTTTAAACTAAAATCTCTCGCTTGCCGTTTGCACCTTGCGCACTCACGATCCCGTTTTCTTCCATTTGATCGACAATTCGCGCGGCACGGTTATAGCCTAAACTAAACTTACGTTGTAGCGAGGACACCGAAACCTTGCGTGTTTCCAATACAAAGGATACGCACTGGTCATAAAGTGCATCACGGTTTGGATCGCCATCACCATCTTCAAAGCCACGAGAACTTGGCTCTTCATCAAATGGCGTTAGGATTTCATCAACATAATTTGGCGAGCCACGTTCACGCCAAGCATCACAGATGCGGTTCACTTCATCATCAGCAATAAAGGCACCATGTACACGTTCAGGTTCAATTTTACCCGGCCCTAAGAACAACATATCACCATGACCCAGTAAGTCTTCCGCCCCACCAGCATCCAAAATCGTGCGTGAGTCTATTTTTGAGTTCACACGTAAAGCCACACGTGTTGGGATATTGGCTTTAATCAGACCCGTAATTACATCGACCGATGGACGCTGCGTTGCAAGTAACAAATGAATGCCTGCGGCACGTGACTTTTGTGCCAAACGCGTAATCATTTCTTCAGCTTTCTTACCGACCTGCATAATCATATCGGCAAACTCGTCCGCCACAATCACAATCGATGGTAATGGGGTCAAACGTGGTGCACGCTCACCGGCAACCGAATCACTGGCTTTCCAGGTCGGATCAATCAGCTCTTCGCCATTGGCAATCGCTTCTTCCACTTTGCGGTTATAGTCCGCTAGCTTACGAATTTTTAAGAAAGACATCAGCTTATAGCGACGTTCCATTTCATTCACACACCAGTTCAAAGCACTGACCGCATCTTTCATGTCCGTGACCACAGGGGTGAGCAAATGTGGGATATCGTTATAGTTAGCAAGTTCTAACTGTTTCGGGTCAATCAAAATTAAACGCAACTCATTCGGCGTATATTTCAACAACATCGATAAAATCATCGAGTTCACTGCCACCGATTTACCTGAACCTGTGGTGCCTGCAACCAGCATATGCGGTGCTTTACCTAAGTCAGCAATGACGGGATTACCCGAAATATCTTTGCCCATTGCCATCGAAAGAATGCTATTCGGATCGGTAAAAGCAGGAATGGTCAACAACTCGATTAAACGCACCATTTCACGTGTGCTATTCGGCACTTCAATCCCGATATACGGTTTACCTGGAATGACTTCAACCACACGTACAGATGCCATCGACATTGAACGAGCCAAATCTCGCGAGATATTGGTCACTTTAGAGGCTTTCACACCTGGGGCCAAATCCAATTCAAAACGAGTTACTACAGGCCCTGGCTGTGCTTCGACTACTTTGGCTTTGACATTGAACTCTTGTAGTTTAATTTCAAGTAGTTCAGATAAACGCGCCAACTGCTCAGCGGTTAAATTGACTTTTTTATTGAGGTCAACTTCATCCAGTAAATCCACTCCTGGCAGCGGTTATAAATCACGACGACGCTCTGCTACTTGCATGGACAAAGACATTGGACGGCCTGATGCATCAGTCAATGGAGCATCAAAGTCAAACTCTTCTTCGTCTTGCGGTTTACCTGCGGTGTCCTGCCATGCTTCAATAAATGCTTCTTTGGACAAAACTTCTTTGGCTACAGCCGCTGTAGCACTTGTGCTCACTGTATTATGATGCTGAATGGGTGCTTGTACAAAAGCTGATGACTGCGCATAGCTGCTGCTGGTCCGTACATCTGAAGCAGCAACTTTCTGCTCCGACCAATCTTCAGCAAGGAATTCGTCTAAATCATCCAATTCATCAAGCTGTGCTTTTGCAACTCCACTCGGCGCTGCTTGTAAGGCAACGGGACTCGCAGCAGCACTCAAGGTTGCAACCTCAGCCACCGCAATTGGATCTTCAACCACATGTAAATGAGACACCGGTTCAGGTGTATTGAAGGGGCTATGGACATCTGTTGCTGTTTTACCATTGGGTACAGCAGCAAGCAGCTCGTCAAAGATTTCATCATCATCCCAATCGACATTTTTCTTTTGTGCAGGGGCATCGTCTTGGAAATAATTAGGATCAGCAATTGGCGCTGTATGATCTTGCACCACTGCTTGAAAATGTTGTTCTGGGCTAAATGGGCGATCTTCTTCAGCAGCACGAAGTAAAGCATCAATATCATTTTTATGACGTTGATCTTCACCTGAGTTTAATGCACGCCACACTTCCCCTGTCGCTACCACGCGCTGACTGTCTTGTTCTAATTGGTGCGCTTTTTCTATAGTCCGCTCAAGCTCTACTTCATCATCCACATCCACCTGTTGTTCTTGAACACGTTGCTCTTTGGCCACCATATCATTAAACAAATGCTCTGCTGAATAGTCGCGCTGAGGTGCTTTAACTGATGCCTCTTGCACGGCTACTGGCGCCTCGACCAATTCCGTTGCTTCAATACCCTTTTTCGGTGCCGTTGCAATCACTTCTTTTTTGACGCTTGGCGTCGTACGATCAAAGGCAGACTCGCTTTCAGGTACGTTACGGTAAAATAAATCTTGTAAATACGCAGGAGTTGCTTTGAGGGTCGCGAAAGTACGGTTCCATTTGATACCGAAAGCCAAGGTCAATAAGACCACGGTAAACACGACCAAAAATAAGGTTGCACCGTAAATGGTTAAAATCTGCGACAAACTTTGTCCCAGTTCATAACCAATAATGCCGCCAGAGGCATTGTCTAAAGTGTCTGCTGGAACTTTCCAAAACAAGAACAGTAAGCTGGCGGTTGCAAGCAAAATAAAGAATTGTGCAGCATAACGAAATGGGCGGTTTAAAAAACTATGCGGCCACCAGACTTGAATGGCTTCAATGAACAAAAACACAGGAATAAGTAGACTTGCCCAGCCTAAAAAACCGAACAGTAGGTCAGCAATCCACGCCCCAGCAACGCCACTGGCATTCGAGACTTGCAAAGTATCACTTGATATATGCATCCAGCCCGGATCAAATGGGGTATAGGTCACGGTAGCAAGGAACAAATAAATGCCAAACGAGACTAAAAATAATGTCATTAATAAGCGCTGTGCATAAGCACCCGACACCTCAGTCATATACTGTCCTGTAACAAATTCTTCATTAATGTTTTTGTTCGAAACCTAAAGCAAAAGTTTCACAATAAACGTCATATTATGCACCTCTTCTTTATAAAAAGATGCACTATTCTTAAATGCTTTATGTATAGCGAGCAGATGATTTTTCCACTTTTTCCCGCTCTACACCGCATATTTCTTCTATATAGCTCAAATCGATTTGATTGATCAATAATATCGACATTGAACTCACACAACTGTTATAGAGTTTCACGTATAATTCCACAAATTTCTAAATAAAAAAAGGATTCTACGTATGAGCGCTCGTCACTCACGTTTGATTATTCTCGGTTCAGGCCCTGCGGGTTACAGCGCTGCGGTATATGCTGCGCGTGCCAACTTAAAGCCTACATTGATTGCGGGTATCCAACTCGGTGGTCAGCTAACGACAACGACTGAAGTCGATAACTGGCCGGGTGACCCTGAAGGCTTAACAGGTCCTGCACTGATGGAACGTATGCAAGCGCATGCGGAACGTTTTGGTACTGAAATCATCTACGATCATATCAATGAAGTCGATCTTTCTGTACGTCCATTTGTACTCAAAGGTGACATGGATGAGTTCACTTGTGATGCACTGATTATTGCCACAGGTGCGACCGCTCAGTACTTAGGTCTTGAGTCTGAAGCTGCTTTTATGGGCCAAGGCGTGAGCGCATGTGCAACCTGTGATGGTTTCTTCTATAAAAACCAAAAAGTCATGGTTGTGGGTGGCGGTAATACTGCCGTTGAAGAAGCACTATATTTATCTAACATTGCATCGCATGTGACTTTGGTTCACCGTCGTGATTCATTGCGTTCTGAAAAAATCCTTCAAGATCAACTATTTGAGAAAGAAAAAGAAGGCAAAATTAGCATCATTTGGAATCACCAAGTGGATGAAGTTTTAGGTGACAACACGGGTGTAACCGCAGTTCGCTTAAAATCGACTCAAGACGAATCTACACAAGATATTGATGTTCAAGGTTTGTTTGTTGCAATTGGCCACAAACCAAACAGCGCAATGTTCGATGGTCAATTGAACTTACGTGATGGCTATATTCAAGTTCAAAGCGGCACATCTGGTAATGCCACAGCTGCTTCTGTCGCTGGTGTATTCGCAGCAGGTGACATTGCTGATAGTGTTTATCGTCAAGCGATCACTTCAGCGGGTTCTGGCTGTATGGCTGCGCTAGATGCGGAAAAGTATTTGGATGCTTTAGGCGAATAATCTAAGCCTTGAAAAAGACCGCCTTCCATAGGCGGTTTTTTTATGTATGATCTTAAAGTCATTTTTTTATCATATACACACACCACTATGCAGCAGTTACCACCTTCTGAGTATATCTTTCCCGATCCACTTGAAGTTGACCCCGAAGGTGAAGGCTTAATTTGTATCGGTGCAGACCTCTCCCCTTCTACCTTGTTTGAAGCCTACACCCATGGTTTGTTTCCATGGTTCTCAACAGGCGAACCCATTTGCTGGTGGTGCCCCGAGCCACGTTGCATCATCCGTCCGCAGGATTATCAGCCCAGTAAAACTCTCCTTCGGAGCATGAAAAAGCAAGATTATCGCATCACCATCAATCAAGCTTTTGAACGGGTGATCCGTGCCTGCTCACTACCACGTAGCTACGCTGATGACACGTGGATCAGTGAAGACATTATAGATGGCTACTGTGCAATGTTTGATGCTGGTTATGGCTATAGTGTTGAAGTATGGGATCAAACGCGCTTGGTTGGTGGACTATACGGCATCAGCATTGGACACGGCTGTTTTGGGGAGTCCATGTTCAGTACCGAAACGGATGTCTCAAAAATGGCATTTTATACGCTGATGTTGATTGGACGTGAAAATAAGCTGCCTTGGATCGACTGCCAATTGGTCAATGATCATCTTTTAAGCCTCGGTGCTTGTACACTTTCTCGGCAAACCTACTTAAAATCGTTACAAGATATTGTAAATCAACCTGCTATCGATTGGAAAATGTATCAGGAGGGTGTATTTTCAAGTAAAACAATAGCGCAAAATGCGCGACTGACTGAATAAAGAATAATAGAGGGATTTATCATGAATTCGTATCACCCGAAGTCCCTACTGAATGATTTACAGTATTACATCACGCCACCGCATGACTGCAGCTATCTAGAAAAAAAGTCAGCCCGGATGGTATTTCTCGATCCAGCGCATCGTATTGATGTCGTCACGCTGTCCGAACTTTCTCGCGTAGGTTTTCGCCGGAGTGGTGATTTTGTCTACCGCCCAGAATGTCATCTGTGTCGACAGTGTCTGTCTAGCCGCGTACCTGTGCGCGAATTTAAAATGAACAGCAGTCAAAAAAAAGCATGGAAACGCAATCAAGACCTGACTTTAAAAATTACCCGCACTGCGGATGCCACCAAAAAACATTATGACTTATATGAGCGTTATATCTTTAAACGCCATGCTGATGGAGACATGTTCCCGCCCAGTCGTGATCAGTTTGATAAATTACTTGTACATAGCTGTACCGAGAGCTTTTTCTTAGAGCTGTGGAAAGAAGACCAGCTCATCTGTGTTTCGACCTGCGATCCTCTAGATGATGGTTTATCTGCGGTTTATACCTTTTTTGATCCCGATGAAAACAAACGCTCACTGGGGACTTTTGCCATTTTAAAACAAATCGAACTCGCCAAAGCACGCGCTTTGCAGTTTGTGTATTTGGGCTATTGGGTACCGCACTCAGAAAAAATGAACTATAAATCGCAATATTTACCACTAGAATTGTTGATTGATGGTCAGTGGCGCAGACTCAATCATAGCCTGAGCAGCGAGGAAGTGCAGCAACTGGGAAACTCATTAATGACCACCCTACCTTCGGGATGGAATAACGCCATTATTAAATAATGGCGACATACAGAAACTCGACTTTTCTCTTATTTAAACAACTCGGAAAAGTCATCACTACATGATTTCACCATAATAATGGCATGCTCACGACCACCATCAGGTTTAGGATAGTAGTTTTTACGCAAATCAATTTGATGAAAACCAGACTTTTCATACAAGGCAATCGCTGCTTGATTGCTCTCACGGACTTCTAAAAATACCTGTAGAGGGTTGTTTTTGAGTTGTGCCAGTGACGCATCTAATAGCTGATACCCCAACCCTTTACCTTGCTGGCTTGGATGAATGGCCATCAACAATAAATTGGCCTCATCAAGAACGGGCTGGAGGATACAAAAGCCTACCACCTGCCCTGCCTGTTCAATCACGGTACTGTGATAAGACTGCATAGACTCTTGGAACTGTTGTAGGCTCCAAGGATGGGTTTGAACTAAATTTTCAATCTGCGCAACTTGGCCTAAGTCCGCAGCTTGCATTAAACGAATCATCTTCGTTTATCTTTCTAAAATGTGGAGGTCACAGTATAAAAAATTTGTGCTAAAAACCGAACAAAAAAAAGAGCGATTTATATCGCTCAAAGAGCCAAAACTGCTTAAAACCCTAATTTTAGCTTCCACTTCTCAAGTAAAGCATCGGTGTTGTGATGATTAGGATGAAAACCCGGTTGAAAGTACATGATCATTTCACGTGCCATTCCCGTAATAATTCCTTTCGATGGACTATATGCATAGGTATAAATATCTTTCAGCGCAGCCCTGTTCAGCTGTTTATCTTGCTGTAATAAACGAAACACAAAAAACGACTGCACGCAGAATAAAATGGCCATCGCTGCAACCAGTGATCCCGTTCGTAGTAGATAGGATTTAATTCCCTTTCCAAAAACTCCTTCAAATACATCATAAGCCACAGCTTTGTGCTCATTTTCTTCAATGGCATGCCATAACCACATGGTTTTCATGGTTTCATCGCTCATCAGCTCTTGAATGTGGTTATTGATCAACAACTGAGAAGCAATAGTTGCAGTAAAATGCTCCAGCGCGGTGGTAGCGGTTAAATCCACCATCTCTTGAGTAATACCCACAGGCTTGCCGAGAAAAGCAAACACTTTACGTGTGGCTTGAATTGCACGATCCGTATAGCGGTCAAGTGTTGCAACATCGTGCCCATACTTTTGTGCCGAGGCATTAAATCCTTCATGCTCTTGTGTGTGCATCGCTTCTTGACCAATGAAGGCTGAAATCTCTTTTTGTAATTCGGCATTGTCTTTGATTGAGGGATGCTGTCTGACCGCACGAACACTATCGATAAAAAACATTTCACCTGCTGGAAAGAGTGCTGACAGCGCGGTCATAAAATGGGTCAATCCAGCTGAACCATTCATCCAATATTCAGGTACGCTTTCAAACTCAAAGTTCATCCGACGTACAGGGAAACTCGCGCCCGCACGATTAGTGATTTTTACCTTCGCATTCATCTTTCTGCTCCTATGAATATCCTGAAGACATCCGCTGCTTATAGTTGTTTTCGTCTTTTTATCTTACGTGATTAGGCTCCGCTCATAAGTGCAGTTAGGGTCAGCAAAATATCAGTTTAGGACAGTTTTGAGGATAGATTGTTAGACAATTTAGTGTGCGTAAAGTTCTACATTATTTTTCAGAATGGACGCTAAAGTCTGCTGTATCTCACCCTAGAATAATCACTTGCGCAGTAAAATGAATAAATAAAAAAAGCGCCCCAAAGGAGCGCTTTTTTTCACACAATCAGATGATTATGCAGTTACTTTAGCAACTACACCAGCACCAACTGTACGGCCACCTTCACGGATCGCAAAACGTAGACCTGGGTCCATTGCGATTGGGTGGATTAATTCTACTGACATTTCTACGTTGTCACCAGGCATAACCATTTCTACGCCATCTTGTAATTTGATCGCGCCAGTTACGTCAGTTGTACGGAAGTAGAACTGTGGACGGTAACCGTTAAGGAATGGAGTGTGACGACCACCTTCTTCTTTAGAAAGTACGTATACTTCTGCATCGAATTTAGTGTGCGGCTTGATTGCACCTGGTTTAGCAAGTACTTGACCACGTTGTACGTCTTCACGCTTAGTACCACGTAGAAGAACACCACAGTTCTCGCCCGCACGGCCTTCGTCTAGAAGTTTACGGAACATTTCTACGCCAGTAACTGTAGTTACTTGAGTATCACGGATACCAACGATTTCAACTGATTCGCCTACTTTCACAATACCAGTTTCTACACGGCCAGTTACTACTGTACCACGACCAGAAATAGAGAATACGTCTTCGATTGGCATTAAGAATGCTTGGTCGATTGCACGTACTGGCTCTGGAATGTAAGTGTCAAGTGCGTCAACAAGAGCAACAACTGCTTCTTCGCCATACTGACCAGCGTCACCGTTAAGTGCAAGAAGAGCTGAACCACGGATAACTGGAGTGTCATCACCTGGGA
>NZ_JBBGZP010000012.1:0-56415 GCF_037572605.1 Acinetobacter sp. MYb191 | reverse complement strand
TCTCAGACCCGCTACAGATCGTCGCCTTGGTAGGCCTTTACCCCACCAACTAGCTAATCTGACTTAGGCTCATCTATTAGCGCAAGGTCCGAAGATCCCCTGCTTTCCCCCGTAGGGCGTATGCGGTATTAGCATTCCTTTCGGAATGTTGTCCCCCACTAATAGGCAGATTCCTAAGCATTACTCACCCGTCCGCCGCTAGGTCGTATAGCAAGCTATACTTCCCCGCTCGACTTGCATGTGTTAAGCCTGCCGCCAGCGTTCAATCTGAGCCATGATCAAACTCTTCAGTTAAAAATCATTAGTAGCTTATGGCTACAAATCTTGGCTCATCAATTTTCTGACAAATATTTCTCAAATAAACTTCGAGTAATTTTTACCATTCAATCAATGAAATATTTTCGATCGATCAATCAGTAAAAATCCACACAAGTTGTTCTTCATAATCTCTTAATGATCTTTCTAACACCTCGTCAGTGCTAGAAGCTGGACTTAATATACTCAACAACTCAGCACTTCGTGCTTCGTTCGTTTCCGTCTATCTCGTCGGTATGGGGTGCATTCTAGACCATTACGAAATCTTTGCAAGTGCTTTTAACTGGTTGTTTTATCGGGTGTTGTATTTTTATGCACTAAAAAGGTTCAAAAACATACAACCACACACTTAACCCAATAATTTTAAAGCAGAAATATAGATTTAATATTTCTGCTCTCTTTTTTCATTACTTTTGCACTGCTGCTGCTTTAATATTCACACTGAGAATTTTAATGGGTTGTTTTGGTACATCTTGATGTGGCCCTGCACGTCCTGTCGGTACTTTAGTAATCTTATCCACCACATCCATACCTTTAGTGACCTGACCAAAAACCGCATAACCTGCGTTATTGGTACTTCTATCTAGAAAGTTATTATCCACCACATTAATAAAGAACTGACTGGTTGCAGAATGCGGTAGGTTGGTTCGTGCCATCGCCAAAGTGCCACGTTTATTCGATAGACCATTGCTTGATTCATTTTGAATGGCTGGTCGGGTTGGCTTTTCCACAAGGTCAGCAGTCATACCCCCACCTTGCACCATGAAACCTGGAATGACGCGATGAAAGATCGTGCCGTTATAAAACTTAGCTTTCGTATAGTCTTCAAAGTTTTTTGCTGAGATTGGTGCTTTATCATTAAACAGTTCAATTTCGATGTTGCCCATTGATGTTTTCATTTCAACAATCGTGTTATTTGCCATGACCGCCATACTCATACATGTAGCCGCCACTGCAACTAAACTCTTCTTTAACATTTCGTTACTCACAGCATTCAGATGTTATTAGATTTCGGTATATTAATCGTTCAGTATAAATAAAACACTACTTCTTCTAAGAAAACGAGAATAACGATGAATGAAGCTTTAGCCCTGTCTCAATTGAGTCAATTTCCACCTTGGCATTTACAAGGTGAAGCCTTTATTTTGAATTATTGGATCAGTCCGCAATTTATCCGACAATATAAAGCGTTTCGTATCGCCCCGTCCCCAATTGGTCGTGTGGTTCAAGTCATGTTGGTTCGTTATCATCAATCCCCTGTTGGACCTTATGATGAACTACTTTTACTCGACCACCCTTTACTGAGCAAACGGCGTTTAAGTTCCATTCCTAAAATTTATGTGTCTACACAGATTTCAGTTGAACATGGTCAACAACTTTGGGGAATTCCGAAAGAGTTCGCTCAGTTTGATTGGTATACACAGAATGAAACTACACAATGCCAGCTTAAGACTCAAAACCAAACCTTGTGTTTAACACTCACCCAATGTAAAAAAGCACGTCCGTTTTATATTAATAGTCATCACATTCCACGTTCCATGCTCAAAATACAGCAAGCGTGGCAAGGTCAACGTTATGAGTTTTCTCCACAGTTTCGCGCGAAGCTAATGAAACTGAAAAAATTTGAATGGCAAAACCATACCACCCTCTTTCCAGACTTTGGCCAAGCCAAGGCTCTACAAAGTTTTTATGTCCCGAGCTTTCAGCTCGTTTTTCCAGAAGCCAAAATCCGCTCTAAATAAAAAAAGAATGTTCCACGTGAAACATTCTTTTTTCCAATTCATGCATCTTTATTTGGCATTCTTATCCCAAAATTTTCTAAAATCCTTTGCCATTTCTATGGTAATTTTTTTTGCTCGACGAGAAATGATGGTGAAGTTCACAAACCCATGGGGTTGATCTAGATAATTCTGATAATAAACCTTATTGCCCTGCTGCTTTAATTTGATGGCATAAATTTCACCTTCATCATGTAATAAATCATGACCTGCGGTGATGACAAAAGCGGGGGCGACACTTTTTAATACGCCATAGGTTGGCGAAACAATAGGATTATCTAAAGCTACCTGATGTTGTTCAGCATACAACGACGTCACTCTATCGACATCTTGCCCCGTTAAGGTCAGTCCATCTTTATAAGCAAAGAACGATGGATGGCGACTTTTGAAATCGACCACGGGGTAAATTAACAGTTGTGCACTTGGCGCATAAGCTTTTGCCGCAGTTCGCTGCGCCACCACGGCACTGATATTGCCACCTGCACTATCGCCTGCCACCGCAATTTGGTTTTTCAAAATTTTGAACTGACGACGGTTTTGATAGACCCAAGCCAAAGCATCTTCACAGGATTGAATCAATAAATTCGGACCAACTTCTGGCGCCAAAGGATAGTCAATACTGAGCACCTGCACTTTGGCATGGATTGCAAGTAAGCGACAGACTTCATCATGACTGTCGAGACTGCCGACCACGAAGCCGCCGCCATGATAAAACACCAGCATCGGAAGTTTCTTATTCGGTGCAGGATGATAATGCCGCGCAAACACAGTTCCACTTTGTAAAGGTAGACGTAAATCTTCCACTTGTTTTACCGTGCTGGGTTTGGCGGTCAACATTTGAATTTGATGATCAAACAATTTACGCGAACGGTGGTAGTCTTCAAAAATAAAGCCCGATTTTCCTTGCTTATATTGAGCCGCCATTAAGCATTTGATAAAGGGGTCCAGTTGTTCAAACTGGTGAGGATAACCCAGCGCTTTAACCAAGCCTTCTTGTGCTACCGTCGGTAAGCGATCAATTACTCGTGCCGCACTGCCTTGGCCTTGTTCCACCCATTGTTGTAAAGTTTGATTCAACACGCCCATGTCAATAATATCCTTTTATCGTTCTTCATATTCTCTACATGATCAGCACTTATGTGACCATTCTCTTATATAAGTCTTCACATCAAGATACATAGCAATACGCCCTATACGCTAATCTTCTTTTAAGAGCTTGTCATTGACAATTTTTATGCCGATTTAGGAGTGTTTTGCTACTCCGTTTTATGAAGGAGACCTGCCATGACTAAAAAAATAATATTCCTCTCGCTCATCAGCACCTTGTTTGTTGGTTGTGTGGCTTTTCCTGAGGATGGCTATTATGACGGACGCTATGACCACCGCTATGATTATGACGATCGACGCTACGACCAGCATGATCGCTATGAACGTGAACGAGACCGCCAACGTTGGGAATACCAGCAACGACAAAACCGCATTGAACGCGAACGTCGCGAGGCAGACCGAAACCGCCAAAGACATGCTGAATGGGAACGCCAAAACCGCGAACAAGAACGGCAACGTATTGAAGCTGAGCGCAAACGGATCGCCAATCAACGTCATCAAGACTGGCAACAGAAAAAGCGTGATCAAGAGCGATTAAATCAAGAACGGAAACGTTATGATACTGAACGTCAGCAACGACAAAATGCCGAACGCCAACGTCGTGAGCAAGAACATCAACGTACTGAAGATCGACGCAAACAATCCAATAACGATCGTAAGCAACGTACTGATGATCAACGCCGCGATCAAAACAAAGGTTGGGATAACTCACGTCAAGAACGATAAAATCGTCATCGCACATCAGACTGACGAAATAACACGGCTGAACAGCTTCTAATTATTTACTCCCTAAAAAAAGACCTTCACGGCATCCTGTGAAGGTCTTTAACAAAGCGAGTTTAAGAGAAGTTCTCTTTTAAGCTTTATTGTTGTGTTGTCGCAGGTGTAGATTGGATGGGTTCAATCTGAGCAGCAGGATCCGCTTGAACCTCTACTCCAGCACTTCCCTCAACGGTTGCTGTTGCATCTGGTGCAGTGGTCACTTGAGCGGACTCAGGTGCAGTACTGGTTTCATTTGAGCTACAGCCCACAATCGCAAATGCTGAACCTAAGAGCGCTAGAGACAATAATGCAGTTTTCTTATTTAACATTCTTTCATTTCCTTTTACGTCATACAAAATAGCAAAGCCAAACTTTGCCTTGCCTATCTTTGTCAAATCCGAAAACTTTTACACACGTGCTGAGTTGTAGTTTTTACAGTTTCGAGTACAACTTGTGCAATTTTTTATTAATTGGGCACAAATGCCGCCTTAGCACTACATCTCCACAACAGCTCAAGTTAATGTGCTGATTCTTCATTGTTTCTCTCTTCGGTGAGCAGCATAAATAGGAACTCTATGCTTAGCCCATCAACTCTTCAGCATTGCAGAACTCTTATATGCTGATACACGATTAAATAATGTTATTTTTAAATTTTAAGCAAAAAAAAAGCTTAACCCAAGGCGGATTAAGCTCGAAAAAGCATACAAAAATAAAGAAACCACAGCCTTAAAAATCGAATTTTGAGCGCAAAGCTCGAATCATCCTGACAGCATTATACCTTTGCACTGAATAAATTACTTTTGGGAGACGTACTATTCAAAAACCTAAATCTCTAAATTAGGAGGGTTTCCCCAAGCTATGCAAATAGGTCGCAGTCACCATACTTTGCTCTCTCCACAAAGTATGATCACCGCTGATAAATTCATTATGTAGACAATCGAAAAATTAGTAAAACAGATAAATTTGATTAAAATAATTCAATGTAACGATTAGACTTTTTCAACATAAAAAAACTCTAGCAGGATTGGAAATGGACCTTCGGACAGAATAAGCGCCAAGAAAGCCTGATTTCAGCAATTTTTTACCAAAAATACATGAATTAATCACTGAAGCCGCTTGAATTTTTGGCTGTTGCCCCGACCTTTTGTAGTAATCCTGAATTCAATAACGCATGGCAGTTCAGATTAACCCAGTTAACACTGATGCCTGAAGGACTGTACATGTTTAAGAACCCATTTAAACGGAGTAAATCAATGGCGACTGAGCACAATCAAGAAGCTCAAGATCTAGGGCAAGAGCAAGCGGATTCACAAACAGCGCAAACTCAAGCTGAAACGGAGCAAGCTGAAGTTTCAGTTGAGGATTTACAAGCTCAAATTACCAATCTTGAAGAAAGCTTAAAGCTTGAAAAAGCACGCACTGCAAATGCTGTATACGAAGCACAAAAAAGTGTAGAGCGTATTCAACGTGAATCAGATAAGCATAAAGACACCGTTCTCGAAAAATTCGCAAAAGAGTTACTGGACTCAGTGGATAATTTAGAACGTGCCATTAGCGCATCAGGTGAAGAAAAAACACCAATGTTTGAAGGTGTGGAACTGACGTTGAAATCGTTACTGACTGCACTGGAAAAATTTGGTGTGGTCGCAGTTGATACAGCAAATGGTTTCAATGCGGACTTGCATCAAGCAGTCGGGATTGATCCAAATGCAAAAGCCAACGAGATCGGAACGGTCTTACAAAAAGGTTATACCTTAAATGGTCGTTTGCTCCGTCCAGCAATGGTCATGGTTGGCGCATAAGCCCTATAAATTCGAGAGTTTGTAAAATTTTTTCTTCATTATCACTTGAAAAAAATTGAACGGCTCTCATATCGAATAACAAGCAAAAACATTGCAAAAATTTTTGAGGAATCATCCAAATGGCTAAAATCATTGGTATTGACTTAGGTACAACAAACTCTTGTGTCGCTGTGCTTGAAGGCGACAAAGTTAAAGTGATCGACAACGCTGAAGGTGCACGTACAACACCATCGATTATTGCGTATAAAGATGGCGAAATCTTGGTGGGTCAGTCTGCAAAACGTCAAGCAGTGACTAACCCTAAAAACACATTATTCGCGATCAAACGTTTGATCGGTCGTAAGTATCAAGACCAAGCAGTTCAAAAGGACATCGGTCTTGTACCTTACAAAATCATCAAAGCAGACAATGGCGATGCTTGGGTTGATGTAAACGACAAGAAACTTGCACCACAACAAATCTCTGCTGAAATCTTGAAAAAGATGAAGAAAACTGCAGAAGATTACTTAGGTGAAACAGTAACTGAAGCAGTTATTACTGTTCCTGCTTACTTTAACGATGCACAGCGTCAAGCAACCAAAGATGCAGGTAAAATTGCAGGTCTTGATGTTAAACGTATCATCAACGAACCAACGGCTGCTGCACTTGCGTTCGGTATGGATAAAAAAGAAGGCGACCGTAAAATCGCGGTTTACGACCTAGGTGGTGGTACTTTTGACGTATCAATCATTGAAATCGCAGACCTTGATGGTGACCAACAAATCGAAGTGTTATCAACCAATGGTGATACTTTCCTTGGTGGTGAAGACTTTGATAACGCGTTAATTGAATTCTTGGTTGAAGAGTTCAAGAAAGAACAAAGTGTGAACTTGAAAAATGATCCACTTGCGTTACAACGTTTGAAAGAAGCAGCTGAGAAAGCAAAAATTGAGCTTTCTTCATCAAATGCAACTGAAATTAACCTACCGTACATCACGGCGGACGCAACTGGTCCTAAACACTTAGTGATCAACGTAACGCGTGCAAAACTGGAAGGTTTAGTGGCTGATTTGGTTGAACGTACAATCGAACCTTGCCGTATTGCACTTAAAGATGCTGGTCTTTCAACGTCTGAGATTTCTGATGTGATCTTGGTGGGTGGTCAGTCTCGTATGCCACTTGTACAACAAAAAGTACAAGAGTTCTTCGGTCGTGAACCACGTAAAGACGTGAACCCTGACGAAGCGGTAGCAATGGGTGCTGCGATTCAAGGTGCGGTATTGTCTGGTGACAAAACTGACGTACTTCTTCTTGACGTTACTCCGTTGACACTTGGTATCGAAACCATGGGTGGCGTGTTAACAGCAATTATTGAGAAAAACACCACGATTCCTGCGAAGAAATCTCAAGTGTTCTCAACTGCTGCGGACAACCAACCTGCTGTAGACATTTCTGTGTTCCAAGGTGAACGTAAAATGGCACAGCAAAACAAATTGTTGGGTAACTTCCAATTGGGCGACATTCCACCTGCTCCACGTGGTGTGCCACAAATTGAAGTATCGTTCGACATCAACGCTGACGGTATCTTAAAAGTATCGGCTAAAGATAAGAGCACTGGTAAAGAGCAATCAATCCAGATTAAAGCAAACTCAGGTTTGTCTGATGCTGAAATCGAAGCAATGATCAAAGATGCTGAAGCGAATGCTGAAGAAGACCGTAAGTTCGAAGAACTTGCGAAAGCACGTAACGAAGCGGATGCATTGGTATCTTCTGCTCAAAAAGCAG
Organism: Acinetobacter sp. MYb191; assembly: GCF_037572605.1. Taxonomy (NCBI): domain Bacteria; kingdom Pseudomonadati; phylum Pseudomonadota; class Gammaproteobacteria; order Moraxellales; family Moraxellaceae; genus Acinetobacter; species Acinetobacter sp. MYb191. The sequence continues at coordinate 48,887 of NZ_JBBGZP010000012.1, read as the reverse complement.
TAAAAGATCTAGGTGAGCAAGTAACAAGCGATGAAAAAACTGCTGTTGAAACTGCAGTCGCTGAGCTTGAAACTTCGACTAAAGAAAATGATGTAGAAGACATCAAAGCGAAAACTGAAGCACTTCAAAACATCATCATGCCGATCACGCAACGCGCTTATGAAGCTGCGCAAGGTCAAGGTGGTGCTGAAGGTTTCGACCCGAATGCATTTGGCGGTGACGCTGGTCAACAACAAAAAGCGGACGATGGCGTTGTAGATGCTGAGTTCACTGAAGTAAAAGATGACAAAAAATAATTTGTCTCTTTAATAAAAAACCGCGCGAAAGCGCGGTTTTTTATTACCTAAATATTGTTGTTTCACATTCTATTTTTACATTAGGCTGATAAAAAATTTAGATCTCAGCCACCCATGAAAAATTTACAGTTGGGACTCATCGCCCTCATTACAACCTTCGGTTCCGCATGTACCACAATAAACCCCTCCGTAGAAACAGCTAAAAACCAACATCAGCAAAGCGCGCAGCAGCAGATCCAACAGGCCTTCGATCAACTCCAAACCACTGGGGTGATTGTCATTAAGGATAAACATAGCTTACACAGCTACGGCAATGACTTGAGCCGTGCTCAGACACCCTATGTACCCGCCTCTACCTTTAAAATGCTGAATGCCTTAATAGGACTAGAACATGGTAAAGCAACCAGCACCGAGGTGTTTAAATGGGATGGTCAAAAGCGCAGCTTCCCTGCTTGGGAAAAAGACATGACTTTAGGGCAAGCCATGCAAGCATCTGCCGTTCCCGTTTATCAGGAGCTAGCACGGCGCATTGGCCTAGACCTAATGCAAAAAGAAGTACAGCGCATTGGATATGGCAATCAACAGATTGGCACCGTTGTCGATAATTTTTGGTTAGTCGGTCCACTGCAAATTACGCCTGTTCAAGAAGTCCTTTTTGTAGAGAAGCTGGCCAATACACAACTCGCTTTTAAACCCGATGTACAACATGCAGTACAAGACATGCTGCTGATTGAACAAAAATCGAATTATAAACTCTACGCCAAATCAGGCTGGGGTATGGACCTAGAACCGCAAGTGGGCTGGTGGACAGGCTGGGTCGAAACTTCAACAGGTGAAAAAGTGTATTTTGCTTTGAATATGCATATGAAAACAGGGATTTCAGCCAGCGTGCGTGAGCAACTGGTCAAACAAAGTCTGACAGCGTTGGGAATAATTTAAACCCACAGAGAAGACGCATTTTTTTATGTTGTAAAGGTATTATTTACGCTAAAGTAGCTAAAAATAAAGATATATGAAGAAATATGCGTCAAAGTCTCTTGTTTGCTTTGCTGGGCTTTTTAGGATTGATTCTGTATCAAAATATGCAACAGCCTCAGCTGCGCCTCAATCCACTGCTGGATCGGCTCACTCATCCATTCGATCAGCGTATTCGCTATCGTATTGCGGAAGTCGATCCGCGTTTTGGTCTTAGTGAACATGAGTTAAAGTACATTAGCCAGCAAGCCACGGATATTTGGAAACAGGGTTTAGGCCAAGACTACTTTGTCTATGACCCCAATGCTCGGCTCAGTATTCGACTCATTTATGACCAACGTCAAGATGAGTCGGTACAACGCCGTGATCAACTGTCTAAACTGACACAAAATGAACACGGGCTGAGTCAAAAAAATACTGAACTCAAAGCCATGCAACAAAATCTGGCACGCCACTCAGGTGCTTTAGATGTGCAAAAACAGAGTCTACAAGACCTTAGCCAAAACTATAATGCCATGATCCGTCAGTATAACCAGCACGGCGGAGTCCCTGCTTCGCAGCAGGCGGCTGTACAACAGAGTTTGGCGCAGCTGCGTCAACAGCAACACGTTTTAGACCAACAAATTGCCAGCTTTAACCTGCAAGTGAATGCCTACAATCAAAAGGTAGATGAACTGAACCGCTTAGATCAAGGCCATAATCTGGCCATCGACCAGTTCAACCAACGCTTCCAACCCCGTCTATTTGATAAAGGACTGTTCAATGGGCGTGAAATTCATATTTATGAGTTTGAGTCCAAAGAAGACTTACGTCTGACTTTAGCGCATGAATTTGGCCATGCCCTCGGCATGAAACATCATAATGATCCGAAAGCCCTGATGTACCCAATGCTAGAAGAGCAAGATATGCAGCATTTCCGTTTACAAAGTGCCGATATTGCATTGTTTAATGCCCGTTGAAATGATGAATTGCTAAAAAAATCCCCTAATTTTAATATGTGTATGAAATACAATCACAGCACATCTTGACTCGGGTTCGTGTTATTGTAAATAATTGAATATCCACTAGAAGCTTTGGAGACGAATGTGAGTTACTACCATATCTTAATCGAAGTAAATGACCACATCAGTACGATTGAAGAAACTCGTGATATCGAAATCTTTGATATTGTTGAGATTCAACCTTATCTCCATTCTATTCTATTGCCCTATTTTAACGAGCAGCTGTTAGAACTTGAAGATGAAAATTTAGAGTTTAAGGATGTTTTACATCTGGAAGTTAAACAGACGCTTTTACCAATCAATGACTTGATTGAAGAAGAGCAGAAACTGTTACCGAGTGACACCGATGTCACCATTACTGCCTATGAAGTTTTTAATAACCGTGACTTAAGCCAAGATGTCACCACGATTATTTTTGACTTACTCGATGCGATTAAACTCGATTGAAAGCGAATGATTGCACATAAAAAAAGCCCTCATCATGAGGGCTTTTTTAATCAGATCAGGTTTAGATCGAGAAAGATGAACCACAACCACAGGTCGTTGTTGCATTTGGGTTTTGCACGATGAAACGTGAACCTTCTAAACCTTCAATATAATCCACCACTGAACCGACCAAATATTGATAACTCAATGAGTCAACCAACATTTTCACATCACCATTGATAAATTCTGCGTCGTCTTCATTTTTGTTTTAAGCAAAGTTAAAACCATAAGAAAAACCTGAACAACCACCGCCCGTGACATATACACGAAGCATTAAATCTTGATTACCTTCACTGTCACGTAATTGACGTACTTTATTTGCGGCATTGTCGCTTAGTTCAAGTGCTTGGGCATTCATCTTAGATTCCTCAGTTCGGTTCAGCTGTCTTTCAAATCAAAAAGACCATATTTCGAGTATAGCATACTCAATATATGGTCCCTATTTGAATATTTAAAGTCAAATCAGACTAATTTTCTCAAGATTGTTTGTAATTTTCATCCTGTAGTCCACATTCAAAGTTTTTCGCCGCTTGCTTACAACGGAATTGCCATAACAGTTTCATCATTCGCTTATCGTAAATACCGCGGTTGGTGAGATCAATTCGTGCTTCCCGCATCATCTTTTGATAACCTGGTTGATCTGCTGCGGGCACCTGCATCCAATATTTTTGCGGAATTTCAGCTTTCATTTTACCCAAAATACCGAATGCACGCGGCAGCTGGCCTTTGACCCATTCCCGTGATTTTTGCCCATAACCTGCAGGGAATTTATCTGGACGAATAATAATATTACCTGTGACCTGTAAAATCGGATAATTTACAATCGCCCCTTTCGTCCCCAAGCCTTTATGTAACTCTAAGGGCTTAAAAACCGCAGCAGGCGCACCAATAATATCGACTTGACCGTTATTAAACTTTGCACCAAAGTTCGTGACATCGGCACTCACAGCTTGCGCACCAATTTGTTGAACCATGACTTTTTGCGCTTGATCATAGTCTAAAACCGCAATTTTCTTGCCTGCGGCTTTCGCTACGGTATTGATGCTACGGTCATTCACCAATAAAAAGGCATCCCCCACAGGAATCACACCTGCGACCTCGTACTTACCATTGACCATATGTTTAGCAAAAGTTGGGCTGGCCAAGCCTTGCATCACTTTAACCGCTAAATTGAGATCGGGAATCGCACCAATTGCGTCGAGTGAGCCTGTAAACGAATTAAATTGACGCCCGCGCATGCCTGTAACACTAATGGCATCGCATTTTCCTGCTTTAAAATCCTCAGCAATCACGGCTTCGTTTTGTCCGACCCGCAGTTCAATATCCGCGCCCCAGTTTTTAGCCGCCAACTGATAATCTTTCATCAAGCTATATACATCACCATTTTTACCGACCAAGTCGAATACACAAACCACTTGTTTGGCCTGTGCCATCGCTGTTGCAGAAATGACTAATGTCCCGATACTGAGGCTTTTCATCCACTGTTTCATGTATCTTCCTTTTGACTTATTGTTGTTTATTGTGATGAGCCATTCACTTGTGCTCTTTGTTATTTTTTAATGTCCCGAATGACACTTCACTCGGTTCAAAACCACTCATTTCCTACGCGCTATACAAATTAGCTGCTTCAAATCCATTTAAATCTGTCGGTTAAAAGCAAAAAAGAAAGCTCAATTTAAACTGAGCTTTCTTTGATCCCATTCAGAAAATTACTCACCGCCCAGTGAGCATTCAAAGTTGGCTTTATCCACCGAGCAACGGGCTTTTTTCAACACCGACATCATTGCTGGATCATAAATGCCTCGTTTGGTCATATCCATCCGACCATCACGCAGCATTTTTTGATATTTGGTTTTGTCTTCTGCTGTGAGATTCATTTTGTATTTTGCAGGAATGCCTGCTTCTAAACGACCAATCATTGCGATGCTTTTCGGGAGGTTTTTCACAAACCAATCGCGCGATTTTTGTCCAAAGCCTGCGGGAAATTGATCTGGGCGAATCACAAAGTCAGCTGTCACTTGTAGTACAGGGAAGTTAAACATTGCGCCGTTCGTGCCTAAACCTTTATAAATTTCTAAAGGTTTATAAGCATAAGCCGGTGCTCCGACCATATCGACTTGACCGTTATTAAACTTCGCCACAAAGTTAGACACATCGGAAATCACCGCTTGCGCACCGACGCGTTGCACCATGATTTTTTGGGCATCGTCATAGCCCAAGACTGCAAACTTTTTACCCGCCGCTTTTTCAATGGAATTAATACTTTTATCTCGTACAAAAATAAAAGCTGAACCTAAAGGTGCAATCCCTGCCACTTCATATTTTTTACCCCCAAGATTGGTCACCATTTTGGTCGCATTACGCTGATCCAATGCAAAAGTAATCGCACGTTGTGCAATGGCATTGCTTGGGGCACCGCCCAATGCATCAATAGAACCGACAAATTTATTGTACTGGCGCGCACGCATAGCAGTCATAAATACGCCATCACACTTGCCTGCTTTAAAGTCGTTGTCGGCAACGGCTTCATCTTGACGAGGGATTAAATTAATTTCAGCTCCCCAGCCTTTTGCCGCCAAAGCCCATTCTTGCGCCATTTGATACGACTCACCAGATTTGCCAAGCAAGTCAAATACACAGATGTCCACTTTGGCCGCTTGTGCTGTCGACGCTACACCAAAAGCAGAAAAAGCAGCGAGTGCGAGGGTTAATTTTTTCATTCTTGTGTCCTTGTTCGTTTTGTTGTTTGACAGGTGTCCATACACATGCAAAATATTAAGCAAGTTAAAATTAAAAAAATAGAGCATTTACTCAAAAAACACTGTCAATTGGGCAAATTTTTTTCTTTTCTCTCATTTTTATTTTCAAAGGATTAGTAAAATCATTTTAAATTCATCATATTAAAATAAAAAACCTGCATCATCCGTTTTACATGAATGATGCTTAATATTACAAAGAAATACAGATTTTCGCCTTATTCACCACCCAATGAACATTCAAAATTGGTGCGTTCAACCGTACAGCGGGCTTTTTTCAGCACGCGCATCATGCCTGGGTCATAGATGCCTTGTTTGGTTAAATCAATGCGCCCTTCCCGTAGCAAGCGCTGATATTTTTCTTTGTCTTCTTTGCTGAGCTGCATTTTGATTTTACTGGGAATGGCAGCTTCAAGTCGCTGCACCATAGCAAAGGATTGCGGAATTTTTTGCAAAAACCATTGCCGTGATTGCTCACCAAATTGAGCAGGAAAACGCTCGGGTCTGACAATCAAATCTGCAGTGACATTGACTACGGGAAAGTTAAGCATAGCCCCTTTAGAGCCTAGACCTTTTTCAATTTCTAAGGGTTTATAGGCATATGCAGGTGCAGCAACCACATCGACTTCGCCTGTATTAAACTTTTTTATAAAGTTGGAAATATCCGACATCACAGGTACAGCACCTACTCGCTCCACCATCATCCGTTGTGCTCGATCGTAGTGCAGAATGGCAAATTTTTTACCTTGTGCTTTTTCGATGGTATTTAGACTTCGGTCTTTTACAAAAATATAGGCTGAACCAATCAAGCCAATACCAGCCACTTCATAGTTTTCACCTTGTAATGTGGTGGTCATACGCTTGGTATTTCTAGGATCCAACACATATTCCACCGCCTTTTGTGCAATTTTATTGCTCGGTACTCCGCCTAAGGCATCAATCGAACCTGCGAACTTGTTATACGTGCGCGCGCGCATCGAGGTCATATACACCGCATCGCATTTATCATTTTGAAAAGCTTTATCGGCTAAGTCTTCGTCCTGAAACGAAATCAACTGTACCTGTGCACCCCATTTTTTACTGACCAAAGCCCATTCTTCTAAGAATTTATAAGACTCCCCTGCTTTACCCAGTAGGTCGAAAACACACACCTGCTGTTTCGCTTGCACCATACTGGAGAAAGCACACAGTGCTAGCGTCGATAAAATAAAAAATCCTTTTCTTTTCATTATTATCCCTTCATATTTTTTGTTTTACTGGGGAAATATATCTGTGTGCTATTCCTCAATATAGGTCAAAAAAGGTCAACTTTTAGCTTTCCGACCAAAGGTCAAATGGTTTCATCCTCCCCCTTAAAAGAAACTCTTAGAGGTTTCAGTTCAGATAAATTTTGAATGTTTAGTCTTTTGCTGACGCATCCATTAGAATAGGCGCACCTTTTTCTGATATTTGATAGTTCCATGATTCAGCTTGATCAAGTTTCATTGCGCCGTGGTGGACGAGTGTTATTTCAAAAAGCCTCCATGCAAATCCATCCGGGTTGGAAAGTTGGTCTCACCGGTGTCAACGGTGCTGGAAAATCAACCCTGTTTGCTGCTCTCTTAGGCTCGATAGGTCCTGATGATGGCACCCTGAGCCGCCCTGCCGTATGGACGGTGGCACACATGGCGCAGGAAGTAAAAGCCTTAGATATGGCTGCGATTGATTTCGTCCTGACCGGTGATGAAGAATATTGGAACATTCAACAACAGCTCAACCATCCTGAACAGTTAACTGACACTGAACTGGCTGATTTACATGGCCGATTCGACGAAATTAACGGTTATTCCGCACCCGCTAAAGCCGCTCAGCTTATGGCGGGTCTGGGTTTTATGGAACATCAAAACCAACTCTTGGTTTCGAGTTTCTCTGGTGGATGGCGGATGCGCTTAAACTTAGCGCGTACTTTGATGAGCCGTTCAGATCTATTATTACTGGATGAACCAACCAACCACTTAGATCTCGATGCTATTTTATGGTTAGAAGATTGGTTAAATGCCTATACAGGTACCCTAATTTTAATTTCGCATGACCGCGATTTCTTAGATGCCATTACCAACCGTATTTTGCACATCGAAAATCAAGAACTCACTCTCTATAGCGGTAACTATTCTACGTTTGAAACCACTCGTGCAGAACGTTTGGCACAACAACAACAAGCCTATGAAAAGCAGCTCGAAACACGGGCACATATTCAAAAATATATTGATCGCTTTAAAGCCCAAGCCACTAAAGCGCGTCAGGCACAAAGCCGAATTAAACAACTGGAACGGATGCAGCTGCTTGCTCCTGCACATGTCGATACCCCATTTACCTTTAGCTTCCGTGAACCCACCAAAATGAGTTCACCATTGCTGACTTTAGAACAGGCTGATATTGGTTATGGTGATAAACTGATTGCCACCAATATCAACATACAAATCACCCCGACGAGCCGAATTGGCTTATTGGGGATGAATGGTGCAGGTAAATCAACTTTAATCAAATCCTTGGTCGGTGATTTACCTTTATTGGCAGGACAACGCAAAGCCTCAGAACTGCTGAATATTGGCTATTTTGCACAGCATCAAATGGATTCACTGGATGAGTCGGCCAGCCCAATGCTGCAATTGGCACGCATTGCGGATAAAAAAATCAGTGAAGCGACCTTACGTGCCTTTTTAGGCAGTTTCGGCTTTAGTGGCGAGCGAATGGATACCCCTTGCGAGAGCTTCTCAGGTGGTGAACGTGCACGTTTGGCATTGGCTTTAATCGTGTGGTTACGTCCCAATGTCTTGATTCTAGACGAACCGACCAACCATTTAGACTTAGATATGCGCCATGCCCTGACCATGGCTTTACAAGACTATGAAGGTGCTGTGGTCTTGGTTTCGCATGAACGCCAACTGATTGCCAGCGTGTGTGATGACCTCATTTTAGTCCATGCTGGAAAATCCACCGAATTTGAAGGCGATCTTCACGATTATGCCAACTGGTTACGCCAAGCACGCCTAGAAATGATTAAACAAGGTGGAATCGTAGCGCCGATCGTGTCTAAAGTCAGCACTCAAAAAACTATGGTTTCAAAGGTTGATAAAGAAGCGCAGCGTAAATTAGCTGCACAGCGCCGTGAACAAACGCGTCCGATTCGTAAAAATATCGAAAAATGTGAAAGCTTACTGGCAAAACACCAGCCACGTTTACTCGACATTGAAAGTTTACTCGGTGATGCTGGCCTATATGACGCTGCACGCAAAGATGAACTCATGAAACTGATGAATGAGCAAACCGAACTTAAAAACCAAGTCAGTGAAGCTGAAGAACAAATGCTAGAGCTAATGATGGAACTTGAAGAGCTCGAAAGCTCATTCGAAAACGAATAATCTTTCCTCATACACCCTGCCCGCTCTGTTTATGCATGGCGGGCATTTTTATGTCTTAACCATTTTGATTGATTTACTTTGCTGCAATACCAATCGATCTCGAAAAACGTGCCTTTTCGGTCTATGCATATAACTCAATAGGAAATGCACCCAAATAGTCTGAGCATTTTAAGAAATCATAAGTGATTGAAATTAAAATTATTTCTTAATAAATAAAGCGATAAATTGATTGATTTTTATTGTTTAGATATTCTTAAAAAGCAAAAAATTTGATTGTTTAATTTAGCTTAATTAATTGAATATTCAACTATATACAGTCCTATTTCCATGCATTTCACAGCTTAAAGCCAAATACAACCTTCACAACAGACAGCGAATATCCATCATGTTCAGACATGCACCCTTCAACACAACAAGTTTTGAATTTAAAAAAGAGGGAATAAATTTAAAAGATCCGATTTAAATTTAAAAAATAACGTATGGTTTTAAATTTAAAAACCACACTTGAAACAACTGTGGATAAAATTATACGTATTTTAGCAACTGATATAAAGTGCTATTTTTATTTATCCACAGGCTAATGCTGTTTATTTATTCAGTTGTTTTAGGCAAATCCATCCTCTTTTTTGCGCTCTTTTTCCTTAATTTAATACGGCTCTTTGCGCCTTTAAAAAACATAATTCTTGTATTTTCCATCCCTGATCGAAGACCCATGTTTCTTGGATTTGTTGGCGATTTTCAACCAAACCGATCAAGACCTGACAGCGTGTTTGGTCACGGTTAAACTCAAATTCTTCAAATTCGACATCGGGTTTTTGAGGTTTCCAAACCCCATTTTTCACAGCATGTGCGATCTTTTCATAGCGCGTATAGTTACTCTCCACACGATCAGCTTGCTCATAGACCACCTTAAAATGCTCATCTTCATATTGAGCTAAAACTTCATAATTGCCCGTAAAAAATGCATTCACCCAAATGTCGCGTACTTGTTCTAGTTGATTATCCATCATAATGACCTCACATTTTGCACTGTGCAAAAGACTTGATACTCACATCATGACATCGCTATAAGTCAGTTTAATAACAGTGAGCACTGCTTATATTTTATTCAAAATCACAAGAAATGCTGTAAAAAAAAGCACCCCGTAGGGTGCTTTTTTGGCTTATTTTGTAAAGCGCTTAGGCATCAATATCCGCATTCAATGCATTTTCTTCAATGAATGCACGACGTGGTTCCACATCGTCACCCATCAAACAAGAGAACATACGATCGGCTTCGATCGCATCCTGAATGGTAACTTGCAACATGTTGCGGTTTTCAGGATCCATAGTGGTTTCCCAAAGCTGGTCCGCATTCATCTCACCCAAGCCTTTATAGCGTTGAATCATCATGCCACGACGGGAATCAGATAAAATATGTTGCCATACCTGATGGAAGTTAGTAACTGCAATCTTGCGATCACCTTTTTGTAGGTATGCGCCATCTTCCAACAACGTGAACCAACTCTTGGAGTTTTTCAACAAACGTGCATATTCACCAGAACCCAATAAGCCTGCATCTAATAAATAGCTGTGCGGCAGATTGTGTACATAGATGGTGATACGAGGCAAGTAAGTCTCGATCTTTTGACCATCCGCCAGTTCTTTTTCAAACGTTTCTAAGCTTAACTCAGGACGCAAGCTCGGTTGAATCTCTGCCACAGCACTGCGCACTTGTTCAGCCCACTGTTCAACATAAGCTCGGTCATGGTTTTGATCAAGCTTAAAGCCTTCAACCGAAATCAACGCATCTAAGACACTAGCAGGATAACGTACAGTTAAACGCTGTAAGCTCTTCTGAGACGTTTGATAGTCCGCAATCACATTCGCCAAAGCTTCACCACGGATCGCAGGTGCAGCATCGCTGATGTGCAATTCAAGCTCATCAATCGCGTTTGAAATTAAATAGGTTTCAAGCGCATCATTATCTTTAAGATATTGCTCTTGCTTGCCTTTTTTCAGCTTATACAGCGGTGGCTGAGCAATATAGATATAACCACGCTCCACCAGCTCAGGCATTTGACGGAAGAAGAAGGTCAACAATAAGGTACGAATATGCGAACCATCCACGTCAGCATCGGTCATGATAATGATTTTGTGATAACGCAATTTGTCCGGATTGTACTCTTCACGGCCAATACCACAACCCAATGCCGTGATCAGCGTGCCAACTTCTTGAGATGAAATCATCTTGTCAAAACGCGCACGTTCTACGTTTAGGATTTTACCTTTCAACGGTAAAATCGCTTGCATCTTACGGTTACGACCTTGTTTTGCTGAACCGCCCGCAGAGTCACCCTCGACTAGATACAATTCAGACAATGCTGGATCTTTTTCTTGGCAATCTGCGAGCTTACCTGGTAAGCCTGCAATATCTAACGCACTTTTACGACGCGTCATTTCACGCGCTTTACGTGCCGCATCGCGGGCACGAGCCGCATCAATGATTTTGCCTGCAATTGATTTTGCAGCTTGCGGGTTTTCAAGCAAATATTCAGAGAATGATTTATTCATTGCCTGTTCAACCGCAGGTTTCACCTCACTTGAAACCAACTTTTCTTTGGTTTGTGAAGAGAACTTAGGATCAGGCACTTTCACTGAAACAATCGCAGTTAAACCTTCACGTGCATCATCACCAGAAACCGCTACTTTCTCTTTTTTGAGTAAGTTTTCGTTTTCCATGTAGCTGTTTAGACCACGTGTTAATGCCGCACGGAAACCCGCTAAATGCGTTCCACCATCTTTTTGTGGAATGTTGTTGGTAAAGCAACGTACGTTTTCCTGATAGGTATCATTCCACTGCAACGCCACTTCAACACCAATGCCATTTTCAGCCTGTACGGTGAAATGGAAAATGTCGTTCAGATGGGTTTTGCCTTGGTTAATATATTTCACAAACTCAGACAGACCGCCTTCGTAGTCAAACACATGTTCTGCATGAATACGCTCGTCACGCAAAACAATGCGCACGCCCGCGTTTAAGAAAGACAATTCACGTAAACGACGCGCCAAAATATCAACATTGAAAATGGTTTGGCTAAAAGTTTCAGCACTTGGCCAAAAACGGACAGTTGTACCTGTGGTATCCGTATCCCCCACAACAGTCAGTGGGTAAACCGGATCACCGTGTTTATATTCTTGTTGATGAATATGACCTGCACGATGAATCGTCAGTTCCAACTTACGTGACAAGGCATTCACAACCGATACGCCTACACCATGTAGACCACCTGAAACCTTGTAACTATTGTCATCAAACTTACCACCTGCATGCAGAATGGTTAAAATCACTTCTGCGGCAGAAACCCCTTCTTCAGGGTGAATATCGGTCGGAATACCGCGCCCATTGTCCGATACGCTTACAGATTCATCTTCGTGAATCGTCACCAAAATTTCATCACAGTGACCTGCAAGCGCCTCATCGATCGCATTATCCACCACCTCAAACACCATATGGTGTAAGCCTGAACCATCATCCGTATCACCAATATACATACCCGGACGTTTACGTACTGCGTCCAATCCACGTAATACTTTGATACTAGAGGAATCATAAGCTTTTTCTGTGGTTTGTTCCGTTTGAGAAGCAGCTTGTTGATCTTCTGAACTCATGGTTTCTCCCTAGCGAAAAATAGGTCTATCCCGTGATGGGTAAAATCTAAAATCATTGTGCGACAACTTGAACTTGACCGTTTTCAACACAGAATAATTGATAAGAAATAGATAAATCATGTAAGTGATTTTTGACTGATTCATACTCTAAAGTGGTAATAAAAACTTGACTACCCAGTTGGCTCAATCGCTCAATTAAACGTTGTTGTGCTGTTAAATCTAATTCTGCTGTCAGATCATCTAATAATACCACAGTTTCCTTATTACAAGCATGTAGCATTGCAATCTGTGACAGTTTTAAGGCTATGATTAACAGCTTTTTTTGTCCACGTGACAGCATGACATCGGCATCGCCAAGGCTTGTTTTTAAACGCAAATCTGCCTTGTGTGGACCATACTCGGTATAGCGCCGTTCAAGGTCTTTTTGATGATGACTTTGCAGGTCATTCAGTAACCCTAACTCGGTATGAAAGCCAGGGCTATATTCTAACTGAACCTCGATATCTGGCAGCAGGTGTTTTAAATCTTGCTCAAAAAAGCCCTTCCACTGCTCCACAATGCTGACGCGCTGCGAATGCAGCATTTCCCCATAATCACCAAGCATTTTGTTCCACGGCTCCAAATCTGCCAGACTTAGATTCCGTCGTGTTTTCAGTAAACTATTACGCTGTTTTAATGCCCGTGAATAATATTGCCATGCATGATAAAACTCAGGTTCCACGTGGAACATCAGCCAATCTAATAGTTGCCGTCTAGGCTTGGCACCATGATCAATAATATCGGTACTTTGCGGATCAATCAGTTGCAAAGGAAGAATCTTAGCCAACTGACCTTGAGTGGCAATGTTGTCGCCATTGACCTTGATGAGCTGTTCACCAGACAACAGCTTTTGCATCCCTATTTTTTCAGAACTGGATTGGGCAAAGACAATCGCGTCTTGGGTGTCGGTTTGAATATAGTGTTTCGGAATATGGGTCCGAAAGGAACGCCCAGTCGCCAACAGATGAATGGCTTCTAAAATTGAGGTTTTACCTGAACCATTTTGTCCATAAAAAACATTAAACGGTTGCAATCCATGGAGAGCAACCGTTCTGAGATTTCGAACACGTTCGATGTTTAAACGCGTGATTTGCATGCCTGAACCTAGGGCTTAAACACGCATTGGCATGACCACATAGGTCTGATCTTGATGAGCTGGATCTTGCACTAGAACCGATTGATTTGCTTCGGTCATCGTCATTGACACATCATCACCATCCAATGCGCCTAAGACTTCCAATATGTATTGGGCATTAAAAGACATTTCCATTGGCGCATTATTGTATTGAATCGCCAAATCCTCTACGGCTTCGTCTTGCTCTGGGTTATTGGCACGCAGCTGCAAAGTGTCTGCGGCAAAGTTTAAGAACACACCACGTAGTTTTTCATTACTTAAAATCGAAACACGTTGTAAAGATTGCTTAAAGACATCATGTGCAATTAACACATTTTTATCCCCACCACGTGGAATCACACGGCGATAATCAGGGAACTTACCGTCAATCAGTTTTGTGGTGAAACGAACCGTGGTATCCCCTTGTTCTTTGTCACGACTGGCAATAGAAATGGTCACATTCAATAGTTCACGACCGATTAACAACGCCAATTGTTCATCTTCAATGCTCAATAAACGTTGTAATTCGCCCACTGCTTTACGTGGAACAATCGCTTGAATCAATTGAGTGGCATTTGAGCTAGCGACAGTTTCACACAGAGCTAAACGGTGGCCGTCTGTGGTCACTGCACGCAGTTGATTATTATCAATTTCAAGTAAGGTTCCCGTGAGATAAAAACGCACATCCTGCACCGCCATAGCAAATGCAGTTTTTTCAAATAGGCGCTTTAATTCACGCTGTGTCACCGCAACTTGCGTGCCTTGCGTGTTCTCCGTGGTCAATAACGGGTAATCTTCAGCGGGTAAAGTCCCCAACACAAAACGGCTATTACCAGACTTTAAAATACAACGTTGATCTTCAGTAATTTGTAAGTCTATCAGTGCTGCAGTCGGTAAAGATTTGCAAATATCCATCAGCTTACGTGCAGGAACTGTGGTTTCACCCGCTTGTAAACACGCACCTTCAGCAAGCGTAGTACTTGCAACCAATTCAACTTCTAAGTCCGAACCTGTGATCGTCAACGACGCTTGGTTCACTTGCACTTTAACATTTGAAAGAATGTTTAAAGTATGGCGACGTTCAACCGCTCCTACGACATGTGATAGAACATTAAGTAAGCTTTCTTTCGCGATTTTTAAACGCACGATACATTCCTCGAAAAACTGAAGATAAAATAATAAATAAATGTGTTTTTAGCAGTGTACTATGCGGCAGAACATGCCGCATTGCAAGAATAGAATTTGAGCAATTCCGCTTAACTTTGCAGCAAGCGTTGCAAGTTTTTATAGTCCTCATTGAAGATCGGATCTTCATCGCGCAGACTTAAAACTTTTTCACAAGCATGCATGACAGTACTGTGATCTCGACCGCCAAAGGCCATGCCAATTTCAGGGAAACTGTCGCCAGTTAACTCACGTGCCAAGCCCATTGCCAATTGGCGGGGACGAGCATAAATACGGGTACGTTTGGGCCCAACCAACTCTTTGAGTGGGATTCTAAAGTACTCGCTCACCACGCGTTGAATATTTTCAGTACTGATGGTTCGCGCACGAATGGCCAAGACGTCTTTTAAAGACTCACGCACAACATCCAAATCAATGGCTGTGCCTTTAAAGCGTGAAATAGCCACCACTTTATTCAGCGCACCTTCCAATTCACGTACATTTGCAACCACTTGTTGCGCAATAAATAACGCACAGTTTCGTGGTAATTCCACATCATTGCTTTCTGCTTTTTTCAGCAAAATTTCAATACGGGTTTCAATATCTGGTGGCTCAACCCCAACCGACAAGCCCCAAGAAAAGCGTGAAACCAAACGTGGATCCAATTCCGTTAATTCTTTTGGATAACGATCAGAAGTCAGAATAATTTGCTTAGATTCATCTAAAAGTGCGTTAAAAGTATAGAAAAACTCAACTAAACTTGCCTCTTTACCCGCCAACAAATGAATATCATCGACCAATAATAGATCTAAAGATCGGCAATTTTTCTTAAATTCTTCCACTTTGCCTTGTTGTAAAGAACTGACAAAGTCTTGAACAAAGCTTTCTGCCGTCATATACATGACACGTGCATTAGGTTTGGCTTGCAACAAGGCATTGCCCACTGCTTGCATTAAGTGTGTTTTACCTAAACCAGTCGGGCCATATAAAAATAAGGGATTGTGCTGAGAAGCACCTAACTGGGTTAAAACCTTACGACACGTTTCAGCAGCCATTTGGTTTGAACGACCTTCCACAAAAAGTGAGAAGGAAAATAAAGGATTTAACTGGCGTTTACGGCTGTTTTTAGAATTCCCTTCTTCTTTTTCTTTTTTCGGACGCACAACAAGTGCTGGAGCAGACTCTAAAGCTGCAGTCGTCGTTGCAGGTTGCTCACTCGCAGATAAAATTGCACCTGGGCGTGAATCGACTAAAATTTCAACTTTACGTACACGCCCTTCAGAGAGCTGCTCCACTAAAATTGTAATCAACTCTAGGTGATGTTCTTGAATGTAACGTGTCCAATAGGGATTGGGAGCATAAAGACGTAGTGTGTCATTTAACTCTTCTGCAACTAAAGGGCGTATCCACATTGTAAAGACATTCCCAGAGAGCTCTTGTCGCAAGCGAGTTAAGCAGTCCGTCCAAAGCATGTGAAACCCCTATTCATTCCATCGATAATTAATAAAAACACTATGTACCCACCGAAGCGGGTCGCCATTCTAACCAAGTTATCCACATCTGTCATGGGAAATTCTGCAGATATTGCTCAAAAAGCCTGCTTATGAAAATAAATTTAAATTCAAACACTAGTGTGGATAAGTTTATCCGCAAACTGTGGATAGAATATAGCACAAAGTTATCCACAAACTATTAATTTTATAAAAACAATCTTATCCACACCATATTTTATTGTTTTATAATTAAAAAAATGCCATTTCCACAGAAAAAGACCACCCTAATAGTAATAAATTTGAATTTATAAATTTGAATTTATTTATAAGAGACCTGTTTTCTGGGGATAACTGGAGATCCAAAATGAATTTAAATTTAAAAACATGCATAGCAAGTGAATTTAAAAACTTGTGGATAATTGTGTGGGTAATCTTGTTGGTAACTTATATCACCTTAATAAACAATAATCTAGGTTGTGTATAAGAAAAAAGTGCAGTTGTTTAAATGTTTTCGAGAAAAGAGCAAGCTCAAGCTGCTGTTACAAATAAAAAGGCTTAATTTCACAAGAAAATCGGTTTTCCATTGACAGCTCAAGCAATGAACACTAAACTCGCGAACCTTCATTGAATGATCATTTTTGGAGTTTCGATATGAAACGTACATTCCAACCATCTGAATTAAAGCGTAAGCGCGTTCATGGTTTCCGTGCTCGTATGGCTACTAAAGCTGGTCGCCAAGTATTAGCTCGTCGTCGTGCAAAAGGTCGTCACAGCTTAACTGTTTAATCAATAGTTAACGCTTAAACGATTTTGGGTGTTATGACTACACTTTATGGCTTCAGCACAGAGGTTCGTATTCGCTGTGCTGCCGATTATAAGAGTGTCTTCGATGGTGCGCTTTTTAAAGTGCATCAGCCCCATTTCTTATTTCTAGCAAAACTGACCGAACAACCTCAAAGTCGTTTGGGTATTGTTGTTGCTAAAAAGAAAGTGCGTCGTGCACACGAAAGAAATAGAGTAAAACGTTTGGCTCGCGAAAGTTTTCGCTTGCATCAACAGCAATTAACTTTAGATATTGTGGTTATGCCTAAAATGGGGATAGAAACAGTGCCTAATGCAGAGTTGCACCAGCAATTACAATTTGCTTGGCAAAAATTACAACGTCTTGCCAAAAAGCATCAAAAAATAGCTCCCTCCCTGCAAAAGTAGAGATGGCCAATGGTCCGGTTACTGCATTGGTTAATTCGATTTTATCAAATTGCGATTAGTCCTTTACTTGGACCGCGTTGTCGTTATATCCCTACATGTTCTCAATATTCATTGGAAGCAGTCCATACACATGGTGCTGTGCGTGGTGTGTGGTTGGCTACTAAACGTATTTGCCGTTGTCATCCTTGGGGTGGATCGGGGTATGACCCTGTTCCAAACAAAAGGATTCGTTTTATCTCTTTTCAGCAAATAGATTCTCAAAAGCATCTGGTTGCTGTACCCTTTCGTGATTGTTTCTTGAACCAAAATCACTCTAACCACTTGGGGTAATCGATATGCAACAATGGGCCAGGTTTGCCATTCTCGGGGCCATGTTTGTTGTCGCTTATTTGCTCATTTTGGCTTGGCAAAAAGATTATGGACATGCTGAGACTCAGCCACAGCCACAACAGGCTGCAGCAGTTTCACATGAAGTATCTGCAGATTTGCCAAATGCTCAAACGGCTTCAGCAGCGTCTGATATGCCACAAGCAAATATCGCGACTCAGCAACCAGCTACAGAAGCAAAAGCATCTGTAAATCAACAGCTTATTTCAGTACAAACGGACCTTTATCATCTTTGGATTAATCCTAAAGGTGGTGATATTGTTCGTATTGAATTGTTAAACCATGACAAGAGCAAAGACAGTAACGAAGCATTTGTCATGCTTGAAAGTGATGCAAAACGTACTTATGTGGCGCAGTCTGGTTTAATTGGTCTTAATGGTCCAGACAGTAACCGTAGCGGTCGTCCAATGTATGAGATTGAAAAATCTGCTTATACATTGAATGATGCCAAAGCGGTTCAAACTGAAGATGGAAAAAGCATCAAAGTGTTAACCGTACCGATGGTACTGAAAACAGCTGATGGTGTGGAAATCATTAAAACCTTTACCTTTAAGCAAGGTGAATATCCTGTTGTTGTGAACCATAAAGTGGTGAACCGCAGTGGTCAAAACTGGCAGGGTCAAATGTTTGGTCAACTCAAACGTGACAACTCTGATGATCCAGGCAAATCGGATCAAGGTATTTTCACGCTGGGCACTTTCTTAGGTGGTGCTTGGGGTTCGCCTGAAGAACATTATAACAAGCTTAAATTTGCTAACTTCAATGAAGAAAAATTGAATGTTGAAGCGAAAGGCGGCTGGGTTGCTATGGTTCAGCACTACTTTGTCAGTGCTTGGATTCCTGGTGACTTAAAATTGACGCAAGCCAATGGTCAACCTTATGTCGCGAAATTAGAGTCGCGTTAGTCAACGGATGATATGAATATCATTGGTTTTACTTCGCCGACGATTACTGTGCCTGCTGGTACAGTGGCTGAGATTGATGCGACTTTCTATTCAGGTCCTAAAGTTCAATCTGAGTTAAAAGAGCTTGCAACAGGTTTAAACCAAACTGTTGATTATGGTTGGTTATGGCCAATTGCGAAATTATTGTTCTTGGGTCTTGAGTTCTTCCACGGTTTAGTGGGTAACTGGGGCTGGGCAATTATTTTGTTAACGGTCTTGGTGAAACTGATTCTGTGGCCGTTGTCGTCTAAGAGCTATCGCTCAATGGCGAAAATGCGTGTCATTGCACCTGAAATGCAGCGTATGAAAGAAGAGTTCGGTGAAGACCGCATGCGCTTCTCTCAAGAAATGATGGCACTGTATAAACGTGAACAAGTTAATCCGCTTGCGGGTTGTTTGCCATTGTTATTACAAATGCCAATCTTCCTTGCGTTGTACTGGGTGTTGATGGAGTCTGTTGAGCTTCGTCATGCGCCATGGTTACTTTGGATTCAAGATTTGTCAGCGATGGATCCATGGTTTATTTTACCGCTGTTAATGGGCGCAACGATGTTCATTCAGCAGTCTTTAAATCCCCAACCAGCTGATCCAATGCAAGCGAAAGTTTTCAAAATCATGCCGATTGTTTTCACAGTCTTTATGTTGTTCTTCCCTGCGGGTCTCGTGTTGTACTGGATTGTCAACAACAGTATCACGATTATTCAGCAGACCTTGATCAACAAATCTGTTGAAAAAGACCGCTTGAATAAGGAAAGTGCGTCGAGTTAATCGAGGCAACTTTTCGCGAAAAGCTGAATAAATCCGCTTAAGATGGTAATCTTAGGCGGATTTTTCATTGTGTGACTTTTAAGATTTTAGGTGAATGTTATGTACAACCGAACCACGATTGCTGCCATTGCAACACCACCTGGGCGTGGTGGTGTGGGGGTCATTCGCCTATCTGGTCCCAAGTCATATGAGATTGCACAGGCCTTGACTCAAAAAGACTTACCGAAAGCGCGTTTTGCTGGTTTTCGCCAGTTTTATGATGCCTCTGGCGAGGTGATGGATGAGGGCTTAGCGATTTGTTTTCCGAACCCGAACTCGTTTACTGGTGAAGATGTGGTTGAATTGCAAGGTCATGGTGGCCCTGTCATTCAAAATGCTTTACTGGGGCGTTTGTTGGAACTTGGTGCGATTGCAGCAAAAGCCGGTGAGTTTTCCATGCGTGCTTTTGAAAATGGCAAACTGGATTTGGTACAGGCTGAAGCAATCGCTGACTTGATTGACGCGACGTCTCAAGCCGCTGCACGTTCTGCGGTACGTTCACTACAAGGCGCATTTTCAACTAAAGTAAATAGCGTGTTGGAGCAATTGATTCATCTACGTTTGCATGTGGAAGCTGCGATTGATTTTCCTGAAGAAGAAATTGATTTTCTTGCGGACGGGAAAATTTTAAATCTTTTAGATGGCGTTACGTCTGCTGTGAATCAAGTGCAACAATCGGCTCGTCAAGGACAGTTGCTGCGTGAAGGTTTACAAGTGGTAATTGCAGGAAAACCGAATGCGGGCAAGTCATCACTGCTCAATGCATTAGCAGGTATTGAACGCGCTATTGTGACGGATATTGCGGGTACGACGAGGGATGTCTTACATGAAAAAATTACCCTGAATGGCTTACCTATTACCTTAACTGATACCGCGGGTTTACGTGAAACAGGTGATATTGTAGAAAAAGAAGGGATTCGTCGTGCCATTAAAGAAATTGAGCAAGCCGATCTGTTACTTTTGGTCTATGACTTAAGCCAAGGTGAAGACCCACTCAAACTGGCGCAAGAATATTTTGCTGAGCATATTGAACCGAAACGTTTAATGCTGATTGGCAATAAGTGTGATTTGATGGAAACGACATCGCATATCGAAGATTTTAACGGCTTCCGTCATATTATGGTCTCGGCAAAGCAAGAAACTGGCGTTCAAGCGCTCATAGAAGCGATTACAGCGCATGCAGGCTTCCAGCCTGAAGAAGATACCTTTATTGCGCGTACACGCCATTTAGACGCAATGAAACGCACTCGGCTCTATCTTGCTGAAGCTCGTGAACAATTGGTGGTGTATAACGCAGGTGAGTTGGTCGCAGAGTCGCTACGTTTGGCGCAAAATGCCCTTGGCGAAATTACAGGGGATTTTAGTGCGGATGATTTGCTTGGGAAAATTTTTGGATCGTTCTGTATTGGAAAATAATGCCAATATTAGCATCGTGCCTATTTAGGAAGATGGATATAAAAAAGCACTCAGTTTTAAAGGCTGGGTGCTTTTTTATGTATGGGATGATGTATCTCCCCCCTATTGAGATTATCGCTTTGGTACAATTTTGTGATATTGCTGTGTCGTAACAGACCAATCAAAAGGTAATTCGGCGGTAATCTCGATATTCGGGTTTCCAAACATGCGCCTCAATGGCTTTTTGCAAGCTGGCTTGATCCATCAATGGGGCAACCCCCTCCCTTATCGCGGCAAGTCCCACCTGCAAGGCGATAATTTTAGAGATGTCCTGAATGGCATCAATACTTGGCAGCAAATCATGGTCTGGGTTTTTCAGCATGGGCGAACAGCTGGCTAGTGCATTACTCGCTGCCATTAGCATTCGGTCGCTCACGCTTTGCGCACCTGCGGCAATGACACCTAGACCAACTCCAGGAAAAATATAAGCATTATTGCACTGAGCAATGGGGTAAATATGGCCTTGATGATGTACTGGTGCAAATGGACTGCCTGTTGCGATTAAGGCTTTACCCTCTGTCCATTGAATAATATCTGCGGGGAGCGCTTCGACCTGAGAGGTGGGGTTGGACAAGGGAAAGACGATCGGGCGTTCACAGTTTTCAGCCAGTGCGCGAATAATATCTTCGCTAAATAAGCCAGTTTGTCCTGAAACTCCGATTAATACTGTTGGTTTGGCATGTTGAATGACTTCGAGCAGAGAAATCTCTGGCGCTACATTTGCCCATGTCTCAATGGCACGCAAAGGCTGCGCCAACTTGCTTTGAAAATCGAGTAAGTTGGGTTGCTGTTCAGTCATTAAACCAAAACGATCTACCAAATAAAGACGTGAGCGTGCTTCAAGGTCGCTGAGCCCTTCAATTTTCATTTGTGCAATAATTTGTTCCGCAATACCACAGCCTGCTGAACCTGCACCTAAAATAACAATCGTTTGATCTTTGACCTGCTTTTTCACCACATGAGATGCTGCAATCAGGCTAGCTAACGCTACAGCCGCTGTACCTTGAATATCATCATTAAAACAACAGATTTGTTCACGATAGGTAGTTAGTAAAGGCATGGCATTTTGTTGAGCAAAATCTTCAAACTGTATCAGGGCCTTCGGCCAGCGTCGTTGAATGGCACGAATCACATCATCGATAAATTGATTGTATTCATCGCCACTAATACGGGGGTGGTTCCAACCCAAATACAGCGGATCGTTGCGTAACTGTTGGTTATTGGTCCCAACATCTAGTGTAATGGGCAAGGTATAGGCTGGACTGATACCGCCACAGGCGGTATAAAGCGACAGTTTGCCAATGGGAATCCCCATGCCGCCAATGCCTTGATCACCAAGACCTAAGATCCGCTCTCCATCGGTCATCACGATAACTTTGACATTTTTGCGGTTGACGTTGTGTAGAATTTCATCAATATGCGCGCGATCTGGGTAGGAAATAAAAATGCCACGATGTCGGCGATAAATATCGGAAAAACGTTGGCAGGCCTCACCCACAGTTGGGGTGTAAATGATCGGCATCATTTCACTTAAGTGATGTTTGAGCAGATGGTAAAACAGAGTTTCGTTGGTATCTTGGATATTGCGTAAATAGATATGTTTGTTGATATCATCATTAAAAGATAAATACTGCTGATAGGAGCGGCGACTTTGTTCCTCAATGGTTTCGATCACGTGTGGAATCAGGCCGTGTAAATTGAAGGTATTGCGTTCTTGTATTGAAAATGCAGCTCCTTTATTCAACAACGGCAGTTCTAAAAGTGAATGAGCTGCATAGGGAATATAGAGCGGTTTTTTTATGGTTACATGATCCATCATGAGCTTGATCTCGTTACATCGATTGCAATGTCCGTATTCTGCTGAAAGAAGTATGAATTAAACGTCGAGACGTTGTGGTGAATAGGGACACAAGTGAAGATAAATGCCTGATTTGGCTGTGATGTTTCTGACCAAATGCAGGCTTAGAGTTAAAATAAAGAGAGATAGACAACACCAAACAGGATCTTTTGAGGTGCTGTCTGTAATGCACTATTTAATAAAACTCAGTTCTTTACTAATCCGATCCAGCACTGGTTTCTTTTTGGCTTGGAACTGGGTTTTATTTTGCTGAATAAGATTATTGCCATGGGTATCAATCGAGATGATCAGCGGGCCAAATACCTTGACGCGGTTAATCCATAAGGTTTCAGGCATCCCGAGGTCTTGCCATTCAGCGCCTTCAATTTCCTCGACTTGAGTGGCTGCCAGTACCGCACATCCTCCAGGGAAAATCGCATGGACTGCTTTGTGCTCCTGACAACCTGCGACAGTCTCAGGGCCCATGCCACCTTTACCCACAATCAGTTTCACCCCAGTTTGTTTGATAAATTCGCGTTCAAATTTTTCCATACGCATACTGGTGGTGGGCCCAATGGAGACCATTTCAAAATCGCCATCATCCTTTTTACGCACGATGGGGCCAGCATGGAAAATCGCACCGCCTTCTAAATTCACGGGAAGTTGTCGACCTTGTTCAATTAAGCGGCGATGTGCCACGTCACGACAAGTAACTAAACGTCCAGTTAGATATACCACGTCACCAATTTTAAGATCGGCTAAGTCTTCATCACGTAATGGGGTGGTCAGTACTTTTTTCATAGCACAACTCCTTCATGTGACAGAATTTCATAAGACATATCAGGGTTAATTTTAATTTTGCCACGGCGGTGTGCCCAGCAACCGGTGTTGACTGCCACGCCAATGGTGGATGGGTGACGAGCCGAAGACTCAATATTGACGCCCATGACGCTGTTATTGCCTGTTAAGCCCTGTGGGCCAATGCCAATTTCATTCAAGCCTTGTTCCAGCAAGTCTTCCATCAGTGCAGCACGAGGGTTATCACTTCTTGAGTCTACAGGGCGCATAATGGCCAGTTTGGACAAGCGTGCAGCGGTTTCAACTGAAGTGGACACCCCGACACCGACCAGTAATGGCGGGCAAGCATTCACACCACGCTCGGTAATCACATCCATTACGAACTCAGCTACACCTTCGTAGCCTTGACCTGGCATCAAAACTTTAGCTGCACCTGGCAAGGTACACCCGCCACCTGCCATATAGACATCGATGGTACAGGTATCCTGTTCAGGGACGATGCGCCAGTCTAGCCACGGAATTTGAGTGCCCGTATTGGTGCCGGTGTTTTTCTCATCAAAGGTTTCAACTGCATTGTGGCGCAAGGGGCCTGTACGGGTCGCCTCTTCGGTCGCTTCACGTAAAATTTCCTGCAATTCGCCCAACAGTGGGAAATGTGCACCCGCTTCAACAAAATATTGAATCACACCTGTGTCTTGGCAGCTGGGACGATTCAGTCGATCTGCTGCTTCTTGGTTTTCATCCATCGAATCATAAATTGACTTGGCCAATGGGTTGGTTTCCAAGGTTTTCAGCTCAATCAGTTTACTTTTGACATCTTTGGGTAAACGTTTGCCAATGTAGGCTGTAAATTTGGCCATGGTGTCCGTGAGGGACTGTACGGCAAGTTCTTTGTCCATGGGAGGCTCCTTGTAAAGCGTTAAATTCAGTCAATCAATATAAAAATGAAGATCAGGTGTTACTCAATTCAGCCGAATTGGCTTTGTTTTTTTGAGTAAAACTTAAAATGAGGGTCAGGACGGTAGATAAAATCAGCAGACCTGCGACGAAATACAAACCGCCTGCAAAGCTTCCAGTTTGGTCTTTAACCCAACCGATCATGGCTGGACCCGCAAAGCCACCTAAATTGCCAATTGAGTTAATGGTGGCAATCCCTGTAGCTGCTGCGGCACCCGATAAAAACATGGTTGGCATGCTCCACAGTGGGGGTTTAGAACAACTGATGCCGACATTAACAATGGTGAGTGCTGCAATCAGACCAAACATACTGCCAGTACTGGCTGCAATCGCGAGCCCTACAGCTGCGGTTAAACAGGCCAAGGCCACATGCCATGTGCGTTCATTAGTTTTGTCGGAGTGGCGTGACCAAAGAATCATGGCAACCACAGAGATAATTGGAGGAATGGCATTCAATAAACCGACGGTCATTGAGCTGACGCCCAGTTCTTTAATGATTTGAGGTGCCCAAATACCAAGGGTATACAGTCCTGCGGAGGTACCGAAATAAATCAGTGCCAGAGCTAACACGCGAGGATTGGCCAAACCGCGCAAAATACTGTGATGCTGCTGATCACCTTTATTGGCCTCTTCAGCTTGCATGGTTTTAACCAACCATTCACGTTCATCTGCTTTTAACCATGCTGCTTTTTCTGGTCGATCTGTCATGTAGAAAAACACCACTACACCTAGGATCACCGCAGGAATGGCTTCAATCAGGAACATCCATTGCCAACCTGCTAAGCCCATGATGCCGTGCATTTCCAGTAATGCTGCTGAAATAGGAGAACCAATCGCCGTGGCTATAGGGGCGGCAGCCATAAATAAGGCAATTACCCCTGCTCGGTTTCGTGCAGGGAACCAGTAGCTTAAATACAAAATAATGCCGGGGAAAAAGCCTGCTTCGGCAACACCCAGTAAAAATCGCATAACATAAAAGCTGGTTGAGCTTTCGACAAAGGCCATCCCGCCAGCAATAATGCCCCAAGTCACCATGACCCGTGCAATCCAAATGCGAGCGCCGACTTTGTGCAAAATAATGTTGGAGGGAACTTCAAAAAGGAAATAGCCCAAAAAGAAAATTCCTGCGCCAAAACCGAGAATCGAAGCGGTAAAGCCCAAATCTTCTTTCATGGTAATGGCAGCAAAACCAATATTGACCCGATCAATATAGGCAATTAAATATAAAATCATGATAAACGGCACAATACGCCAAGTGATTTTGCGTAGCGTCTGTTTCTCGATATCCATGTCCATGGCTTATCTCCATATCAGTAGCGATTACCTCCCGATTCGGTCGAAGTCACACCGCAATCGAGTTTGGCGAAAAAGCTCCCCGTTTGTGCACCGTTGTCCTTACACGGTGGACTTTATGACTCACTCAAGTTTCCTTGCTTGGGTGAGATATGTTGTTTGGGGGGTAACGTGATAGGGATATTAGAGGCTTTGCAAAACCGATGAATCGATATAAAGTTAAATCACTCTTGCAAAAAACTGAATAATCATGAGCTCAGATACCGAATTAGCATTTTTTTGTTTACTAATAAAACAGGGCAGTCTGGTTGCAACAGCGCGTGAGTTGAATTTAACACCCCCTGCTGTGTCCCGACGTCTGACACAAATGGAAGAACGTTTAGGGGTTCGG
This sequence comes from Acinetobacter sp. MYb191, assembly GCF_037572605.1. Taxonomy (NCBI): domain Bacteria; kingdom Pseudomonadati; phylum Pseudomonadota; class Gammaproteobacteria; order Moraxellales; family Moraxellaceae; genus Acinetobacter; species Acinetobacter sp. MYb191. Next base: position 22,433 of record NZ_JBBGZP010000012.1, on the reverse strand, counting down.
TTGTTGAATCGGACCACCAGACGCATCAGTTTGACCAATGAAGGCGAAATTTATTTTGAGAATGCTTCGCGAATTTTGAAAGAAATTGAAGAAATGGAACAGCAAGTAGCACGCAGTCGCACCACCCCGAAGGGCTTGCTGCGGGTCAATGCCCCATTTGGTTTTGGTCGAACCTACATTGCTCCTGCGATTTCAGATTTTGCGCGAAAATTTCCAGATATTGAAGTCCAGTTACATTTGACTGATCGTCCGATTCATCTGCCGAATGATGCGATTGATGTCTCGATTCACTTTGGGCAGGTGCCAGATTCACGACTGATTGCGAAAAAAATTGCGGCTAATCGACGGCTTCTATGTGCTTCTCCGCGTTATTTGGCGCACGCTGGGGCACCACTTACGCCACGCGAACTGACCCTGCACCAATGCATTGTGTTAAGACAAAACGATGCTGCATATGCGAACTGGCGTTTAACTCAAGGGGATAAGGAAGAGACCGTTAAAGTGCATGGAAAATTGAGTAGCAATGATGGGCAAGTCACCATTGGTTGGGCACTCGATGGCCATGGTATTTTAATGCGCGCTGAATGGGACGTGGCCAAGTATTTAAAAAGTGGTCGTTTAGTTCAAGTTTTGCAGGACTATGAGACGCCCCCTGCCGATATCTATGCGATTTATATGGATCGGCTCGAGCACTCACCAAGAGTGTCCTATTTTTTAGAACATTTAAGCCAGTATTTAAATGAAAATACGGACTTAGCCCATGCCAACAAGAAAAGAACCTAAGTTATAGCAAGGATCGCCTGAAAAATGGCATCTGAAGAACGATCTAAATCCAAATGATTTTGGCTTCACGCTTCCTATGCCGAAGCCAGACGTATACTGCTTTTATGCGCAAACCACAGATAAAAACACAATAAAGCGATGGCAATGCAAAAGCTAATGACCCCGAAACTTAATCCAAAGTGATCTGCCAGATATCCGACGGCCACAATGGGCACAATCGTACCCAAATAACCAATAAAAAGATAAGTCGACATCACTGCAGCACGATTCTCTAAGGTGGTCATGGCATGAATGAGACCAAAGGAACCAATCAAGGTCAGGCCATGTCCGACACCAACGAGAAAATCACTGATAAAGAAAAATGCACTCAGTTGAAATAGCATACACAGCGCCAAAATGCCTAAGCTTGCAATCAAGGTAATTAAGCCATAGTTGAGGCACTTATAAGCAGGAATACTTCTGGCAAAATACTGCACCACGGCCGAGACAATTAAAATACTGGTAATGGCTGAACCGCTAATGAGGGGGCCGTGCCACGGCAAAATATCCCGCACAAATGACGGGGATAAGGATGCAAATAAACTAAACGCGGCAAAGGCACTAAATGCGGTAAATCCAACAATGAAAAACAACTGATGATATTGCACTTCTGGTCGGAGTAGCTTTGGGGCGATACTAAAGGGCTGTGCGGTAAATGTAGGAGACTCAACCCAAAATAAACCAAAGAAACACAGTACAGCGCCAAGAATAACGGGTAGATAAGGACTGACCAACGGATATTCTGAAAATTGAGCTATCAGGCCACCAATCAGTGGGCCTAAGCCAAAGCCTACTGCGGTAATAATCGAACTGAGCTGCGGCGCAATCTGTTGATGGCTTTTGGGCACGGTATACATCAGTCCCAGTAAGGCCGAAGTGGTCATCAAACCAGATGCAATACCAATAATAAAGCGCCCCAAAGATAAGATGAGAGCATCAGAAGCATAAGCGGAAATCACCAACCCGATGCTGATAAACACCAACCCTACTTGTAAGGTGCGTAAATAGCCAATGCTATTACTGGTCCGGCCAAGAAACAGTAAAGTAGCGAGACAACCAAACATATAAGCCACAAAAATATAGGTGATTTGACTCGGCACCAGATGCCATAAGGCTTGATACAGCGGATAAAGTGGACTGGCTAAGGCAGTCCCCATCGTTCCCATCATTAAGGCGAGGCTGACCATACAAAATGGACGCCAAGAAGTGGTTGTTGTCATGCAAATGCCATGCGGCTCTCTCGGTCAAAACAAGAATATTTTGATGCCCAAGAGAAAAAGGATAGAGAGCAACAGTGTATCGGTTTGTGGAAAAAATGGTCAACTAAAAACTTGAAAAAGAACGCAATGAAACTTAGCCATAGCGTTTCAGCAGTTTTAAGAACTCAGCCAACTCTTCTTCATTGACCTGTTCAGCTTGTGCTAATACATGATGGCGTAAGTGTGCTTCAACCAGTTCATTCATTAGTCCATTGACCGCACCTTTAATCGCAGCGACTTGTTGTAAAACGTCGATACAACTGGCATCGGGATGTGTAATCGAGAGTTCAACGGCGTTGACCTGCCCTTGTAAGCGTTTCACACGGTTTAAAATTTTTTTATCTTCATGCAAATGACTCAACACATTGCTCCAAAAATAAATATACTAAGGGGGAGTATATTGGTGAATGATTTTAAATGCAAAATACCCCATCACGTCAGCATACGCATCATTTTGATGACGGTAATCCACTGGCACAAAAACGGATTTTAATGGCGACCATTTTAACGGCAGTCATGATGTTATTAGAAGTGATTGGTGGATGGATTTTCCAATCAATGGCTTTGCTGGCGGATGGTTGGCATATGAGTTCGCATATGTTGGCATTGGGTTTGGCTTATTTTGCTTATCGTGCTGCACGGCATTATGCCCATGATCAGCGCTTTAGTTTCGGCACATGGAAAATTGAAATTCTTGCAGGCTACAGCAGCGCTATTTTGCTGATGGTGGTGGCGGGTTTTATGGCTTTTCATTCAATTCAGCGCCTATTCTCGCCTGTACAAATTCATTATAACGAAGCGATTCCAATTGCTATTTTAGGCTTATTGGTGAATTTAATCTGTGCATGGTTGCTGCATGATGGTCACCATCACCATCACCATCACCATCACCATCACCATCATGATCATGCATCAGAAGTACATAGCCATCATCATGATTTAAATCAGAAAGCTGCGTTTATGCATGTAGTGGCAGACGCAGTGACTTCCATTTTTGCCATTATCGCGCTGATTTTTGGTAAATATTTGGGCTGGGATTTTCTCGACGCTGCCCTTGGAATCGTGGGATCAATACTGGTAGCCAAATGGGCATTGAGCTTAATGCAAGAAACGGGAAAAACCTTGTTAGATGCTGAAATGGATCATCATGTGGTGGATGAAATTCGCGAAGTGTTGGCAGAACTACCGCATACGACCTTGACCGATTTACATGTTTGGAAAGTAGGCAAAGGCAAGTTTTCCTGTATTTTGGCTTTAGAAACGACGGTAGACTTAACTGCGGATCGCGTGCGGGCAATGCTCTCGATTCTTGAGGAAATTGTTCATGTCTCGGTGGAAGTTAATGGCAAGGCTCTAACTGTTCCACGTGAAACTTTGGCCAGTTCATAAGCAAGGCGTGTTGGGTTTCGGTAAAGCCGTGGAAAAAATGATTCAATGCTTGAATAATACGCTCTACACTAGCGCCGTGGTTCTCCGATTGAAAGAGCAAAAAGTGATGATAAAAAAACTGGGTTTGGCACTACTCACAAGTGCAATTGCAAGCATGAGTATGGCCAGCGTAGAAAGTGTTCAAGCCAACTTAAAAAAGAATTATCCAAATATTAATGTTCAAAATATCCAAAAAACAGAAATGTCGGGCATTTATAGCGGATCTTTAGATGGTGAAATTGTGTATTTAGGCGAAGCGGCTGAGCATGTGATTGCAGGTTCGATGGTGCGCTTAAAAGATCAGAAAAATTTAAGTGCTGCCTTATATGTGCAACAAAACTCGCTTGATTGGAACAAGCTGCCGCTAAAAGATGCCATTAAAAGCGTTAAAGGCAACGGCAAACGCCAATTGGCGGTTTTTTCAGACCCAAACTGTCCTTACTGTAAGCAGTTAGAGGCTGAACTGAATAAACTGAATGATGTGACCATCTACACCTTTATTTATGCTATTAAGGCGCAATCGATTGCACCGTCGAAACAAGTATTTTGTGAAGCAGATCCTGCCCTCGCATGGAAAAATTTGATTGCGAAAGGGACTCAACCGACGTCGAAAAAACCGTGTGCCAATCCAATTGAGCGCAACATTGAACTCGGTCGTAGTCTGGGTTTACAAGGGACGCCCGTGGTTATTTTCTCAAATGGCTTTAAAGTGAATGGTGCTGTGCCTTCAACCACCATTGAAAATATGTGGCGTGAACTGGGCTTATAAGAATTCAAATATACAGATAAAAAGCACCTGAATCGGTGCTTTTTTTAATGGATGAGTTTAAGTTTTTTTGGTGACCATGTTGTAGATGAATAAAATAACAATGGCTCCAATAACTGAAGCAATAAAGCCTGCGGCAGAGCCTTCACTATAGAGACCAAGTAAACGACCACCATAAGTGGCTACGAGAGAACCTGCAATCCCCAGTAAAGTGGTGACAATAAATCCCGCTTTGTCATCGCCAGGATGGATAGCACGTGCGATGAGACCTGCAATAAAACCAATCACGATTGCAACAATAAGTGACCACATGAGCCAGCTCCTTTTTTATCATGTCTTTGTTTTTACATCATGTGCAAAAATATCATCGGGCATAATGCGACTGTGCAGTAGAGCGAATCTGCTAAAAACTGTATGTTTTATGTACTTAGCTAACGATAAAAATAAAAAAAGTGGCCTTCGGCCACTCTTCTCTTGATTGGTATTAAAGACCAATTTCACCAATAAATGGCAAATGACGGTACTTTTGATCGTAGTCTAAGCCATAACCCACAATGAATCGATCTTCGACATTAAAGCCTAAAAACTTCACATCGAGTTCAATTTCACGGCGTGAAGGTTTGCTGACTAAGGTACATAGTTCAATTGAGTTGGGAGAGCGTGTTTCTAAAATTTCTAATACTTTGCTCAAGGTGTTGCCTGAGTCGATGATGTCTTCAATGACCAAGACATCTTTACCGCGAATTTCACCGTCTAAATCTTTTAAAATTTTTACATCACGTGAAGATACCGTACCGCCACCGTAGCTCGAAACCGTCATGAAATCGAGTTCATGGGGTTTTGAAATGGTACGACATAAGTCTGCCATGAAAATGACTGAACCACGTAATAAACCAATCAGTACGAGTTCCTTATCACTGTTTGCATAATGCGCATCGATTTGTGCACCAAGCTCTTTTACTTTCGCTTGAATCTCTTCAGTAGAAATCATTACGCTCATTTGAACGGTCATGGGTAGATACCTAAAAATTAAAAAAAATCAAAAATAAAAAAGGCGTTGACCTGCAACACCTCTATATATGCATTAATTTTAATATATCTCTAAACGAGATGCACCCCCTTTTGCCCGCTGGAAATGTAATCATTTCATTGCAGGCGGGATGCAGCTTAGTTTAGAGGCGAAAATCAAAGTTGTTTCAAAACTCGATTAGCTGCTTAAATTTTTGCTATTTGTTACTTAGTTTTGCACATAGGCTTTCTGACCAAAAATATAAGTCGCATGAATATTACGGTCATCACCCATGGTCATTAGGGCAAATAACGCATCTTCAATCCCTTTTGCACGTTGCTGACGTAATGCTTGCAGCGCAGTTGCTTTGAGATCGAGCACAACAAAGTCGGCCTCTTTGCCCAAATTAAAGTTACCGAGTTTATCATCCAAGCTCAGTGCTTTGGCACCGCCCAGCGTAGCGTGGTAGAGCGACTCAAAAGCAGACAGTTTATCGCCCTGAAGCTGCTGCACTTTATAAGCTTCATTCAGAGTTTGTAGTTGGTTAAAAGAGGTCCCTGCACCAATGTCTGTACCCAGCCCAACTTTTACCTGCTTTTCCCAAGTCTTATTCAATGGAAATAAACCACTGCCTAAAAATAGGTTGGAAGTCGGACAGAAAGCAATGGCTGAATCCGTCTGGTGCATGCAGTCCCACTCAGCATCTTCTAAGTGCACACAGTGGGCAAAGACCGAATACGAACCGGTTAAGCCAAAGTGATGATAAACATCGAGATAACCTTGCTGTTCAGGGAATAAGTCTTTTACCCAAGCAATTTCATTTTTATTTTCACTTAAATGCGTATGCACATACACATCTGGGTATTCAGCTTTGAGCTGCCCTGCTTTAGCCAATTGCTCTGGTGTTGAGGTTGGGGCAAAACGTGGCGTAATCGCATAAAGGTTACGGCCCTTGCCATGCCATTTCTCAATCAGTGCTTTAGAGTCCGCATAAGCACTGTCAGGTGTGTCGCACAGATCTTCAGGCGCATGACGGTCCATCATGACTTTACCTGCGATCAGACGCATCTGGTGCTGCCCTGCTGCTTCAAATAGTGCATCGACTGATTCGGTATGCACAGTACAGAAGACTAAGGCTGTGGTGGTGCCATTTTTCAGCAGTTCTTGCACAAAGAATTGGGCAATCTGGTCGGCATAGGCTTTATCTGAAAATTGTAATTCAGTTGGGAAGGTATAGGTATTGAGCCATTCGAGTAGCTGTTCACCATAGGCCCCCACCATTTCTGTTTGTGGAAAATGAATGTGGGTGTCGATAAAACCCGGCACAATCAATTGTTCAGGATAGTGCTGAACCTCGACGCCAACAGGAAGGTGCTGTTGCCCCTCCTGCCAAGATCCAAACCATTGAATTTTGCCATTTTGGCTAATCAGTAAACCATCTTCTACGTAACGCACTTGGTCGTGAATTTCACGCGCTTGGGCAACCGTATTCTGAATATCTAGGAAGCGACCGCGAACCGCCGTCGTTGCAACTACAGAAGACATTTTAAACCTGCGTTTTGACTTTTTTTCGATTGATTGTACCGTAAACTGGATTTTTTTCACGGCTATTTACTGAAGTTTTTATCTGGGTTGTGAACGCTACATTTTAAATGAAAGACTGGAGCAGTATTTTCTAAAAAATTGAACTGTTTTGAGGCCAGACATGTACCTGTGCCATCGATAAGATCATGATTTTTTATGCAATACATAAGCACAAGCTTTGAGCTTAAATGATTCAATCTATTCGCAAAATTTTGTTGAGAAAGTCTTTATCTTTAAATGCTGAATCAGTACAGTGTCGGCATTGATAAAATAAGAGACAATGACCGGCATGTATTTTTGGAATACCAAAGCATTAGCACATGAATTATCTAGCAATACCCTCGATAAAAAGCATTATAAAAATTATTACTTAGTCACCGCCTTACTGGTTTCAGTGGTGTATTACTACGGCATGTATTCACCCTATGGGGATGTCCGTGTGATTGGTGTTGAGGGACTTCTGACTTTATTGATTATGTTTATTGGGATTCAAAGCGCTTATAAAGCCAATGGTGGCGATGAGGGCGAGCATTTCTTAGGTCGAATCACAGCGTTGTCTTTTCCCATTTTGGTGCAAACCACTGTAGCTGGTGTTGTATTTGGCGCATTGTTATTGGGGCTTTATTTTGCTTTTAATCTAGAAGGTACAGCGTTTGATGATTGGTATGAATGGACTATTTCGCTGTTTACCATTTTCCTGCAAATCTTGTTTTTCACGCGTTTGGTGTCTTATATGAAGCGGGTTAAAGCCCATACCATTTAAGCTTGAAAAAAATATTGTTTTCGAATGTATGCCTGTCAGTTTTAGAGTTGACAGGCATTTTCTTTTTCAATTTAAACTTTATTTAATACACGGAAGCGTCACCCGCAACCTGAGTAGTGTTTGGAGTAGATTATTTTTGCAACACAAATTTTTTAATTATAGAAAGTGAATAGGTTTTGCGGAGGACAAATGCTTTCCTTACGAAGCTTCGCTTCTCATTTGGTGAAACAAAAGAATAATTGAGCTCCCAGTATCGAACTTAAAAAAGATAAGACTCCGCCGTGAATAACCTAAAAGTGATGGTGCTCCTACTAAAACGCCTGAACAGACCCGCTTAATCTTTGGACATCTATTTTAAATAGGTGATTTAGAGCACCTCTTTATTCCACAAAATAATGCGCAGCAAAATGCGCATCATTGCCAATCACATCAAACACATCTTCACGCAGTGACATCCCCGCACATTCATCTCCGACCATCCAAAGTCCCAAGGTGGGCAGCATGCCTTCATGCAACGGAGTTTTTACCCAGCGCTGCATGACATAACCATATTTGTCGTAGTCATCGAAGTAAAAACTACCTGAGGCTGCGCCGCAATCGACATTGTTTTGTAAAATATGAATATTTGCGCCTTCGCGCGCTAAGATGGGCTTACGCACCCATTTCCCTGCATAGTGGGCGTGCGCATCATAAGCATGGGTTTCTAACAACAATGGATGATTTGGAAAGCGTTTCCACAGCTCGATCAATAGGGCTTTATTGGAGAGCAGCATTTTCCAACATGGTTCAATCCATTCGGTTTCGGGTTTGAGAAACTGCGAAAAACTTTCTTCCCAAATCCATTCCCACGGATACAGCTTAAATAAATGCTGAATCTCTTGCTGATGCAAATCGACAAAGGCTGTGCCATTCCAACCGATATTTTCCATCGACAGTTCGCTAACATTTAAGCCTGCTTGAAAAGCGGTATCCATGAGGTATTCTAAATTGCCCCAATCTTCACGTCCTGCTTCTTGGCAGGCTGCGAAATGGATACGGTTACGCGTAGGATAGAGCTGTTTCCAGCGCTCAATCAGCTTTTCATGAATGCTGTTGAACTGATCACGGTTTGCAATATTTTCGACCTGTTCAATCCAATGCCACTGTGCAACTGAGGCTTCGAGTAAACCCGTTGGCGTATCGGCATTGTATTCCAGCATTTTGATGGCTTGACCATCATAGGCAAAATCGAAACGGCCATACAGCATCGGCGCTTGGTTTTTCCATGAGTGCTCAATCAGAGGAATCGCTGCTGGGGGAATTCGAAAATATTCGGGATAATGACCACGTTGAATCATATCCTCTGCCACTTCAAGGCACATCTGGTGTAATTCGTTCGAGGCATCTTCTAGCTGTTCAATTTGCTTGAGGCTAAACTCATAAGCCACCCCTTCTGACCAATACATTGAACCATCCCGCGACGGCAAGTTGTAGTAGTCAAAACCAATCTCTTGATGCGCCTGTTGCCAGTTTGCTCGCTTAGGCAGTAGAACTCGTTTCATGTATTAACCTCCGAACGAGCCGCCGCTACGGCCGAAGCCTCCACGAATGGGTTGGGATTTGGCATGGCTAAAAACGTGAGTCGAGATTCTAGGTGTGCCCGTCGAATGACGTCCGCGAGCTTTCAAGACTTGGCCCATGTAACGGACTTTACGGTTATTTTTATAATATTGTGGGCCGATATAAACCCCAGTAGAGCCACTATAGCTCGATTCACTATTTTCGTTAGCAGGTTCGCACAGTTCAAAATGCCAGTCTTGGTAGCAGTTGTATTGGTTATTGTAAACATCCTGTTGTAGGGTTTTAGAACCGCTACATGCCGTGAGTAAAACCGGCACTACAACAAGAGTTAATTTTTTGGTACGCATGGATGAGCAACCTTCAGGTTCTTTTATTTTTACAGGTAAAACCAAGGGTTTTAAGCCCGCTTATCATAGGGAGCTGTTTGCATAAAGTACAGTGCATTTGCACAGAAAATCATAGGATTAAGTCTTATGCATACTAAAATTTTGTCATAAAAAAGCCTTCTCAGAGGAAGGCTTTTTTAAAATATTAGAGGGTGGTTTGATGATGTTTCTTACTGTATCGAATCGACAAGATCGCAGTAATGGTCAGCACCAACACAATAAAGCCCAGTGAAATCCAAATTGGCATATGGAACACATCCAGCATGAGCATCTTAAAGCCGATAAACACCAAGATAATACCTAAACCATACGGGAGGTAATGCATCTTGGTTGCTGCACCAGACAACAAGAAGAACATCGCACGTAGACCCAAAATCGCCATTAAGTTTGCAGTCAACACAATAAATGGATCAGAGGTCACCGCGAAAATTGCAGGAATGGAATCCACCGCGAAAATTACATCCGATGCTTCAACTAAAATTAACACCAAGAACAGCGGCGTTGCCCACAACATCCCGTTTTGACGGACAAAGAACTTATTGCCATGCATTTGCGGGGTAATCCGCATATGTTTACGCAACCATTTTAAGATCGCCATATCTTCGATATTGGTTTCTTCTTCGTTTTGCCCTTTGAAGAATTTGAAACCCGTATACACCAAGAATGCACCGAAGATATACAGAATCCATGAGAACTCTTGTACAAACCATGCGCCAATAAAAATAAAGATGGTCCGTAGAATAATCGCGCCCAATACACCATACAGCAGTAATTGGCGTTGCAGTGCAGGTGGAATGGCAAAAGCAGCAAAGATCATCAGCCAGACAAAGACGTTGTCGACGGCTAAAGATTTTTCAAGTAAATAACCTGCGAAGTACTCCATGACCTTGGTATTGGCCACAGTGACACCTGCAGTTTGTTGTAAATACAGCCAGAGCCCTGCACCAAAGAGTGATGCGACGGAAACCCACGCAATACTCCATAACGCGGCTGTTTTGATTTTAACTTCTTGACCTTCTTTTTGTTTAAAGCCTAAAAAGTCGATCAGTAGCATCACGGTAACAATGCCGAAAAAAGCAAGGTATAGCCATAAATTGCCGATAGATTCCATGAAATCCTCCACATCCAGCAATCGGCCACAAAAAAACCTTGACCTGCTGCCAGATGAAATAAAACATCTGTGACAACATGATCAAGGTCTTGCCTACATTTTAGCGTATGTATTTTGTTCGCTAAAATGCTCAGATACCGACTTTTTGCAAAGTGTAATGACGATAATCTGACACGTGAAAGTTATGCATGGCATTGATTTTTCACGTTTGGAGGAGGCTACTCCCCTTGTTCAACATAAATTTGGTTTTGGATTTGATCCAAAAGTGAGCTAAGCATCGCATATTTTTATGGTTTGAGCAAATATTAAAGAAAATTGTAGATGAAATATAAATGAGACAAAATTTTGCTTCAATTTGTGGCAAGCTAAAAAAGCAGCATAATCAGCTAGAGGAATAATAATGAAAATTCAACATCAAGAAACAGGTAGTAAAGGCGAAGTTTTTGTTGAGCAAGAAAACGAGCGTGTGGCGGAAATGACTTATAGTTGGGCTGGGGATGATAAATTTATTATTGATCACACTTGGGTCAGTGAGTTGCTCCGTGGGCAACATGTGGGGCGTCAGTTATTGGATGTTTTGGTTAACTTTGCCCGTGATAAGGGCGTGAAAATTTTACCCTTGTGTCCGTTTTCCAAATCGGTATTCGACAAAGATCCATCTATTCATGATGTTTTATTCCACTAAGATAGAGAACGATAAATCAATCCATTCAACGAGTATGCTATGCAATTTCAACATGTAGATCGTGATCAAAAAGGTGAGTTTTTTTTAAATAATGCAGACGGTCAGCGCATTGCTGAAATTAGCTATCTTTGGCGGGATGACGCAACCATTGATGCCAACCATACTTGGGTCGATGATTCACTACGGGGTCAAGGTGTGGCGCGTTTGCTATTGGATACTCTGGTTGATTTTTCACGTGAGAAAAACCTGAAAATTATCCCGACTTGTTCTTATGTCGATGTGATGTTTCGCCGTGAGAAAAGTTTTGAGGATGTCGCGGCTTAATTGTTCGCCATTCATCGCAATTCTAAATGCTAAGCTAAAATGAGATCGATATAGCTGCCATTACAGTTCTATTTTGTGTTTTGCAGCGCTGAATGATGGTGAAATCAAAGTATATGAAGACGCTTTTATCTATTGCCCTATTCTGTTCAGTTGCCCCTTTATTGCATGCTGAAGATTGTGTAAAACTTGAGGAAAAGGCAGAACAAAAAGAAGTTCAGATCATTCCACGTTGGGGCATGAAAGTGATTGCTCCAACCAGAGTGTATTTTCATTCAGCACCGAGCAATGCTTGTAAAATCAAAGATCTGTTTATGATTAAAAATGACCATATCACTGCTTATAGCACCTATGATGATGGCCAAGAACAGTGGGTTTCGATCATGTATTTCAGCAAACGCTTGGGAGACACGGTTCAAGGTTGGGCAAAACTAAAAGACTTTGAATATACGGGTACGATGTCTGGTTTTTAATTGGATAAGCTTGTAAAAAACCCGCCATATGCGGGTTTTTTTCTAAGTGAGTACTACTTATTCTGCGTTTAAGGCACTGATCAATTTTTGGTGTAAACCACCAAAGCCGCCATTGGACATGATCACAACCGCATCGCCCTCGCCTGCATCACTGACGATGGTATGGATAATGTCATCCAAAGTGCGTGCAACCACGGCCTTGTTGGGTGCAGCCGCAATGACAGGTTGCAAGTCCCAGTCCAAACCTTCTGGTTGATACCAAATCACTTCATCCGCCAAACGCGCAGAGTGCGCGAGTCCATCTTTATGGCTTCCCATGCGCATGGTATTTGAACGAGGCTCAATAATTGCCCACAACTTACGTTCGCCTAAACGCTTACGTGCGCCTTCCAGCGTCGTATCTATTGCGGTTGGGTGATGGGCAAAGTCATCATACACTTCTACGCCACGTACTGTGCCTAAAAGCTCCATACGGCGCTTCACGCCACCAAAGTTAGACAGTGCTTCGCACGCTGTTTCAATGCTCACGCCGACATGTTCAGCCGCAGCGATAGTTGCCAAAGCATTGGCCACGCTGTGCTGCCCTGTCATGTTCCATTGCACTGTGCCTTTTACCACGCCGTGTTGGAGTACTTTAAAGTGCGAACCATCAGCACTTAGTTGTTCGGCATACAATTCAGACTTGTCATGGGCCTCTAAAGAGGTACGAACCACAGGTGTCCAACAGCCCTGCTCTAAAACTTCATCAATATTGCTTTCAGTAATCGGAGCAATGATACGACCCTCACTTGGAATGGTACGAACCAAGTGATGGAATTGTTTTTGAATCGCTGCTAGATCATCAAAAATGTCAGCATGGTCAAATTCGAGGTTATTCAAAATGGCTGTTTTTGGGTGGTAATGCACGAACTTCGAACGTTTGTCGAAAAAGGCAGAATCATATTCATCGGCTTCGACACAGAAATATTTACCAGCACCTAAACGCGCACTTTCAGAGAAACCTAAAGGTACACCGCCAATCAGGAAACCCGGCTCTAAACCCGCCTGATCCAACACCCAAGCCAACATGGTGGTGGTGGTGGTTTTACCATGGGTTCCTGCTACGCCAAGTACGTGTTTGCCTTGGAGCACATGATCGGCCAAAAATTGTGGGCCTGAAATATATGGTAAGCCTTCATTAAGCATGTATTCAACCGCATCAATCCCGCGTTTCATCGCATTGCCGACGATGACCAAATCAGGATGAGGTTGCAAATGACTGCGGTCATAACCTTGCATTAAGGTAATGCCTGCATTTTCGAGCTGGGTCGACATGGGAGGATAAACGTTTAGATCCGAACCCGTCACTGTGTGGCCAAGATCACGTGCTAAAAGCGCTAAAGACCCCATAAAGGTGCCACAAATACCCAAAATATGCAGATGCATTCCGCCTCACTCCACTGCTTTTATAGACACATCACGTATTGTTGGTGCTGTTGTCGTGATTAATTCGATGTGAAAGCAACCATAGCAAGGCGCTTAGCGAAAAGATAGTGATTCTTGTATCTAATCGTTTAATTATTCTGCGGCTTGAACAACGCTTTTATTTTGTAAAAAAGTTGGCTAAAAAGTGCAATATTTGCTGAATTTCCTAGCAAAAAACGTAGAATAAAATGCTCCTAAACTCGGCGATCTTGCTTCATGTCCCTGCCCTTTATTTTATTGATTATTGCCAACTGTTTTATGACACTTGCATGGTATGGACACTTAAAATTTTTGCCGGGTGTGCCGCTTTGGCAAGCCATTTTATTTAGCTGGTTCATTGCCTTGGTAGAATACAGTTTTATGATTCCTGCGACCCGTATGCTGTCACAGCAAGGCTGGTCAATGGGTGAAATGAAAATCACCCAAGAAGTGGTGACGTTATTGGTTTTTGTACCGTTTATGCTTTTCTTATTTAAACAGCCTTTTAAGCTCGATTATTTGTGGGCCGGACTGTGTTTATTTGGTTGTGTGTATTTTGTTTTTCGCAGCCAATAACTCAAAAAATGAGGCTACAGTCCTCTTTTTATTTAAGTTTTATGCTACGAAATAAAAAAACAAGAAAAATCTGCATTTAGTTGCACGGTTAAATTTTGGAGAGCTGAAAAATCAGTCTATAATACGGGGCTCTTATTAAAGCTTGGCGCTAGTCGAGATTTATCTCTCTTAACTATCTCTGGAAACATTGCAATGAATGCGGCCGCTTCACAAGACACTCCTCTCGTTGGAATTATCATGGGTTCTCAATCAGATTGGGCCACTCTCGAACACACTGCCAATATGCTTAAGCAACTTGGTGTCCCATTTGAAGCGGAAGTTGTGTCTGCGCACCGTACGCCAGATCGTCTTTTTGAATATGCTGAGCAAGCACGTGACCGTGGTATCCAAGTGATTATTGCGGGTGCAGGCGGTGCGGCGCATTTACCAGGAATGTGTGCGGCGAAAACTGATTTGCCTGTACTGGGTGTACCAGTGAAGTCTTCGATTTTAAACGGTGTCGATTCACTGTTATCGATTGTGCAAATGCCAGCAGGTATTGCAGTGGGTACCTTGGCGATTGGTCCAGCAGGTGCAACCAATGCCGCGATTATGGCAGCGCAAATTTTAGGTCTGACACGTCCTGAAATTGCAAAAAATGTAGCCGATTTCCGTGCTGCACAAACTGACAAAGTCGCAAGCAACAATATTCCAGGCCAAGCTTAATACGGGGCATTCCTCATGAATAAAACCATCGGTATTTTTGGTGGTGGGCAGCTGGGTCGCATGATGGCGCAAGCGGCTTTGCCACTGAATATTCAATGTACGTTCTTTGATGTGAGTACAGACTGCCCTTCAGCGGCTTTAGGAACTGTGATTTCAAGCAAAACTGAAAACGGTTTACAAGATTTTATTGCCAGTGCAGATGTCTTCAGCCTTGAGTTTGAAAATACGCCTTTGTCCGATGTTGATGTTTTGACCAAGCAAAAAGATATGCATCCGCCGCGTCAGGCTTTAGCCATTGCACAGCATCGCTTGTCTGAAAAAGCTTTATTTGATGCGCTTGATATTCCTGTTGCGCCTTATAAAGCGGTAAATTCTCTAGAAAGTTTAAGCGCTGCAGTTGCTGAGCTGGGTTTACCGATTGTGCTGAAGACCGCTACAGGTGGCTATGATGGCAAAGGTCAGTTTGTATTGCGCTCTGAACAACAAATTGAACAAGCATGGGCTGAATTAGGCCCTGCTGGAAGTTTAATTGCAGAAAGCTTTGTGACCTTCTCGCGTGAAGTTTCGATCATTGCGGTACGTGGTCAAAGTGGCGATGTGAAAACGTGGCCATTGGCTGAAAACCATCATCATCATGGTATTTTGTCGCACTCGATTGTCCCTGCACCGAATAGTGCGGACTTACAACCCGTTGCACAAGACTACATCACTCGCCTATTGAATCATTTGAATTATGTTGGCGTGTTGACCTTAGAACTGTTTGTCACAGACAAAGGTTTGTATGCCAATGAAATGGCGCCACGTGTGCATAACTCAGGACACTGGTCGATTGAAGGCGCAGTATGCTCTCAGTTTGAAAACCATATTCGTGCAGTCGCAGGCTTACCCTTGGGTTCAACTGAAGTGGTTCGCCCTACGGTCATGATCAATATTATTGGTCAGTATCCACAGTCTGAACAAGTCTTGGCCTTAGAAGGTGTACATCTACATCTTTACAATAAGGAAGAACGTGAAGGTCGTAAGATTGGTCACCTGACTTTAATGCCGAATGATACCGCTCAACTCACGACGCTATGTCGTCAGTTGGCGAAAATCTTACCGAATCCATTGGCACTGAGTGAAGATATGACCATCTAAAGCTTCAGTTGTTGTTAAAAAAAGCGATCACGATAGTGGTCGCTTTTTTATTTGGATTCATTCAGGCATGATTGCGCCTCTTCGAAAAAAGTGACCGTTAATCGGATCAAAATTAAAATAAATTGCGTGTTTTTTATCCGTTTAGATAAAATTAGCGCATAGAAAAATAAACTGAAAGCAAAATAAAGCGAGTTTTGTGTGGAGAAGCACGTTTAAAACAGAACCCACAATTGAATGTGACACAGATGTTTACCTAAAAAAGGCGAAACAGCAGGAATCTCAGTCAACTTGGGTGTGTGGATATCTTTTTAAGTGTGTTTTGAATTTAAAAAATAGAAGTAAAATTTTGAATTTAAAAGTGAGTTTTAAATTTAAATCGATTGTTTAAATTTAAAATGAATTTAAAAGTTTTGATGTGGTTTGAATTTAAATTCAAAACAATAAATTTAAAGACTGCTGAATGAATTTAAAGTTTTGAATTTAAAAATATTGAGCTTTAGTTATGGTGGTTTATTCTATGTATATTATTGATTATTAATGTTAAATAAAAATGTGGATAAAATAAATCTAAAACAAGATGATTGAATTTAAAGTGCTTGCTGAGTCAGAGATTGTTTTTGAATTTAAAAGTTGAGATGTGGGGTTCTGTGGGTAAGTGGTTTTAAATTTAAAAGATGGTTTTGAATTTAAACCAGAATGAATATTCACTTACGTTTTGATTCAGAAAAGTGAAATTGAAAGTGTTAAGGTAAAAAGCATAATTTAGAGATAAAGAATCATTAGGGATTTTATGCAACGTTTTGCTTTTCTTTTAGGTTCATTTTTTTTAGCGGCGACTCAGGTGAATGCTGAGCTCATTATTAATGGTCAAAAAGTTACAGGCAGTTCAAATGTCGCAACTTCCGATTATAGTCCTCAGAATTCATTTCAAAGCTGTATTGCCAATTTAAAAAGCCAAGCGATGGCGAATGGTGTGTCTGCGTCCACTTATGATCGCTACACGCAAAATTTAGCGCCTGATTATTCTGTGATTGAAAAATTAAATTACCAACCTGAATTTTCCACGCCGATTTGGGATTATTTGTCAGGATTAGTGGATGATGAGCGTGTTGCAGTGGGTTGGCAAAAATTGGCGCAGCATCGTGAAGTGCTAAATCGCGTTGCGGCAGCGTATGGTGTGCCTGCGGAGACCGTGGTTGCTGTGTGGGGCGTGGAAAGTAATTTTGGTGATATTTCAGGTAAATATCCATTATTACAAGCGCTAGGCACATTGAGCTGTGAAGGACGCCGCCAAAGCTATTTCCGTGGAGAGTTTTTTGCGGCTATGCGCATTTTACAGCGTGGCGATTTAACTGAGTCACAACTGAAAGGCTCGTGGGCAGGTGCGTTCGGTCATACCCAATTTATGCCATCGACGTATGAAGAGCTAGCCGTCGATTTTGATGGTGATGGGCGCCGTGATTTGGTATCGAGTACTACAGATGCTTTAGCATCAACAGCCAATTTCCTCAAAAAACGCGGTTGGCAAACTGGGCAACCTTGGGGGTTTGAAGTGAAAAATCCGCAAGCGATTTCTCTGAGTGGTGAAAGTCGTCGTAATAAGAAGTCCTTATCTTACTGGATGCAAAATGGCTTGGTACGTGCAGATGGCTCAGCGTTAGTTCAAGGCAATTTATCCTCTAGTTCGCAAGCGGGGCTGATGGCGCCCGCTGGCGAAAATGGTCCACTATTTTTAGTGTTTAAAAACTTTGATGCAATCTATAGTTATAATGCTGCAGAAAGTTATGCATTAGCGATTGCGCATTTGTCAGACCGCTTACAAGGGCAAGGCGGGTTTAGTACAACTTGGCCAACCGATGATGCAGGCACTTCACGTTCTGAACGTCGTGAAATTCAGCAGTTTTTACTGAATCGTGGCTATGATATTGGCGCGGTGGATGGTTTGATTGGTGATAAAACTCGTCAAGCGATTCGACAGGAGCAAATTCGTTTAGGTTTAAGCCCTACTGGACGAGCGGGACAGCAAATTTTAAAAGCCTTTCGGCAGGAAAATGCCAAGTTGATGATGCGTTAACATTAACAGCAAAAAATCGCTGAGATAGATAAAAAGCCAGTCGGTTATTCACCTGACTGGCTTTTTTTGATTTGCTCGGGTTGCGACTAAAAGGTCAGAAGCGCTTTGATGTTTAAACCGCGGTAATCGTCCCGAGAATACGGTCGCCCCGTGCACCTGTCACTGTCGGCAAATTGCCACTGAGTTGTTGGATAAAGCGCATGGCCAACCAAGCAAAGGCGGTTGCTTCCACCCACGTTGGGGCTAAGCCAATCGCGGAGGTGGTTTGTACAGACCAATTGTGTTTACGTAAGCGCCAGCGTAATTGTTCTAAAAGATGCGAGTTATACGCACCACCGCCGCAGACGTAGACTTCACCAGTATCCATATCGGAGCGATAGATGGCTTTTTTAATGGCGCGTGTGGTGAGCTTCATTAAGGTGGCCTGAACATTTTCAGGACTGTCTTCAAGCTCGTCGTATTCAAGGTCATTGCGCCAGTCGGCAATTTGTTCATCTAGCCATTCGAGGTTGAAGTCTTCACGGCCAGTGCTTTTCGGTGGTTCTTTGGAAAAATATTCATGTGATTGTAGGCGATCGAGCAGGCTGCGAATCGGATGGCCGTAAGCTGCCCAATTGCCATTTTCATCATAGGGCTGTCCAGTAAAACGTTCACACCAAGCGTCCATTAAAATGTTGGCTGGGCCTGTATCAAAACCGTAGACCTGATCAGGTTGGCCTGCGGGCAACATGCTGACATTGGCGATGCCGCCTAGGTTTAAGATGACGCGATGAATGCTTTCATGTTGGAACATATCTTGGTGAAAAGCAGGAACCAGCGGGGCACCTTGTCCACCTGCGGCCATATCACGACGTCGAAAATCTGAAATCACAGGAATTTGGGTGATTTCAGTGATGATGTTTGGGTCACCAATTTGCAGGGTAAAGCCATGCTCTGGGCGGTGGCGAATGGTTTGTCCATGTGAGCCAACAGCTTTGATTTGACTACGATCTAAATGACTTTGCTCAATCAGCTGATTGATGCCTTCGCCAATCATCTTTGCTAAAGCCACATCTGCTTTGCCCATACGGTCGATTTCGTTGTCACCGGGCAAAGTGAGTGCCATCAGTTCATCGCGTAAATCTGGGTCGAAAGAAAGAGTGAGGGTGGCGTGAAGCTGCAATGGATCAAAAGAAGCAGCAACAATATCAACACCATCCATGCTGGTGCCGGTCATTACCCCAATATAGATCGCTGTCATGATTATTCTAAAGCCTGCAATGTGCTGAAAAAGTGTTAGTATATCGCACAAATTGAATAACTGATGTGTTTGGGTTTTGTGATGTCAAATTTCCTGCCGGCTGAAGAACAACTTGCTCTCATTCAACGAGGCACGCATGAAATTATTTCTGAAGAAGATCTTCTGAAGAAATTAAAAGAAAATCGTCCTTTAAAAATTAAAGCGGGCTTTGACCCGACTGCGCCTGACTTGCACTTAGGGCATACGGTTTTAATTAATAAACTGAAAACTTTTCAAGACTTGGGTCATGACGTGACCTTCCTGATTGGGGATTATACCGCAATGATCGGTGACCCGACTGGAAAAAGTGCAACACGCCCACCATTATCGCGTGAGCAAGTGCTTGAAAATGCAAAAACGTATCAAGAACAGGTGTTTAAAATTCTTGATCCAAATAAAACCAAAGTGCGTTTTAACTCAGAATGGTTTGCAACCAAAACAGCGGCTGATTTAATTCAGTTGGCCTCACAGCAAACGGTTGCACGTATGCTTGAACGTGATGACTTCACCAAGCGTTATAACAACCATCAACCAATCGCAATTCATGAGTTTTTGTATCCATTGGTTCAAGGCTATGACTCGATTGCCCTTGAGGCGGATGTTGAATTAGGCGGTACAGACCAAACCTTTAACTTATTGATGGGGCGTACACTTCAAGGTCGTTATGATCAAGAAGCACAAGTCTGCATTACGGTGCCAATCCTTGAAGGTTTAGACGGTGTGAACAAAATGTCTAAGTCTTTGGGTAACTATATTGGCGTATTTGATGCACCAGGGGCGATGTATCAAAAAGTCCTTTCGATGCCAGATGCATTAATTGAACGCTATTTCGATTTACTCAGCTTTAAATCTGTTGAAGACATTAAAGTCCTGCTAAAAGAAATTGCTGAAGGGCGTAATCCACAAGAAGTGAAGAAAATTCTAGCCCTTGAGTTGGTAGAGCGTTTCCATGGTGCAGAAGCAGCAGAAAATGCACATAAAGGTGCAGGCAACCTGATTACTGAGGGTGAGCTACCCGAAGGAACACCTGAAGTGACAATTTCACGTGCAGAATTTGGTGGCGAGTTGTTTATTGCAACGATTCTTCGCGTAGCGGGCTTAAACCCAAATGCAGCAGCAGCAAAAGATGCCGTAGCCCGTGGTGCGGTCAAAGTTGATTGGAACGTGGTCGATATGAGTTTCTCTGTTAAAGAAAATGTCACTTTAATTGTACAGTCGGGTAAAAAAGCCATTGCGAAAGTCACTTTTACAGACTAAGTCAGTGCATATATATGCTTTAAGTTATTGATATAAAAGCAGGCTTCGGCCTGTTTTTTATTTTTTAATCTTTATAAAAAAATCAAATAAGTAAATTCAAAAAAAACCTTATAAAAACAATGCTTAATTTTTTCCAAAAACATTGCAATTTAAAATGAGTGTGTATAAGATTTCAACGTCTAGTTGATGTTTTTAACATCGCTAGAAGGGTCAATAAGAATAACTCTCCACAGTTTTCAAGTCTCTTCCCCAAGGGACTTTTTTAAGATAACTATAATAATGACATCTATGGATCAGATAACGATCTAACTCCGAGGAAGAGGTTTTGGGAGAGATCTCTTCCTTTTTTATTGGCAAAAATTTAGTTTTTTAAAATCAGTTTCTCGCAGACAAATAACGAGCTGTCATAAAAGTTGGGTGCAATAGGCTTTTAAACAAAGAAGGTCATCACCTTTACAGGTGTATAGCGCTGCATTTATACAGATGCTTTGTATCATCAAGATTTATCGTAGTTGTTATTTCAGCTCGGTCTTGAATTATCTTGACCATGGTATAGATAGAAGAGGGCTTTGCTATTACGCGAATGAAATAAAAACAGACTAAGCATTCCATTCTTACTAAATCTTAGGTGTTTTTATAGCGATGCGGCAGTTTTTCAGCTTAGGCGTGTATTAAATATAAAAAAACTACATCTTTAGAAAGATGGTTTATCAAAAATACAAAGACGGAATAAATACTGGGCGATTTTAAGTCTGAAAATTTTGCTAAAAGATCTCTAAGACTCCGCTGAAAGAAAAAATAAATTTTAAGCTTAAAAAGACTTTTAAGGAGTGGAAATGAAATGCTCATGTTGAAAGAAATAAGAGAAAAAATTATAAATATGATCAAAAAATAGATGAAAAATACGGTTTTTCTTAAGTTTTGTAGAAAAAACCAACGCCCGTTTCAAATAAATGAATTTGGGGGTTGCAAAGATTTCGTAATGGTCTAGAATGCACCCCATACCGACGAGATAGACGGAAACGAACGAAGCACGAAGTGCTGAGTTGTTGAGTATATTAAGTCCAGCTTCTAGCACTGACGAGGTGTTAGAAAGATCATTAAGAGATTATGAAGAACAACTTGTGTGGATTTTTACTGATTGATCGATCGAAAATATTTCATTGATTGAATGGTAAAAATTACTCGAAGTTTATTTGAGAAATATTTGTCAGAAAATTGATGAGCCAAGATTTGAGCCATAAGCTACTAATGATTTTTAACTGAAGAGTTTGATCATGGCTCAGATTGAACGCTGGCGGCAGGCTTAACACATGCAAGTCGAGCGGGGAAGTATAGCTTGCTATACGACCTAGCGGCGGACGGGTGAGTAATGCTTAGGAATCTGCCTATTTAGTGGGGGACAACATTCCGAAAGGAATGCTAATACCGCATACGCCCTACGGGGGAAAGCAGGGGATCTTCGGACCTTGCGCTAATAGATGAGCCTAAGTCAGATTAGCTAGTTGGTGGGGTAAAGGCCTACCAAGGCGACGATCTGTAGCGGGTCTGAGAGGATGATCCGCCACACTGGGACTGAGACACGGCCCAGACTCCTACGGGAGGCAGCAGTGGGGAATATTGGACAATGGGCGAAAGCCTGATCCAGCCATGCCGCGTGTGTGAAGAAGGCCTTTTGGTTGTAAAGCACTTTAAGCGAGGAGGAGGCTACTTAGATTAATACTCTAGGATAGTGGACGTTACTCGCAGAATAAGCACCGGCTAACTCTGTGCCAGCAGCCGCGGTAATACAGAG
>NZ_JBBGZP010000011.1:0-107916 GCF_037572605.1 Acinetobacter sp. MYb191 | reverse complement strand
GACGCCAGTCGCATCGCCGGGTAGCTATGTTCGGAAGGGATAACCGCTGAAAGCATCTAAGCGGGAAGCCTACCTCAAGATAAGATTTCCCTAGGACTATATGTCCTCTAAAGAGCCGTTGAAGACTACGACGTTGATAGGTTGGATGTGGAAGCATAGTGATATGTGAAGCTGACCAATACTAATTGCTCGTGAGGCTTGACTATACAACACCCAAACAGTTGGTGTTGTGGTTCAAATCACTGCAAACAACTTGATTTAGTTATAAAGCTAAGTACAATGTGCAAATTAAATTAACTCAGATGTTCTGTTAATAACTCATTTGATGAAAGTTAGGCATACACAATGTGTAAATAAGACCCAACGAATAGTCATAAACAGTTGTGCTGGCGACAATAGCAAGAGTGAACCACCTGATCCCTTCCCGAACTCAGAAGTGAAACCTCTTAGCGCTGATGGTAGTGTGGAGTTATCCATGTGAGAGTAAGTCATCGCCAGCTCATTAATTCAAAATCCCCCTCCGCTAATCGCTGAGGGGGATTTTTTTTATGCTGAAAATATTAAATAATAAAGAAAAAGAGAAATATTAAGTGGGAAAGAAGATTGGCTAAAAAATAGCCTCTAAAATTTAATAGGTTTAGTTGCTTTTAAAAACTAAATTTGTTTATATTTTTATCAGATGGATCAGTATTGCATGATTCGACTGCTGGCATTTTTTAGGGTATAGAGTAGCTGTCCTAAGAGTACATCTTTTTCAGTCAAGGTTACGATAATCATTGGATGATTTGAAGAGGGTATCGAGGTTAAAATGGCTTTACCATTGTCTGCATCCAAAGTAATGGATTGGCAACCTTCGAGATGAATTTCATTCATAAAGGCTGCAACCATAGCTAAAATCGAGCTGCTAACTGCTGCAAGTTTAGTACTGTTATAACCATCTCTCTTATAAACATGGGCTAACTCGAAGCCATCTGTGCTACACAGCATGACATAATTGACACTGCGGACATTCATGAGAACATCTTGAATCTCACTCTTTGCAAAATCAATTAACTCTTTTGGTGCTGTGCGGCTTTGCGCTAAAGTAAACATATAGAACCTCGTTAAGGGTTAATTGGCAATATTTGAATTGATCTCAATGGAGGTAATGAGCGCTTCTAATAATAACAAAACGTCATCTTTCTTCCTTGCATCGATAAAGAAGAGGGGAGAAAAGAGGTCATTTTGTAATAACCAGTCTTTATAGATAGTGGTTGATTTGGTTGACTCAGAAGGAAGATCGGTATGTGTAATACCGATCGCAATATTGTCGGTAAAGTTTTGAAAGGTTTCCAGATAGCTTTCTAATTCTTGAATAGGGTTGTCTGAATGATGGTCAATCAAAATCACAGCACCAATAGCACCTTTAGTAATGGCAGACCAAATAAAGTCGAAGCGGCTTTGCCCAGGTGTACCATATAGCCCAATGGTCAGGTTTTCATCAAGCGTGATTTCACCATAATCAATACCAACGGTGGTTTCTAGTTTAGTATGGCGCTGTGCGTCTGTATTGAAAGCCTCCGTTTGCAGTACGGGAATCTCTGAGAGTGATCGAATCGCCTCCGTTTTACCCGCGCCCATACCACCAGCAAAAACAATTTTAAAGCGTTGTAAAATCATATTATTATCCTATATGCCTAGTTTTTTTCTTAGTTTTCCAAAAAAGCTTTTAATTAATCCTGCTTCTTCAGTAGCTTGAGGCATTTCTGGTGGGTTGAAGTGCTTATCCCAAATATTGATTTTTGAGAGATTATGGGTCGCGATATTGGCTGCAATAAAGCGCTGCACAGTTTCAATGGGGAGGTTCAACTGCGTTGCAATTTTTGAAACTTTACCACCTTGAATAAAGCAGCTGGAAAGTTGAAAAATGGTTTTCCTGTCCACATTGCTTGCTGGCTTAGGCCACATATGGATCTTAAAATGCCCATCTTCAGGTGCAATTTCTTTCAAAAATATGGGTGAATCCCAAAAAAACTGCCATAGCCAGTCGCTAAGTATATGGGGTTGCTTACGTGAGACTTTCATGAAGTTACTGGTGCTGGCAATGTCATAATCAAAACCAGAATCTGTAAAGGCTTGTTCTCGTTCTGTATTGAGCCAAGCGATATTTTTCTGAATATCAATAATGGCAATGGTGCCCAAAGTATCAAAAAGATGTAGCTTTGAGTTGCGTTCGGTATCCAGCATTTTGCTGAAATATTCTAATTTATAGGGTGTTTTTTTATTCTGAGTTTCGATAGGAATGATTTGTTGATTCTCAAAAGAGGGATGTAGTAGATGTTGAATAATCCAATTCGAGAAGCTTTCAAGATCTGTAATTGGTAAAGAAAGTATGTTTTCGTGGAGTCGGTTTTGGTTATGGGGTTGCTTAGAAATTTTTAGCCATGGGAACTGACGACTTCGAATGATCTTTTGGATGCCTTCGGTTTCATAAAAACTTTCATGGATAAATAAACAATCAATAGTTGGGTCAGCAGCGGAGCTCCAGTTAATTTGATACTCTTGAGGAATGAGATTACGTAGCTGTGTTTTAAGTTCGTCAGAATGGTTTGAACTCAGGCCGGTAATCGCAATATTAATATATTGCTTATTCATAGTGTTTCTTTAATTTAATTAGGTTGAAGAGGACAACGCATACAACCCCTTTCCCAAAAGGATGAGAAAGGGGCAATTCAAATTAAGAAAAATCTAGGCCTTTTTCATATCCTTTGAGTTCATGGCGAGCCATGGCAAGATTTGCTTTAGAGCGTTCAAGGACAAGATATAAGAAAATTTTGTCATTGCCTTCTAAAGGACGAATAAGGTGATACTGCTTACCCAGCGTAATTAAAATATCTTCGATGGTATCATTCAAGTTCAATGCTTGTGCAACACGTCGTTTTGAGCGAACGACTTCAGTATTACCTGCAGCCGCGAGTTCTAAATCGATGTTTCCACCGCCTTGAGTTGCTAGGGCCAAACCACTTTCCCCATCGACCAATGCTGCTGCATAGAATCCATCGATATTTGCTAATGCTTCCAATGACACTTTAGCCATAGTTTTTCTCTTTAATTTTATGAGTTTTGAAATCCTTTTAACTTGTTGTTTCACAAGTCGATTTAATTATATGGACGGCGTGAAAAAATTATCAATATAAATAAATGTAACAAAAAAAAGATGAATAAATGTACGATTAAACCCGAGGCTTTTAGTCAGTTTTTGCTACAGATTCTGTGATTAAGTTTGCGTATTTTAAAAAGGAGTGTGAGAAAGTTTATTGTTATTTGGAAAAGTGTTTAATTTATTTGCTATTGTAACAAAATGTAACTTTTACCATTTGGACAAATAAAAGCAAAAAGAAATCGATTTTTTTGATTTTTAAAGATGAAATATATAATTATTTTTCATTAAAAAATAAAGGGATGCGCAAAATGAGTGCATCCCTTGGAGATTAGAGAAACATTTGACTTGCTGCGCAATAAAGTCCCCATAAAATCACGATAGCCACAGCAGGCTCAATCAGTTTTGCCCATGTTGGCGTTGGATTTTGCTCTGCTACCTGTGTGTGTAGCTGATCTGAGTGGTCTGTTGCGTGTTGATTTACCATTTGATTAAACTCCTTCATCGTCTCTTCTAATGATAGCTCTTCTTCAGGCTTTGGTTTAGAGCCAATCAGTTCTGTTAGCTCACTTGTTGTCCAAACCCAGTCATCCGCTAGACCTGAGAGGTGCTCAATTTGACCGACAAGCAGCTCACGAATTCCATGTTCGCCAAAGTTCCCTGTGACATCAAGTTGTTTGAGTTCAGCAAACTGCAGACTCAACATGGTAGTTAGGCTGTGCTCTACGTCTGCCTTTGCTAACTGTGATTCATTTTGCGGAGACGTGGTGAGATGCCTTGCAAGTTCTTGAATATAGAGATGATCTTGAGTTTGAATCTCTTGATAGAGCTTGGTGCCATCTTGACGCATCAAAGTGATGAGTTTTCCAAGCGAGAGAGTGTTGGCCTCAGAAAGATATTGAAGTCGCTCCTCATCTGAATATTGACTCAGAAGCTCAGGCTTTTGAATTTTAATCTGCTCTGCAAAATATTGTACTAAATCAAAAGCCATATAATTACTCCATTTTATTAATCTAATAACCTTAAACTTGGTTTTTTCTTAGCGGGTTCAGTTTTTTCTTCATTGTCTGATTTTAAAGCATTTTGCTCACTTTGGGTATGATTGTCATACTCACTTGGATCGAAGAACAAGCCTTGTCCATTCTCACGGGCATAAATGCCTATCACAGCATTAAGTGGGACATAAATATCACGAGATACCCCACCAAAACGTGCAGAGAAGGTAATCGCATCGTTGCTCATATGTAGCGCATGTACGGCATGAGGGACGATGTTTAAGACAATCTGTCCATCTTGAATAAACTGTTCAGGAACGAGGGTATTGGGTTGGGTTGCATCGACCAATAAATGCGGTGTCAGTTGGTTATCACAAATCCATTCATAAATGGCGCGAGCTAAATATGGACGAGTCGGCGTAAGGTTTAATTCTTGATCAGACATAATGTTCTCTACGGCTGTTTAAATTCAGATTGATAATGGTTTTTCTCCTGCAAAGTTAAAGACTTTAAAAATGCAGGACGACTAAAAATACGTTGACAATATAAATAGATTGGGCGGCATTGCTGTTTTGGTAAATGCACGCCCATGCTGTTTAAGCGTAGAAAGATAGGCGCAAGCATGCAATCTAAAATACTAAAGCTTTCCGACATGAAATAGGGGAAATGCTGGAACAATGGTGTTAGGGAAATGAGTGTGTCTTTCAGTTTTTTTTGTGCTTTCAGTTTTGCTTGTTCATCGAGTGTATCTGGATGGCGCAGCATCATATCAGCAAGCCTTAACCAATCTTGTTCAAAGCGCCAAATATACTGACGCTGTTCCGCACGAGGCATAGGTGCGTCGGCATAGAGCTTGTTTTGACGATAACGATCGTCTAAATACTCAGAGATGATATTGGCATTAAATAGTTTTAAATCATTTTCAATCAACATCGGCAGCTGGTTATAAGGGTTTAAGCTGGCGAGATCTTCATCATCTGCATCACTTAAAACCAAATGGTATTTGATTTGCTTCTCTGCAAGTACATAACGAATCCAATGGGAGCGAAAATCATCTGCATGGCTATACAGCGTAATTCCTTGAAGCGGAGTAGTTTCGACAGACATATTTCAAGAAACTAGGTGAAGTGAATCGGTTAGAATACTAAAAATAGCCAATAAAATCATCTTAACTTTAATATGCTTATACAATCGAACAACTTGGAATAAATCAAAAATAAGGATAGAACCATGCAGCTTAGGCTTAGAATCACCCAATCGATCGCAGTTATTATATTAATGACTTCTATCTCAAGTAGTTATGCTCAAATTCGAGATGCAGCCGAACACGTAGATGTAGCGCAGCAGACTGCTGAATATGCAGCTTGTATTGCCGATGAAGCCTGTGATGTCACTACTTCTGTATCTGAGGATGAGATGTATGGCGGCATTCAGCAAGAATATACAGTAAAAGGCTGTAAAGTCACTGTTTATAATGATGGGCCTGTTAAAATGGTTGATGAGAAAAGCGACGAGCCGTGTAATGCACCACTTCCCAACGATCATCAATTTTCAAAATAAGCTGGAATATACAACTAGAGGCATGTAGTACGAATAAAGCAGGAAACATAGACTTAAAACTTAAAAATGACGCATAAAAAAAGCCTTGGATAAACCAAGGCTTTTTTGTCCAATTTGGTAAACGAATTAACGTTTAGAGAATTGAGGACGTTTACGAGCTTTACGTAAACCAAGTTTCTTACGTTCAACTTCACGAGCATCACGAGTAACGAAACCAGCTTGACGAAGAGCAGGTTTAAGTGTTTCGTCAGAAGCGATCAATGCACGAGTAATACCGTGACGGATAGCGCCAGCTTGACCACCGATACCACCACCAGCAACAGTGATGTAAAGGTCATACTTTTCAGTAACTTCAAGAAGCTCTAAAGGTTGACGAACAACCATACGAGCAGTTTCACGACCGAAGTATTGCTCAAGAGTACGGTTGTTAATTACGAGCTTGCCTGTACCAGCTGACAAGAAAACACGTGCAGTTGCGGTCTTACGGCGACCTGTACCATAATTAGTAGCCATGTGCTGTATCCCTTAGATGTCCAAAACTTGTGGCTGTTGAGCAGCGTGTGGATGCTCTGTACCTGCATACACTTTCATTTTCTTGATCATTGCATAACCAAGAGGACCTTTTGGTAACATACCTTTAACAGCTTTTTCTAAAACTGCTTCAGGTTTGTGAGCGATTAACTTTTCAAAGTTAGTCTCACGGATACCACCAGGGAAGCCAGTGTGGCGATAGTATTTTTTATCAAGTGCTTTTTTACCAGTCACTTGAATTTCTTCAGCATTGATTACAACGATATAATCGCCAGTGTCAACGTGAGGAGTATAAGAAGTCTTGTGCTTACCACGTAGACGACGAGCGATTTCAGTCGCAAGGCGACCTAAAGTTTTGCCAGAAGCATCAACAACGTACCAGTCGTGTTGAACTTCAGCAGGCTTAGCGCTGAGAGTTTTCATTAAACCACTACCTATTATAGTTGGTTTGGACTATGGAATCTGTCCAAACAAAAGGAGACGCGATTCTAAACGAAGTTGCTCAGAATCACAAATGAAAATATAAAATTTCAAGAGCCTTATTTTAAGGTATTTCCCTACATAAAGGAAGAGATCAAAGTTTATTCTTTTTAAAAAACGACAAAAGAGTTCAAACTTTAAAAAATGAGGAAACAGCGATATTGAACTTTATGACTTCACTGAATGAAATGCGGGATCATCACCATAGAACCATTTTAAAATAACGGATAGTACAGGAGTTACGACTCGCAATTTCTTTGCTCATGTTTTATATGTTTGAGGCTTTATTTTATCTTTGAAAGTCGATGGAATGTGAAAACAGGATAAGTGAGGATTTAAATATAAAAGAATAGGTTCAAGTTGAGTGCGGTGAATGCGGAGATACTGGGTGAGACGTTGTATAATAGTCAAAACGCATTTTATTTGAGTTGATCATGCTGCCTTTATATGTCACCAGTGGTGAACCTGCTGGGATTGGTCCAGATATTTGTTTAAGCCTTGCTACTCGTATAGATGAGCGTCCGATCGTGGTCCTTGGTGATATGAACTTGCTACGTACACGTGCAGTATGTTTGGGATTGAACATTGAACTGATTGAATATTCAGGGCAAGAAGCATCATCAACTCAGGGGCAACTTTATGTTGAGCATGTGCCTTTAAGCGAAGCTGTTGTAATGGGTGAGCTCAATCCTGAAAATGCGCCTTATGTCTTAGAGCAGCTACGACGTTCGGCCGATTATGCCATGTCCGGTAAAAGCGTAGGTGTTGCAACTGCACCTGTACAAAAGTCAGTCATCAATGATGCTGGGATTCACTTTAGTGGACATACCGAATACTACCAAGAGTTTGCTGGAGTTGAACGTGTGGTGATGATGCTCGCAACCAAGACGTTGCGTGTTGCGCTGGCTACTACACATTTACCTTTGAGAGCTGTACCCGATGCGATTACCAAAGAACGGCTGCATCAAGTTATTGATATTTTAATTCAGGACTTAAAAAGCAAATTTAAAAAAGAGCATCCCCATATTTTAGTATGTGGCTTAAACCCACATGCAGGGGAAGATGGCTATTTGGGCATGGAAGAAATTGAGGTGATTAACCCCGTGCTGGAAAGCTACCGTGCTCAAGGCATAAATATGAGCCTGAGCCTACCTGCCGATACCTTATTCACCCCAGAAAACTTAAAAGATGCCGATGCTGTTTTGGCGATGTATCACGATCAGGGCTTACCTGTGTTAAAATCGCAAGGGTTTGGTGAAGCCATTAATATTACTTTGGGCTTACCGTTTATTCGTACCTCAGTCGATCATGGCACAGCTCTCTCCCTCGCAGGCACAGGTCTTGCGAAAAGCTCAAGCTTACAGGTCGCTGTTGATTTAGCGTTAGAATTAGCTCGTCACTAATGTTCAGTGATTAACTCACGTTGGAAAATTTTATGTATCAAATTAATGCCTTAAACCCTAAAGATGAAGGGCACCATACGCGGAAGCGTTTTGGACAAAACTTCTTACATGACCAACGTGTGATTGCCAAGATTGTACGTTCAGTTGCACCCCGTTCAGGTGATAACATTGTGGAAATTGGCCCAGGTTTGGCAGCCTTAACCTCTCCGTTGATTGGTGAGTGTGACGCACTTACGGTTGTCGAATTAGACCGTGATTTGGCGGCAGGTTTGCCAGGGCGTGTGCCACATCCTGAACGTTTAACCATTATTGAAACTGATGCACTGAAGTACGACTTCACTAATTTATTTGAAGATGGTCGTCCTTTACGGGTTGTGGGTAATTTGCCGTATAACATTTCGACGCCACTTTTGTTTCACCTCTTGGAGTTTGGTGACAAAGTTAAAGACATGCACTTTATGCTACAAAAAGAAGTGGTTGACCGTATTACGGCTTCTCCAAATAGCAAAGAGTATGGTCGTTTGTCGGTGATGATTCAGTATTTCTGTAAACCTACGTTCTTGTTTGAAGTACCACCGGGTTCATTTAACCCGCCACCCAAAGTGACTTCTGCGGTGTTCCGTTTAGAGCCATATGCGGTTAAGCCTATTGTGGCAAAAAATGAAAAAGCCTTGGCACGTTTGGTCTCGCACGTCTTTACTCAGCGTCGTAAAACTTTGCGTAATAGCTTAAAAGGCATGTTGGTTGAAGATGGTTTTGAACAAGCGGGTGTTGATCCGATGGCACGTCCAGAGACTTTAACACTGGCTCAATTTGTGGCATTAGCAGATCAAATGGTGGCTTAAGGTGGCAGGTGCAGAGATTCGATACAATTATGTCATTGGTGATGTGCAGGGTTGTTTTGAAGCACTAAAAGCCTTGCTAAAGACCATTCAGTTTGATCCTGACCAAGATTTTATTTGGTTTGCAGGGGATTTGGTTGCCCGTGGTGAAAACTCATTGGGTGCTTTACGCTTTATTAAAAAATTAGTAGAGCGTAATGCGGCTGCAGCAGTTTTAGGCAATCATGATTTAACTTTGCTGGCGGCTGCACGTGGCATTAAAGCAATTAAAGACAAAGATAACATTCGTGATGTGATTGATGCGATTGATAGTGATGATTTGATTGATTGGCTACGTAAACAACCCTTGTGTGTATTTCCAAATGCAACCACGGTTCTGACGCATGCAGGCATTCCAACCAATTGGACAGCAGAACAAACTGCTGCTTTAGCCGCAGAAGTTGAGGCGGTCATTGCAGCAGATGATTTTGATGTTGTCGATGCCTTTTTAAAAGAAATGTATGGCAAAGAGCCCACCTTATGGTCGGATGAACTGACGGGGCATGCGCGTTTACGTTGTATCGTAAATTATTTGACTCGTATGCGTTTAACCGATAGTGCTGGGCGTTTGGAGTTTAGTTTTAAAGACTCACTCAGCGACCCGATGCCTGAAGGCTTCAAACCATGGTTTGAATTTGCTTCACAAGCAGCGCAAACCCATAAAGTTGTGTTTGGTCACTGGGCCGCTTTACAAGGCAAAACCATTTCAGACTCGATTCAAAATGTAGATGGCGGTTGTGTTTGGGGGCATCAATTAATGGCTTACCGTCTAGAAGATGAGACCTTATTTGCAGTTGATAATCCAGTTCAATAGCACATGCATTAAAAAAGCCACGAAGTTCGTGGCTTTTTTATTCTTAGTCGATTCTTAACCAAGTTTGGTTACGACCTAAAGCAGAAACACCGATGTATGCACGTAGCGAAAGACGCTTTCCTGTGGCATTCAGTTTCATTTTCGCATCATAAAGTTTGCCAGACAGCGGATCAATCACACGACCTTTTTCATAGTTATTGGTGCCGTCGACATGCTTTAAGCCTTTAATAATGTCCATACCCAAAATTGGTTTGTTGGTATATGGCGTAGGGCAATTCACGCAAGTTTCTTTTGGTGTATAACCTGGGCGTGGGGTAATTTTTACAATTTTTCCAGTGTAAGTGTTATTCGATTCTTTACGAATTTCGATAATGGCTTTTGGTGAGCCTGACTTATCATCAATTTGTTGCCATGTCCCTGTTAAGTCCTGTGCAAATGCTCCCCCGCAAAGCATGGACAATGTTAATCCCGCGATAAAAAACTTACTTTTCATATAAGGTTCTCTATAGTTTCACAAAAAGATATCCAAGACACAGAAAAATAAACAGTTTGCACAAGGCAAACTGTTTTGTGTTTAGATATGAGTTAGGCAGTTGCCTTTAAAAATTGAAAAATCATACATGCTTAGCTGAAACTCTTTTATTCATTGAATTTGAAACAATCAGACTAAGTTTGATGCAATGTATGAGTGACTCAGTGGTGGTCTACAAAATCTAAAATGAATTGATCAAGTGATTGCGTAGACCAAGCCTGTTCAGTAATAAGAACCTAGATTATTCTCGAATCCACGTTTGACTACGACCTAGAGCCGATATGCCCACGTATCCTCGCAAGGTTAAGCGTTTGCCATTCGAACTGAGTTTTGCTTTACAGCTATAAATATTACCAGACAGGGGATCAATGATTTTTCCACCCGTGTAATTGGTATCACCGCTGTGTTTCAAACCTTTCATCACATCCATGCCTAAAATAGGCTTATTGGTATACGGCGCAGGGCAATTAATACAAGTTTCTTTTGGTGTATAACCCGGACGAGGCGTTACTTTAACGATCTTAGCGGTATATGTCCCATTTGATTCTTGGCGAATATCAAGGATGGCTTTTGACGACCCAGTTTTGTCATCAATATTTTTCCAAGTGCCGCTAATATCTTCAGCGAAAGCTGTACTACCCATAACGGTTGTAGCGAATGCGATTGCAAGTGTCAATTTGCTCATGAACAAAATCCTTTTATCATTTAATCAACGACAAACTCATCTTAAGTCGATTTTTTAAACAATACAATTGTTTATGTGAGGAACATATCACATTTTTTGCAAGTATAGAATAAACAACGGTAACCAGATTGCTGTAAATACCGCATTGACAGCCATTCCAAAGGCTGCGTAACGTCCAGCAATACTTCCCCGTTGCCATGCTTGAGCTGTACCGATGGCATGAGCTGCAAGACCTAGCGCTAAGCCCGATGCACGTTCATCATTAATGTGTTTGAGAATCAGTGGCGAAAATGCAGCACCAATCACACCAGATAAAATCACGATTAAAATAGCCAGACTCACAGGGGCTTGCAGCAGTGTTGCAATGTTAATTGCGATAGGCGTTGTGACTGCGCGCGTGGCAAATGCCATAATGGTAGGGTCAGACAAATGTAGTAGATAAGCCAGTCCCATCGGCAGTCCGACCGCACTGATACTGGCAAAGACCAAGATACCCACCACAGCTTTGAGGGGGAGGTCGTCATAGCGCATAGCAGCCAATGGAATAGCTAATGCGACCGTCACATAACCGAGTAGATGGTTAAACACTGGATTTACCTGTGCCATATATTGCTCATACGGAATGTTTAACAACAACAGCAGGGCAATCACAAAGCACATGCCAAAAACAATCACGGGAATTTGTGGTAGTTTTTTGTTGAGTGGCTTTGCCAGTAAGTAGGCAACGAGGGTTAGGAAAAAACCGAAAATAATGGGAATCATGTGCACACTCCTAAAGCCATTTCTTAGACATTTTTGCGTAAACCCACAGTGGAATTAGTGTGCTGACAAACAGCACCACCAAAAACATTGGGATTTCACTGCCTAAATGCGTCATCATCAGCAGGGAGCCTGCACTGATAGGTAGAAAAGCAAAGGCACTTTCTTTCATGATTTTATTGTTGGTATCGACCAAACGTGCTGGAATTTTATGAAATTTTCTCCAACCCAAAAGGACGATTAATAAACTAATCAGTCCAATTAAATTGCCCAGTTCAGGATGTCCAAAACGTCCCGTGATCCACACAGCCGCTTCACGAAAGATGATGATCAGGGCAACCGTGCCGATCCATGCTTTCCAATCAACAGTTTTTATCCATTCCATTTTGTTCTGTCATTAACATTTTACTTATCACGTTTTAACCGATTTAGTTTTTGATTTCAAATTCTTCGAGTTCACGATGAAATTGTTTTGCTTTCAAACCTAAAATTTCATCAATCGGTAAATGTGCTTTTTTAATCAGTTGTTCAAGTTTATGCGGCGCAATATACACTTGTAGGTGTAGGTTGCCCTCATCATCATAATTTTCAGATTGAATCACATTTAGGGCGTATAGTTGATTACGCAATTTGCCATAGGCTGGTTTGAGTAGGACGTCAAAGTTTTGAATTTGACCCATCAAGCACTCTTGTACCGCTTGGCGTAGTAGATCAAATCCTTCGCCTGTATGTGCTGAGACATAGACACGTTCAGGTACATTTGGTTCAGCGTAAATGATTTTGGCTTGTTCACCACTTTGATCGATCTTGTTATACACCCGTAGGATAGGAATATCTGCGCCAATTTCTTTGAGCACTTTTTCAACGGCTTCAATTTGTTCCATATGGCCTGGACTGCTCGAGTCAATCACATGCAACAGCAAGCTGGCCTCTAATGTTTCCTCTAGCGTCGCTTTAAACGATTCCACTAAAGCATGCGCAAGATTACGCACAAAACCAACCGTGTCGGCTAGGACCAACGGGCCAATACCATCCCATTCCAAGCGTCTTAAGGTTGGATCTAAGGTTGCAAATAGCTGATCTGCGGCATAAACATCAGATTTGGCTAGGGTGTTAAACAGGGTCGATTTGCCCGCATTGGTATAACCAACCAAAGAAACGGTTGGAATTGCAGCTTTTTGACGTGCAGCACGCCCTTGGATACGGGTCTGACGGACTTTTTCTAATTTATCTTTAAGTTGTCCAACACGGACACGAAGTAAACGACGGTCAGTTTCGAGTTGCGTTTCACCTGGACCACGGAGTCCAATCCCGCCTTTTTGGCTATCGAGGCTAATGCCTGTACCGACCAGTCGAGAAGACAAGTGATCCAATTGAGCCAATTCGACTTGAAGTTTCCCCTCATGGGTACGGGCACGTTGTGCAAAGATATCTAGAATAAGGCGTGTACGGTCAATAACACGGCACTTGATAATACGACTCAGATTACGTTCCTGACTAGGGGTTAGGGCATGGTCAATAATCACCAGTGTGGCTTCAAGTTCCTCAACACGAGCAGCAATTTCTTCTGCTTTGCCTGAACCAATGAAATATTTAGCATCGGGTTTGAATCTTTGAGCGTGAATATGCTCCAGAATTTCTGCACCTGCCGACTTAGCAAGCAAACGAAATTCTTCTGCATCAAGGTCTTCCAGAATATGGATGGCAACACTGACTAAAATGGTTTTTTCGCCACCTTGCTTCTGCTCAAAATATTCCACTAAATTCGATCTCACATTGAAAACTCTAGTGTAGATGAATTTGCTGAGATTGAGCGAAATAGTTATGCCGTTGCCTTACATTGAGCGAAATAAGTGAACCAAAAGCAGTAAGGTACCAAAGTATAAAATACTGAGCCCTATAATAAATTTCAGTGCCTGAACAGGATTTAACGGTGGAGCTGGAGGATTCATTTGATCGTTCATATACACACTATGTTTTGGTATTTCGATTGATTTATTTTAATTAATTTGTTTAAACGATTAAAATTGAAAATAATCATCTGGTCCTTCGGTTTTTATGATCAATGCAAGTTACTCAAGATCAGTATAGAATGAGCCGAAATCAATGATTAAATGTTGAATGAAGCTGTGCCAAGTGAACCGTCTATGCAATCGAATACTGAAATAAAAACAACACCAATAAAAGGTGTCTCTAAGCTTTTTCTGTATGGCAAAAAGCTGGCTTCAGGGCTTGGCGCCGTGTCCGAAGGGTTTTATTTGGTCTATCGACATGGCTTGTATAAAGACATTAACAATCCACAAAATACCCGTTACGTGCAGTATTTTTGCCGTCGACTGTGCAAAGTTTTTAACATTGATGTGCATGTCCACGGGGATATTCCACGTAAGCCTGCACTTTGGGTCAGCAATCATATTTCATGGTTAGATGTCGCGGTTTTAGGCTCCGGCGCACGAGTTTTCTTTTTGGCTAAGGCTGAAATTGAAAAATGGCCCGTGTTTGGCAAGCTGGCAAAAAGTGGTGGAACCTTGTTTATTCAACGTGGTTCAGGCGATTCCATCAAAATTCGAGAGCAAATTACGGCGTTTTTAAAACAAGATATTCCTGTGTTATTTTTCCCGGAAGCGACCACGACTGATGGTTCTAAAGTGAAAAAGGTTCATGGACGTATTTTAGGTGCTGCGATTGAGGCCCAGCGTGATGTGCAAATTTGTTTAATTTGCTATGTGAATCAACAGGGCGGACTTGACCAAGTCTCTCCGTTTATCGGTAACATTAGTTTTGCCGAGCATGTTAAAAAAGTACTAGAAATGCCACAAGTCACGGCACATTTAGTTGCGCTCCCAGCCATTTGTACCGCAGGACATACGGTTGAGAGTTTAACGGCACTGGTCCAACAAAAAATGGTGCAAGGTTTGGCTGATTTACATCACAAAGTTTTGAAGTCCCAACCCAACATGCAACAAGCTTGAAGGCTTACATAAAGCCTTCAATCGGTAGCCAAGAGACGACTTTGAGACCAGCACGTTTGAACCAATTCATTTTTGGTTCAGTGGTATAGGTTTTGGTAGAACCATCAGCTTGTTTGATTTGCCAGTTAATGTTTTTATTTGCATCTAGGACCAGCTTATAGGCATATTTACTGAGGTTTTGGTCCATGGTGTAGTGTACCGCTTTGGCCAGCGGCGGACTGTTCAGTAAAACCCCAATTTCTGTATTTAAGTTGGCAGAGCGAGGATCAAAATTAAATGAACCAATAAAAACCTGTTTCTCATCAATGGCCATGAGTTTGGCATGTAGACTCGAGCGGCTTAATCCTTTGATACTGACTTTGGCTTTTTTCGAGATTTCTTCATTGTTTTCATTTAAGGCTTCGGCCGCAGGCGTGGCTAAAAACTCATAGAGTTGGACACCACTTTCCAGCAAGTCTTCACGATATTTTCCATAGAAAGCATGCACCAACGGTACATCATTGGCTTTAAATGAGTTGGTCAGTACGCGAACTTGAATGTCACTCTGTGCTAGGTTGGCCAGATGTTTTTTGCCTTTACGCTCAGGTACAAAATAGGCTGAAATAATGTCGATGCTTTCCATTGGCTTTTCTAAATGGGTTTGCAACTGGAAGTTTAAATGTTCTTCTTTTTTTGCCCGTGATTTGATTTTACTCGGTGAGTCTTTCACCACTTCGGCTTTGACCCAATCGAACTGGATACTATCATTTAACCAGTGTTCAAAGGCTTGCGAACGATTGGCCAGATCCAAATAATTTTGTACGGTCACTTCCTGATAGTGTTGCTCTAACTGGGTTTTTAAACCTTCATAACGCAAGCTGTAATGGTTAGCGTTGACAATTTGACGCACTGGAAAGGCATAGTCGTCATTCCAGTATTCATCGAAGGAATGCACAATTTCATCTGAGGCAGAGCCGACCAACATCACATCAACATCGGAAAATTGATAACTGTCGCTGACGTTATAATATTGATTGCTCATGTTGCGCCCACCAATCAACGAAATTTGATTATCGGCAATGAAGCTTTTGTTGTGCATCCGGCGGTTGATGCGTTTTAGATTTAAGACCATATCCATCGCACGATAGTGACGGAAGCGGTAGGGGTTATACAGTTTGATGTCAATATTGGCGTGCTGATCGAGCGCCAAATAAATGCCTTCCATTTTCTTGGCATTGTTATCATCGATTAGTAATCGAACCTTCACCCCGCGATCAGCGGCTTTCAAAATAGAATAAAGCGCTAAAGAACCAATACGATCGTTGTCCCAAATATAGTATTGTAGATCTAAGGTCTTTTCTGCCTTATCAATGAGATGGATACGCGCGGCCAACGCTTCGAGTGGATTATAGAGAACATGGAAACCTGTAAGGCCTGGATTTTGTTCACGTAAAGGCAGAACGATTTTGCCTAAACTGGTTTGATCTGTTGGCAAATCAAAGGCATAGACGGGCGTCTGTGGGATCTGTTTGGGTAAGGTGTTACACGCTGGGACAGTCAAAACCATACAGCTTAACAACAACAGTTTGGCACCTTGCTGAGTCGAAGATGAGCGGAATAAAGTTTGTTTCGCTAAGCCGTGAGGTTTTTCCATCGTCATAAAGTCTATAAATTTGGTTTGAGTATAATTCTGAGCTGTGAAAAGATAAACAGAAGATTATGTGTTCTTGATGAACAATTTGTGAGTAAAAGTCTATGATGAATATACACTCCGTCGTGTTGTATTTTTATATTGCGATGGCCTTGCTTGCGGGGTGGGCGGTGTATCAGGCATGGATCAGTCAAACCAATACGGAGACCATCCATCCGTTTAAGGCCTTTGTGCATTTGTTGGCTTTTTATCTCTCTTATTTACTCATTCCTTTGTTTTTCTTTAGCTTATATGCAGGTTTTCAGGGTTATTATTCATGGCATGAAGCTATTTTTGTGTTTTTGGTCAGTGGTGTGCTGTGTTATGCACGTTTCATTGAACCGCATTTTGTACATGTCAAAACTACTCAATATCAAATCCAAGAAGATTATAAATTACTCAAACCCGTTCGTATTGCGTTAATTGCGGATTTACATATTGGTCTATTTTCAGGGCATGAGCGACAACTGAAAACCATCGTCAAACGACTAAATGAACAAAAACCTGATTTGGTGGTGGTTGCAGGGGACTGGACTTATGAACCTGAAAATACACTGGCAGAAGAATTAGAGGTGTTACAAGAAATTAATGCCCCAGTCTATTCGGTCAATGGTAATCATGATGAACAATATCCAGGCCCGCCGATTCAAAATTTGTTAAGACATGCTTTGAAGGTGAATAATGTGATTGATATTGAAGGTCAGATTGTTGAATTTGAAGAGTTTCGTCTGATTGGAGTCGGGGATTTGTGGGCAGGCAAGGCGGATATGCGTTTTATGCCGCATTTACCGCAGGACAAACCGTGGGTCATCCTATCGCACAATCCAGACACGATCGATATGGTACCCGCTTTACCTAGCCGTCCTTTAATGCTTTCAGGTCATACGCATGGTGGTCAAGTTGAACTGCCATGGCTCACAGACTATGTAATGAAAAAAGTGTCTATATTAGGACACAAAAAAGGCTTGTACCGACATGAACATGCGGATGTGTTTGTTACGGTTGGAACAGGCATGGTGGGTGTGCCGTTTCGTTTTCGTGTACCACCGACGATCGATATTATTGAACTGATTTAAGTTGGGTTTAGAACCAATAAAAAATAAAGCTTAAAACCAAAATGACCACAGCCAAGACGATCCAAAGGTTGTGATTTTTTGTATGGAGCTCTTGTAGGTCTTGTATTGCATCGAGGTTATTCACTGCTGGGCTATGCGGGCTTTGTGGCTGTTGTTGTGTAAAGCTCCGTCCTTCAGACACAAGGGAGCTGTGGTGTCTTAATTCAGCGGTTGATATGCGTTGTTGTTGGTGTCGTTTATGGCGATACATGCTTTTTAGTGCAGCATCATGCCGCTTCGTGAGTTCAGTCACGATCTCTTGTGCATCATCGTATTGAAAAGCGGTATGTGTGGCGATGTATTGAATGGCTTGAATAATTTTATTTTCTTCAACTAATACGATGACATCAAGGAGTTGTTCATTGGTGAGTTGTTGTATTTTTTCATCCATTTTTCGGTCCTATTCATCTGTATCTCTCTCTATTTTTGAAGTAAAACGACAGATTTTAAATATGGTTTTTGTAGCGTTTGTTAAAGCATTGGTATAAAAAAACCAGCATCACTGTGCTGGTTTTTAGACATCAAATTCAGGTTTAAATTTGATTATTTACATCATCATTTTTGGTTTCACGGATCATTAAGAACGCACATAAAGACAGAAGCGATGCCGCCGTGAGGTAATAACCCACTGCATGTAAACCATAGGTGGTTGCAAGCTTGGTGGCAATGAGAGGTGCAAATGATGCCCCAAAGATCCCCGCAAGGTTAAAAGTCAGCGCTGAACCTGTATAACGAACGGATATTGGAAAAATCTCAGAGAGCACGGTACCAATCGGTCCATAGGTTAAACCCATGATGGATAAACCAATACACAGGAACAAGAACACAATAAGGGTACTGCCTGATTCCAACATGCTTGAGAATACTAAACCAAATAATGCCGCAGCAATACAGACTGCAATAGAGGTGGTTTTACGACCAAATTTTTCCGCAAAAACCGCCGACAAGGGGATGAATGCAGCAAAGCAGAGGGTTGCGACCAGTTGAAGTTGTAAGAACTGTTCACGGGTGTAACCGAGCTGTTTGGTACCCCATTGTAAAGCGAATACGGTTGTGAGGTAGAACACCACAAAAGTGCAGATGGCTGCAATGGTACCTAAAATCAACATGCCCCAGTGCTTGGTGATCACTTCTTTAAATGGAATGTTAACTTCTTTTTGCTTGTCTAAAACTTTCTGGAACGCGGGGGTTTCATGGAGTTGTAAACGAATCCACAGACCTACAATCACCAGTAAAGCACTTGAGATAAAGGGAATACGCCAGCCCCAAGTCATGAATGCTTCTTCAGTCATAAAATGACCCAGCGTTAAGAATGAACCAGTTGCTAAGATAAAGCCAATCGGCGCGCCCAGTTGGGGAAACATGCCATACCAAGCACGTTTACCTTCAGGTGCATTTTCCGTGGCAAGCAATACAGCACCCGACCATTCACCACCTAAGCCGAGTCCTTGACCTAAACGACACAGCGCAAGCAGTAATGGCGCGGCAATTCCAATTTGTGCATAGGTGGGTAATAAGCCGATACACACGGTTGAAAGTCCCATGGTCAGCAAAGCTGCAACCAAGGTCGCCTTTCGGCCGATACGATCACCTAAATGTCCAAAGAGTGCAGCGCCAATCGGGCGTGCAATAAAGGCAATTGCGAAGGTCGCCAAAGACTGAATGGTTGCAGTCATTGGATCGGTACTTGCTGGAAAGAACAGGTACGGAAAAATAATGACAGCCGCAGTGGCATAAATATAAAAATCGAAGAATTCGATAGTTGTACCTACCAGACTGGCTGTAAGTACGCGGAATTTTGAGTTTACAGGCTGCTGTTCAGCAACAGCAGTATTTAATGACGCCATGGTAGACCTTACACTTAAAAAATAGTCGAACTGAGTTTTAAAAGCGTCATCTTTTTAAAAAAGGCGTAATTTTTTAAAAAAATACGAATGTTCCTCGGGCAGACTACGGAATTAGGGTTACTAAAAAATGTAGTGTGCGCGGGTTATATCACGTAAAGATAGATGGACAGGAAATGTGATCCTGCACCAATCAATACAAAAATATGCCAGATAGCGTGCGTATATCTTACCTTTTTTAGCGCATAAAACAATGCACCGATGGTATAGGAAAGTCCACCAATGATTAAAAAAGTCAAAGCAGGTTTAGATAAAAAGCGTTGCATATCATCCATTACCAGTACAGCCAGCCAACCCATAAGCAGATAAGCAATCAGTGAAATTTTTTCAAAGCGATGAATGAAAACTAACTTGAATAGTGTACCAATGAGTGCAATCACCCAAAGTGCAATGAGTAGGTAATGGGCTTTTTGCGTGGGCAGTGCGATAGACAAAAATGGAGTGTAGGTTCCCGCAATCAGATAATAAATGGCAGTGTGATCTAATTTTTTATACCAGCCGCGACGCTCTGGAGATTCCGCAAAATGATACAAGCTTGATGCGGCAAATAATAAAAATAGGCTCAAAGCATAGACCCATAGCCCGATCCACTGCGCTGTTTCTAAGTAAGACCCTTTGATAATCAATAAAATACCTGCTATGAGTGCAAGAGCTGCACCAATAGCATGGCTAATGAAATTGATTCTTTCTTCAGCAGGATCGTAGTTGACAACAGGGTGAGTGCTCATAAGTCGTGTGCATTTTCATAAAATATACAACTGTATCGTAATTCAAATTTGCATTTAGCGTAAGACGCTTTAAAATTTAATCGCAATTCTTTTTTTGGTTTCTATTATGACCGTTTCGGTATCGTCCTCTGCGCAAGAGCAGCAATTCCTTCAAGCCTTCCAGCAAGCGCTTGAATCTCAAAGTTTTGATCGGATGATTCTGAGTCAATATCAGGGTGAACTAGAGAAACTCGAGAAGATGACTTTTCGGGTGGTGATGTTGCAAGGACAGCCTGTATTGAGCTGTTTATATCGTTATAAAACCCAAGACGTCACCAAAAACTATTCATTAGACACAGCACTTGATACGGTAACTGCACTTTTGGCGCAGTGTAAACAAGCCAATTTGATGACAACTGAACAAGAGTTGCAACTGAAGAAGAACAAGAAGAAAGCCATGCTGACGCAAAGTAAAAATAAAACGGTAACCAAAGCTGTTGAGCAGCAAGGTCATGACCGTGTCAAACAGCGTTTTGTCGATCAAGACAGTTATTTCTTACAGCCGCTTGGTATTACCGATGCAAAAGCACACATCATTCCCAGTATGGCGCGTAAGTGGAAGCAAATTAATAAGTTTGTCGAAATTTTCTCAGGGGCATTAAGTCATATTCAGTTGCCTGAACAACTGCGCGCGGTCGATTTTGGCTCAGGAAAAGGCTATTTAACTTTTGCTTTGTATGATTATTTGCTGAAGCAAGATCTGAACCCTTTTGTGACTGGGGTGGAGCTAAACAGCAAAATGGTAGAATTCTGTCAGGAGGTTGCGAACAAGTCGGATTTTCAGCAACTTGATTTTTTTCAGGGTGATGTTCGGACGTACCAACCTGAACGTCTCGATGTGATGATTGCGCTGCATGCATGTGATGTCGCGACGGACTTTGCGATTCATACCGGCATTCGTTTAAATGCTGAAATGATCATGTGTGCGCCGTGTTGTCATAAAGAATTACGTCCACAGCTGAAAGCTCCACTCGTGTTGCAACCGATGTTGCAGTTTGGCATTCATGCAGGACAGCAAGCTGAAATGCTGACGGATACTATTCGTGCCTTATTACTCAAAGCCTATGGCTATGAAACCAAAGTGTTTGAGTTTGTAGCACTTGAGCATACCAGTAAGAATAAAATGATTTTGGCAACCAAGCGTAGGGATTATCAAGCGCCAGATGTTGCTGTCTTGGCACAAATTCAAGCCTTGAAAGAGATGTATGGTATTCAAAAGCATTCACTGGAATTGCTGTTGAATAATCAATGGGATCAGCAAGATGTAGGGTGTAAATGCTGATCTGAACATCACTTTTTAGTGCAATGACCAATACAAAGATAATTTATAGGAAAATGAAAATGCCAAGCTTGAGAATTACGCACGGAACATGGGAAGAGTCGCAACAGGCTGCGAAAATGATTCGTGAGCAGGTCTTTATTCAAGAGCAAAACATTGCTGCTGAAGATGAATGGGATGAGCAAGATGAAATCGCAGTTCATTTTGTGGTCTATGAGCAAGATCAAGCCATTGCAACTGGACGACTTTTGCAAAATCATAGTATTGGTCGTGTTGCAGTTTTGAAGTCCCATCGTGGTTTGGGCGTGGGCAAAGTCCTGATGCAGGCGGTGATAGCATATGCCCAACAGCAACAACGTCCATTTTTAGTCTTGTCCTCTCAAGTGCATGCGCAAGCGTTTTATCAGGCTTTGGGCTTTATGCAAGAGGGTGAGGAGTATTTGGATTGTGGTATTCCGCATATCCATATGCGTTTATCATCCATAAAAAAGCCCTGATCTTTCAGGGCTTTTTTATTAGTCACAGCATATTAGTGACCATGTTCAGATGACATTTTCGCATGTTCATCGGCACTCATGTCGTGCTCATCAGCGGTTGCATGTTCTGTGGTATCTTCAGAAGCTGCTTGAGCTCTTACTTCGCGCGCATCTTTATCCGCTTGTGCTTTGGCCATCGCTTCTTCAGACATTGCAGGCGCATTTTTAAAAGCATGTTGCTGAGAGTTTTGCTGCGTTTGCTGACTTGGCATATAGTCAGGCTCATTGGTGATCGCAAGGTAGAAGATACCTAAGAAAATTCCACTTAAAATGAAAGCAATAAT
The DNA here is from genome assembly GCF_037572605.1 of Acinetobacter sp. MYb191. Taxonomy (NCBI): domain Bacteria; kingdom Pseudomonadati; phylum Pseudomonadota; class Gammaproteobacteria; order Moraxellales; family Moraxellaceae; genus Acinetobacter; species Acinetobacter sp. MYb191. Next base: position 85,611 of record NZ_JBBGZP010000011.1, on the reverse strand, counting down.
CAGTGCTTTCCAACCCCATGGTGATTTTTCAGGAGAAGTATTGTCAGTCATGTGCAACAGCCCAATTGAATAAAAATAAATCTAAAACTATGTAACTTTATAACACAAAAAACTGCGTCGGGCTTGAAAAGAATGCACTAAAATAAGTCAAAATTAGATGCTGAATCAGCAGGTTAATTTTGTTGTGTGCTGCGAGCGCAAAAAAGGGATCTGCTGATCCCTTTTTTAAGATTAAAGTTTTAGCGAATCTGACCCGATGATACCGACTCAACCAGACGTTGCGGTGCTTTAAATCGTGCACCATATTTCGCTTCAAGTTCATTGGCACGTTGTACAGCTTGGTCTAAACCATATTGATTTAAAAACTGAATTGCACCCCCTGTCCACGGCGCAAAACCAATCCCAAAGATCGAACCGATATTGGCGTCAATTACAGACTCAAGGACATTTTCTTCATAACAACGTAAGGTATCTAACGATTGTACAAATAGGAAGCGGTCAATCATTTCTTGTTCAGAAATATCTACGTCCTTCTTCCAATGGCTCAAACCTTCCCAAAGATATTTTTTACCACCTTCTGGATAATCATAAAAACCTGCACCTGCAGCTTTACCTTTACGGTCAAAAGTGTGGATCATGGTTTGAATCACATCATCCGCACCTGAACGTGGTAAATCTTTACCCTCAGCCTGCAATGCTTTACGTGTTTCATTGGCAACATGTTCAGAAAGCGTCAACGCAACTTCATCTTGAATGGCTAATGGGCCAACGGGCATACCTGCTTTGAGTGCTGCCATTTCAATACGAGCTGGATGTACACCTTCATGCAGTAAACGTAAACCTTCTTGAACAAAAGTACCAAATACACGACTGGTGAAGAAGCCACGGCTGTCATTGACAACAATCGGAATTTTGCCAATTTGCTGTACATAATCATATGCTTTTGTCAGAGTTTCAGCAGAGGTGTTTTTACCTTTAATGATTTCAACCAATTGCATTTTATCGACTGGACTAAAGAAATGCAGACCAATGAAGTTTGCTTGATCTTTCGATGCATTTGCCAAACCAGTAATTGGTAATGTCGAAGTATTTGAAGCCATCACACCACCTTCTACAAGGAATGCTTCAGCTTCTTGAGTGACTTTCGCTTTGAGTTCTTGATTTTCAAATACAGCTTCGATAATTAAATCACAGCCTTTTAAATCTTCCGCAGATGCTGTAGCTGTAATTAAACTTAAAACCTGATCACGCTTTTCAGCCGTCATACGACCTTGGGAGACCTTTTTATCCAGTAATTTTTGGCTATAGGCTTTACCTTTTTCTGCATTTTCTACAGAAACATCTTTCAGTACAACGGGAACCCCTTTGATTGCTGTAGAGTAAGCAATACCTGCTCCCATCATACCTGCACCAAGTACACCGACTTTGCTTGCTTGCCATTTTGCAATGTCTTTAGGACGACTCGCACCTGCCTTAATTGCATTCATTCCATGCCAAAAAGTACCGATCATGTTTTTTGAAACTTGACCTGTTGCAAGATAAGTAAAATAACGTGATTCAATAGTCAGCGCTGTATCTACATCCACTTGCGCACCTTCAACGGCAGCCGCCATGATTGCTTCAGGTGCAGGATAGCAACCTTTAGTTTTATCACGGAGCATCGCTGGAGCAATCGCCAGCATTTGCGCAACCGCAGGTGTTTTAGGATCACCACCCGGAATTTTATAACCTTTTACATCAAACGGTTGTTGCGACTTTGGATGTTCTTTTACCCAAGCGATGGCTTTATCCATCAACTCTTCAGGTGTTTCCGCAATGTCTTGAATTAAACCTAGAGATTTTGCTTTATCCACACCAAACTGCTTACCTTCCATTAAGAATGGAAAAGCATTTTGTAAGCCTAAAAGGCGTACCATACGCACGATACCACCACCACCCGGCAGCAGACCTAAAGTCACTTCAGGCAAACCAAACTTCGTTTTAGGATCATTCAATGCAATACGTGCATGACAACCTAAAGCGATTTCCCAACCACCACCTAAAGCTGTACCATTCAATGCTGCAACGACAGGAACACCTAGAGTTTCGATATAGCGAAACTCTGCTTTCATTTTCTGAATCATTTCAAAAAATGGAGTGGCTTCTTCCAAACGAGCTTGAATCAACTCATCCAAATCGCCGCCTGCAAAAAAAGTTTTTTTCGCTGAACGGAAAATAATTCCCGTAATAGAAGTTTCAGATTTCAGTTTAGAAACAATATTTTCCAAAGCCACACGGAAATCACCATTCATGGTATTTGCAGATTGGTTTGGAGAATCCAAAGTTAGAATAATAATGCCATCGTCATTTTTTAAATATTGAATTGCGCTCATTATTATTCTCCTTATACCAACTCAATAATGGTCGCAATACCCATGCCACCACCCACACATAATGTTGCCAAGCCACGCTTTTTGCCCTGACGCTCTAATTCATCAAGTAATGTTCCGAGAATCATTGCGCCCGTCGCCCCCAATGGATGTCCCATCGCAATTGCACCACCATTCACATTGACTTTTTCAGCAGGCACTTTTAATTCTGTCATAAAACGCATCACCACAGATGCAAAGGCTTCATTGACTTCAAATAGATCAATATCGTCAATGGTTAAACCTGCTTTTGCCAACGCTTTACGCGCAGCAGGTGCGGGCCCAGTCAGCATAATGGTTGGATCAGAACCCACCAATGCGGTCGCCAATACTTTGGCACGTGGTTTTAAACCTTGTTCTTTGACTGCTTTTTCAGAAGCAAGTAATACAAGCGCTGCACCATCGACAATACCTGATGAGTTTCCGGCATGATGTACATGGTTAATTTTTTGCGCTTCTGGATATTGTTGTAATGCAATTGCATCAAAACCCATTGCACCCATCATTTCAAAACTTGGATTGAGTTTTGCTAAACCTTCTGCTGTTGTGGTTGGTTTAATAAATTCATCTTGATCTAAAATGGTCACGCCTGCTTTATCTTTGATGGCAACCACTGATTGATTGAAATAACCCGCCGCTTGCGCAGCAGCAGCTTTGCGCTGTGAATTGGCTGCAAAGGCATCGACATCTGAACGCGTATAACCATCCAAGGTTGCAATTAAATCTGCACCAATCCCTTGCGGAACAAAGTGTGATTTTAAATTGGTTTCAGGGTCTAATGCCCACGGCCCGCCATCCGAACCCATTGCAATACGTGACATCGACTCGACGCCACCTGCAACAACCACATCTTCCCAACCTGAACGTACTTTTTGCGCAGCCATGTTTACGGCTTCTAAACCTGATGCACAAAAACGGTTAATTTGCACACCTGCAACATCATTATCCCAACCCGCTGCGATTGCCGCAGTTTTAGCAATATCACCACCTTGGTCTGCAATAGGCGTGACACAACCCAATACAATATCATCTACTTTAGAAGTATCTAAATGATGACGATCTTTCAACTCATTCAACAATGTGGTCAATAGCGTAATCGGTTTCACTTCATGCAGTGAACCATCTTTCTTTCCTTTTCCGCGTGGTGTGCGAATGGCGTCAATGATATAAGCCTCGCTCATAGCTGTTCCTTTTTATGACTTTTAAGTTGTTATGCATTTGAGTGTACAAATTAATGGCCGTGATGCAATGACTAGAACGGGTCAGGTCAGATGAATCTTTTTGCCAATAAACTGAAGATTTGAGCATAAAAAAACCCAAGATCGAAATCTTGGGTTTAGCAATGTGCCGAACCGTCGTTAAACTAGAAAATTAGTGATAGCCGTGTAGTTGGCGATATAAACCGGGTGTAACTCCAGTCCATTTTTTAAAGGCACGGTGGAAGGTACTGGTTTCACTAAAGCCCACTTGTTGTGCCACATCTTCTAAAGTCAAACCTGGGTTCAATAGTAGGTGGATCGCAGCATCACGACGTAATGCATCTTTCACGCCTTGGTAACTTTTACCTTCAGCAGCTAAGCGGCGACGTAGTGTTTGTGGAGATAAATACAGCATAGAAGCCACATCATTCAGGGTTGGCATTTCCTCACCAATTTGGCTCTTCAATACATCACGAATACGTGACGTGAGTGAGTTGGTGTTTTTAAATTTCACCAGCAACTGTGCAGGAGCGGCTTTTAAGAACTCTTCTAACGTTTCTTCATTCTGACGAATTGGTAAGTCCAAATAATCTGCGGCAAAAGTGATTTCGGTACGCGGCATGTCGAACTGCATCACAGGTGCGAAGAACAGGGCATCGTACTCATCTGCATGGGTCGGACGTTCATAACCAAAGTGCACACGTTCCAGTGGTAAACGACGTTCAATCAACCACGACGCGAGACCATGCCAAATCATCAGCATACTTTCGGTAATGAAGTGATCTGGGTCCATTGATTTCGGAATCTGAGGAACAAGACGAGCTTCATGCTTGTCGCGCTCTAATGTCACCGACCACTCATCGCCAAACAATTTATAAAACTGTGAAGACAGTTCTAAAGCATCACCTAAGGTTTTGGCATGAATAATCAGCTGACACATGATGGCAAACGTACCTAAACGACGTGGTTGCTTATCGAAGCCAACATGTTCGTCTTGAGTCACCATCCATAACATTTTAACGAAGCGAGTATATTGTTCTGGAGAAATACGGGCTTTAGGTTGACGCAGAAGTTCTGCCTCAATCCCTACGTGAGAAAGTAATGTTTCGACATCCATGCCGAGACGTTTTACGCCAGTTAAAGCCGCATTGACGAAATGGATACTAATGGTATCGCGGCTCATATTTAATCCTTCAGTCTCTTTTATATTCACTTGCGTTTGACCTAAATGACGCTAAAAAAAGTATTTTAGGCAATTTACACTAAAGTTTTTTGCCTTTTTACATGTTAAATTGCCGAAATGATCAAGGTAAATGGCTGAACATGACATTGTTTTGTTGCTTTTATATTTCTAAAATAGCTAAAAAATCAACATAAAAAGAGAAAATAAACATGGATATGGCATTGAAAGGATTGAAAGTTCTCGATTTTTCTACACTTTTGCCCGGACCTTTTGCAACAATGTACTTAGCAGACTTAGGTGCAGAAGTGATCCACATCGAGTCTCCAACCCGCCCCGATCTGATCCGTTTAATGCCACCTTATGCCAATGGACAGGCCACAGCACATAGTTATCTCAACCGAAATAAGCGTGCAGTGGCATTGGATTTGAAAGATCCTGCCAATATTGAACTGATCAAATCGAAAATTTCAGACTATGACATTGTGATTGAACAATTCCGTCCAGGTGTGATGCAAAGATTAGGACTCGACTATCAGACCTTATCTGAAATTAATCCGTGCTTGATCTATTGTTCCATTACGGGTTATGGGCAAACAGGGGGGTATCAAAATAAAGCAGGACACGATATCAACTATGTGGCTTTGTCAGGGATCGCGGGACATAGCGGCCGACAGCACAGTGGACCACCGCCAATGGGGATTCAAATTGCGGATATTGCAGGAGGCTCTTTACATAGCGTGATTGGAATTTTAGCCGCAGTAATTGAAAGGCAGCGTAGTGGTTTGGGACAGTATATTGATATTTCTATGACCGACTGTGTGGTAGGGCTCAGCAGCATGGCCGCAGCTGCGAGTTTAGCAGGACAGGAAAAACAAGGGCCTGAGCAAAGCTATCTCAATGGTGCGACTTTTTATGACTATTATGAAACCCAAGATGGGCGTTATTTATCGATTGGTAGTTTAGAGCCACAGTTTTTACATGGGCTGGCACAAATTTTAGAATTGCCAATTGTGGCTGAAAAAGGAGCCTCATTGGCAACCGAAGACCGCCAAGTGGTGAAACAAGCAATAAAAGACAAAATTAAAACCCAAGATTTTGCCACGTGGAACGCAATTTTTCAGCAGCAAGATGTCTGCGTTGAGCCTGTATTAAAGTTGGATGAAGCACTCGATTCGCAGTTGGCCAAAGATCGTGCATGGGTGGTTTCTGTACCTTTACAAGAGGGGAGTACAAAAAGCGAACAACAATTAGCTTGTCCAATTAAGTTTTCACGTTCAAAAATAAGATATGAATTTATAGGCAAATCACTTGGTTTTGATTCTTTGTAAATATCATATAGCGATAATTTGGATAGATTTAAAACAACAAAACGTCATAAAATGGGTTTTTATACAAATAAAGCGTATCATATCGATTAGTTGTAATTTTGTAAGAAAGGTCACCAATTATGAATAAATGTAAAATAAGTTGGTGTTTTAACCTCAGTCTCTTAGCGCTCAGTTGCTGCTTTCAAAGTGTGTATGCTGCAAATGTCTTTGAGGCAGAAAGCCCTTGGATACTGGGTGACTGGAATGGTCAGCGCAGTGCATTGCAGCAAAAAGGCTACGACTTTAGCTTTGGCTATACGGGTGAAATGGCAACGTTGCTCGATGCCTCACATTCTTCAAGTCATGGTACCGAATATGCAGACCAGTTTGCATTTGGTACGCATTTCGATTTAGACAAGATTTTGGGTTGGCAGGATACTGAGGCTCAAATCACCATTACCGAACGCAATGGGCGTTCACTTTCTCAAACATCCAATGCTTTAGATGGACATTTAAGCTCCACTCAAGAAGTGTGGGGGCGTGGACAGACGTGGCGTTTAACGGATTTGTGGATTAAGAAAAAGTTCATGGATCAAAAGTTAGACATCAAAGTCGGTCGTTTTGGTGAAGGTGAAGACTTCAACAGTTTCGACTGTGATTTCCAAAACCTTGCGCTCTGTGGCTCTCAAGTTGGTAACTGGGTCGGTGACCAGTGGTACAACTGGCCTGTCAGCCAATGGGCTGCGCGAGTCAAATATAACCTTCTGCCAGATCTGTATGCTCAAGTCGGGGTGTATGAATATAACCCTGAAAACTTAGAACGTGGCAAAGGCTGGAACTTAAGTACCGATGGTTCGCATGGGGCCATTATTCCTGCTGAAGTGGTGTGGTCTCCTCAGTTAGGGGCTGAAAAATTACTCGGCGAATATCGTGCGGGTTATTACTACAGTTCGGCAGATGCCACAGACATTCAAAACCCACAGCAAACCTCACATAAACAAGGCGGCTGGATTGTTGCCAAGCAGCAACTCACAGCACATCGCGGTGATGCTACACGTGGTTTAACAGGTTTTGTGAATCTCACGCTACATGACTCAGATACCAATACGGTTCGCGATATGCAGAATATTGGTGTGGTCTATAAAGGCGCTTTTGATGCTCGCCCTCAAGATGAAATCGCGATTGGCCTAGCCCGTATTAATATCAATGATGATGTCAATGACGCGAATATTGCCAATAACAGCGTTGATACTCGTGGCTTACAAAGTGAAGAATATGATGCCGAGATTTACTACGGTATACATGCAGCTAACTGGCTGACCATTCGTCCCAATATCCAATATATTCGCCATGTAGGCGCGTATAAAAATGGTGAAAATGCATGGGTCGGCGGAATTAAATTCCAGACCGCATTTTAGTTTCTAGATCGATAAGTATTTGTCCAACAAGGTTGATAAATACTTTTTACGGTTGTTCAAAGCATAAAACTGTTCGAAATAAGTCGTTTGGACAGATACTTAAAATCTAAAAACTGTCTAGGTGCTCATATCGATATTGAAACGATATGGGCTTTTAACAGAATCTAAGAAAAAGGTGGTCAATATGAGTACTCCGTCTTCAGGTTCAGGACTTAAAACTTTTACAGCTGTGATTGCTGTGATCTTTGGTTTAGTCCTGCTGATAGGAGGGGTTTATCTTGCAGTACTTGGTGGGTCTTGGTACTACATTATTGCAGGTTTACTCTTCATCGCGACTGCAGTTCTACTGCAAAAATTAAAAAGTACGGCATTAATCGTTTATGCGTTGTTGGTCTTGGGTACAGTGGTTTGGGGCTTATGGGAAGTGGGTTCAGACTTCTTTGCCTTGGCGCCACGTTTAGATATCCTTGGTTTATTTGGCTTATGGCTACTCATTCCAGCGGTCACACGTGGTTTTGACAACGTCAAAAGTGCAAAACTGGTTTTAACAGGTTCACTGGCGGTGACTATTGCCGTGATGATTTTTGCTGTGTTTAATGACCCTCAAGAAATTCGAGGTGAGCTGAGCAGCAAGCAGCCTGCAACCGCGCAGTCCATACCGGGTGTTGCTGATGGCGACTGGCCTGCATATGGCCGTACTCAATCTGGCTTGCGCTATTCTCCTTTAACGCAAATTAATTCTGAGAATGTTAAGGATCTAAAAGTCGCTTGGACCTATAACACAGGCGACTTTAAAACAGAAAATGACTCTGGTGAAACCACCAATCAGGTCACCCCAATTAAAGTTGGGGACAATATGTATATTTGTACCACACACCAAAAATTGGTTGCACTTGACCCAGCGACAGGTAAGGCGAAATGGACTTTTGATCCGAAACTCAAAGCGGACAATACTTTTCAGCATTTAACCTGTCGTGGCGTGTCTTATTATGATGCGAACAATACGGCTGGTTTTGAAGCCAGCTTGCAGAATAAGAAGTCATCGTCTGCGCTATGTCCACGTAAAGTAATTTTACCTGTGAATGATGGCCGTTTGGTTGCCATCAACGCTGATACTGGTGAGCGTTGTACTGACTTTGGTAAAAATGGTGAAGTCGATTTGCAAAAAGATATGCCATTCCCTTATCCGGGCGGTTATATCCCAACGTCGCCACCTGTAGTCACAGGCACGACTATTATTATTGCGGGTTCAACCACAGATAACTATTCAACTGAAGAACCTTCAGGTGTGATTCGTGGTTATGATGTAAATACAGGCGCATTGTTGTGGGTCTTTGACACAGGTGCCGAAGATCCGAACGCGATTCCAGCTCCGGGTCAAAAGTATGTTCAAAACTCACCGAATGCATGGGCACCATTAGCCTATGATGCAGCTTTGGATATCGTTTACATTCCAACGGGTGTGGGCACGCCAGATATTTGGGGCGGTAACCGTACTGAGTTGCATGAGCGTTATGCCAATTCAATGCTGGCACTGAATGCCTCAACAGGTAAGTTGGTGTGGAATTTCCAAACCACGCATCATGATTTGTGGGATATGGATGTACCATCACAACCGACATTGACGGACATTAAAGACAAGTCGGGCAAAATGGTTCCTGCCATTTACGTGTTAACGAAAACAGGCAATGCCTTTGTTCTAGACCGTCGTACTGGTGCAGCCATTGTTCCAATTACGGAAAAACCTGTACCACAAACAGTGAAACGTGGGCCGCAAACCAAAGGTGAGCGTTATTCTGCGACACAACCTTTCTCTGACTTTGACCTTGCGCCAAAAGAGAAACTGACAGATAAGCAAATGTGGGGTGCAACCATGTTTGACCAGTTGATGTGTCGGGTGTCTTTCCACAAACTGAATTATGACGGTATTTATACCCCACCTTCAGAAAATGGAACTTTGGTTTTCCCTGGCAACTTGGGAGTATTTGAATGGGGCGGTATGTCCGTTAACCCTGATCGTCAAATTGCGGTGATGAACCCAATCGGTTTGCCGTTTGTGTCTAAGCTTATTCCAGCCGATCCAAACCGTCCGAAAACAGCCAAAGGTGCAGGCACCGAAGCGGGTGTACAACCGATGTATGGTGTGCCTTACGGTGTAGAAATCAGTGCGTTCTTGTCTCCATTTGGTTTGCCATGTAAACAGCCAGCTTGGGGCTTTGTGGCAGGTGTAGATTTAAATACTCACGAAATTGCATGGAAACGTCGTATTGGTACGATCCGTGATAGCTTACCGGGGATTCAATTACCACCATTTAAAATGGGGGTTCCTATGCTTGGTGGTTCAATCTCAACTGCGGGTAATGTGATGTTTGTCGGTGGTACGCAGGATAATTATATCCGTGCCATCAACGTGACCAATGGTGATGAGCTTTGGAAAGGTCGTCTACCTGCGGGTGGTCAAGCAACACCAATGACCTATGAAGCCAATGGCAAACAGTATGTGGTCATTATGGCGGGTGGTCATGGTTCATTTGGCACCAAGATGGGAGATGCTTTGGTGGCATATGCCTTACCCGATGCAAAATAATCTTTTGTAGTCATTTAAACTTTCAAATAGCCTGATTCGTCAGGCTATTTTTATGTGCAGTCGGTTTAAAAGGGTAAAGTGAGAACGAGGAAGCAATAGAAAAATTGAGATCTGCCCAGATAAGCAGAGTTTAAAATTTATGCGGTAGCAATGGATGGGTTAGTGTGTATGTGATCGGCTGAACGGAGTTAGCTGAATAATGTATAAGTATCTAATAAAAAATACTTTAATCAGAAAAAACCTTTAGGATTAGGGACAAACAGTACATCTACTTATCCTTATCAATAAAACAGCTATGAAATATGTAAAAAACGCATTTTGTTGATAGTTTAAATCTCGTTATGCTGTCAGCCGTTATAATGAAACTACTAGCTGTACGCCATGTATTTATATACTGATTTCGATCAGCAACTGATCAATGAACGTGTTGCACAGTTCCGTGACCAAACGGAACGTTATTTAGCTGGAAAACTCACTGAAGATGAGTACCGCCCATTACGTCTTCAAAACGGTCTCTATGTACAACGCTATGCGCCAATGTTACGTATTGCTGTGCCTTATGGCTTAATGAATTCAACGCAATTGCGCAAAGTTGCAGAACTTGCAACTGAGTTTGACCGTGGTTATGCACACGTTTCGACCCGTCAGAATATTCAGTTTAACTGGCCTGCGCTAGAAAATGTTCCAGACATGCTTCAAGAGCTAGCTTCTGTACAAATGCATGCAATCCAAACTTCGGGTAACTGTATTCGTAACACCACCACAGATCAATATGCAGGTGTGGTTGCTGGTGAGGTGGCTGACCCACGTCCAACGTGTGAATTGATCCGTCAATGGTCAACCTTCCACCCAGAATTTGCTTTCTTGCCACGTAAGTTCAAGATTGCTGTATCCGCACTTGAAGAAACTGATCGTGCAGCGACCTCATTCCATGATATTGGGGTGTATATCGTTAAAAATGAAGCGGGTGAGATCGGCTATAAAATTAAAGTCGGTGGTGGCTTAGGTCGTACCCCTGTGATTGGTAGTTTCATTCGTGACTTCTTGCCACGTGAAGACCTGATTGCCTATTTAGAAGCAGTACTACGTGTTTATAACTTACACGGTCGTCGTGATAACAAATACAAAGCACGTATTAAGATTTTGGTGAAAGCGTTGACGCCTCAAGTCTTTGCTGAAAAAGTTGAAGCTGAGTTTGCGCACACCATTAAAACTTTAAAAATTCAGCCTGAAATTTTGCAGAAATTAGACGAAGAATTTATACCGTTTGATTATCAAGATTATGCAGATGAAGATTTTTCTGAACAGTTTTCTGCGCATCCCAAATTCAAACAGTGGTTCAATATCAATACCAATGCGCATAAAGTGAAGGGCTATCGTATTGTAACGATTTCGTTGAAGCGTACGGGTATTGCACCAGGTGACGTGACCACGGAAGAGATGAATTTGATTGCAGACCTTGCAGACAAATACACCTTTGGTGAACTGCGGACCACGCATGAGCAAAATATTTCTTTGGTGGATGTTCCGCAAAAAGATTTGTTTGAACTGTGGACTATTCTTGAGAAAAACAATCTAGCACGTGCGCACATCGGTTTCTTAACCGACATTATTTGCTGCCCAGGCGGTGACTTCTGTTCACTGGCAAATGCGAAATCGATTCCTATTTCAGAAGCGATTTCACGCCGTTTTGATGATTTAGATACCATTTATAACCTTGGCAAACTGGATCTGAATATTTCAGGTTGTATGAATGCCTGTGGTCATCACCATGTGGGCAACATTGGTATTTTAGGTGTGGACAAAAAAGGCGCTGAATTCTACCAAATCACTTTGGGTGGTAATGCCGATCATGATGCTTCAATTGGTGACATCTTAGGCCCATCATTTGCAGCTGAAGTTGTGCCAGATATCGTTGAAGAAATTTTAAATACCTATCTTGACCTTCGTGCTGAGGGTGAAGAATTCATCGACACTTATCGCCGTGTGGGCATTCAACCCTTTAAGGAGCGTGCATATGCTTAATCTAGCACTACAAGTCCTCTCTAAAGATGGCTCGATTGCAGACAATACTTATCAAGTGATTGGTGAAGATGGTGTTTTACCGCAAGGTGATGTGGTTTTAACGGTTGAGCATTTAGATCAATTGGCTGAAGTTTCAGGTAAAAAAGCACTCCTTGTTACAGTCGATGCTTCTCCTGAAACGCATGAGTTCCCTTTAGATCAGTTAGATGCCATCTTTATTGATTTTGCGGGCTTTAACGATGGTCGTGGCTATTCATTTGCAGCGCTATTACGTCGCCAAGGTTTTCAAGGTGAACTACGTGCAACAGGTGATGTGTTTAAAGATGTCTTGAATTACATGAAACGTTCAGGCTTTGATACCTTTGTTATTAAAGAAGGTAAAGACATTCTTGAAGCTGCTGCGGGTTTAAATGATTTTAGAAATCCTTATCAAGCATCAACAGCCGTTGCACAAGCCAGTTATCAAACGGGCGCTTAAATTTTCAAGTGAATAAAAAGCTGGACTTCGGTTCAGCTTGTTTGTATTTATACGCAGCATTTTTGATGAACAAATTGAAGAAAAAGAAGCAGGTAGATTGGACATGATGGCACTTTTTGCAAAAAATAATCCTGGTGTCATTTGGCTACTTATTGCTATTGCTACAGATGTGCTTTCGACTTTTTATTCCGCAAAAGGTAATGGCTTGGTCAATAAATTGGATCAAGGCATTGCACTGGTGCTTTATATGATTTCTTTTGCGTGTGCAGCCTATGCCTTAAAATTTATGCAAGCGGGAATTTTATATGTGCTGTGGTCTGGCATTGGTGTCATTGCCACAGCACTCCTTGCTAAAACATTCTTAGGACAGAATATTGATTTGGCTGGATGGCTCGGTATCGGTTTTATTACCGTGGGGCTTACCATTATTGCGCAATTTTCAAATATTGATGTTTAAAAGAAGACGCTTTTATCCCTCTTCTAATTGGCAATTCACCATCCATTTAATTCCAAACTGATCGGTAAATGCACCATAGAGTGCACCCCAAAACGTTTTCTCTAGAGGCATTTCTATTTTTCCATTGACTGAAAGTGCATCAAATAAGCGTTTAGCATCGGCTTGTTCATGGGCATCTAAGTTAATCGAAATATAGTGGTTGTTGCCTACAGTAAAGACGGTATTGCTTTGAGCACAAAACTGATCGTTGGTATCCGAAGCCATCAAAATCGTGCTGGCATTGATGGGAAGTGAAACATGCATGATTTTTTGTTGGTCAGCTTCGGAAAGGGCGACTGAACTTTCATCTGAAGGTAAATCTCCATAACGCATGAAAGTTGCAAACTCTCCACCAAAGATAGATTTGTAAAAATTAAAAGCGGCTTCAGTTTGACCATCAAAGTTGAGGTAGTGATTCAGTTGCATTGTTTTATCCTTGTTGTTTTTTTCGTCGTTATTTTAACAAGTCGTTGAGATCGCCCCTAATACAATCTTGTAATAAAAAATCCCTCGCAGTCGAGGGATTTTCATAAATGTCGCTTTTATATCAGCTAATCATCCAATCTTTTATTGTATAAAATATGTCAATAAAAGAGGGCAACTTGCATCTTAAAGTAATTCAATCGCTACAGCAGTCGCTTCACCACCGCCGATGCATAGTGCCGCAATCCCTTTTTTACCACCTGTGCGTTTAAGCGCATGAATTAAAGTGAGGATAATACGCGAACCTGTTGAGCCGACAGGGTGACCTAGTGCGCAAGCCCCACCATTGATGTTTACTTTTGCAGGATCAAGTTTGAAGTCATCGATTGGACACATAGTCACCATCGCAAAAGCTTCATTGATTTCCCAAAGGTCTACGTCTTGCGCATTCCAACCTGTTTTCTTAAGCACTTTTTCAATTGCACCGACTGGTGCAATAGTGAACTCTGATGGATGTTGTGAGTTCGATGCATAAGCCACAATTTTGGCTAATGGTGCTAAACCTTTGTTCGATGCATTTTCTGCTGAAGTTAAAACCAGTGCGGATGCACCATCCGAGATTGAGCTTGCATTTGCCGCAGTGATGGTGCCGTCTTTAGCAAAAGCAGGACGGAGGCTTGGAATTTTTGCAATGTTGGCGTTAAACGGTTGTTCATCTTTATCAACGACAACATCACCTTTACGGGTTGATACTGTCACAGGCACGATTTCATCGGCAAAGTAACCTTCGTTGACCGCTGTTTGTGCACGTTCCAAAGAGCGAATTGCGAAAGCATCCATTTGCTCACGCGTATAGCCACGGGTATTGGCCATATCTTGTGCAAAAGAACCCATCAAACGACCTGTTTCAGCATCTTCTAAACCGTCAAGGAACATGTGGTCTTTAACATCGCCATGCCCCATACGGTAGCCGGCGCGTGCTTTGGTTAAAATATAAGGTGCATTGGTCATCGACTCCATGCCACCTGCAACCACGATATTTGCCGAACCTGCTTTGATCATATCCGCAGCTTGCATTACCGCTTTCATGCCAGAGCCACATAACTTATTAATGGTCACGGCACCTGTTGAATCAGGTAAACCTGCTTGGCGCATTGCTTGGCGTGCTGGACCTTGCTTTAATCCCGCAGGTAGAACACACCCCATGATTACTTCTTCTACATCGTTTGCGTGTAGGCCAGCACGAGCAATAGCTTCTTTAATCGTCACAGCACCGAGTTCAGGAGCGGTTACACTGGCTAAACTACCTTGAAAACCGCCCATTGCCGTACGAGCACCATTCACAATTACGATGTCTGTCATTTTCTTCTCCGAATCACTTATACGTTTTGTTGGAAACTTAAGCAGTATATGCAAATTTGCTAGAGAGAAAAGCTGAAAACGTGATTATGGACTCATGGGTCTAGTTACAGGTATTGAGTGGTTCGGGGCGGACCTGTCCCATTTTGCTCATGACCAATTTAAAGTGATCCTGACTTTGTAAAGAGCAGTAAAAGAAGGTTCCATTTGAGCCAAGGGGCAAGCCATTTTCAGCTTTAAAGCTTAAGGATGGAAGATTGAGTGTGCCGCGCCAATCAAGATTGCCATATTTGAGCTGCTGTTGTTCTGTCTGAATAATCGTTTCACTGGTATCTACTCGTCGGTTTTTATTATTATCGATAAATACAATAAAGCCTGTGTTCCATTGATGATTTTGACATTGAACGAGGTCTTGACTTGGACAAATGGTGATATTTTTACGTTGTAAATTGGCCATATTTTTGGCTGCCTGAATACTATTCCTTAATGTATTCAATGTTTTGATTCGCTCTTGCGAGGCCATATACTGATGAAAGTGAGGAAGCGCGATTGTACAAATGATCATAATAATGCTAATAGTGATCATGAGTTCAAATAAGGTGAACCCTTTTTTATTGATAAAAAACATATGGTTATCCAGTTTTATTGTTATGGGCTATTTTTTATTTATTAAAGCTTTGTTTATCAAACAAATTTTATACATAATTAGTAGTACTCAACTTGTTTAAAAAGCTGTTAAAATGTAAGACAAGTGAAAATAAGCTATTCGCAAGTAAAAATTGAGTAAAAAATTACCGAATTACAACGGAAATTGTAAGTAATTTTGTCAATAATTTACTTGATTAAAGTTATCAAGCACTTGGAAAAAAAATAAAGTGTTTGTATGATTCATTGCGAATAGCTTAAAAATAAAACTGGGGTATAAAAAAGCCTATCTCAGAATGGTTAAATAATTTTAAGCTTAAGCTTGAAAAACAATTGTTATCTCTGGAGGATAAATCCATGAAAATGAGTCGTATTGCATTAGCAATGCTCGTAGCTGCTCCTTTAGCTGCTGCAAACGCGGGCGTAACTGTTACTCCATTAATGCTTGGTTACACTTGGCAAGACAGTCAACACAACAACGGTGTTGACCATTTAACTTCTGGTCCTGAAATTCAAGACGATTTATTTGTTGGCGCTGCACTTGGTGTTGAATTGACTCCTTGGTTAGGTTTCGAAGCTGAATACAACCAAGTTAAAGGTGATGTAGACGGTCTTGCTGCTGGCGCTGAATACAAGCAAACTCAAATCAACGGTAACTTCTATGCTACTTCTGATTTGATCACTAAAAACTACGACAGCAAAATCAAGCCATACGTACTTTTAGGTGCTGGTCACTACAAGTATGACATCGATGGTATTGCGAAAAATGAAGAAGGTACTTTAGGTAATGCTGGTTTCGGTGCTTTCTGGCGCTTGAACGATGCTTTGTCTCTACGTACTGAAGCTCGTGCTACTTACAACATCGATGAAGATTTCTGGAACTACACAGCGCTTGCTGGTCTTAACGTAGTTCTTGGTGGTCACTTGAAACCTGCTGCTCCAGTAGTAGAAGTTGCTCCAGTTGAGCCAGTTGCTCCAGTTGAACCACAAGAGTTAACTGAAGACCTTAACATGGAACTTCGTGTGTTCTTTGATACAAACAAATCAAACATCAAAGACCAATACAAGCCAGAAATCGCTAAAGTTGCTGAGAAGTTAGTTGAATATCCAAACGCTACTGCTCGCATCGAAGGTCACACAGACAACACTGGTCCACGTGCATTGAACGAACGTTTATCTTTAGCTCGTGCTAACTCTGTTAAATCGTCTCTAGTAAACGAATACAACGTTGACCCAGCTCGTTTGTCTACTCAAGGTTTCGCTTGGGACCAACCGATTGCTGACAACAACACTAAAGAAGGCCGTGCTATGAACCGTCGTGTATTCGCGACAATTTATGGCAGCCGTACAGTTCAAGCTAAATAATCTGATTATAAAAAAAAAACACGACTCTTCGGAGTCGTTTTTTTATGTCTAAAACAATGGAATATATGTTAACGCGTGTGGATGAAAATAAGCTCGAGCTCAATGCAAGAGTCTTTAAGACTTACGGTGGTCATGGTCATTTACGTATAGGATATAAGACACTGTTAGAAATATTTAATTTTAGAGGATGAATATAAGAAGAATGAACAGGGGATTTCCATTGCTCATGCTTCACGACATCGATAATAATTTTGCCTTTTGAATGAATGGATATTTCTAATTATTTAGTTTTATAAAGATTTGTTTGTCAGCGAGATAATATTTCTGGCTTGATATTTAGGGTCTAGGAATTAGATCAAGCTCAGTACTTAATGAACCGTAACATTTAGTTATGGCTGTCCGAATAGGGAGCTAAATCAAGTATGTCCTTTTTACTTTCTAAGTATGTCACTTTTTACTTTCTAAGTATGTCAATTGTTCATCGAACAAGTGAGCCGATATTGATGGAAGAGTATTAACTAATTTTAGGCTAGATCCGAATTATAGGTATCGATTTTATGTGATTTCAATAATTGGACTGTCTTATTAAAAATTTCTTTATTAATTAATGTATTATATTTTTAGTGAATGAGTAAGCGATGAAATGAAGAAAATAAAAAACAGCCCGAAGGCTGTCTTTTATTATGAATGGATTTTATTCGCGATCTGGATTCATTGGACTGACATCCATTTCTTGGTAAGAAACCAGTTTGGTTTTGTATTTCCATTTATAGCCTAGCCAAATCGCTAAGAATAAGAAAATACCAATATAGGTCGATAAAACCGAGAGCCATTCGCCATCAAGTACTGCTTGGTAGTTTTGACCTAAAACAACAATCGCACACAGAATAAAAGCAAACCATGGGGCAAAGGGAAAGAATTTCGCACGATAAGCTAAGTCTTCAACCTTATGACCTTGGGCAACATAGCCTTTACGGAAACGATAGTGTGAAACAGCAATCCCTAACCAAACAATAAAGCCACACATACCTGACATGTTGAGCAGCCAGTTGAAGACTTGTTCTTCACCAATGAAAGTAGTTAAAAAACAAAGTGCAGCAATAGCTGTTGTCGCATAAAGCGCATTCATGGGTACGCCGCGAGGGTCTAATTTGGCAAAAACTTTAGGTGCACTGCCATTTTGAGCCATATTGAACAGCATGCGCGTCGATGAATACATCCCTGAGTTACCTGCCGATAGAATAGCGGTTAAAATCACAGCATTCATCACGCTGGCAGCAAAGGCAAACCCAGCTTTTTCATAGAGTAAGGTAAATGGAGAGAGTGCAATATTCTCTGATGAAGCTGCTTGTAGCAGAAGTGGATCATCATATGAAATGAGCGTGCCGATAATGAAAATACACACCACATAAAACAGTAGAATACGCCAAAAAATCTGTTTGATGGCAATCGGAATCGTCTTTTGCGGATCTTTCGATTCACCTGCAGCAACACCGACCATTTCGGTACCTTGAAACGAGAACCCTGCAATCATCGCTACACCAATCAGTGCAGATAAGCCACCAACGAAGGGCGCTTCACCTTTGGTCCAGTTGGCAAAAGTTGCGACACCAGGCGTCATCATTATTTTAGCAATCATGAAAATACCAATGATGATAAACACAATGATGGCAAGGACTTTTACCAAGGAGAAGAAGAATTCACTTTCACCAAAGCCTTTGACTGTCAGTGCATTGATCCCAAAGACGACAGCTAAGAAGAGAGCACTCCAGTAGAAACCGGGCAGGTCGGGAAACCAGAATTTCATGATGAATTGGACTGCAACCAATTCAAATGCAACCGTAATGGCCCAGTTATACCAATAGTTCCAGCCAAGGGCGAAACCAAAACCGCCCTCAACATACTTGGTGCCATAGGTGAAAAAGGCACCCGATGTTGGGTTGTGTGTTGCCAACTCACCCAGACTGGTCATGAGAAAGTAAATCATCACACCAATTAAGCAGTAGGCCAATAACGCCCCGCCAGGGCCAGCATTTGCAATGGTTGCACCTGAGGCAAGGAATAAACCTGTACCAATTGAACCACCAATGGCGATCATATTCAGATGGCGAGCTCCAAGCTTCCGCTTGAGTTGAGCTGGTTGAGTCGTTTCGCTCATCATTGTTCCTTAAGATTTCTTTTGTGTGCTAGCAAACAGCACTATAAAGCCTTGTTGATCGGCTTTGGTTGTACATTGGCCAAAACTTTGCTCAATGAGTAATGGGTAATTCAGAAAGCGGTTGGCAACAATCCACAACTCGCCATCCGATTTAAGATGGCGACGGGATGTTTTGCATAAATTTTCGCTGGCATTGTAATCTGTATGAATGCCTTGATGGAATGGGGGATTGCTGACGATTGCGTGTAAAAACAGAGGAGCATCCTCAATTCCGTGTACCGCTTTAATCTCAAGTTGTTCTGGTAAAAGGTTATTTTTCTCAAAAGTCATTTTTGTTGAAGCGAGTGCAAAGGCATCGACATCCAGTGCAAAAATGCGATTTTTCGGATTTAACTTGGCCAAATAAGCACTGATCACGCCTGCACCACAGCCAAAGTCTGCAATTTTTCCAGAAGTGACCTGTGAAAGGTGAGGCAATAACACTGCTGTGCCCACGTCTAGACGATTTTGACTAAATACACCCGGTAATGCACAAATCTGTAATTCACCTTTCGGGGTTGGCACTGTATAGAGTTGAGCCCAATCGGCCAAAGGTTTTGCGGTTACGGTTTTTTCGGTGATTAACTGCCACATTTGACAATGTCGAGCGCTGTCTAATTTGAGGGTTTTACCAAAAGGTTGCAGCTGTTTAGAGGCGCGTTCTACACCGCCTTTCTTTTCACCAACTAAAAAGATCGATGCGCCTACGGCCAAACGACTCACCAGTTGGTGTAGCACATAATTGAGTAGTTCTTTTGACTTTGGAACAAACACGATGGCTTGATCAAAAGCGACATCAGGCAAATCTGTACCAAAATGCACATCACTTTGTTGGTTTTGGAAATATTGTAATTCGTTAAAATTCCATGTCCAAAAATGTGGTTCTACAGTACCAATTAACTGTGTGTTTAATTCGTCACACGGTGCATTGACCAGTAAAACTGAACCAGAGAGAAATTCTTGCTGGCGAAGAACAACTTCACTTCGTGGATCCATTTTATATACTCCATTGTAAAAACGATGCCCAGACAGTGCTGGGCAAAGTGCATACTGAAATGAACAATTATTTCTTCGTTTCAGGAAGAATAATATTTAATAACAAGGCTGCAATACCACCTGTCGCAACACCTGAACTGAAGATGTTACGGAATAATTCAGGTAAGTGTTCCAAAATTTGTGGAACTTGTGCAACACCTAAGCCGAGTGCCAATGAAATGGCAATAATCAGTAGTGCGCGGCGGTCAAGATGAATACCTGACAGAATGTTAATTCCAGAAGCTGCTACAGCTCCAAACATCACCATTACAGCGCCGCCTAAAACAGCTTGAGGCACTGCCTGAATCACACCTGCAACAGCAGGGAGTAAACCTAGAATCACCAATAATGCGGCAATCCAGATGCCGACATAACGGCTCGCAACGCCAGTGAGTTGAATTACGCCATTGTTTTGTGCAAAGACCGAGCTAGGGAAGGTGTTGAAAATACCCGCAAGGAAAGAGTTTGCACCATTCACCAAGACACCACCTTTAATACGCTCCATCCATGTAGCATCATCGACAGGTTGGTTCGAGAGTTTAGAGGTTGCTGTAATATCACCAATTGCTTCTAAAGACGTCACTAAATAGATGAAGGCCATTGGAATAAACAAGCTCCAAGAGAAGCTGAGTCCAAAATGCATAGGCGTCGGAACTTGTACTAAAGGCGCATCTTTTAAACCTGAAAAATCCAGATGCCCCATAAAGCCTGCAAGAGTGTAGCCTGCAATTAAGGCAATTAAGATAGCTGAACTTTTTACCCATGTAATACGGATGCGATTCAGCAAGATAATTAAGCCTAAAACCGTACACGACATGATTAGGTTGTCTGCATTGGCAAAGGTATTGTTTGACATGGCTTGATAGCCACCACCCATGCTGATCAGACCTTCTTTAATGAGAGTCAAACCAATCAATAACACCACAATGCCTGTTACCAATGGGGTAATGAGCATTTTTACCCACGGCAGAATACGTGACACGCCCATTTCAATAAATGAACCTGCGATTACCACACCAAAAATTGCAGCCATGACAGACTCTACAGGAGTACCTGCAGCAACCATGGCAGAGCCAATTCCAATAATCGGCCCGATAAAGTTAAAACTGGTGCCCTGAACAATCAATAAGCCTGCACCAAAAGGTCCAACTTTTTTACATTGTAAGAAGGTTGCAATCCCTGAGATGACCAAAGACATGGATAAAATCATGTTGGTGTCTTCTTTCGACACACCAAGCGCTAGGCAGATAAGTAAGCCCGGAGTAACAATTGGGACAATAATTGCAAGGAGATGTTGAAAGGCAGCAAGAAAAGCAATGATTGGGCGAGGGCGGTCGTTTAAACCATAGACCAAATCGAGTTGATCTGTTTGATTGGAAGAGAGATTTTGATCAGACATATGTCAAAGGGTGTTAGCAAGGTGGCGCTATTCTAATCGCTTTACACAGCTTTACAAAATTAATTACACACCACTTATCAAAAAAAATGAGTCTGTCAATAAACTGTCACTACTAAATTCTATTATTTTTCTGTATAATTTGCCCTCAAACTTTAGGCGTATCGAATTTACATGTCAGATATCAAAACTCTCCGCAACATTGCCATCATTGCGCACGTTGACCACGGTAAAACCACTCTAGTAGACAAACTTTTACAGCAATCAGGTGCACTTGGCGATCGTGCAGGCGAGATTGAGCGTGTCATGGATTCAGGCGCGATTGAAAGTGAACGTGGTATTACCATTCTTGCAAAAAACACTGCAATCAAATGGTTAGATGCACGTACCAATACAGAATACCGTATTAACATCGTCGACACCCCAGGACACGCGGACTTCGGTGGTGAAGTTGAACGTGTAATGTCGATGGTTGACTGTGTACTTCTTCTTGTTGACTCTCAAGAAGGCCCAATGCCACAAACTCGTTTCGTAACGCAAAAAGCGTTCGCACGTGGTTTGAAGCCAATCGTAATTATCAACAAAGTCGACAAGCCAAGTGCGCGTCCAGATTGGGTTATTGACCAAGTATTTGATTTGTTTGATAACCTTGGTGGTTCTGACGAACAGTTAGACTTCCCAGTTGTTTACGCTTCAGGTCTTCGTGGTGTTGCTGGTCCATCTCCAGAAGAACTTGCTGAAGATATGACTCCATTGTTCCAAACCATCGTAGACATTGTTGAGCCACCAGCAGTTGATGTTGATGGTCCATTCCAAATGCAGATTTCTTCACTTGACTATAACAGCTTCGTAGGTGTTATCGGTGTTGGTCGTATTCAACGTGGTTCAGTTGGTCTGAACACTCAAGTTACTGTAATTGATAAAGAAGGTAAGACTCGTAACGGTCGTATCTTAAAAATCATGGGTTACCACGGTTTAGAACGTGTTGATGTTGATTCTGCTCAAGCAGGCGATATCGTATGTATCACAGGTATTGATGAGCTTCATATCTCTGACACAATTTGTGATCCGAAAAATGTTGAAGCTTTACCACCATTGTCTGTAGATGAACCTACAGTAACGATGACTTTCCAAGTAAACAACTCACCGTTTGCGGGTAAAGAAGGTAAATTCGTAACTTCACGTAACATTCGTGAGCGTTTAGACCGCGAATTGATTCATAACGTAGCGTTACGTGTTGAAGATACTGACAGTCCAGACCGTTTCAAAGTATCTGGTCGTGGTGAACTTCACCTTTCAGTTCTTATTGAAAACATGCGTCGTGAAGGCTTCGAGATGGGCGTATCTCGTCCACAAGTAATCTTGAAAGAAGTTGATGGCGAAAAACAAGAGCCATACGAAAATGTAACATTTGACGTTGAAGAACAGCACCAAGGTTCTGTAATGGAACAAATGGGTCACCGTAAAGGTGAAATGACGAATATGGAAGTTGACGGTAAAGGCCGTATCCGTATTGAAGCAACTGTTCCTTCACGTGGCTTAATTGGTTTCCGTTCTGAATTCTTGACCATGACTTCTGGTACAGGAATCATGACTTCAAGCTTCTCGCACTACGGTCCAATGAAACAAGGTACTGTTGCGAAACGTCAAAACGGTGTGTTGATTTCTATGGTTCAAGGTACTTGCCTTGGCTATGCATTGTTCACATTGCAAGACCGTGGTCGTCTATTTGCTAAACCTCAGTTAGAAGTTTACGAAGGTATGATCATTGGTATTAACTCTCGTTCAGATGACATGACAGTTAACCCAACTAAAGCAAAACAGTTAACAAACGTACGTGCTTCTGGTACTGATGATGCGTTGACTCTTGTTCCTGCTGTTGAATATACGCTTGAGCAAGCGCTTGAATTCATTGAAGATGATGAATTGGTTGAAGTAACACCTAAGTCAATCCGTATCCGTAAGCGTTACTTGACTGAAAACGAACGTAAACGTAACCGTTCTGGTAAATAAGTTTTAAAAATGATGTTGCCCCCATGCGGGGCCGCAACATTTAAAAATGCCATCAATTTATTGATGGCATTTTTTTGTTTAAAATTAGCAAACCAATATATAAAAGCAGATGATTTCCGAGTAAATTACGTGGAAATGAAGCTATAAAATTAATGTATACTTCGTCACATAAATTAAAGTCAAAAAATAACTGGAGATTTAGATGAGTATTGTTCAAGAATTCCGCGAATTTGCGGTAAAAGGCAACATGATTGATTTGGCTGTCGGTGTAATCATCGGTGGTGCATTTGGTAAAATTGTCGATTCATTGGTGAAAGACATCATCATGCCATTGATAACGGTGGTGACTGGTGGTGGTGTAGATTTTACACAGAAATTCTTTGTTTTAGGGGACAACCCAAATAATTTACAGTCTTTAGATGAGTTGACCAAAGCTGGGGTGAACGTCCTGACTTATGGTAACTTCCTTACGATTTTAATTAACTTCATCATTTTGGCATGGGTGGTGTTCTTAATGGTGAAAATGATTAATCGTATGCGCCGTAAACAAGAAGAAGCAGCGCCAGAACCAGCAGCAACGCCAGAAGATATCGAGTTGCTACGTGAAATTCGTGATGAATTGAAAAAACGTCAGTAATCGAACGGTTAAAATAAAACGGCACATCAAGTGCCGTTTTTTATGTCTGAGACTTATCGAAAGACTGGTTTTTGTACAATTTTGACTTTATGATGCGCGCTGATTGAATAGCTGTGGTGATGCCGAATGAACCAATTATTTGTCTATGGGACACTTCGTCCCAATCATGAAAATGCCCATCTTTTAGAGCGTATAGGTGGAACATGGCAAAAAGGCTATGTGCATGGCGTGGTACATATTTTGGATTGGGGACCCGACAAAGGCTTATTCGCCATTGTTTTAGATCCGCAAGCAGCAGCAGTTGAAGGATATTTTTTTAGCAGTGAAAAATTAACCGAACATTGGGATGCGTTGGATGAGTTTGAAGGGATACAGTATCAACGGGTGAGGGTACAAGGGATGTTGGAGTCTGGCGAACGCGTTGATGCTTGGACATATGAGATGAAAGAGGCTTAATCAAATACAGTGTTCGTGATGTGTTTAGACTTAAACACATCACACAACGCGCATCCTTTTAAAAATCCATACGGAATTTAATTTCTAGTAAATGAAAACCAAATTGGCTCTTGATGGGACCATGTAGTACTTTTTCAGCTGCACTAAAGACCAATTTATCAATCACAGGCACCAGTTGGCCTTTTTTGACTTCACCCAGTTCACCACCGCGTTTAGCAGAGTTACAGGTGGAGTATTGCTTGGCAATTTTGGCGAAATCGGCTCCATCGTGGATTTTCTTTTTCAGTTGTTCAGCGAGGTCTTTGTCTTTGACCAAAATATGACGAACAATGGCAGTTTTCATTTGGTTTTTCCTCGAGCTGTGGCTTTGGGCTTAGGTTGCACTTTTTTCAGCGGTTGGCATTCGGGACAAAATACAGAAGCACGCTGTCCCAGTTTGATGTTTTCAAGCGTGGTTTCGCAGTTCACACACATTTCACCTGCTCGGCCATAAGCCAATAAGGTTTGTTGAAAGTAACCATTTTCACCCATCGCATTGGAATAGTCCCGCAGGGTAGAACCACCTAAATTGATGGCCTGCTGCAAAATACGTTTAATCTCGACCACCAATTTTTCAATTTGGCTGGGCGTTAAACTAGACGCCACTTGCGCAGGGTGTATGCCCAAATTAAACAAACTCTCTGTGGCATAGATATTTCCGACACCAACCACCACATGATTATCCATGACTGCAACTTTTATGCCGACCTGTTTGTTTTTCAACTTTTGACTTAAATATTCAGCGTTAAAATCAGCACTCAGCGGTTCAGGCCCAAGGGTATCGATTAACTTGGTTTGCGAATATTCATCCAGCCATAAAATACAGCCGAAGCGGCGCGGGTCATGATAGCGTAGCTCGACATCTTCAAAACGAATAATCAAATGATCGTGTTTACGCAGCGTTTCACCGACCTCACAAATACGGAAACTCCCTGACATGCCCAAATGCCAAAGCATCGTGTCTTGTTCAAAAACGGCCAAAATGTATTTAGAACGGCGTTTGAGTTGAATTAAACGCTGTCCCACCAGTTTGTCGAGATCGGCGGGAATCGGCCAGCGCAGGCTCGACTGGCGAACTTCAACACTGAGTACTTGTTGATCTAATAACGGCGCTAAACTGGCTTTGGTGGTTTCAACTTCGGGTAATTCTGGCATGGCAACATGAGCTGATAAAACTTGAGGCTAATATTGCGGTGTACACGCGAGATTGCAAGTGATTTCAGTCAGAGGCTTGCTTTTAGCGCATTTGTACAAAGCAAAAGTGCGGGATTGTGTGCTGCGATCAGGAATCATCCTCTTTAAATAGCATTCTTGAATTGAGTGAAAACTGCTATGAATCACCCAAATCAAATCTTCTATTTATAACTGTGGGTGATATTGATAACTTTTTTTTGACTTAATGATAAAAATTTTGCTGAGATCTTTGTTTAAAAATTATGTACTTTTCATTAAATTTTTCATTTAAATGAAATGAATTGTTCTTCATTTTAGTTTGGGACTTAGGTTTTATGCGACAGTTTTCTTTCTCTTTATTTGCAACAGCAATGTGTGCTTGGGTGACAGTGTGTCATGCGGAGCAGATGTTGGATGTACATGGTCAGTATTTGTTTGGTGACTGGCAGGGAAAACGAACTGAATTGGCGCAAAAAGGCATTAAGTTTGAAGCCAATGCTTTAACAGATACCAACTATTTGGCGGATGGCGGTCGCAATGCAGGTGCAAGCCCAAGTACTGCTTCGCAGTTTTGGTTAGGAACACAGTTTGATTTAGAAAAGCTAGCGGGCTGGGAAGGGGTCACTGTTCGTTTTGTTGCGACTGCGCGTCAAGGACAAAGTACCTCAATTCGAGATTTGCAAGATCCTTCTGCACCGCAATTAGCCAATGTGCAAGCCACCTATGGCCGTGGAAACCAAGACAGCCGTTTATCTGAGCTTTCGATTGAAAAGCGATTTAAAGAACAAGGACTCAGTGTCAAAGTTGGGCGACTGGGTTTGGGTTCTGATTTTGATGTGATGGCGTGTGATTTTGTCAGTAATGCCTTTTGTGCCGCACAAATGGGGAAATGGCAGGGTAATATCTGGATGAATACGCCGGTTTCACAATGGGGCGGTCGTATTAAGTACCAACTGACCCCTGAAGTGACAACTCAAGTGGGTGTTTATGAATTCAATCCAGATAATGGCAATGGCAAAGCCGAGGGACAAGGTTGGAGCCTAGACACAGAACATGCCGACGGTGTGACTATTCCCGTGGAAGTGATTTGGACACCAAAAGCACTGTTCAATGGTTTGGCGGGGAGTTATCGGGTTGGTGGGATTTATAACACCGCAGATGATCCGAATAACCAATATGACGTGGCTTATGGCAAAGGTGTGGTTGGCGAAGACCGGACATTTGCAGGATGGATTGCCATCGAACAGCAACTGACTTCAACGGGTGCAGGGCGCCAAGGTTTGCATAGTTTTGCCAACTTTACATGGCATGACCGCATCACCAATAAAGTAGACAACTCACAACAAGTGGGGCTGAAATATATTGGGGTATTTAAGCAGCATCCAACGGATATTTTAGGTTTGGGGGTGAATCGAGTACACCTAAATGAGCGATTCGCTGCGGGTAAAGTACAGTATGATGCGAGCGCAGAATACAATATTGAACTGAACTATAGCTATAACGTTACGCCGTGGTTAATGTTACGTCCCAACATCCAATATGTGATCAACTCAGGTTCAAGCCATGTAGCGGATAATGCATTGGTTTTGGGGCTTGGAAGCCGCATTATTTTCTAAATAGATAGCCATAAAAGTGCAAAAGTCTGACAGTAGATTTGCACTTTTAGCGTTGAATGCAAGGCACTTTATTTGTTATAGATCATAGTGAGTACAGGGAGAGCTGTGATGCCATTATTATTTCAACCCATTCAATTTGGGGATCTAAACTTAACAAATAAAATCGTGATTGCGCCGATGTGCCAATATTCAGCCAATGATACGGGTGAGTTGAGCTATTGGCATGAGCAACAATGGGCCAATTATGCATTGTCAGGTGCGGGCTTGTGTATTGTTGAAGCGACAGCCGTACAAGCGGTAGGACGGATCAGTTTTGCGGATTTAGGACTGTGGAATGATTTGCAACGTGCACAAATGAAAGCCTTGCTCAGAAAAGTCAAAACACTCTCTCCAATGCCTTTTGCTATCCAACTGGCACATGCGGGACGTAAAGCATCGACCGACCGTCCTTGGTCGGGAAAAGGTCAAATCAAACCGAATGAACCCCATGGTTGGCAAACAGTGTCTGCCAGTGATGTGCCCTTTAAGCCCGAAGAGCATGCACCCCATGCTTTGAGTGTGGCGGAGATGCAAAACATCATCGATGACTTTGCCAGTGCTGCAGTACGCGCCGTAGATGCAGGTTTTGAGCTGATCGAACTACATGCAGCCCATGGTTATTTGTTGCATCAGTTCATGTCACCGCTGTCGAACCGACGGACTGATGAATATGGCGGTAGTTTTGAAAACCGCATTCGATTTACATTAGAAGTGTTCCAAGCCATTAAACAAGCTGTTCCTGAAAACTATCCCGTAGGTATACGTTTATCTGCGACCGACTGGATGGAGTCGACTGCAACAGAAAGTTGGGATATTGATTCAACAGTGGGGCTATCGAAAGCGTTGGAGCAACTCGGTGCGGCTTATATTCATGTTTCAAGTGGTGGCTTGCATGTGGAACAAGACATTCAGATTAAGGCCAAGTATCAAGTGCCTTTTGCCCATGCAGTGAAACAAGCGGTGAAAATTCCAGTCATTGCGGTGGGCTTGATTACAGAAGCCAAGCAGGCTGAACATATTTTGGAGGCGCAAGAAGCCGATGCAATTGGTCTGGCGCGCGCCATGTTGTATGACCCACGATGGCCGTGGCATGCAGCCGCAGAACTGGGTGGGAAAGTCTCTATCGCACCGCAGTATTTACGGTGTCAGCCACATGGGATCAAAGATTTGTTTTCTGCATTCTAATCGCATAAGCATTTTGCTTCGCCATTGGGCTTTTAAAATATTTCAACTGAGTAAAGGTGTATCCTAGGATAGGTCTTTACTTACATCATCTGGAAAAGGAACAACTTGAATGATTTTTTCGGTAATTTTTCCAGTTTTTTTCCTGCTCTTTCTCGGTTTTGCCTCTGTCAAAATCCAGTTGCTCACTAAAGAGCAAATGACTGCAATCAGTGCTTTTGTCATCAAAATTGCGTTACCTACTTTATTGTTGCATGCCTTAGCTTCAAAAGATTTGCATGAAATTTGGTATCCGTCATATTTTTATGTTTATGCAGCTGTGACCTTTGGCTTATTTATTACGGCTTTTATTTTAGGTCAAAAGTTGTTTAAGAATCACTTTACCCACGCTGCAGTCTTTTCACTGGGTGCATCTATGTCCAATACGGGGTTATTGGGAGCAGCAATTCTGACGCTGCTGATGGGAAGCGAAGCGATGATTTATATTTCATTGGTGGTGATCATTGAAAGTGTATTTCTTGTACCGCTGATGCTCACTCTGGCAGAAATAGGGCGACAAAGACAAGCCAATTTAGCCTCCATTTTAAAAACCACATTTCTCACTCTACTTAAAAATCCACTGTTTTTGTCGGTGATGATTGGTATGAGCTGTGCGATTTTTGAAATTCAAATTCCACATTTAATCGACCAAGTGTTTGCGATGTTAGGCCAGACCGCTGCACCTTTAGCGCTCTTTATTATTGGTGGGGGAATGGTGGGTCTCACTATTCAGTCTTTTAACCTGCAAACGGTTTATCTGGTGGTATCTAAAAATATTTGTATGCCACTATTGGTTTATTTAGGACTGACCTATTTGACTGCATTGGACCCAAAGATGATTTATGCAGGAACCTTGATTGCAGCTTTACCAATGCCGTCTTTGTTTGGAATTTTTGGGCAAGTGTATGGCTTAAATGAAAAAGCACTCACCCCATTGATGATCAGCACGCTA
This sequence comes from Acinetobacter sp. MYb191, assembly GCF_037572605.1. Taxonomy (NCBI): domain Bacteria; kingdom Pseudomonadati; phylum Pseudomonadota; class Gammaproteobacteria; order Moraxellales; family Moraxellaceae; genus Acinetobacter; species Acinetobacter sp. MYb191. The sequence continues at coordinate 55,944 of NZ_JBBGZP010000011.1, read as the reverse complement.
TTGAGTTTTGTGGTGGTCAGTGTCTTGATTGGTCTTTGGTGGTGAAAAAAATACTCTCAATTGAGAGTATTTTTTGAAGAAGAGATTTATTTTTTGACCGCAGCTGTTGCAGCAGGGGCTTTGGCTTGATCGGCAATCATTTTATCAACCATCGCCAAAGACTCTTTGGCCTGTGGCACATTTTCCTTGGCTAAAGCGGTGAAAATTTTCTTCGCTTCAGGCAAGTTCTGCGGAATGATATTGCCATTAGCAAACATATTGCCTACGGCCATCAGTGCAGGAATATAGCCTTTTTTGGCTAAGTCTTGAATGCTGTTGAGGCCTTTTTGAATGGGTGCTTCCTGTTTGTTTTTAAAGCCTGTGCTGATGTCGTACAAGGCTTGTGCATGAATGGCTTGATAGTTACCTTTTTTCACCAAAGGCTCAAGTTTCTTAAGGGCTAACTTTTCAGACTCTGGTTTATTTTCGGAAAATAACAGTACGGCATATTCAACGGTTGCATCATCAAAGCCTAATTTAGATGCGGCTTCAAAGTGTTGTTTGGCTTTGTTGATGTCTTGAGGCAAGCCTAAAGTACCAGTGACATAGTTTTTCGCAAGCACATAATGCGCAACAGGGTAGCCTTTGTTTGCAGCATCTTGATAGAGCTGAATGGCTTTCTTCTCATTCTTCGCTGTGCCTTGGCCAGTCTGAGTCAAATAAGCCAAGTTGTACATGGCTTGTGGGTTGCCAGACTTTGCCAGTTTTTCTAGAGCCTGATATGCCCCCGTCATATTGTTGGCTTTGACCATTTCTTCAATCTTGGCAAATTCGGGGTTGATGGTATCTTGAGTGGAGGCTGCAAGTGCAAGCTGGCTAGAGAGTGCAATTAAGCTTGCAAGTACGAGTTTCTTCATGTTTTATAAACCTTTTTCATACACATAAGTCCATCTATGTGTGTATTTGTTTTTAGTCATTTCACATCATAAGTTGAATTGTGTGAATGTAAATATCTGAATTGTGTCTTGGTCTTACAAATTTCCGTTGATTGTGTTGATCGGTATATATTTTTCCAATACAAACTGCATACTTTACAGTGGAAAGGACTGAAAGAGGTTATTGGTATTTGCAGTTGATGGCTTCGGGTTTTATTAGGATTCTGGCTTAGATTCTGTTTAAATAGCGCTGAAAATGAGTAGTGAGTTCAGCATGTTTATTAAGTCAATTAAGCGAAATTATTTAAAAGTTTTGGCCGATGAGTCGATTCCAGATGGTGAAAAAATTGATGCCTTATTGATGAAATTGGGTGGTGAGTTTTTAGTGAGCAAAGATGACCGTGTATATATCTTTGAAAAAGATGGTGTGACCGCAAAATTTGATGCTAAACATGCACGAGATTTTTCATTTAAAGACTATCTCTGCAAAGACATGAATAAGCTGTTTCATGATTTTTGATGTTTAATATTCATTGAAAATGAGTGAACTGTTAAATTAAGGCTCTAAAAGGATTTAAGTCATTGGATGAACCTTTTATCAAAGTACTGATGGTTGCTATAGAGTTCTAAAGCAACAATTTTTTATGTTTTGTTTATACCCGAAGAACGAGTGTGAATGTCTTTACCCACTGCAAAGATACTTGCAGTGGTCAGGCTAAAAGATAATATAAAATAATAGTTTGTATATGAAGAGCCTATACGCTTTTATACCAAAAGCATTTGATTCTGTACTCCTACTCAAGTTATATCATATAAAAAAGAAAGTTACTTTTCATAAGATGAATTGTGAGGTATCACAATATGAAGAAGAAAATACTGTCAATCTTATTCATATGTTTAGTTGGCTCAATGGCAGTTTTAGCTGGGCAGCCAAATCTTGTTCCTCATCAAATCAACTTGAAAGATGGGAAGCGTTTTTCTATCAATCTGCCAGAAAATTACGACATCATTCCTGCGGCTGAGGGCTTAAAACGTGTTCGTTTTTTTAGCAAAGCACCTGACGGGAGAATGTTTGTCACAGATATGCACGATTTGACCGACAATAATAAAGGCATCGTTTATATTTTGGATGAATGGAATGCTGAAACGGGAAAATTCGGCAAAATAATTCCTTATATGACAGGTTTGAAAAATCCAAATTCAGTCCAGTTTTATACCGACACTTCCGGGCAAGATTGGTTATATTTGGCTGAAACGCATCAGCTCACCCGACGGAAATTTACCCAAGGAGAAATTAAACCCACGGCTAAAGCTGAAGTTTTAGCGACTTTTCCTGATTATGGTTTAAGTTATAAATATGGTGGCTGGCATCTAACACGAACCATTGCAGTGGGTGGAAACGGGAAAATTTATGTTTCAGTCGGCTCAAGTTGTAATGCTTGTACCGAGATAGAGAAAGTTCGAGCGACAGTTTTAGAAATGAATCCCGATGGTTCGGAACAAAAGATTTATGCCTCAGGCTTACGCAATGCAGTCGGTTTGAAATGGGTGGGTAAATTTTTATTTGCCACCAATCAAGGTGCAGATCATCTGGGTAAAAATAAACCTGATGAAACGTTTTATGCACTCAAGCGTGATGCAGATTATGGTTGGCCATCTTGCTATTCGTCGAATGGTAAAATTTTAGCAGACCCAAAATTTAAACGTCCAACAGGATGTAAAAATGTACCATCTCCTTATGTCTATTTCCCATCACATTCATCAGCACTAGGCTTTGACTATTTTGATGATCCAAATACGGATGACCTCATTAAAAACTCTTTTTTAGTGGCTCTTCATGGTTCTACGGATGCCACAATTGGTCATGGCTATAAAATTGTGATTATGCGTAAAGGGCAAAAACTTGAAACCTTTATGGATGGTTTTTTAGTGGGGAATAAGGTGAATGGTCGACCTGCGGATATTTACCGTATAGATGCAAATTCATTTTATTTTTCAGATGATAAGGGTGGAGTGGTTTATTATGTGAGGAAGAAAGAGTCCTCATCTCTTTAAGTTTAAAAAAAGCCCCTAAAACCAAGAATAAGTTTTAGAGGCTCATTTATCATAACAGCATAAAATTTAAAGATTTACTGTGGTCTTGCCACATCACCATTTAAGCGTTCTGGTAAGTCTAAAACTGTTACATCCAGTTCGGTCAAAGACTCAGGACGTGCCACCACCAACGCGACATAACCGATATCAATCGCAGCACTATTCACCACTTGAATACCTTTGTTTAACTGTTCAGCTTGCGCAGGCGCACTGCCTGTACCCTGAATTAAATGCAACCATGCTTTGGGTTTGGCTTTAAACCATAAACGCGCAATTACTTCCTGACCCAAGTAACATCCTTTGTCATAGTGCACGCCTTCACGTTGGTGTAAACGTAGCTCTTGAGGTTGAAACACATGCTCAATGGCTTGGTCGATATACGCTTCACCATGAGTAATGGCTTGTACTTGCCATGCTGCAATATCGGTAGGCTCAGCAGAGAAGGTGGTACGGTCTTGCGTGAAGGTTGGAAAAACTGAACCCGTAGGTTCAAGTTTCATTTTAGAGAAAGCGCCAAACTTTTTAATGTGCTTAGCAAATTCTTCCGACTGGTCTTGAGTGGTGACAATTTCAAAATGCTCAGGGTTACGTTTTGTCAGCCACAAACCAAAGTGGATACGACCTTTCAAGTCACAAATGGCGGTGTATTGCGTTGTATTTTCAGCCAAAGCTTCAACGTTGACCGTCACTTGACCTTGTAAAAATTTGAGTGCATCTACACCAATTAAAGTGAAAGAGGAGAAAGCTAGATCGCTCATGAATTGCTCGCCTACCTTAAAATCTAATACTAAAGAATTAGGGCTATTTTCCGCTATTTTTCAGAAAAAATCATATTTAGAGTAAATATTTAAAAGTTAATGTAACTAAATATTTCGAAAACCCCTGTTTTTATATCTAAGCTTATGAAATATAAACGATTTGGGAAATGGGTTTTCGACAGTGTAGTATGCCTAGCAGACAAAGATGAATTGTCTAGTAAAGACAGTGAAGAAAAATGAAACACCAAAGGCAGGAACGCTATGAACAATAATCACCGCAAACCACTGCAAGGCACCCAGCTAGAATACTTTGATGTGCGAGAAGCCGTTGAACAGATTCAGCCAGGCGCTTATGCAAAACTTCCATACACCTCAAAAGTATTGGCTGAACAGTTAGTGCGTCGTTGTGATCCTGCCATTTTGGAGCAGTCACTAAAAGAACTGATTTTTTCAAAACAAGATCACGATTTCCCTTGGTATCCTGCACGTGTCGTCTGCCATGACATTCTTGGACAAACGGCATTGGTTGACCTTGCTGGTTTACGTGATGCGATTGCAGACCAAGGCGGTGACCCATCTAAAGTGAATCCCGTTGTGCCGACTCAGTTGATTGTCGATCACTCTCTTGCTGTGGAATTCGGTGGTTTTGACCCAGACGCCTTTGAGAAAAACCGTGCTATTGAAGACCGTCGTAACGAAGACCGTTTTCACTTCATCGAATGGACCAAGACCGCTTTTGAAAATGTTGATGTGATTCCTGCGGGTAATGGCATCATGCACCAAATCAACTTGGAGAAAATGTCTCCTGTGGTGCAAAGCCGTGAAGGTGTGGCATTCCCAGATACTTGTGTCGGTACAGACTCACACACGCCACATACCGATGCACTTGGTGTGATTTCGATTGGTGTCGGTGGTTTAGAAGCTGAAAATGTAATGTTAGGTCGTGCTTCTTGGATGCGTCTTCCAGATATTATCGGTGTTGAATTTGTTGGACAACGTCAAGCGGGAATCACTGCAACAGATATCGTTTTAGCATTGACTGAATTCTTGCGTAAAGAACGTGTCGTTGGTGCGTACCTTGAATTCTTCGGCGAAGGCGCAGACAGCATGTCTGTGGGTGATCGTGCCACGATTTCCAATATGACACCTGAATATGGCGCAACTGCGGCAATGTTCTATATCGACCAAAATACCATTGATTATTTAACCCTGACAGGTCGTGAAGCTGATCAAGTTGCACTTGTTGAAAACTATGCCAAAGAAATTGGTCTTTGGGCATCGGATATGAAACAAGCGGAATATCCACGTGTACTTCGCTTCGATCTTTCAACAGTAACACGTAATATTGCAGGCCCATCAAACCCACATGCGCGTGTATCTACCAGCGACTTAAAAGAAAAAGGCATTGCAGGTGTGGTTGAAAACCGTACCGATGGCTTAATGCCTGATGGTGCTGTGATTATTGCTGCCATTACTTCGTGTACCAATACATCAAACCCACGTAACACGGTTGCAGCAGGTTTATTGGCACGTAAAGCCAATGAATTGGGCTTAACCCGTAAACCTTGGGTGAAATCTTCTTTTGCACCGGGTTCTAAAGCTGCTGCTTTATATCTTGAAGAAGCAGGCGTATTGGATGACTTAGAAAAACTCGGTTTTGGCATCGTGGCGTATGCATGTACCACCTGTAACGGTATGTCGGGTGCTTTAGATCCGAAGCTACAACAAGAAATTATTGATCGTGACTTGTATGCAACTGCGGTACTTTCAGGTAACCGTAACTTCGATGGTCGTATCCATCCTTATGCAAAACAAGCGTTCTTGGCATCTCCTCCGCTCGTTGTAGCGTATGCGATTGCAGGAACAATTCGTTTTGACATCGAAAAAGATGCATTAGGAAACGACAAAGACGGTAACCCAATTTACCTCAAAGACATCTGGCCTTCAGATGAAGAAATTGATGCTTTGGTCAAAGAAGCGGTAAAACCTGAACAGTTCCGTAAAGTGTACATTCCAATGTTTGACTTGGGTGTAACGGAAAAAGCGGCAAGTCCGTTATATGACTGGCGTCCACAAAGTACTTATATTCGCCGTCCGCCGTACTGGGAAGGGGCGTTAGCTGCACCACGTACACTGGCAAATATGCGTCCGCTAGCAATCTTGCCTGATAACATCACCACAGATCATTTGTCACCATCGAATGCAATTATGATGGATTCGGCAGCGGGTGAGTACCTACATAAAATGGGCGTACCTGAGGAAGACTTTAACTCCTATGCAACGCACCGTGGTGACCACTTGACGGCACAACGTGCGACTTTTGCGAATCCGAAATTGTTTAATGAAATGGTGGTTCGTGCGGACGGTACGATCAAGCAAGGTTCGAAAGCACGTGTTGAGCCTGAAGGCGAAGTGATGCGTATGTGGGAAGCGATTGAAACGTATATGAATCGTAAGCAACCGCTCATCATCATTGCAGGTAAAGACTATGGTCAGGGTTCTAGCCGTGACTGGGCTGCAAAAGGTGTGCGTCTTGCTGGTGTTGAAGCGATTGTGGCGGAAGGTTTTGAGCGTATTCACCGTACTAACTTGGTGGGTATGGGCGTGTTACCGCTTGAGTTTAAAGCAGGAACTGACCGTAAAACTTTAGGTTTAGATGGTACTGAGCTGTATAGCGTGATTGGTAATATCGCACCGCGTTCGACTTTAACTTTAGTGATTGAACGTGCGACAGATGAAGGTAAGAGTGAAATCGTTGAAGTGCCTGTAACTTGTCGTTTAGATACCGAAGAAGAAGTGTCTGTATATGAAGCGGGTGGTGTATTACAACGCTTTGCGCAGGATTTTTTAGAAAGTCAGTCAGATAAAGAGCAATTAAGAGCTTAATTTAAAGTATTTGAAATTGTTTAAAAAAAGCCCTATCTTTTGATGGGGTTTTTAATTTGAACATAAATATGAAAGTTAAAGAAATTCGTCTGAATAATTTTAAAAGATTTTCCAATTTAACGATTACTGGTATTCCTGAACAAAACAAGCTGGTTGTCATAGTAGGGCCAAATGGTAGTGGAAAATCCTCACTTTTTGATGCTTTATATCATTATTATAGAGAAAGAGCTGGATGGGGGTGGCAAGGGGATTATAGCTACTTTTCTAAGAATCCATTATTAGGTTTTGATAATCATAATGCGGTTAAAATTGATTTTCATGACTATTCTGATATTCATTATTTACCTAAAAATTCTCTTTATTTTCGATCAGCGTATAGACATGAGCCAGACTTTCAAATTAATCATTTTTCTAGAATGAATCAACCGTTTGAAAATTTGAGGTTTGGGAGATCTATCGATGCTGATCAAACTGTATCTGAAAATTATCAAAGACTAGTTCAACAGACAGTTCAATCCTTGTATAGTGAAATTAACAATAGAAGAACTGTAGAAGATTTGAGAGATGAGTTGATAGGTAATATTCGTAATTCTTTTAGTAATATTTTTCCTGATTTAACATTAAGAAATATTGTTGATCCTCTTGCAGATAACTGTTTTACGTTTCAAAAAGGTAATGTTGAGAATTATCCTTATAAAAATCTATCTGCAGGTGAAAAAGCTGTTTTTGATTTAATATTGGATTTACATGTAAAGATAGGTGCATATAACAATACAATTTTTATGATTGATGAACCTGAGTTGCATATTCATACTTCACTTCAAGCAAAGCTTTTAGAAGAATTATATAAAATTATTCCTGAAAGTTCTCAACTTTGGGTTAATACCCATTCATTGGGGGTTATGCAAAAAGCAAAAGAAATATCTATACAAAATCCAAATACAGTTAATTTTATTGATTTTCACATAAATGATTTTGATGAAGATACTATTTTGTATCCAGCCCCAATTGATAAGATTGTTTGGGAAAAGTTTCTTTCAATAGCTTTAGGAGAAATGCAAAATGTATTTTTACCTTCCAATATTGTTGTATGTGAAGGTAACTTGCTTGGTACAGCACGAAAGAGTTTTGATGCTTCAATTTATGGAATGATTTTATCTAAAAGCTCTAAAAATATTACTTTTATAAGTGGTGGAAGTTGTAATGATATTGAAAAAGAAGATCATGCACCTACATTAGTCCTAAAAAATTTAATGCCAGAAACAAAAATCATAAAACTATTAGATAGAGATGATCGTTCCGATCAAGAAGTTGAAGAACTTCTTCAAAATAATATTCATGTAACGACAAGACGTAATTTGGAAAGTTATCTTCTAGATGATGAAGTAATTGAGGAGTATCTAAAGTCGATTGAAAAAAATGACAAACTGACGGATGCTTTACGAATTAAAGCTGACGCGCTACGAGCAAGTGTGGATAGGGGGAATCCTAATGATGATTTCAAGTCGGCTTCAGGAGATTTTTTTACTAAGCTTAAGCAAGAATTAGGATTAATACGAGTGGGGAATAGATCAGATGCTTTTCTGAAAGATACATTAGCACCTGTAATAAAACCAGGCATGAGAGTTTTTGAAGAGATTGAAAGTATGTTTGTTTCAATTTTTTCTAGATAATGTTTAAGTTTAATCGGAAGCCCTATCATTTGATAGGGCTTTTTATTTGCTGGAAGAAAGGTTTTGGAAGCGGTTAGCACTGATACCATGACTCAAATGTATCTCAGCTTAAACGAATGCACTTATGGTTCAACGCTCTAGAGACAACAATATAAGCTACTGACAGCACTTTCATGACTAAATTTTATTTAGCTTAGCTATTTTTGAAATACATCATTTCTTACATTTATGACGTCATCATTTGTCAAAATGATCAATAGACATCCATCATAAAATGCATATACTAGTAAGACCATTTTCTAAACATATGGAGAACAAAAATGGTTACTGCTGGCGAAAAACCTGGAACAGGCTTCTATTTTTGTGTTCAATGCGGACACCGCGTCTACTTAGAAATTGGTACAGATCGTTTACCCCCGTGTACCAAATGCCAAGGCAATCAATTTAACAATAAGAATGCCTAAGCTAAAGAATTAACAGTTACCCACTGTTTTAAAGAAAAGCCCTATCACCCGATAGGGCTTTTTGCTAAGTTATAAAAAAGATAAAAACATCCCAACTTAGGCAACACAGGTAAAGCGCATGGAAACCATATTAGGACTTTGTATCGGTATTGGCTTAAGTGCGGCCTGTGGCTTTCGTGTCTTTGTCCCACTCTTGGTCATGAGCCTTGCATCTATTCTGGGTTGGTTCGAACCCATGCAAGGTTTTGAATGGTTAAGCATGCCATCGGTATGCATCGCCTTAGCTATTGCAACTGTCTGTGAAATAGCAGCCTATTACATACCATGGGTCGACAACGCTTTAGACACCATTGCAACGCCAGCCGCAATGGTCGCAGGAACACTCACCACTATGGCAGTCAGCAGTGGGGAAATGTCGCAGTTTGCCAGTTGGGCTGCGGCAATTATTGTGGGGGGAGGTACAGCAGGCGCCGTGCAAATGAGTACCGTTGCTGTTCGAGGGGTTTCAACTGCAACGACGGGCGGTGTAGCTAACCCGCTGGTGTCTACAGTGGAATGGGTGGGTGCCGTTTTATTGTCCGTGCTTTCACTACTGGTTCCTGTCTTAGTGGTGATTGTGGGCATTATTTTAGCGATTTGGGCCATGCGTTGGTTTAAACGCAAAAAACAAGAAAGTATCAGCACACCTTTATAGTTTCAGTCGTTTTATTATGGCGTTGCTGGATCTCTAAATTTAAAGATAGAGTGGCTTATTTTTACCTTATGTGGACATCAATCCTTTTAGCTTGATATGACTTAGAGGTCAGTTTCACTTTTAAAATAATGATTGATTTTCATACGCTATCCGTTTAATTTTATAAATACATACTTTTTTTATGGTTTTATTTGTGGTTGAACTTTATAAAAATTATTCGGGGAGCTGTAAATGATAAAATTTATTGTAAATGAACAGCCTAGTGAAAAAGGCATCCATCATATTCATAATGCATCCTTAGGCTGTGCAGACTTACCCAGCTCGGAGGATCAAATTCTGATTGGTTATTTTGCCAATTATGAGCTGGCTTATAAACGGGCAAGAATGAACTGGCCCAGAGAAAAAGTCGAAGGTTGTGACAAGTGTTGTTTCAAATAATCAAAAACAAAAAAGCTCTGCAAATTATGCAGAGTTTTTCATTATTGGATATGGATGCTCTATTTTTTAGGTACTACAAGATTAATGAATTTCAATTCGGGGCGTGACCTTAATTTTTCGACACTCTCGGTCAGCTTCGACTAAAGCACGAATTTTAAAGTCAGAAAATCGAACCACTCGGTTTTGCATAGCAAACTGTTCAGGTGTTTTAATTTCTAAGCACTGAAAAGGACGCAGATTTTTTAGGATGTGCTTTTGTTTATCAGTCATGTTCTGTGTCGATAAGTACACATAGCCTTTGGTGGTTTTTAACAACACTTCATGTGGCTGTGCTTCAGTTGAGCTGGTGACTTTGACGATATGTGTTTTTAACACTTTGCATGCACTGAGGGAAATCGCAAGGCATAGCATCAGTAGGGCAGTTTTGGTTTTCATGATGAAGCGTATTTGAATGGTCTTTCGTCACTTTAGCCGAAAGTTTTCAACGGCAGCAATCAAAATATGACACTGATACGGTCAGCTGTTTTAATTCTAGAGCATCCTATAAATAGGCTTCTGTTAAATGCTAAGCTTCAGCATAGATGCCAAAATGAAGCATTCATTAGCGTGCTATTTACCTACTTTATTTAAAAAATTAACAAAACTATGAAAAATCAGTTCATTCTCACTTCTCTAATGCTCGCTGCAATGTTGGGTATATCCACCAATCTCTGTGCTGAAAACTTAAGTACTGAGAACATTCAGCGACAAAAAGCCACCAGCAAATACCAAGCTTACCTTCCTGCAAAATATACGGTGTTTGAGGTCGTGCAAGGGGACTTAAACAAAGATGGCTTAAAAGATGTAGTTTTAATCGTCAAAGCTACTGATCCGAAACAGTGGGTCACCGATGAATACCGCGGAAAACTAGATCGCAACCGCCGTGGTGTGATTGTGCTGTTGAATACAAAAGGGCGCTACCAAAAAGTCGTTCAGAACCTGTCACTGTTTTCTTCAGAAAATGAAGATGGCGGTGTGTACTTTGCGCCTGAGTTGGTGCCCTCTATCGAAAAAGGCCTGTTAAAACTACATTATGCCCATGGCCGTTATGGATATTGGGCCTACCAGTTTCGTTTAGAGGGACGTGATATGCGTCTGATTGGCTATGACAGCTCCGATAATTTCGGCCCTTATGTGAACAGCGAAACCAGTGTCAATTTTCTCACCGCAAAGAAGCTGGTCAGAGAAAATCTCAACAAAGACCCGGATAGCGACCCTAAATTTAAAGAAACATGGAGCAAAGTGAATGTTGCTCCAATGTATTTGAGCAAAATTCAGGACATCGACGCTCTGAGTTTTGAATAGTCTTGGCTTAGTTTTTGCTAACTTATATTTCAAAAATGCACTTTTATGAGTGACGTGAGTCTGAGGCATCAGTCACATGACTGCTTGATCATGTATAGGGGAAAGTGATGGAAAGTAAAGAACTGGCTTTGAGTGTTGAAGAGAAACCTAAGCTGAGTACAGATGCCCATTTGATGGCAGGCTGGCCTTTGTTTTTAGTGATGATTGGTGGTGCAATCGGTGGAGCCTTAGCTGTGGTTGCGTATGTAATTAACCGAAAAATCTATCTGTCTCAGCTCAGCAATATGCAAAAGGTGCTTGCCAATTTACTCTGCGGTATGTCTGCGATCAGTTTATGGTGGTTTATTGCAACATGGTTGCAAGGCTATATGGCGACTTAAGTGTTCTGAAATGATGGTGTAAAAAATGATAGAAGTTCATTTTTATGCGATGAAATAGATGATTCAAGTGTCATTATGAATGTTTTTATCCAATCTAATTTATGGAAATATTTTTCATCATCGCTTGAAATTAGCCGATCTTCGGAAATTCATCCCGTACCAATTTGCTTAATATAGCGTTTAAGGGCACAGGAATCGAAAAGAGTAGTTTGCGACTTGTTATCTATCAGATCAGCGTCGTACTTACCCACAAGGTCTCGATTCGGCTTAGGACGTTATAGATTATCCATTTATAGGCAAAAGTTTAGAACTTACCCAGTTTTAATCGTTGAAGTTATCTCCTGATCCCTAGAAACTACATGATAAAAACAACACGATAAAAGACACGTCCATTCAAATATTTTCTTCCATTTTAAGCGTCTATATTGCCCCGAATTTATCCAAATATTTGCACTAACTGTGCCAAAACAAATTGGCGCTTTGGTTTGCGAAAACGGCTTTAAAAAAATTGCGATTTGATAACATTGGAACGCTTAGAGTTCTGCTATAACCATTAAAAGTCTGATAAAAAATATGGAACAACAATGAAAATATATGTCACCAGCATCATGGTCGATAGCCAAGAAAAAGCCTGTCAGTTTTATACAGAAAAACTCGGTTTTAAAGTCAAACATGATGTACCTGTGGGGGATTATCGTTGGCTGACTTTGGTTTCCCCCGAAAGTCCTGAAGGTGTTGAACTGCTACTTGAACCTGATGCACATCCTGCGGCACAGCCATTTAAAGCTGCAATTAAAGCAGACCTGATTCCCTATACTTCTTTTCAAGTGGATGACCTCGATGCGGAATATGAGCGACTCAAAAACTTAGGGGTACGCTTTACCAGTGAACCGATGCGGGCAGGAAAAGTTAAAGTTGCAGTCTTTGATGATACCTGCGGGAATCTCATTCAGCTGATGCAGGTCTGTGCAGGAAGTTGAATTTCTCATCTGTGATGCAGCAAAGAAATAAAATCCTGAGAAAAGTGCTTTTATGTGAGAAAAAAATCATAAATACGCTGCATTTGGGAAAATATTTTTTAGATAACCTGAAAGCCAAGATTTTTTTCCAAAAATAGCCGAAAAGACTTTATCTTCGGGAAACAATCCCGCCCTTGGATTGTTAAATTATATCTCAAGGGTGTGACGGGATCGAAAAGAGTAGCATGCTACCAGTGGCGCAAAACGCGTGAGTAGTACTTACCCAAAAGGTCTTGATTCGGCTTAGGACGCTATAAATCAAAAGTTTATAGGCTATAAGATCATCACTTACAAAGTTATGATAGTTGAAGTAAACATTATGTTTTCCCAGACACCCTAAAAAATTTGAACTCGAATAAAATATAAATCAAAAAAATAAATTTTAATATTTCCCGCGAAAATCGAAAAATCCTGCTGTTGTAGTTTCACTTACATCATTTTATTTTAAGCTTCCAATCTAATCAGCGCTGCTAAAAAGCTGGCTTTATATAGGGTGATGGACGCCTAAGATTAATGCTGTTTTCTATATTTATTGAATGATTGACAGCTGAAACACAGCTTGCTATTTTTCGCGCTCGCTTTTGTATGCTGTTATTCTCATGGCTCTAAATGACAACTTTATTTATACACCGCCCCAAGAAGACTTGGTGATCGTTTATGAAGACGATGATTTGGTGGTGATTGAAAAGCCTGCGGGTTTGTTGTCTGTGCCAGGGCGTTTACCAGAACACCAAGACAGTGCCTATTTACGGGTTTTAGCTCAGTACCCACATGCCAAAATTACCCATCGTTTAGATATGGCGACCTCGGGAATTCTAATGTTTGCCAAGCACCGCGATGCCGAAGTCGCCGTCAGCAAAATGTTCCAAGCCCGCACGGTGGACAAACACTATATTGCTTTAGTTCAAGGCCAGTTGGATGCCGCAGGCAGTGTTGAAGTACCACTGATTACTGACTGGGAAAATCGCCCACGGCAGATCGTGCACTTTGAGTTGGGCAAACCTGCAAAAACACTTTATCAAGCACTTAGCTATGACATGGAGACCGATATTACGCGAGTTTTACTGACCCCGATTACGGGGCGTTCACATCAGCTCCGTGTGCATATGCAATATATTGGGCATCCAATTACAGGGGATAAGTTATATCACCCTGAGCCGACACGAAGTCCATTAAAACGTATGGCTTTACATGCCAGTTTTCTCGCCTTTCAGCAGCCTTTAAGTGGAAAAGCGGTTGCGATTCATGGAAGTGTGCCATTTTAACTGTGTCACACTTTAACTATATTTTGAGAAATACTTAAAATTTGGGATATCAGGTCGTTTAAAAAACCGTTAGCGTAAGTTGTGTAAGTGCAGTTTTATCCAGTGTGCTTATCTTTGTTGAAATTAACATTTGAGTTTGGCTTTTTAGCCATGATCACGACTAATTGAAATTGAATGAAAATAGGTTTGTCTGTTCCAAGGCTTACTGTTCGAGTTTGATGTGTTCTTAGAGCGGAGTCTTTAAAAGAAAAATGACGTTCCCTTAGGGAGATAGGCCATGCTTTATGTATTTGCTGTCATTCTTGTCCTGCTGTGTGCGGTTATATGCTGGCAAAAAATACACAGCCTTGCCCAAAAAAAGAAGATTGAATCCTTAGAAAGCAATTTAGAGCGCAGTCGAAACAGTTTAGAAGTTTATGAACAGCAGCAAAGTGAATTACAACACCGGCTGACCAGTTTAAGAATTGAGCTTGGAACACTCAGACAACGTAACGAAACTTTGAGTCCTTACCAAGAAATTATTGATGTCGAACACTATGTCATTGAACGGCACAACCAAGTGGAATTGTTTGCTGAAACGGTCAAATTTGATGCTGAACAGATGCTCAAACAATGTCGGCAGCGCATCGAAAAAGTACATCACTTCTTAACAGAGTATGAGCGTAAGGCCAAAGAAATGAGCATGCTGCGCGCCAGAGAAAAACTGGGTGCTTTTTTTCACATGGCTGAAGAACGACAACATCTAGCTGAAATATCAAAGGCCTTACATCATAAAATTGAAACCTACAGCCAGAGTTATCAACTGCCTTCGGAGCAGTTATTAGATGAACTCATCGAAGGCTATGGGAAAACAGATGCGGCCTGTCATCTACTGAAAGTTCGGCAACAGGTGATTCGTGCGGTTGAGCAAAACGACGTTGTGAACTGCGCCTTTATGGATGAGAATCGGCGATTATCGATGATGGTATTGGTTTCACAGTTATTTAATACGAAAGCAGACTTATATTTACAACGTGTGAGCAAAGACAATATTGGCCTTTTGATTCAAGCTTTGCAGGATGACTTTACCCTGATCAATTACTATGGTGTGGCTTTCGGTCATACTCAGATACAAGAGAGTTATTTGGCTTTACGCTTAGAAGAACTTAAATTTTCAGCCTTATTAGAAAACTTAAAAAGCAGTGATTTACAGTTTCAAGCGGACATTTTAGTTGAAGATCGGGTTTTACATTAACACGGCAAAACCAGCGTGAAATAAAGTCTAAACAACCTTCGAAAAATCAGATGTAACTGCTATAAAAATGAGCAAAATATGCTATGTTGAAGTCACTATTTTGTCACTTGCCAACGATATATTGGCTAAAAAGATAACAAGGACATACGCATGACACGTGATTATGAATTATATCCAGATGATGATAACGGAAATGTACTTTGGCAAATGGCTGAGGATGGCGACGACCTATCTGAACCGCATGAAATAGAATATTCGATTGCCTTTCAAGAGCAGTCACAAGCAGAAAAGTGTGCGTTGTATTTATTACAAGAAGAGCAAAAAATCACTTTGTTTGTCGATGAAGAAAGCGACGTATCTGAGTGGATTATTACCATCTATGTGTATATGGAACCTGAGTATTCAGACATTGTTGACTTAGAACAATGGTTTACTAAAATTGCAGAACAGTTTGGTGGTGAATATGACGGCTGGGGCTGTATGGCCTATGTCTATGACGACGAAGATGATGAGGACTATGAGCAAGGTCAGGCCTAAAAAATGGTCAAATTTAAAGCATGTTGAAAAACATGCTTTTTTGTTGATGGGTAGAAAAAGGCAGCAGGCCGCGTTTGGCTTGTCTAAAAATATGCACAAAAAAAATACAGTATGTAGGTTTGAGCGTTCTAAACTAAATCTGAATATTTGAAAAGAACGAGAAAAATCATGTCAAATAGTGTTCAATTACACCGCGTATTTAGTGCACCCGTCGAGCGCGTCTATCGTGCTTTTACCACTGCAGATGCTTTAGTGAAGTGGATGGCACCACATGGCTTTACCGCACATGTAGATCAGTTTGATTTGCGAGAAGGTGGTCAATATCGCATGTTCTTTACCAACTTCAGTACAGGCATGCAGCATTCATTTCATGGCACTTATCATGAAATCGTTGAAAACAGTTTATTACGCTATACCGATGAGTTCGATGTACCTGAACTAGCAGGAAAAATTGAAGTGCGTGTTGAGTTTAAAGAAGTATCTGTCGGTACAGAGGTTCATATTACGCAGTCTGGTTTACCCGATGTGATTCCTGTCGATGGTTGTTATTTGGGTTGGCAAGAGTCATTGCAACTCTTGGCTTTTTTAGTGAATCCAGACATTCCTGATGAATAGTGCATTGTCATCGTTGAACAATAGAATAAGTTGCACCATAGATTTAAAAGGAGTTTTGCATGCCAATACGCATGAAGCGGATTTATGCGCCTGTCGAAGCAGAGGATGGCAAACGGATTTTGGTCGATCGGTTGTGGCCACGAGGGGTCTCAAAACTTGAGGCTAAAATAGATGAATGGCCAAAAATTCTCACGCTATCCAATGAACTACGGAAATGGTATCACCAAGACATGGTGGCACACTGGGATGCGTTTAAAGTCCGTTATATGAAAGAACTGGAAGCACATCCCGCCGAGTTGAATGATTTCGCCAACTGGCAGTGCGTGAGCAAATTACTTTACTCACCGCAGCCAAAGAAGAACAGCATAACCATGTGGTGATTTTGAAGCAGTGTTTGGAACAAAAGTAAGTATTGAGCTGATGCTATTACAGGGAAAATTTATATTTTCCTAGGGTTTATTTTATTCATTCCGTGACAAGGCTAAAGCCTTAAAATAAATAGGTGATTCGCATCGTTTTTGTCTGAAAAATGCTATATTGGCGTTTTGAGCAATGTGAATTGCTTATTTTTTTATTTTTGAGGTTTTTATGTCTTTACCCAACTGCCCAAAATGCCAGTCCGAATATACCTATGAAGATGGTGACTTGCTGATCTGCCCTGAATGTTCAAACGAATGGAAAGAGGGAGAAGCAACTGAAGAAGTAGTGGCAATTAAAGATGCCAACGGCAACTTACTTGCTGACGGTGACACGGTAACGGTGATTAAAGATTTAAAAATTAAAGGTTCGTCATCGGTGGTGAAAGTCGGAACCAAAGTGAAAAATATTCGTTTACTGCCAGATGCCGCAGATGGTCATGACATTGACTGTAAGATTGACGGTGTCGGTGCGATGAAACTGAAATCTGAGTATGTGAAAAAAGCCTAATCCGCTGAGTTTGCAGTTCGAGATTAAAACGGAGTCAATTAGACTCCGTTTTTGTTTTTTAGCCATTTTGAAAAGATATTAAGCGTTGAAACACCCGCACAGCATGCTATAAAGATAAAAACCTGTTGAAGAATACGCTATGCCACATATCCACCTTGAATATTCAGACAATATCGACACCCTTGAAGTTAAGCCGATGTTATTTGCGTTAAACCAAGCTTTGCTAGATGGTCAGTTTGTACAATCGGGCAATGACATCAAAAGTCGTGCTATTCGACAGTCCGATTTTGTTATTGGGGTAGATGGCGATGCACAGGCTTATTTGCATGCCAAAGTGTCCTTATTAAGCGGACGAGATGAAGCCACCAAGTGTGCCATTTCGAGCCAGTTACTTAAAACATTGCAGCAAAACTTTATAGCGCCTCAGGATTTAACGGTACAAATTTGTGTAGAAATTATTGAAATGCCAAAAAGCAGTTATAGCAAATTGGTATTAAAAGCATAAAATTAGGAAGAGTGCCAAACCGCTTATTGGGCCGATATTGCATGTCATTTAAACGGTTTGAGGCTGTCATGCGTTATTCATATAGCGCTGTTATTTTAAAAAAATAAAATCTGGGCTGGTAGTAAATGCACTTTTTTTTATAAAAGAAGTCATTTATATTTTATGAAATTGGATGATTTTTTATTCGGTTTTGGTGGATCTACAATCACTTTAAAATAACAATAGGTGAGCTTATGTCAGGATGGTACGAAGTAAGTCAGGCAAATGATGGCCAATATCGTTTTGTTTTAAAAGCGGGAAATGGCGAGGTCATTTTGACCAGTGAACTGTATAAAGCAAAAGCGTCAGCACATAATGGAATTGAGTCGGTGCAAAAAAATAGTCCTGATGATACGCGTTATGAACGCTTAGAAGCTAAAAATGGCAAACCTTATTTTAACTTAAAGGCTGCCAATCATCAGATTATTGGTACCAGTCAGTTTTATGCCAGTGAGCAATCCAGAGATAAAGGCATTGAGTCGGTGAAAAACAATGGTTCAAGCACCACGATTAAGGATTTGACGACTTAAGATCAGATTACATATTTTGCTTGTTTTAAGAGTTAAAGAAAACCGCGTGTTTGCTATGGATGGCGCACGCGTTTTTTTATGCGGTTTGATTTGTAGTGTAGGAGTGCGATGTGGATTTTCGATTAGTTGGAGATGAGCATGCAGGGCATGAAATTATCTTCAAACTCAAACAATGGGATGATGCCATTTGTAAAATGGATGTACAAAATATCATTCGTCTTTGTCAGAGTGATGTCAGCTTGTTTGATATTGGGTTTGAGCTGCAAGGCGTGCAAGCCTATCAAGAATTGTGGAGACGATATGCCCCATTTTTTCGGGGGGAAATCAAAGTGTTTAGGCGTAACATCAATATTTTTAGTCGTGATGGTTTAGCTTTTTTACATTGTTATTCTAAATTGGATCATGCCAGTGGTGTTGCAACCCCTGAGATTCCTTGGTGCAGAACCACGCTATGTTTTCAAAAAACGGCAGGTGAGTGGTTGGTTGCCCATCAGCATATTTCGGTGCCTGTGGACTTTGAAACTAAAATGTCAAAGCCGATTCATTTTCCAGACTGAGCTCGACTAAAGCTTTAGCTTGGGTACAGGTTGAGCCACCTCTGTTTTGCTGGGCTATCTTTGAATGACAACATGAATAACTTAAGAAGAAGGTATCTATGGCATTTCAAGACTTTTACCGGCTAAGCTCTCATGCGGTGTTGACCAATGACGCAGGACAGGTTTTATTACTGAAAGCCAATTATGCTGATCAGGCTTGGGGGCTACCCGGTGGAGCCTTGGATATGGGAGAAACCATTCATCAGGCTTTACTGCGTGAGTGCCAAGAAGAACTCGGTTGTCAGGTTCAGATCGATTATTTATCGGGGGTGTACTTTCATTCGGCAGTGACCTCGCATGCCTTTATTTTTAGATGCCATTTGGCTGCATCTGCTGAAATCAGGCTCAGTGATGAACATACGGCCTATGCTTGGTTTGATCTAGATCAACTGTCGAAAGTACAACGGATTCGCGTTGAAGATTGTTTAAATTACACAGGTGTAGTGCAGAGCCGAAGTTTTTGAGTGCAAGATTAAGATTCCTCTGAAGTGGAGTGAGTGCATATGTTGAATAATAAGATCATAAAAAGAAATAGTCCCATTATTGGTGTGTTGTTGATGAGTGCCTTGAGCCAGTGGGCTTATGCTGAAACGGGCAACTATTTTATGCATAAAGACTGGGAGCTTGCCTGTGATAATACGGGTATGTGCCGCGCGGTGGGGTATCAAAGTGATGCTCAGTTTGGTCATCCAGTTTCATTGCTGATTTCTCGTCCCGCAGGTGCAGGCAGTGCGGTGCTCAGCCAAATTCAAGTGGCTGAGGAGTTTACGCAGGATACTGAAGCCAGTTTAAATGTAGGAGGGACATCTCTGGGGAACCTAACCATCGATGCCAAGAAAAGTACTGCGAAACTGTCCAGTGCTCAAAGTGCGCAGTTGCTAAAGGCTTTGGTGGGCGCAGAAGATATTCGTCTTACGACCCAAGCACAGCAGTGGCAAATTTCAACTGCTGGGGCAAATGCAGTTTTGCTCAAAATGGATGATATACAAAAACGCGTAAATACACCGAACGCGGTATATCAAAAAGGCAATCAGTCTGAGCAAAATGTTCTACAGCCCAAAGCCATCCCTAAAATTGGTATTACGGGATATCGACCTGCGGTTGCCAACCATTTTGCCGTGGACAGTAAAAATGCGCATCAACTCTTTAAAAAGTTAAAAGCAACAACAGATGAACAAGACTGTCCAAATCTCTATGAGGCACGTTTTTTTGAGGAAGATCGGGTTTCAGTCTATCCGCTGAATGCGGAACAAGTGGTGGTTCAAGTGCCATGTTGGCGTGGGGCGTACAATGAAGGTCTAGGTTATTGGGTTATGGACAAAGCATTGCAAAAGATTCAGCAGCAAGTCACCACATCAGGCTCAAGTTTTAGTGAGGCGCAAATTTTCTCAGAACAAAAAGGGCGGGGTATCGCTGACTGTGGTATTCGTTCCGAGTGGGCTTGGAATGGAAAGGCTTTTGTCCTCAGTTATCAGGCACAATCGCAGCAATGTAAAGGCTTTGCAGGTGGTGCGTGGAACTTACCCACTTATGTCGCGATCGTTGCGCGAACGGATTAAGTCGCGCTTGCATTTAGTTTAAGAATAATGTCATCCAGCGGCTTGATACGTTTGACTTCATCCCAGAGGGCTTTGGCTTCAGGATAGTGTTTAGACATCATGCCAAGCCATTGCTTATAACGTCCGACCATATTCATTTCTTTTTTATAGCCGCCGTTTAAAAAACGGATTTGTAAGGTCAGTAGCTCATTCCATGTCAGCAAAGGTGTATCGATATTTTGACGAATACATTGGGTCAAATCGGGTGTGGTCACGGCACCACGTCCAATCATCAAATCTTCACAGCCAGACTCTAAGCGACACTGTTTCGCGTCTGTATTGTTCCAAATTTCGCCATTGGCAATCACATTGATCTTTAAAGCTTCACGAATCGGGCGGAGCTGATCCCAAAAAGCGGGTGGGGTATAACCATCGGCTTTGGTACGTGCATGCACGGTAACCCACGCCGCACCTGCATCTTCAATGGCATGAGCATTGTCCAACATAAAATGTCGGTCCATATAGCCTAAGCGCATTTTCGCAGAAACAGGAATATGTGCAGGAACCGCATCACGTACTGCTTTGACCAGTTCATGTACTACTTCTGGCTCATCTAAAAGCACCGAGCCACCACGGTGACGGTTCACGGTTTTGGCTGGACAGCCAAAATTCATATCAATGGCGGGCGCACCGAGTTTCACTGCACGGATGGCATTGGCAGCCAACATTTCAGGGTCATTACCCAAAAACTGCACATGCACGGGTGTTCCCGCCGCTGTTTTTCCGCCATTGAGTAATTCAGGGCAATACTGGTGGTAAATATGATCGGGTAACACCGAATTGGTCACACGGATAAACTCGGTCACACACCAGTCGAAGCTACCTACAGACGTGAGCACATCACGCATGATTGGGTCGGTTAAGCCTTCCATTGGTGCAAGAATGAGTTTCACAGCGGTGTCACCAGTCAAATAGAAAAACGGTGTTATACGCAAATCCGATCACGCTGTCTAGTCTAATGCGTTTGGGTTAAATCGAAATAGTTTTGAATCTGTGTCTCCTCGACAAAGGCGTCATCATGTGAAACTAAAATAACCGCCCCTGTAAAGTCGCGAATAGCCTGTGCCAACAGTTGTCTTGAGTCGATGTCGAGATGATTTTCGGGTTCATCCAGTAACAGTAAATCCACAGGCTGTGCTGCGAGACTGATACACAGTAAAGCGACTTTGAGTTGTTCACCGCCACTGAGTAGTGAGATGGGAAGCAGAGCTTTATCTCGTCGAATTCGAAGTTGCCCCAATTGATTTCGACACGCCTCATCGGACAAAGACGGATTCAATAATTGTAAATTGTGTACCGCATTCAGTTCTGGATTCAGTAGGCTAAAGTTTTGATCTAAATATAACGATGCTCCACGCTTAAAAATGTCTCCCGATTGAACATGACTATGATTTTGAATGGCACGAAGTAGAGTCGACTTACCTGAACCATTTTGGCCCCGCAATTGGACTTTTTCTCCGTTGTGTAAGGCGAAAGAAATAGGCGAGATAGAAAGTGCTGCTAAACCCACTGCTTTTAAACGAAGAATTTCACCTGTTTGTTTAGGTTGAAAATGGAAATCAAACTTTTGTGACTTAATCTGTTCTAGTTGCTGCTGTTTGTTTTTGAGCTCATCTTGTGCTTGTTCTTTTTGGCGAAGTTGTTGCTGCGCGACTCCCGATAAGGTTTGACTCGCACGTTCTTTTTTAAAGTCGAGCAGGATTTTGGCTTGAGAACCAGAGCTTCGTAATTTCTGCCCAGACTTTTGCCTTTTCTGAGCTTTCATGCGCTGCTCATGCTGTTGGATTTGTAATTGTTTGAGTTCGCGTTTCTCTTGCGAGATATTGTGTTGTAGCGCCTGCTGGTGTTGCTCTGTGTGTGACTGATACTCGGCATAGTTGCAACGAAAGTGTTGCAAGCCAAAATCATTTAAAACATAGGTATTGGAGATTTGATTTAACAATGTGCGGTCGTGGCTAATGACTAAACAGCCAGCAGGATGTTGAAGGATTTTTTGACTTAACCACGCACGACTTGCATGGTCTAAGTGATTACTGGGTTCATCAAGAAGTAAATAATGCCCAGTTTGTAAAAAAAGGCGACACAGTGCCAGTTTAGTTTTCTGACCTTCACTGAGTTGAGAAACCGAGCTAGATAGATCTGTAGGTAAGTTGGCACTTTCCAGTAATTTCAACCATTCAGTGGGTTGATGCCATGCATGTTCGACGCGATCATAGTCTTCAAAGCTCGCAGTCGATTGTTCAATACGCTGAAAACTGGCATAGAGGTCTGAAACGCCAAGCGCCTCCGCAAGCGTACAGTTGCTTAAACGCTCAAGCTGGCTTAAGTAGGAAAATGGCATATGCCAAATCACTTCGCCACTCGCATAATTGGGCATGTGCGTCTGAGTGAGTAAGGACATTAATATTGATTTGCCTTGACCATTTCGTCCAATCAGAGCTGAACATTGGGCATCGGGCAATTCAAAGTTTAAATGTTGAAAAAGTGGTTCATGAGCAAATTGAACACTGAGATTTTTTACAGTACAGGCCTGTTGGGTCATTGAAGACTCCTTTATACAGGACATACAAAATAAATTTTTATAGAGATATAGAGCAGTAAATAAGTTTATTTTGCACGTCAGAAAACAAATAAATTAGATTTGACGGAAAATAAGACTTACTTCATTGGCGTTACTCTAAAATAGAAGAAGGAGGGATATTTAGCCAGTATAACAGGTGGATAAAAAAATGATCCATCTCATTGTCTTTCTTATGTACTTAAGGTTTATCGATCAGTGCTATTGGTTAGGGAATATTGTCATACACTAGTCGAAGCTTTCTGTAGATGTAAGTACAACCTGCATGATTGGTTTAGTGAGGCTTTTGTGAGTGCCTAGATGAGTTTTAAACTTATTCCGCATAACGCCCACTTCATTAAATAGAAGGGGTAAGGATTTATTACAGAAAATATATTAGATAAGTGAGAACATTGTTATTTGTATTATTGAGGCTAATAGCAGGAATGTTATCTAAAACCCAAAAACTATTTAAAACTAGTCTCTTTACCTTAGCTGTGGGATGTAGTGTTCATTCAAATGCATATGAAATAGAGGAAAAGCAAAAAGATATTGAAACTGCTGTTAACCAGTCATTTAAACCACTTATGGAACAGTATGGTGTGGCAGGAATGGCGATAGGCGTCATCTATAAGGGAGAAAACTACGAACACTATTATGGTCTTCAATCTAATAATGATAATAAAAAAGTAGATAGTCGGACTATCTTTGAGTTGGGTTCTGTCAGCAAGCTTTTTACTGCAACCGCGGGTGCTTATGCTAAGACTCAAGGAAAATTATCTTTTAAAGATCATCCAAGTCAATATTGGCCAGCTTTAAAGAATTCAGAAATTGATAAGGTGAGTTTGCTGGAATTAGCGACCTATACTAGTGGTAATTTACCTTTACAATTTCCTGATTATGTCAAAACAGATGAGCAAATTTTAGACTATTTTCAAAATTGGCATATAAAAAAACCTTCTGGTAAATATCGTCAATATTCAAACCCAAGTATTGGATTGTTTGGCGAGTTAACAGCAAGATCAATGAAAGTCCCTTTCCCATCATTACTAGAACAGGTGATTTTTCCAAGTCTTCATTTAAAACACACTTATGTGAACGTTCCAGAGGAACAGATAGAACATTACGCTTTTGGGCATGATCAAAAGAATAATCTTATTCGAGTTAATCCTGGTGAATTAGATGCTCAAGCATATGGGTTTAAATCTACACTTCCAGATATGCTGAATTTTTTAAACTCAAATTTGAATGTAGAAAAAAATAGTTCAAAGATAAAGACAGCCATTTTAGAAACGCACAAAGGCTATTTCAAGCTTGGAAATATGACGCAGGCGCTTGGGTGGGAGACATTCTCTTATCCGACTACCTTAGAAATTTTGCAAGAGAGCAATTCTGAAAGCGTTGTTATGCAATCAAATCCAGTTATAAAGGATATTAGTCAGTCAAAATCCAAAGTTTTTCATAAAACTGGTTCTACTAATGGTTTTGGAACTTACGTTCTTTTTATTCCTGAAAAAGGCTTTGGGCTAGTCATGTTAATGAATAAAAGAATCCCAAATGAAGAACGGATAAAAGCGACATACAACGTATTCAACACAGTAAAAAGTATTTAAGTTTTTCTAAAATTTACATAATACGAAATGCACTCAATAATTTTTTCTAAATCAAAAAATTGAGGTCTACTAAAAAGCCCAGTTTATTCAAGCTGGGCTTTTCTACTGAATTATCACGCTCTAGGTCTACTTATCGAGCAATGTTCTACGTTTTTAATTAGTAAAACTAAAAAAGACTTTATCTTCCCAAAATCATTTCCAATACAAACTTAGATCCGATAAAACCGACAGCCAACAAGAAGAATCCAATTAAGGTAAAACGAATCGCTTTTTGACCGCGCCAACCAAAACGGTAATGTCCGATGAGCAAAGCCCCATACACAAACCAAGAAATAATACTAAAAGCGGTTTTATGTGCCAGATGTTGGGCAAAAAAGTTATCGATGGTAAAGAAACCAAAAACCAACGCTACGGTCAGTAAAAGAAAACCCGTTTTAATTAAGTCAAACAGTAAAGACTCCATCGCTTGAAAAGAGGGCAGTAAGTTAACCCAAAAGCGTTTCTTCTGTTTGTTCTTTAACTCACGATCTTGGAACCATAAAATCACGGCTTGTATGGTCGCCATGAGTAGCACCGCATAGGCCGACAGCGATAAAATGATATGAATATCTAAACCCAATGAGCGCTGTTCAATAAATTGAGTGGACTGACTAAAGGCAAAACCTAAAATGAGTCCTGTAGCAGCCACAGGAATTCCAATCAGGTTCAAAGCTAGAATTGGACGATAAGTGCTATAGAGTAGACTGAGTAACAACATGAGCCCAGATGTAAATGACATTAAGACAAAAACGTCATAATTCACTCCCATTGGCGTGAGCATGTCATGGTACAAAACAGTTGCATGTAGTAATAAGCCTAAGCCTAAAATAATGCCAATAAACCAATGGTTTGGATCACGTTTAGCCATTAACTTGAGAAACAAATACCAAAAAGAGGTGGTATAAGCGACTAATGCTAAGATGGTGTAAACCAAGGGCAGGCTAATCATGTCAAACCTTTTTCAGGATGATGAATATTCATTTATATAAATTCGGTGCGAACTACAGTATCCTATAGCATTCTATGCATAAATTTTCTATTTTAAGAAAGATTTTTTTGCAACTAGCAATTTTAAGCGGATTTTGCAATGTTTGATACCTTAACGGAACGACTCACGCAGAGTTTAAGAAATGTTACTGGCTCTGGGCAGCTAACCGAAGACAATATTAAAGATACCCTACGTGAAGTACGTATGGCACTTCTTGAAGCCGATGTTGCACTTCCTGTAACTCGTGAATTTATCGCGAAAGTTAAGGAAGAGGCGTTGGGTCAAGAAGTCATGACTCAATTATCGCCAGGCCAAGCATTTGTTAAAATCGTGCATGACGAATTGACAAAAATGATGGGTGAGGCAAATGAAAGCCTTGATCTTGCAGCAAAACCTCCTGTTGTAGTCCTACTCGCGGGCTTACAAGGTGCAGGTAAAACAACAACGGCTGCAAAACTTGCTCGCTTCTTACAAGAACGCCAAAAGAAAAAAGTAGCGATGGTATCTGCCGACGTTTACCGTCCAGCAGCAATTAAACAGCTACAAACCGTTGCAGGTGAAGTTGGCGCGATTTTCTTTGAATCGAGTGCAGACGAAAAACCGATTACCATTGCAACACGTGCAATTGAACAAGCCAAAATTCAGTTTGCGGATGTCTTGATCGTCGATACAGCAGGTCGTCTACACGTAGACGATGAAATGATGGACGAGATCAAAGAACTTCATGCGGCCATTAAGCCAACAGAAACTTTGTTCGTGGTCGATGCCATGACCGGTCAGGATGCGGCAAATACAGCCAAAGCCTTCAATGATGCACTGCCATTAACTGGTGTGATTCTAACCAAAACTGATGGTGATGCGCGCGGCGGTGCAGCGCTTTCAGTACGTGCAATCACAGGTAAGCCAATCAAATTCTTAGGTATGGGTGAAAAGCTCGATGCCTTAGAGCCATTCCATCCTGAACGTGTTGCACAGCGTATTTTGGGTATGGGTGACGTACTTTCTTTGGTCGAAGAGCTTGAACGTAAAGTCGACAAAGAAAAAGCTGAAAAAATGGCGAAAAAACTGCAAAAAGGCGGCAGCTTCAACTTTGAAGATATGCTAATGCAGTTTGAGCAAATGAATAAAATGGGCGGTATGATGGGCTTCTTGGATAAGTTGCCTGGCATGAGCAATGCAGGGATTCAAGATGCGTTGGCGCAAGCGAACCCTGAAAAGCAAGTGAAAAAGATGGAAGCGATTATCCAATCGATGACCATCAAAGAGCGTCGTAATCCAGACCTGATGAACCCAAGCCGTAAAAAACGTATTGCAGCAGGCTGTGGTATGGATGTCGTTGAAGTCAATAAATTGATTAAACAACATGCGCAAATGGCGAAAATGATGAAAAAGTTTGCCAATCCGTCAGGTATGGCAAAAATGATGAAATCATTAAGCGGTATGCAAAAACAGTTTGGTGGTGGCGGCGGAATGGGACCATTATTTGGTGGCAACGATAAGAAGTAATCTGCTTCTTACCATTTCAGAAAAAGGCGCGTTGAGCGTCTTTTTTTATGTTGTTTTGTGAGTCATGGAAAATATTATGTGTATTTTCAATACCCTCGATCAATAACAAAAACGCACTGTTTATGGCTTGAAAGTTGCGTAAAATTTATTCTTTTCAAACATTATAATAAGAAGTTGAAAATGAATGGATCAAAACAACATATCTATATTGTGCATGGCTATCAAGCATCGCCCAATGACCATTGGTTTCCGTGGCTAAGTCAAAAACTCAGTCAAATGGATCTGCATGCTGAAGTAAAACGCTTAGTACTCCCGCATAGTGATGCACCACATTTCGAAGAGTGGCAGCAGGCTTTAGCCCTGCAAATGACCACTTTGGATGAACATACCATCATCATTGCGCATAGTTTGGGGTGTCTGGCGACTTTACATTATCTCAGTAGTAAACTGCGTGAACGTCGAATCAAAGCGATCTTCTGTATTGCGGGCTTTAAAGCGGCTTTAAAAAGCTTACCTGAGTTAAGTGGCTTTATTGCGCAAGCGAAGTTGGACAGCGGTATACTCCACTCTCACATCGCTTCACGTGTGGTGATGTTTTCCAATAATGACCCTTATGTTCCACCGCCTTTGGCCCTTACCTTTGGGCACTTCTTGAGTGCAGAGGTACTGGAGGTGAAACGTGCAGGGCATTTTATGCGTGAAAATGGCTATGCTGAATTTGAGCTACTGCTCAATACCTTAAAACCCCTTTTACAACAGCAGGCGGTGGCTCAGGGTTGATGCTGAATATAATATTGTAGCCCTTTAAGTAATAAATCATTTTCAATGCATGGTGCATACTCTGCCAAATAGCGCGCAAATACAGGCGCATCACCGCCAGTTAAAATCAGTTGGCGTGGAGATTGTTGCAAGACTTTTTCAATGGTACTGACCAAGCCGAGCAAAATCCCATGATGCACTGCGTCGATGGTATTACGACCGGGACCGAGTTCATCAAAAGCCGCATCTGGAATTTTAATGCCTTTGGTGTTTTGGATCAGCGAGTCTCGTTGTAAGTAGAGATTTGGTAAAATATAGCCGCCCAAATGCTGCAAACCATCCGCCAAGTCGATGGTCAGCGCCGTGCCACAGCTAATCACACAATAGTTCTGCTCTGGATTACGTGCGACGGCCAACACTTGCAACCAACGGTCAATCCCGAGTTGTTCAGGCTGTTCATAGCCACATTGTAAGCCAGCATAGTTGGCCTGTACTTGAGCAAAGGTGATCGGCACATTTAAACTTTTTAAAAGTCTACGGATTCGGTCATTATTTTTTTTGTCCTGAACCGAAGAAACACCAATCTGTTGGATGTTTAAATTTTTAAAATGCTGAATCAGACCTAAAAGCAAATCGGCAGGGGACTGTAAATGTAACTCAGCCCCTTGTTCCAAAATTTGATCTTCCTGCGTAATCCAATACTTCAGACGAGTATTACCAATATCTAACCATAAATTTTTCATGATGATGCTCAATCATTTAAACAGGGATCATTGGGCGTAAACGGCCTTGATAAAAGCTTTCAACACCATTGGCGGTCTGAATTTGTACTGCACCATCATCTTGAATGCCCAAAAAGATGCCTTGAGACAGACCTTTCATATGTTCAAATTCGACCTGTTGCTGCATAAATGCTGCGTAATGATTGAAACGAGAAGCCAAATTTGCACTGTTATGGGTGAACCATAGGCCTGCCTGTTGAATCGCCAGATACAGTTCTGCCATTAAGCGAATTCGATCTGCTTGGGCTAAACCCAGCTGTTCAAGTGAGCTGGTGGCTTGATCAAGCTGGGTATCTTCGACTTGGTTGATATTGATGCCCACCCCAATAATAGCTTGGTGGCTCGATAGCGGTTCAACTAAAATTCCGCCCCATTTACCTTGAGCACTGTAAAGGTCATTTGGCCATTTCACTTGCAGAGCAAGGCCTTGCAAACTCGGCATTTGCAAGATATTTAACGCAATTTCTAAAGCCAAGCGCCCATCTATAGGTGTTTTGGTTTGTAGCAATGTGCTTAAATAGATGTTTCCTTCAGGAGAAACCCATTGTCGTTGGCGCTGTCCACGACCTTGAGTTTGTCGTGTACTGCAGACCAAAACGCTCTGAATCCCTTTTTGCGCAATTTCACGCACATCATCATTGGTGGATGTGGTAACTGGCTTAAGCAATAAAACTTCAGGAAGTTGCTGTGCTTCAGCGAGAAGCTGTTGTAATTGGCGTGTCTCTAAATCCATATGAATCTGAGAAAAGTGAAAAATGATCATGGAGTTAATCATATATTTACTGATTGGCGCAATCGCTGGTTTTGCTGCGGGGCTATTTGGGGTCGGTGGTGGACTCATTATCATCCCGATTTTATATGTGGTGTTTACTCATCTGAACTATGAACCGAGTGTCATTATGCACATGGCGGTTGGCACATCACTGGCGACCATTATTGTCACGTCAATGAGTTCCGTGAGTGCGCATCATAAACGTGGAGCCGTGCTATGGTCTGTGTTTCGCAATTTGGCCCCAGGTTTAGTTATGGGCGCTTTTTTAGGCGCAGGCATTGCAGACTATATGTCAGGACATGGCTTACAACTGCTGATCGGTTTTTTTGCGGTATGGGTGGCGTACAAAATGTTTAGTGGCGCACATGTTGAGGTCGATCCATCGCGTCAGTTACCTTCTACAGGCAAACAGTTATTTGTCGGTGCAGGCATAGGTGTAGCTTCTGCGATCTTTGGCATTGGTGGGGGAAGTTTGACGGTGCCGTACTTAAACCGTCATGGTGTGGTTATGCAAAAAGCAGTGGCGACGTCTGCGGCTTGTGGCTTACCAATTGCAGTGGCTGGCGCTATAGGTTTTATGTGGTTCGGGCATCGGGCTGAAGTGAATGTACCGAATACCATTGGTTATATTCATGTCTATGCTTTTTTGGGGATTGCGGTCATGAGTTTTATCACTGCCAAGTTTGGGGCAAAAGTGGCGCATCTTTTATCGCCTGCGATGTTGAAAAAGTGTTTTGCTGGTTTGTTGGTGGTAGTTGGTTTATATTTTATTTATCAAGGTTTTAGTTCTTAATTTCTTTGACAATGTTGTGTGCGTTGCTGTTGATTGGCATTATAGACGGTAAAATTGTTAGACAATGACATAGTGTTTAGCGTTTAAGATCGGGTAAAACCTAAAAATAGGTCACTAAAGACCATGGATTGCATCTTATAAAAACAAGTTAGGAACAGTATGCAAGCACATGATACAGAGAGTTTGTCCGAACAAATTGCCAAGCACATCAGTGAGCAAATCATTCGCGGTGAGTTGGTCGAAGGTGAGCGCATACAAGAATTACGTATTGCCGCTGAACTGGATGTGAGTCGCGGCTCGGTGCGTGAGGCCTTGTTACTACTTGAACGTACACATCTGATTGAAATCTACCCGCGTCGCGGCGCTATAGTCTCTGAAATGTCCGCTCAGCAAGTGCGCGCCTTGTTTGACACCAGTAGTCTGCTGTTGGGGCAAATTGTGCAACGCATAGCGGAGACGTGGCGCAGCTATGAAGCGGAACGTTTACAGCTGTTATTGGATGAATTGGGGAATCAACTGAAACAGGGCAGTATCGAAAAATTTTATGATTTGATTTTTGAAGGATTGGCGCGGCAGCATGAAATGGTGGGCAATGCCTATTTGATGAAGTTTTACCAAGAACTGTTACCCTCGATACGTCGGAGCTATTTTTTAACCTTAAATACTTCGCGTAGAGAGTTACAAGAATCTTATGATTTATTTAAACTGGTGACTGATGCTGTTTTAATCAGAAAATCACAACAAGCTACTTTATTTATGGAAGATTTTTGTCGACACTTACGTAACTTGGTGTTGGAATCTCTGACCCGAATGAAACAAATTGAACTTGCGTGGGCGAGACGCTCACGACGTTAGTCAGGACATTATGCGTTTAAGCAGTTTAAAACTTTCCGGCTTCAAATCTTTTGCCGACAGTACCACACTACACTTTAAAGATAACCGCACCGCAGTGGTTGGGCCGAACGGTTGTGGCAAATCCAATGTGATTGATGCTATTCGCTGGGTCATGGGCGAATCCAGTGCTCGCCAACTGCGCGGCGGTAGCATGCAGGATGTCATTTTTACAGGCACGGCAAAGCGTAAACCTGTCAGTGTCGCCAGTGTAGAACTGCGTTTTGACAACACTTATGGCAAGTTAGGCGGTAGCTATAATGCCTATACCGAACTGGCGGTCAAACGTCAGGTCAACCGAGATGGTAAGTCTGAATACTTTTTAAATGGCACCAAATGTCGTCGTCGGGATATTACCGATATATTCTTGGGCACAGGTTTAGGGCCACGTTCTTATTCGATTATTGAACAGGGCATGATCAACCGTTTGGTCGATGCAAAACCTGAAGAAATGCGAGTTTTTATTGAGGAAGCTGCAGGGGTTTCGCGTTATCAAGCACGTCGCCGTGAAACTTTATTGCATTTGGATCACACCACGCAAAATTTATCGCGTTTAGAAGATATTGCCTCTGAATTAAGATCACAGTTAAAAACTTTAAAACGTCAGGCTGAAACCGCGATTCAGTACAAAACACTGGAAAGCCAAATTCGTACCATTAAAGTCGAAGTTTTATCTTTTCAGTGCGAACAAAGCAGCCGTTTACAGCAAGAATATACGCTGCACATGAATGATTTGGGTGAGCAGTTCAAGCTGGTGCGTTCAGAGTTAACCACTTTAGAGCATGATTTGACGTCAACCAGTGAGCTATTTCAACGTCTGATTCAGCAGTCCACGCCACTACAGAGTGAGTGGCAACAGGCAGAGAAAAAGCTGGCTGAGCTGAAAATGACTTTGGAACAAAAGCAGAGTCTGTTCCAGCAAAACACCACCACTTTGGCACAGCTTGAACAGCAGAAGGCGCAAACCAAAGAACGTATGCAGCTGATCGAGTTACAACTGGAAAGTTTGCACGAACAAAATGAGCTTCATACTGAACAGTTACAACAGCAAGAAAGTCAAAACCAACAGCAAAGCCAAGGTTTAACGGACTTAAAAGCACAGCAGCAACAGTTGCTTCAACAGTTTGAACAAGTCAAAAGTTTGGTTGAAAAACAGCAGCAACAAAAAACGCAAATGTTGGCGCAAAGTGAACAGTTGGCCAAAAACATTTTACGCTTTGAACAGCAAAAGCAGATTTTAGAGCAGCAAGCGGCGCAAATTCAAAACCAAAGCCAGTTGGATGCAATTGATCAGTTGTTACATGCCAAGCAAGACGCCGAGGCACAGCAGTTACAACGTGAGCAAAGTATCATTGAGGTGCAGTTGCAGCTGGATGATTTGCGTATCCAACTTCAAGCTGCTCAAACTGAGCTGAATCAACATAAAGCAGATATACAGGTCTTAAGTGCCGAGCAGAAGCATCTCAAGCAGCTTTTGGTCAAAGTGAGTGCCTTAAAAAATAGTGATCATCCTCAGTTGATGCATGTGCTGCAGCTTAAAGATGCGGCTAAAACCCATGCCGCGCTGGTCGAAAAATTCTTAGCCAAATGGCTTTCAGCGCATTGTTTGGACAACAGCGATGCATTCACCGATGCCGTTGCACGTCAGTTAACGCCTCAGCCGCATGTTGAACTGATCGAAATTGCAGGTTGCGATAGCCTAGCCAGTTGGATTGAATCGCCACAATCCTCTTTGTGGCAGCAGGTGGGGGTGACCACCAACTTAAAACAAGCCCTAGCGCTGCAAAAGCAATTGAAAGATGGTCAGTCTCTTCTGAGTTTAGACGGTTACCATGTCGGCGTGGACTGGGTGATTGGTTTGGATTATGACGAAGCAAGCCAAGCTGGACAGGGTGCGTTAAGTCATCGGATTCGTTTAGATGAAATTGAACAGAGTCTTGCTGAAAAGACGGGACTTCTGACTCAGCTTGAAACGAAAACTACCGAGCTTCGTACTCAAGTCCAAGCGGTGGATGAACAGTTAAAAGCCGATCAACAACTGTTGAAAAAAGAAGTTCAAGCGACGCAGCAGATTGATTTAAATATTGCCAAAGTGCAAAGTACCAACCAAGCCTTTGAAGTGCAAAAGCAACAATTGGCCAATCAACTGGCGCAGCTAAACAGTCAGCTTGAAGAAGATGCCATGCAAAAAGATGATCTAGAGATTGATCTGCATGCATTGAATATTAAGCTAGAGCAAAATTTGCCAAACTACAAAACCATGCAGTTCCAAGTGGAGTCATTGACTGAGCAACTGGATGATAGCCAGCAGCAGGCACAGCAGGTTTGGCAGGCGCTTGAAATGGTGCGTAGTCAGGCGGTGCAAACCACACAGCAGATTGAACTGTTAGAAAAAGACAGTACTTTCTTAAAAGCGCAGTATCAGCAAATTTTGTCGCAGATGGAGCAGGCCAAAAAGTTTATTGACCCTGTACAACTTGAGCTGCCTGCCTTAGAAAGCCAGTTCAGCGAACAAGCACAGATCACTGAAAAGCTGCAAAAAACATGGTCTGAATGGCAAGTTGAACTGAATGCGGTGCAAGAGCGTCAGCAAAGTTTGACCGAACACCGTCATCAACAGCAACAACAAGATGAAAAGCTGAGAACCCAGTTAGAAGAGAAACGTTTGGCGTGGCAAGCCGCAAAGTCAGACTTACAACATTATTCTGAACAGCTGAAAGAAATGAATGTTGAACCTGTTGAGGGTTTGAGCATTGAGATCAGCAGTCATCAACAGACTCTGGAAAAAGCGCAGCAGCAGTTTGAGAAATTGGGCGCCGTCAATTTGGCGGCTTCAGAAGAATATGAAGAAGTATCAAAACGTTTTGAAGAGTTGAGTCATCAAATTCAAGATTTGGAAAATACCGTTGAGCAGTTGCGTGCTGCAATGAAAAGTATTGACCAAGAAACGCGTAAACTGTTCATGAGCACTTTTGATCGGGTCAATACAGAACTACAAGATCTGTTCCCGAAAGTTTTCAATGGTGGAGAAGCGAGTCTGACTTTGGAAGATGACTGGCAATCTGGGGTTAAACTCATGGCTCGTCCGCCAGGC
The DNA here is from genome assembly GCF_037572605.1 of Acinetobacter sp. MYb191. Classification (NCBI taxonomy): domain Bacteria; kingdom Pseudomonadati; phylum Pseudomonadota; class Gammaproteobacteria; order Moraxellales; family Moraxellaceae; genus Acinetobacter; species Acinetobacter sp. MYb191. The sequence continues at coordinate 21,640 of NZ_JBBGZP010000011.1, read as the reverse complement.
AAGCGCAATAGTTCATTGGCGCTACTTTCAGGGGGAGAAAAAGCCCTGACGGCATTGGCTTTAGTGTTTGCGATTTTCCGTCTCAATCCATCACCATTTTGTGTTTTGGATGAAGTTGATGCGCCTTTGGATGATGCGAACGTGGGAAGATTTTGTAATCTTGTAAAAGAGCTTTCTGAACAGGTGCAATTCATTTACATTACCCATAATAAACTCGCAATGACGATGGCGACCGACTTGTTAGGTATTACGATGCCTGAACCGGGAACATCAAAGTTAGTGACTGTAAATTTAGAACAGGCAAAAGAATACGGTTTAGTCGCGGAGGCCTAATAAGATGGAATACACAACAATTATTGGTATCGTCATAGCAGTGATCATTATGCTGTTTGGGGTTCGAATGATTTTTCGAAAGCCGGCAGATGCAGCGCCTTCACTTGAGTCCGCATTGCATATCGATGCTGACAGTCAAAAACCGATTATCCCGCGTCACGTACGTGATCAACTGCAAACGGCATCAGTTGAAGAGGCTGAGCGTCAAGAGCCGACTTTAAACGAAAGCTCTGTAGAAGAGACACTATCTGAAAAAGCCGAACCGAAAGCTTTGGATGCAGACAGTGTGCTCGAAAGCAGCAGTACTGAACCAAGTTTGGATGCATCAGCTGAGGTAGAAAATAAAGCAGTAGACTCAGTCGCTCCTGAAAATGCTGTAGCAGATGCAACGGAATTAACGACTGAAAGCGCAAGCTCCTCGCTTGTTGATGACCAAGCAAAAGCGGATAAAGCTGAATTTAGTTTAAATGCCAACGTCGAAAAAGCTGAAATTTCAGAGTTTGACGATGAAAGCAGCATTTTAGATGCACATCTGTATGAGCAAAAAATTGTCGATGATGAAAGTGCCTTAGCCACAGCAGAGTCGTTTATTGCCCTGAATGTTTATCCTGAACGTCGTGCGTTGTCTGGTGAGAAAACCTTAAAAGTTTTAATGAAGTATGGTTTACGTTTTGGCGAAATGTCTTGTTTCCATCGCTATAACGAAGATGGAACGAAGTTACTGTTCTCTGTGTTGCAAATTACTGATACAGGCATGGATGGTTTTGACTTGGAAAATCTGTCGACTGATCCAATTAAAGGCTTGGCATTTTTCTTGGCTTTACCACACCGCGATGTCCAAAATGCCTTTGACACCATGGACAGTATTTCACGTTTGATTGCTCGTGAAATCGATGGCACGGTTTATGACCAAAACAACCAAGAGTTCACGCCACAACTGCGTGAGCATTGGCGCCATTTGGCGATTGATTACCGTGCTGGACAAGCAATCGATGCTTAATCTGATTGAAAGCAGTGGTAACGATTTCTATAATAGACAGTAGAAATACAATTTTTAGGGCGGAACAAAGACCGCCCTTTTTTATGGTGAAATTATGACTCAACCTTCGACTGTCGTTGCGCAAATGCGTCAACTGATCCAAATTTTGGCACAGCATAATCATGCTTATTATGTGATGGATCAGCCGACTATTTTAGACAGTGAATATGATCAGCTTTTTCATCAGTTGAAAGTTTTAGAAGAACAATACCCTGAGTGTATTCAGCCAGATAGCCCGATCAATAAAGTCGGTGCTAAACCTTTGGCGAAGTTTACGAGCGTGACCCATGTGGTACCGATGCTGTCTTTAGGCAATGTGTTTAATCAAGAAGAACTCTTTGCTTTTGCACGCCGTGCAGAAGAACGGTTGCCGAATCAAACGATTCAATATGATGTCGAACTGAAGTTTGATGGTCTTGCCATTTCACTGTGGTATGAACAGGGTGTGCTGGTGCGTGGGGTGACGCGTGGTGATGGTGAAACAGGGGAAGACATTACTCAAAACGTCAAAACCATTCGTAACTTGCCGAAGGTGTTGACCACAAATCAGGGCGAAGTACCTACGCTACTGGAAGTTCGTGGCGAAGTTTTGATGCCTAAAGCAGGTTTTGAAAAGCTCAATGCCGAAAATGAAGCCAAAGGTGAGAAGACTTTTGCTAACCCACGTAACGCCGCAGCGGGAAGTCTACGTCAGTTAGACCCGAATATTGCGGCTTCACGTCCACTCGCATTTTATGCTTATGGTATTGCGCAGTGTGAACCGAACCATGGTCAAAGTACCATGTCGGAAAGTCTAGAGTGGTTGCAACAGTTTGGTTTTGCGGTTGGCGAGCGTCATTTTGTCTGCGATAGTATTCAAGAAGTTCAAGCGGTTTATGAGCAAATCAATGCGGAACGACCACAATTGAGTGTGGAAATTGACGGCATGGTGATTAAGGTCAACAGCCTCAAACAACAGCAACAGCTCGGCTTTTTAAGCCGAGAACCACGTTGGGCAACGGCTTATAAATTCCCTGCAGTGGCTGCGCTTACCACGGTTGAAAATATTGACTGGCAAGTGGGACGTACAGGTACACTCACACCTGTGGCGCGGTTGAATCCTGTCGCTGTGGGCGGCGTGACCGTTTCAAATGTGACCTTGCATAATATTGGAGAAATTCACCGTTTAGATGTGCGAATTGGCGATACTGTCAGTGTTTACCGTAGTGGTGATGTGATTCCCAAAGTGGAAAAAGTATGGCCTGAGTTCCGTCCTGTCGATGCCACTGAAGTTGAACTCCCGAGCCAATGCCCCGTGTGTGAATCGCCTGTGGTGATGCCCGAAGGTGAAGCTTTAGCACGTTGCTCTGGTGGTTTGTATTGTGCTGCACAGCGTATTGAGGCAATTCGCCACTTCGTATCACGTAAAGCGCTTGATATTGAAGGTTTGGGGGATCGTTGGGTCGAATCATTGTTACATCTTGATCTGCTTAAAGATGTGGCTGATATTTATCACCTACATGAGCACCGAGAAAAGCTATTAACCATTGAAAAAATGGGTGAGAAGTCCGTTCAGAACTTGATTGATTCGATTGAAAATAGCAAGAAAACTACTTTGGCTGCATTTATTTATGCATTGGGGATTCGTGGGGTGGGTGAAACCACAGCGCGTATGTTGGCCAATACCTTCCAAACTTTAGATGCGCTACGTTTCGCAGACATTGAAGCTTTAAAGAAAACCCCAGATGTGGGGGATATCACGGCAGAGTGGATTGTCGACTTTTTCCAAGCGCCGCATAACCTTGAAGTTTTAGACCGATTATTGGCGGCAGGTATTCATTGGGATGCGCCTGTGGCACCAAGTCGTCAACCTCTAAATGGCGAAAGTTGGGTCGTGACGGGTACACTCAGTACGATGGGGCGTGATGAAGCAACACAACTCTTGCAAGCACTGGGCGCACGTGTCAGTGGTAGTGTGTCGAGTAAAACTAAGTGTGTTGTTGCAGGTGAAAAAGCAGGTTCAAAGCTGGATAAAGCGGAGAAACTTGGGATTGCTGTGATCAATGAAGCTGAGTTTATTCAACTGATGCAAGATTATGGTCAGTTAGAGGCTTAGATTTTTGATTTGGATCAAAAATATACTGTTCAGATAATAGCGTTCAGTTAAAGCACATGACTAAAACGAATTTTAATGATGAGGGTTACAGCGGAGTCTTACGTATTCGCATCAAATGCTTGAAGTTCGTATGTTACTTTGGATTAGCCCAAAGTAACCAAAGGCATTAGTCATCAGCAAAACTCGTTCATTGCCATCAATGAATAAAATTGTCGCAGAAACAATTTTTTTCTAATGTAGTGTTGTTTCGAACAGTTGCTGATGACATTTCGTGTATCCCATACCTTCATAAATTTAGAAAAAGCATAATGCTCGTCAGTTATGAAATTGACTTGTACTATGCTTTTTATTTATTTTTAAGGAATATATTGCTTGATGACACCGTCATCGAGCAATTGTTGGAAGTGCTCAACGAGGCTTTCTTTGACATCTCGATACTCTAAACCCAATTCTTTTTGGCTCTTGTTCGCATCAAAATAAATCGGATAACCCATATTCAATTCAACAAACTCGCGGCTAAAACCAATGAATGGGCCAATCACCTTAAAAGCTGCTTTGGGAAGTTCATTTCGTGGAAATGGAAACTTCCAACCAAAATGTGCTTTAAGCAATTGACCGATTTCAAGCAGACTTAAAGTTCCACCACTTACAATGTAACGACCTGTTGCTTCTGGGGTGAATGCTGCTTGTAAGTGCGCTTCAGCAACATCTTGAACATCGACCACACCATTCCACATGGGTGGGACACCCGCTAAAGTCAAACCATTGGTAAACTGTTGTAAGACCTCAATTGAGCCTGACTGTGTATTTGGTGTCAATGAACGCCCAAAGACCAATGCAGGGTTAATGCATACCAACTGCCAACGATCTTGTGCCTCAGCCATTTCCCAAGCTTTACGCTCAGCCATCACTTTAGAATATGGATAAGGCTGATGGGTCTCAGAACTGCTGGTGTTCCAGTGACTTTCATCAAAAGTATTATGATCTGTTTTTAAAATATCAATGGCATCGCCATAGGTCGATGCAATACTCGAAGTGACAATGACGCGTTTAACGGATTCGGTTTCATTCACGGTGTTTAAGACATTTTCTGTACCCAAAACAGCAGGTTCAATGATGTCTTTCACTGCATCTTTATAGTTAGTAACGACGAAAGGAGAAGCCATATGAAACACAATTTCACAGCCCTGCATCGCTTCTTTAAAGGAATTGGGCTCGAGCAAATTGGCTTTAAAGAGTTTCAGTGTTCCAGCACTGCTGTCTGCAATTTTAGATAAATGCGCGAAGCTTTGGGTTTTGTTCAAGTCACGGACAGTGGCATGAACGGTATACCCTTGGGTTAATAATTTTTGAATCACCCAACTGGCAATATAACCTGATGCACCTGTAACCAGTACCGGTGCTTGTGTTGCTAAGTTTGTCATAGATTACCCATTGTTGTTTTAAGTATTGGCTTAGTGTAAACGTGAAAGCCATGAAAGTCTTTGCCTATGGGGTGAGTAGGTGCCTGACTTATGCGTCATTTTATAATATTGCACCACACTGTATTGAAAATGAGCGAGTAAAACGTATTTTTTCGCAGTAAGCTTAAATTTGTATTTTAGATCATATAGATAAGTCAAATGATAAAATACAATAAATAATGATAATTATTTTACATATAATAATGATTCTCATTAAAAATAAGTGTTGTTTAAAATGAAATCCTTCTCTAAGAAAATTCTTGCAAGCTCTGTTGGGCTTTTGATGATGGGTGGAGGCTGTTTACAGCTTGCTTTTGCAGAGGAGGTTTCAGTTTTACCTGCCTTAAAATCAGAAGCGCAATCACAACAAGGCTATGCCGATGGTAAATTGGCGAAGGCGGCTAACTTGGGTGCTTTAGGGAATAAGTCAGCGATTGATACACCATTTACGGTTTCTACTTATACAGAGCAACTGATTCGTGATCAACAAGCATCTACAGTGGGGGAAGTTTTAGAAAATGATGCCAGTATTCGTGCGACGACCAATCAAGGTCATTTAAACGAAAACTTCCAAATTCGTGGTTTTAGTGTCGGCTATGACGATATGGCTTATAACGGGTTATACGCTGTAGCTCCTATGGGACGTATACCAACAGATTTACTAGAATCGGTAACAGTATTGAAAGGACCGAATGCTTTGGTTGCAGGTATGGCACCAGCAGGAAGCGTTGGCGGAGTAGTGATTGCGAATTCTAAACGTGCCGACCAAGATCTAACACGTATTTCGACGTCATTAGAAGATGAGAGTTATTATAAAACCAATGTAGATGTTTCTCGTCGTTTTGGTGACCAAAAACAATTCGGAGTTCGTGTAAACGGCACATATGGAGACGGTGAGCATCTTATTGAAGGTATGGATGACCGTTTAGCGCTTGGTTCGATTGCAGCGGGCTATACGACCGATAAATTAAAACTAAACTTTGATGCTTATGCCATTCGTGAAAACCGTGATAATGGTTCACCTGCAATGGTCTCTATGCAAAAAACAGGCGTAGTTGCTGCACCAAAGGGTGATAATAATTACTTTGATCAAATTCATGGGGAAACCTATAGCCGTTATGCGGGCTTAAATGGTGAATATAAATTCACTCCTTATACCAAGGTTTTTGCAGGTGTGGGTTATGTTGAAAAAGGTTATTCGGGGCATATTTTTGGTACGCGTATGATCTTGCAGAACAGTGCAGGTGATGCAACTTCGCAGTACTATCGAGTCGCATCTAAAGAAAATAACCTAAGTGGTAATACGGGTATTGAAACTAAATTCAATACAGGCGCCATTAAACATACCCTTGGGTTACGTGCAGATTATGTACATCGCGAATACGATCAACACTCTCGTGCGACCAGTTCATCATTTACAACGAATCTTTATAATCCGAACTCGAACGGGACAATGCCAACGACCTATCCAACAGTTGTACCTTATGAGGATGATAAATTCATGAGTTATACCTTGACGGATCAAATTTCAATGTTGGATGACAAATTGCAGTTGATTTTGGGTGCTCGTTATCAAGATATGCAGTTAGAAAGTCTCACTACAGATGTGAAATACGATGAAAATAAGCTTTCACCAAGTTTAGGCATCGTAATCAAACCATTTGGAGAAAATTTATCTTTTTATGCAAGTTATGTTGAAGGTTTATCAAAAGCAGACTCAGTAACTTCTACCGCGGATGTGAATGAAGGAAAACTGTTTAAGCCTTACGAAACGAAGCAATATGAAGTGGGGACGAAGTATCAAGCTGGTTCTTGGTTAAATAGCTTGGCACTTTATCAAATTCAAAAACCGACTCTGATCACAACAGCTTTGGCGACAGCGGTTAATGGTAATACACAGATCACTGAAGATGGTGGAGAAAGTCGATCACGTGGTATTGAATGGTCCTTCTCAGGGAATTTGACTAAGGACTTAAGTCTACTGGGAAGCATGGCTTATATTGATGCTGAATATACAAAAGGTTCTACAAGCACCACTGATATTTCAGGCAATACGATTTATGGTGTACCAGACTTTACTGCCTCATTAGGTTTGGATTATGCCGTACCTGTGGTAGATGGTTTAAATGTTAATGCTCGGGCTAACTATGTTAGTGAACAATATTTAGATAGTTTGAATACCTATAAACTTCCTGACTATACTATTCTTGATGTTGGTGCGCGCTATAAAACAAAACTGGGTGGTGTAAACACGACTTTCTTAGCCAATGTCGATAACGTGACAAATAAAAAATATTGGGAAGGTGTGTTCAACTCTTACTATGCAACGGTTGGTGGTGCACGTACCTATAAATTCGGCGTCACTTTCGATTTCTAATTTTACTGAACAGCCCATTGCGATGCAGTGGGCTTTTTTTATGTCTGAATGCTGCCTCATTTAAGTTGAACGCAATGATGAAATTTCTCGGTTTACTCCTGTGCTGTGGTAGTTGTGTGCTGCTGTATTTGACCCATCCTAACCAAACGGTTCTTAAACAGACTGTGGCGAAAAAGTATCGTTGGGTCGGGTGGATTGGTTTTGTTTTGGCATTGGTCCTTTTACTGACGGTATTACCAAAACTGGTAGCGGTGTTGATGTGGTTACTGATGCCATTGGTGTTGTGGTCAGCACTACCATTTCTTCCTTTATTACATGGGGCTTTGACGCATGACGTTGCTACGCGATCAAAAGATACAACCTGACTGGTGGACGAAAAGCTTTGCGGGTGCAGTTCTTGGACTTAGTCTAGCTTTCGCTTTCGCTTTCGCTTTCGCTTTCGCTTTCGCTTTCGCTTTCGCTTTAGCTGCATTAATCACGATGTGGGGACTGCAATCTGAGTATCGTAGTCTTGCTCCACAGTTAGGGATGTGGTCGATTCCTTGGATTTGGCTACCGTTATTTTTTGTGGCCTATTTTATTCCACGCGGATGGCAGTCCATTGTGATTTATCTGTTTTTCAATGTTGTGGCTTACACACTCATATTTTGGCTCAGAGGGGAATAGGGCATGAAGGTACGTACAGATATTCTCCGACTGGCCAAAGAGTTACATACGTGGGTGGGGATTTGTGCAGGCATTCTCTTGTTCATTTGCTTTTTTGCAGGTGGGCTGAGTATGTTTCAGCATGATTTGAGTAAGTGGGCAACGCCACCGCAACAAAGTTTAAATACGGTTGAATTCCATCAGTACAACGATTTGGTGTCACAGGTACAGCAGCACTATCCTGCAGCGCAAAAAAGCTTTCAGATCAATTTAAACTCCAAAGAGTTTCATTATGCCCCGATTCAGTGGCAACCTGCGCAAAGTCAAGCACATGATGATCATGCCTTTGATACCGATCAAAGCGCGATGTTAGCAACACTGAAACCAGATGGGACTTTACAGGTTGAACAAGAAAACTTATCTAAACTGGGTTGGTTGATTGAACAACTGCACGAAACGGCAGGCATTCCAGGGATGCTTGGGCATCATACACTCGGTGTTTATGTGATGGGTGTGGTATCGGTCTTATATTTTTTGGCGCTAATGACAGGTTTGATCATCCTCTTGCCGACGTTGGTCAAAGACTATTTTGCGATACGGCAAGGTAAGAACAAAAAACGTTTTTGGCTCGATGCGCATAATGTGATTGGCATTACCAGTTTACCGTTTCATATTTTGATTAGTGTGACGGTGATTGTTTTTGCATTTCATGATCTCTTTTATGATGGCTTGGGGCAGTTGGTGTCCAAAGGCAAACCATTGTTTGAACGTCCCGCTAAGGTGCAGATTGCAGATCCAGTTCCTCAACTGGATGTTGAAAAAATACTCTTACAGGTACAGCAACAAGCACAGGGCTATGAGGTCTCGTCTGTAAGCTTTAACAATCTAGACCAACCTGCCAAGGCATCGGCACGCGTCAGTTTATACAGCCCAGATCAGATGTTACGTGGTGATAACTTCGACGTGATGTTTTTCAATCCTTATCAGCCCGCACCTTATAGTACAGCCAATTTAAATACCCAAAGTTCTGGTCTAGATCAACTGATTCGATCGATGTTCAGTTTGCACTTTGGTAACTATGGCGGAGATTTTACCCGTTGGTTGTATTTGGCCTTGGGTCTGGGCGGAGCATTTTTATTTTACTCAGGCAATATTCTATGGATTGAATCGCGTGTAAAGCGACAAAAAAATCCAAATTTAGCACCACTTGCACAGCGTAAAGATGTGCAATTCATCGCAAACTTAACCATAGGCGCATGTTTGGGAACGGTCTTTGGCATTGTTATGAGTATGTTGATCGGGCGCTGTGCCTATGTCCTTAGTCCTGAACTACACAGCATCAACACATGGTTTATGTATATCTATTATGCGATTTTTATCTTCAGTTTAATGCTTAGCTTTGTATTGGGCGCGGCGCGAGCATTACCAACGTTATTGCTGTCGATTGTGATTGTTTTACTGCTTATGCCTTTGACTTTTGCTATAGCACTGCTCTTACCTGAGATTGGACTATGGTCATCTTCTTCCTCTTTATGGTGGGTTGACGTCTTTGCTATTCTTTTTGCTGGATTATTTTTCCGTTTTTATCGCCAAGCTCAGGCTCGAGTCCAGTCTGCAGAAGTGGGTTCTCTTTGGTCCGTTGCTCAGAACAAGTGAAAGAAGGAATACCGTTCTAAGGCTGAAATAAGAAGCATTTTTAATGGTTACAAAATGAAGCACAGGGCTGTTCAAGCCTAAAAAGCATTTGTAAAAGCGATGAAGTTTTGCAAAGGCTTATTTTATAACTATTATTTTGATGATTCATACTGCAAATGCGTATGTTTCTCATTTTAATTTTATAAAAATCATAAACTTACATAATTTATCTTTTGCAAAGTGAATTAAATGTGTCCATAATAGTTGCATTAGAGAATGGAGATTTTGAAATGCGTGGCAATCCTGAAGTCGTAGACTACTTAAATATGTTGATCGGTGGAGAATTGGCTGCACGCGATCAATATCTCATTCATTCACGTATGTATGAAGATTGGGGTTTGAGCAAAATCTTTGAACGTATTGATCATGAAATGCAAGAAGAAGCACAACATGCAGATGCGATTATTCGCCGTGTTTTGTTTTTGGAAGGCACACCGAATATGCAACGTGATGACGTTGAAATTGGTGAAGATGTGGTTTCATGCTTAAAAGCTGATTTAAAGCTTGAATATCATGTACGTGAAAAATTAGCGCAAGGCGTAAAATTGTGTGAAGAAAAGGGTGATTACATTACCCGTGACATGTTACGTCAGCAAATGTCAGATACCGAAGAAGACCATACTTATTGGTTAGAAAAACAATTACGTTTAATTGAGTTGATTGGTCTGCAAAACTACATTCAGTCTCAAATGTAAGAGATGTCAGCTACCAGTTTTATGTAAAGGTGGCATGTGTATTTACATACTGAGTAATCAAAAAGCCTTCGAATCAATGTCCGAAGGCTTTTTTGTATGGGTTATTTTTTAGAGAATTTTTGAATATCTGCCAATACTTGTCCCGCATGGGTTTGGGTATTTACACTGCTGTAGTGATAGACCACCGTACCTTGTGGGTCAATCAGAAAGGTTTCACGTTTCGCAATTTTCGCGATGCCTAAGTTGCGCACGATGCCGAGTTGATTTGCCAGTTGATGATTGTTATCAGCCAAAATAGGGAAATTCAGTCCTAACTTTTTAGAAAATTTTTGATGTGACTGTACATCGTCCAAACTCACGCCTAAGACCACTGCATTATTTTTGCTAAATTGTGGGTAGAGTGATTTGAACTGATTGGCTTCTTGGATGCAGCCCGGTGAGTCATCTTTCGGATAAAAATAGAGAACGACCCATTTGCCTTGATATTGTTTGAGCTCATGCCATTTGGCATTTTGATCTTTTAACTTAAAACTCGGTGCGGGCTTGCCGACCCATTGTTTTTGGTCTGATGAAGCGCTTGAAAAAGCCGGTGCGGCATAAGTGGCGCTGCTGATGGCACAGAAACTACCTAGCGAAATTAAGCTAATCGTTGCCATTTGCATTATTTTCATTGTGTAGGCTGTCCAGAAATGTATTTCATTGATCTTAGCAAATTTTAAGGCACTAAAGTGCTGAGATTCTGGTGTCTAAATCTGAATTATTTATTTAAATTTACTGTTCATTCAAAGGGCTTGCTTTGCAACGGAGTCTGAGGTTTTATACTGTTTGAAATTTACAGTTTTAGAGTCTGCATTGAATCAACGTATTTTACTCATCACGGGCTGGGGTGGTGGGACCAAGTTACTGCAACCTTTGGCTCATGCTTTGCAGCATAAAGGCCATTCGGTTGAGCTGATCAATATTTTTAATGGATTGGATACACAGGCGTTGCAGCAACATGCTGAACAAGCCAAAGATTTTGATGTCATTATCGGTTGGTCTTTGGGGGGGCAACTGGCGACTTTATTGGTCGATGCTGTTGAACAGCAGTATCAACAGCAAAAAGTATTAATTACTCTGGCTTCAAATCCGTGCTTTGTGGCGCATGAAAACTGGCCAACCGCGATGAGTCCAGCGACATTTCAAAACTTTAAACAATCCTTCGAAGAAGATGCGATTGCAACCTTAAAGAAATTTGGATTTATGGTATGCCAAGGGACGGCAACCACCAAGCAAGATTTTTTGCAGTTGCAAAGTTTGCTTCAGCCTCAATCTTTAGATCTGTTAAAACAGGGACTCAATTGCTTAGAGTATTTAAATACGGTTGAGATCTTACACAATTATACGGGGCATCAACTCCATCTGCTGGCTAAACAAGATTTTTTAGTTAGCTACAAAGTCTTGGATAATTTAAAAGCTTTAGGTGCAAATTTTTTAGATGCGATGCTTTTAAGTGGTTCACATGGACTTCCAGTTTTTCATGTCGATGAAGTAACTGACAAAATCTGCCAATATTTACAAAAAATGGATTAAACAATTCGCTGAGTGGTGAATATCGCAATTTCTTTTTGATGCGCGCAGGTTTAAGATCAGTCAAATTGAAATTTTGCTGTAACTGTAGTCGATATGGAGTTAAGGATGACTGAGATCAATGCCAAATTGGATGGTGAGTTGGATGACTTAGCATTTGATCGAGAACATATTTGGCATCCTTATACCTCGATGACTAATCCGCTCCCCACCTTTAAAGTTAAAAAAGCCTTTGGCTCAACCATTGAGTTAGATGATGGTCGTCAGCTGATTGATGGAATGTCTTCGTGGTGGTGCACCATACACGGCTATAACCATCCTGAACTGAATCAGGCCGTGACAGACCAACTGCAAAACATGTCACATATTATGTTTGGTGGCTTTAGCCATGATCCCGCCATTCAATTGGGCAAATTACTGTTGCAAATCACCCCGCCAAGTTTAGATAAAATTTTCTATGCAGACTCAGGTTCTGTTGCAGTTGAAGTGGCGTTAAAGATGGCAGTTCAGTATTGGACTTCGCTTGGGAAACAAGACAAAACCAATTTTGTCACCCCGCGTTCGGGCTACCATGGTGATACATGGAATGCGATGTCGGTCTGTGACCCTGTCACAGGCATGCATCAAATTTTTGGCTCAAGTTTACCCAATCGTATTTTTGTTCCTGCACCGCAAGTTGCCTTTGATGCAGCATGGGATCAGAAGGACATTCGTGAGCTTGAAAACACCTTAGCTGCACAGCATGAAAGTATCGCCGCGCTGATTATTGAGCCGATTGTTCAAGGTGCAGGAGGGATGCATTTTTATCATCCTGAGTACTTACGACAGGCCAAATTGCTCTGTGAAAAATACGGTGTTTTACTGATTTTTGATGAAATTGCGACAGGTTTTGGGCGTACGGGGAAACTTTTTGCTTGGGAGCATGCACAGGTCGAACCTGACATTATGTGTATGGGTAAAGGTTTAACAGGCGGCTATATGACTTTGTCAGCAACCTTAACCACAAAGCATATTGCTGAAACCATCAGTCGAGGCGAAGCGGGCGTATTTATGCACGGCCCAACTTTTATGGCCAATCCCTTGGCGTGTGCAGTAGCGGCGAAAAGTACAGAACTCCTCATTTCACAAGATTGGCAAAGCAATATTCAACGCATTGAAACACAACTTCGTACCGCCTTGACCCCGTTGCAGTCACTTGAATATGTCCATGAAGTTCGTGTATTGGGGGCCATCGGTGTGGTTGAGCTGACGTTTAATGTGGATATGAAGACCTTACAACAGGAGTTTGTCCGCCGTGGTATTTGGGTGCGACCCTTTGGAAAACTGGTCTATGTGATGCCCCCTTATGTGATTACCACACAGGAACTGAAGACCTTGCTTGAGCAATTGGTTGAAGTGGTCGTACAGATGCAGGAGCCTGCTGTATGAAGCATGTAGAGCATTTTGCTGCGCAGTTGGATGTGCTTAAACAGCAAGGCAATTTGCGCCAGTTTACGTCCAATGTGCAGCAAGGGCGGATGATTCGAATCCATGATCATGAGATGTTGAATTTGGCATCTAATGATTACCTAGGATTGGCTGCAAATATTGAATTACGTGAACAGTTTTTCGATGAAACACCGAATGCGAAGCGCTGGATGAGTTCAGCTTCTTCACGTTTATTGACGGGTAATTTTCCTGAATATGAACAGTTCGAGGCCAGCCTAAGTCAGGCTTTTCATGGTCGAGCGGCTTTGGTATTCAACAGCGGCTATCACATGAATATTGGTATTTTACCTGCGCTAGCGGACAGTAAAACTCTAATTCTGGCTGATAAATTAATCCATGCCAGCATGATTGATGGTATTCGTTTATCGACTGCAAAGTTGGTACGTTATCGCCATAATGACTTGGCACATTTGACTCAACTTTTACAGAAGTATCATACCGATGATACTTTTGAGCGAATCATTGTGGTGACGGAGTCCATTTTTAGTATGGATGGTGACGAAACCGATTTGGCTGAATTGGTCCGCATCAAAAAACAGTTTGAAAAAGTCATGCTCTATGTCGACGAAGCTCATGGCATAGGTGTACGTGGTGAGCAAGGTTTGGGCTGTGCCGAGCAATATCAAGTGATTGATGAGATCGACTTTTTGGTTGGTGCTTTGGGTAAGGCTATGGCTTCAATCGGCGGCTATCTGATTTGTCATCCTGTGATTCGAGACTATCTCATCAATACTATGCGCCCATTGATTTTTAGTACGGCACAACCGCCGATCTGCATGGCGTGGAGCAACTTTATCTTGCAAAAAGTCTTGCAGTTAAAGACCTCAAGACAGCATTTACACAGTATCAGTCAGACCTTGCAGCAAGCGGTTCAGGCCAAAGGTTTTGATTGTCCATCAACGTCTCAAATTGTCCCTGTGATCATCGGTGATTCGAGCAAAACGGTAGAGAAGGCGAAAGCTTTGCAACAAGCAGGTTTTTATATTATGCCTGTGCGACCACCGACTGTGCCGCAGCATAGTTCTAGACTACGTATTTCCTTGACCGCTCAAGTTCGCCATACTGATTTAGATCAGTTGATTCAGTTGTTGTGAGTGAGTCGTGAAGAATTTATAGATTGATAAAGCACAAGTCGCATTGCGCTTTGCTCAGGCAGGGCAAAGCTATAGTGAGCATGCGGTTGTGCAAAAGCAAATTGCACGCCAGCTTTTTAATTTAATCCAACGTCATGCTACTAAAACGCAATTTGATCGGGTGTTTGAAATTGGTTGTGGTTCGGGCAATTTAAGCCATCTATTGCTGAATATTTTCCAAATTCAGCACTATTTACTGAATGACTTATATGCTGAGGTGCAGCAGCACTTTCAGGGTTATTCAAATATAGACTGGTTATTGGGCGACATTGAACAGCTCAATTTTCCTAGTGATTTAGAGTTGATTGTGTCGAGCTCTGCACTGCAGTGGATGACGAATCTTGATGCTGTTTTTCAGAAAGCGAATGACAGTCTGCTTCCACAAGGGCTGTTTTGTTTTTCCACCTTTGGTGAGCGGAATTTACAAGAGATAAAGACCTTAACGGGGCAAGGTTTAGATTATATAAACCTCGATCAACTACGGGAAAAATTGCAAAACCAAGGTTTTGAAGTTCTGCATTTGTCTGAACAGATTGAGTACTTAGACTTTGCGACACCGAAACAGGTACTGCAACACTTAAAAGCTACAGGGGTTACGGCAACTGCATCAAGCTTCCGTTGGACCAAGCACTCGCTCGAACGCTTTTATCAAGATTATCAACAGTTTTCACAACTCGATACCTCTGGGCAGATTTATTATCGCCTAAGTTATCACCCTATTTATTGTATTGCACGGAGAATGCCATGACTGGATCAGTTTACTTTATCAGTGGAATCGATACAGGCATTGGGAAAACCTATACCACGGGTTACTTAGCCAAGCTTTGGAATGAACAAGGCCAAAAAACCATTACCCAAAAGTTAGTGCAAACGGGCAATGTTGATGTTTCTGAAGACATTGAACAGCATCGTAAAATTATGGGTATGGGCTGGTTTCCAGAAGATGACAGTAAGCTGACCATGCCTGAAATTTTTAGTTATCCTGCATCGCCACATTTAGCGACTAAAATTGATGGTCGTGAGATTGATTTTGCAAAAATCGAACATGCTACTCAGCAGCTGGCTGAAAAATATGAGGTGGTGTTGTTAGAAGGTGCAGGTGGTTTGATGGTGCCTTTAACCACAGATTTGCTCAGTATTGACTATATTGCAACCAAGCAACTGCCTGTAATTTTGGTGAGTTCGGGGCGTTTGGGCAGTATTAACCATACCATTTTAAGTTTAGAAGCACTGAAAAGTCGTGGTTTAGAGCTTTATGCTTTAGCCTATAACTTAAATGATGAGTCACAAGATGAACTCATTTCTAAAGATACTGCGAACTATTTAAAAGCTTATTTGGCGGCACATTTTCCGCAAGCATTGTGGATCGATATTCCCGTGTTGAAGTAATTTGTAGAGTCATAAAAAAAACCGCTAACAGCAAAAGTTGTCAGCGGTTTTTTTGACGGTTTTATTTACTGATTACTCACGACTCCAATTTTTTTCACATCAAGGCGTTGCGCTGCGGCCATGACCATCGCAATGTATTTATATTCCGTTGCGCGGTCAGCTTTGAGTTTAATTTGGTCTTGATCTGCTTTTTGAGCAACGGTTTGAAACAAGGCTTCGAGCGCTTGTTTGGACTCCACAGCTTGTTCATTCCAAAACATTTTGCCTTGAGCATCTAAGCGTAGTTCCACGATTTCAGGTGGTTTTTCCTGAACTGGTGGTGGTGTGCCATTCGGGAGGCTGATATTAATGGCGTTGTTTGGCAATGGAATCGTGATAATGAACATAATCAGTAATACCAACATGACATCAATCAAAGGCGTCATGTTGACATCAAGCATCACATCTTCATCATCTTGGTTGGAACCAACATTCATACCCATAGCTGAATCCTTCTTTGATTAAGGTGAAGAGGGCGGTGTGGTGACAAAGGCAATTTTGCCAATCCCCGCTTGCTGCGTGGTGGTAATGACTTGGTCAATCGCATCGTATGGCGTAAGTTGGTCACCACGAATGTGGACATCGGGCTGAGGTCTCTTTTGTGCCTCTGTCTGTAACCGAGAGAGTAATGTTGCTTTATCGGCAATGTAACTTTCATTCCAAAAAATATCGCCATTTTTATTGACTGCAAGTTGAATATTTTTAGGTTTGGTTTCATAAGGCACATTCCTTTCTTCAGGCAAATTGACTGGCACGGTATGAATCGCAACAGGCACTGTAATGAGAAAAATAATCAGTAAAACCAACATAATATCAACCAATGGTGTGGTATTAATGGTTCCGATTACATCATCATCGCTGTCATTTGAATTTACCGTCATTCCCATGGCTGATTCCTCATGTTCTTATTTCATGTCACGGTTAACAGGATTATTGGTGCTGATTTCACCACTTAACAGCACAGCATGCAGGTCTGAACCGAAGGTACGAACCTCTTCCATCACGGCTTTATTCCGACGGGTTAACCAGTTGTAACCAAGCACTGCTGGAACAGCCACGGCTAAACCAATTGCAGTCATAATTAAGGCTTCACCGACAGGGCCTGCGACTTTATCAATAGATGCTTGACCCGATACTCCAATTGCCGTTAACGCATGGTAAATCCCCCAAACGGTACCGAATAAACCCACGAAAGGTGCGGTTGAACCTACAGTTGCTAGAAAAGCTAGCCCACCACTTAAATGGCTGTGAATTTTGTCAATAGCGCGTTGAATCGAGATAGTGACCCAAGTATTAAAGTCGATACGCTCTAATAATGTTCCACCATGGTTTTTTGTCGACTTAATACCTTTCTCTGCAATAAAGCGATACACACTTGCATCGTCTAAACCTTCAGTTGCGGTATCGAGAGAGGTTGCTTCCCAAAAGTTTTTATCGGCATGTTGGCCTTGTTTGCGAATTTTGCCTTGCTGTAAGCACTTGGTGATGATGATGTACCATGTCCCAATCGACATAATCACCAAAATAAACAGCGTCACTTTAGACACCAGATCACCTTCTTTCCACATTGCTTCTAAGCCATAAGGGTTATGTACTTTTTCTGAAGCAGTAGGTGCTTTCTCAGCTAAGGGTGGGGGAACAGGTGTTGCTGCTTTCTCAGTCGTAGTGACTGGTGTAGTCAGTGCTGTAGTGGGCGCAGCTGTTTCCTCTGCGAAAACAGCTTGTAGAGGAAGTAATGTGCTGATTCCTACTAGGCTTGCTGCGGTAAAGTTTTTTAATTTTTGCATTGTGTAATTCCTAATGTCGGCTGATCTTTTTCAATTATTCGAGAACAAATTCGTATGGGATGTCGAACCAAGCGCTTTGAGCTACGCCATCTTTCATTGCAGGTTTAAATGTGCACAAGCTATACGCTTTCGTTGCAGCACGGTCTAAAGTACGGTCACCTGTTGAACGCTTCACTTTGACTTCTTGCGCCTTACCATTGGTATCTACAAAGACCGAAATCAGTACGGTGCCTGAAATACCACTCATCTCTGCTTCGCGTGGATAGCTTGGTGCTTTACATCCAGCTTCACCTTCCGATACTCCTCGTGTAACACCTGTGGGTTTGGGTGCAGGTGATGGAGCAGCGGCAGTCGGTGTTGGGGTTGGAGATGGGCTTGGAGAAGGCGATGATGCAACTGGCGTCGGCGTGCTTATCGTCGGTTTAGTGACGGGTGTAGCAACTGTTTTTTGCACTGGGACTACTTTTTCTACAGGTTTGGGGTCAGGTTGCTGCGCTACTTTTTCCACCATTTTTGGTGGCTCTGGTGGAACTTCTTTAGGTGGTTCAGGCTCAGGTGGCTTGATATCTTGCAGAATGACCAATTCCACAGGTTCGGTTGAGGGTTTGACAATATCTTTTGCCAAGCCTGCCATTAGCACCAAGCCAACAAGAACATGTAAGAAAATCACAACGCCAATACCTGTGAGTTTTTTGGCGGAGTTTTTTTCTAAATCTTCAAATGTAGTGCCCATAATTACTCCTAAAATTTAAGCCAAATCTACTTTTTAAAAGCATTGGATTGCACTTGGGAAAATCCATATATATCTGGTTAAAGTTGAGCATGTATAAACATCACCGCAGATTGAATACTTCAATCTGTGGCTCAGATCCGCTTAGAACGTATATGTACCTCTTACGTAGAAAGTACGTCCTGTTGGGTCGCTGTAACGTGGGTCATAGCCGTATTGGAAGTTATCGAGAACATTCGATGCAGCAGGTTCTTCATCAAATAGGTTTTTGATACCACCCGTTAGGGTTAAGTTTTTGAAACCTTTATAGGTGCCTGCAATGTTGTAGATGGTATAGTCGGGGACTTTGTGGTTATCAAAGCCTTCTTCACCTGTTGCATTTTGGTCGTGATAACCTCGGAAAAATTGCTGTTCAAAGACCAGTTTCCAGTCTTCATAGCTCCAGTTGATGTTTGCGGTATGTTTCCAGCGCAGTACAGCAGGGTCATCATAAACGCCCACTAAGCCCTCCCAGTCTCCATCTTTTTCTTCTTGGTAGTCATTTTTGATGACATAAGTTCCATTAATTCCAAAGCCAAACCGACCTGTTGATGTCATAGGAGTGAGGTAATCTAAGCTAATGTCGATCCCTTCGGTTTTGATGCCACCTGTATTCATTAAAGTGGTATTGATGTATTGGATACGGCCGTCTGCATCTCGCACAAAGCGATCTGCATATTTGGTTGGATCTTCGAAAATGGAGGTTTCACCCGTTAAGCCAATAAGATTTTCGATTTCGATATTGTAGTAATCGACTGCTAAGACCAGGTTCTTAAGGGGCTCAAAAACAAAGCCTGCTGTAAATGTTGTTGATTCTTCGGGCTGAAGCTCAGAGTTACCACCTTGCATACGCTTAAACTGAGTATTACATTCTGTTTGATATTGCGGTGAAGTTGCTACGCCACCTGGACAGAGCACAGGGTCATCGTATTTTGCCCCCGTGTAAGTTTGGCTTTGCGGCGCATTAATTTCATATAAGCTTGGTGCACGGAAACCTGTACTGTAAGTACTTCGGAACATTAGTTGTTTTAAAGGTTCCCAGCGTAAACCCACTTTCGGGTTGAAGGTGTCGCCAAAGTCACTGTAGTCATCATAACGTGCTGCAAGTTGCGCTTCTAAAGTGGAGGTAATAGGAATTTGTAGCTCTGAGAAAACGGCTGTAATGTCACGGTCACCCTTACTGATGGGTTTGTCAGGGTCAATGCCACTGCCTGGGACAAGTCGAACAAGGTCTGAGTTTACTTTTGCTTCCCAGTCTTGCGTGGTAAAGCTACCGCCGAAGGCAAAACCCACGTCACCCGCAGGAAGGGTGAAAATTGGACGGCTGATCGTAAAGTCAAAGGTGGTGGAGTCTAAGGTCGCATCATTGGTCGTACCGCTGACTTCTAATGAATTCCAAACACTTGAATCCGCTGAAGGACCAAAGGGGTTAATGGTACCGTTATCTAGCCCTTCTTGCAGTTGACTACGATTTAAATAGCCACTAACGAAACTGTCCTTTGCTTTACCTTTTGCATAGGTCACGCCGCTGTCGATGTTCCAGCCATATGCTTCACCTTCAATCCCTGCAAAAATACGATGTGATTCATTGGTTGTCTTAGAAACACGGTTACCCGCTTGTGAGCGTAGGTAGAGTTGTAAAGGATCACCACTTAAACCGGGAACAGCAGGAGTAATACCTTCCCCAGGATAATATTGGCTTCCTTTGGGAATTGTCACAGATCGGCTATAGACATCGGGTGCGATTGAGGTAGTGACTTCATTTTTTGCATATACATATTCAGCAATGGCGTTGAATTGGTCACTGAGTTTGAAAGTTGCACGCCCTAGTGCCGATAAGTCTTCTGTTTCGGGTTGAATACCAATCAAGGCTTGAGTGTTTAAAAAACACAGACCATCTTCCGCAACGACATTAGGAGTGTTATTACAGTTGGCATTACCGTAAGGATTGGCTAATACACCACTGGTTGGGTCATAGAAGTTAGCAGGAAAACCATTCGTAGAGCCAGCATTGATCCCTAATTCAGGTAAAAGCCCACCACGACGGCTAACTTTGCGGTCTTTGGCCATAATTTCTTTAGACTTTTGGTAGCTGATTGCGCCATATACGTTAAAACCTTGTTCGTCTAAGTCGCCATAGCCACCAAAGATAGAGACATCGTATTCTTCCCCCCCTTTTTCTTCGGGTTTAAGTACACCACTGCTGATACCGAAACCTTCATATTGTTTTTTTGTGATGAAGTTGATCACCCCAGCAATGGCATCCGCACCATATATCGCGGATGCACCATCTCGAAGGACTTCAATTCGTTCAACCATTGCTAGAGGAATCGTATTGAGGTTGGTTTCAGAGGTACTAAAAGGGCTATAAGCCAAACGGCGACCGTTTAATAATACTAAGGTTTTGTCTGGGCCTAGGCCACGCAAGTTAGCTGTTGAACCAGAGGTATTACTTGCCCCCACGTTTTGCGCGGTTGTGTAACCCGCTTGGTTGGCACTGATTTTGGTTAAAGCTTCTTCGGCAGTTGTGACGCCTTGTTGCGCAAGCTCTTCAACTTTAATGACGGTAATGGGTGAAGAACTTTGAGCTGCAACTCCTTTGATAGAGGAGCCTGTGACAGTCACTTTAGCAACTTTTTTAGTTGGTTCTGCTGAGACTGAGCTTTCTGTTTCTTCTGCATGAGCTAAAGACAAACACATCATACTTAAAGTCAGGGTACTTAGTTTAAGTAGTGATTTGCTGATGGTTGGGGTCCCCATAGATCGAACAAGTTTGTTTTTTTGCATCGTAAATTCAACCCTTCTTTTTCTATATTTAGCGGTATTGCTGTGCTGAGGGAGTGCAAGGCAAATGCCAACTTTCAGGGATAGACAAAAGACTGTGAATTAAGTTATTGGAAAATATTGTTTTATTTTATTATTTGTATGGATTTATGTAACTTTTCTTCATTTTTCTAGAATTTAAAAATTTAAAATGGCAAAAAATTACTTATAAATCGATTAAAAAATAATCATAAAATGATTATTCATATAATAAGTGATCAAAAATGAGTCGTGAATTTTTGAATTTTTAATACAAAATCTTATTTGTAATTATACTGAAATATTAATATTTATTTTTAAT
>NZ_JBBGZP010000010.1:0-137509 GCF_037572605.1 Acinetobacter sp. MYb191 | reverse complement strand
CCCTCTGTATTACCGCGGCTGCTGGCACAGAGTTAGCCGGTGCTTATTCTGCGAGTAACGTCCACTATCCTAGAGTATTAATCTAAGTAGCCTCCTCCTCGCTTAAAGTGCTTTACAACCAAAAGGCCTTCTTCACACACGCGGCATGGCTGGATCAGGCTTTCGCCCATTGTCCAATATTCCCCACTGCTGCCTCCCGTAGGAGTCTGGGCCGTGTCTCAGTCCCAGTGTGGCGGATCATCCTCTCAGACCCGCTACAGATCGTCGCCTTGGTAGGCCTTTACCCCACCAACTAGCTAATCTGACTTAGGCTCATCTATTAGCGCAAGGTCCGAAGATCCCCTGCTTTCCCCCGTAGGGCGTATGCGGTATTAGCATTCCTTTCGGAATGTTGTCCCCCACTAATAGGCAGATTCCTAAGCATTACTCACCCGTCCGCCGCTAGGTCGTATAGCAAGCTATACTTCCCCGCTCGACTTGCATGTGTTAAGCCTGCCGCCAGCGTTCAATCTGAGCCATGATCAAACTCTTCAGTTAAAAATCATTAGTAGCTTATGGCTACAAATCTTGGCTCATCAATTTTCTGACAAATATTCTCAAATAAACTTCGAGTAATTTTTACCATTCAATCAATGAAATATTTTCGATCGATCAATCAGTAAAAATCCACACAAGTTGTTCTTCATAATCTCTTAATGATCTTCTTGCTGATTCGTCACCAGCAAGCTAGGTCGGCTATACTACTCTCTTTCCAGAGAAAGTCAACTGGTTTTGTTAATTATTTTTAAACTTATTCAAGACTTCCAGATTCTACCACTTAGGCTAAATCCTTGTTTCTCAACAAGTTTTAATCAACATCACCGCCGATGGATGTGCATTCTACAGTATTTCTAATCCCTTGCAATACCTTTTCTCAATAAATATTTCTGCATGTTTATTTTTCAAACTCATAAAATTATAAGTTACTGTTATTTATGTAAAATATTTTTTAATAAATTTATCTACTTCCTAGTTAGCGCCTTAAACCGCACCATCACATTCGCACAAATTAAACTTAATATATTGTTTTAATTCATTTAAATAACAATATATCGAAATAATATTTAAATATTTTATTTAAATCGCTGTTTCTTTCTACTTTTTATGGTGAATATCCACTCAAAATGCTGTTTTCTCAGTCAATTTCTATCTTAGAACCCAAAACAGCCATTCTATTTCTAGAATGGCTGTTTCCGATCATTACAATATATTTAGAACTTCAGACTGATACGCGCCCAATAATTACGTCCAATATTGTTGAATTGTTCTGTTGCAGCATAACCAAAGCCTGAACTTCCAAGTTTATTCAAATGCTCGGCATAGTTTTTATTCAGCACATTATCTATTCCGACTGAAAGGTCTAGATCTTTTTGGATATTATAAGTCCCATTTAAAGACAGAGTTCCAAAACCTTTGCTGTCTTCTAAATCGTATCCTATGATATTGCCTTCTCGATAGCTGGTACGATCTTGTGCTGCCACCACACGCCATAACAAACCGAGATTATATTTCTCTTGCACATAGCGTAGATTGAAACGCCCTTCTAATGGTGCAATTTGCGGTAAAGCGGTGTGATCCGTCGTATTTTCACCCCATGCATACATGGCACTGATGTCCGCTTGAATTTGATCCGTGAACTGGTAAGCCACACCTGCTTCAGCACCCGCAATGGTTGCATCGACATTTCGGCTTTTGGCTTCCAACCGCCCCATTGAACCTGTCGGAGTATATGCCACTAATATATAGTCTTGGATCAAACCTGCATAAACTGAAGCCCAAGATTTAAATGCACCCTGTTCATATTGATAACCTGCATCAAACTGCGCGGTTTTTTCATTCTCTAAATTGGCAAAGGTCGTACCTGTACTTTGATGGTATTTGGTACTAAACAATTCCCAATAATCAGGTACACGCTCTACATAACCTAATCCTGCGTAAGTTTTGACATACTCTGCAAGTTCACTTTCAATTCGAATAAAACCACTTGGCAAGGTTTCTTTACGCTCTGTATCTGTGGCTAAGTTATCGATCTTCGCTTGATCGACGCGTGCACCTGTCACCAGTTTATGCTGATTATTGAATGCATAACTCAGCTCACCGAAAGCCCCATAAGACTCAAATTCCATATTGGTTTTAAAGGAAGAATTCATACTCGGCATAGCATACATAATCATATTGCCGCCATGCTTATTGCGCTGCGAGTCTATTCCTGTCATCAGGCTGACTTTGTCCCATTCAGAAGTCATTGCAGCACGCGCATTCAAAGTACGACGCGTTACTTCCATTTCCATCTTATTTGGCACAGTCATCTGCATACCATGCATCGTCATGGTCATTGTCGGTGGTGTTCTTAAGCGAAAATTATCCATGACATGATCGTTATAGCTATAGTCAACTTGCGCTTCGACTTTCTTGATCACCTCGCCAATGTTTTTCTTTTCAACATGTAAACCTAGACTTTCACGAGCAAACTTAGAGCCATCCATGCTACGTCCAGCATAGACTGCCTCACCATCACTCTTCCCACCTTTCAGCTCTACCCATGTGTCCTCATTTGGAGTCCAGCCCAGCGCAAGATCTGTATTCCACTTTTCCCAATCGGACGGAACTGTATTGCCTGCTCCATCTTGATAGCTATCTGCAATCGAACGATTGGCATTTAAACGTGCGTATTTCGTTTCATCACCAACAGCGGCTTCAACATTCTGATCCAAACGACCATAAGAGCCAAGCATGACACTGGCTTGCCCGCGATAAGGTTTCGCGGAAGTGAGCTGCTCCGGCTCACGTTCAAAAATAACGGTTGCGGCTGAGCCAGTATGCGCATACTGAACGGTTTGTGGCCCTTTTACGACTGTGATTTTGTCGTAGCTTTCAGGGGAGACATAAGAAGCTGGATTATCCATACGGCTTGGGCATGCACCTAAATTTTCCGTACCATCTGTGAGGATTTTAATACGTGAGCCAAACATACCGCGGAAGGTGACGTCACCATTCGCGCCGCCATTTTTGATTTGGTTAAAACCCACAATACTTTGTAGGTAGGCTGCACCATCAACCGCAGGAATTGGCTGAGTGGGTTGTTTAGGGTCGGCATGTACAATCAGACCATGGGCATCATTGCCCTGCTGAGCCGTCACCACGATAGGCGCTAAAATGTGTGCGCTGTCTGCGTCAGCGGCAAATACTACGCTTGAAAAACAAGCAAGAGAAATCGCAGCCGCAAGAGGCTGTAAAAAGAATGTAGGCTGAGCCATTTTTATTCTCACTGAATCTATAAATACAACTAGGCTAGAGTCCGTTAAGACCCGAAAAATATATGTCTAGGTTTATACAAACAGTGGCGGTGCTCGCCCTTGAGGCAGTAAGAAGAGTTGTTGCAGTGCAAACCAAACATGCACAAAGGCTTTTTGGAATGCAATTAAACGGACTTGAATACGGTCAAGTACCGCTTTTAACTCTAAATCAGGCGGCAACACGAGATTGCCATATACCGTACAGTATTGGCATTGATGACTTGCATCATGATGATTGTGTTCGGCAGGTTGTGAACTGAGTTCATGCTGAGCCTGCATTTCATGATGATGTGTGGAATGCTTTTCAGCATGAGAACGGAGATGTTCAACTGGTTTGAGTAAAAGCGCACGCGAAATGGTTTCACAGACCGGCGAAATTTGATATTGCGTCGGTAGTAAAGGCTGTAAAAAAACAGAAATCTTTAAAAACACGGCTACACAAGACAGTAGCAACGCAGCTCTAAAAAACAATCCATTCCATCCGAATTGAGAACGCGGCCAGTATAACAAAGCCCAATTGAAATTGGGCTCACTTTAAAGATGATTTTTAAGCAAAAAACTTAACCGCGTTTTACAGCCACTTTGTCTTTTTGGCGCTGACGGGTCAATTTTTCCACTTTTTCACGTGCGCGTTGGCGCTTTAGTGGTGACAAATAGTCGACGAACAATTTGCCATTTAAGTGATCCATTTCATGTTGAATGCAAACAGCGAGAAGTTCGTCAGCTTCGATCTCAAATGCTTGACCTTCAAGGTTAATTGCTTCGATCTTTACGCGTGACGGGCGCTCAACTTTGTCGTATATTTGGGGAACTGATAGGCAGCCTTCTTCATAGGGCTGCGTTTCTTCAGTCAATGGGGTAACTTTGGGGTTAATGAATACCAAAGGTTGATCTTTATGTTCAGATAAGTCCATGACAATCAACTGAATATGGCGATCAACTTGTGTCGCGGCAAGTCCAATGCCTGGCGCTTCATACATGGTTTCAAACATATCTGCAGCCAGCTGACGAATTTCATCAGTAACTTCTTCGACGGGTTCTGCAATGGTACGAAGACGGGGATCAGGAAAACTTAAAATAGGTAATAAGGCCATACTGCGTCCTCAATTATGCCATTGATCAAAAAACCAAATGAAGGGAATGCTTGATCAAAAAAATGTGTGTAATATCGTTATTATAACGCAACTACATACATAATTTTAGGAATTATGATAATGAAAAAGGTTTTTATGGGCATGCCATCTTTTAGTGCCTTGGGGTTTAAACAACACATGTTAGCACTTGCGGTTTGCGTAAGTGTTGGCGCAGGCGTCATTTCAACAGCTCAAGCTGCACCTACACGAAATTACAATCCACCTGCTTTAAAAGCCAATGCACCGAATGTTTATGTGGTGAAAAAAGGCGATACCCTGTGGGATATTTCTAAACGTTTCCTAAACAATCCTGTGCGTTGGCCTGAAATTTGGGCCAGCAATAGACACGTCAAAAATCCGCATTGGATTTTCCCGGGTGACCGCTTACTGATGTGTACTCATGAAGGTCGTCCAATTA
This sequence comes from Acinetobacter sp. MYb191, assembly GCF_037572605.1. Lineage (NCBI taxonomy): Bacteria > Pseudomonadati > Pseudomonadota > Gammaproteobacteria > Moraxellales > Moraxellaceae > Acinetobacter > Acinetobacter sp. MYb191. The sequence goes on along the minus strand of NZ_JBBGZP010000010.1, from coordinate 132,623 downwards.
TTGGTAAAGACGAAGGTGATGGCTGTGAAGGGATCATTCGTCGTTATACAGGCGGCACTAAACTTCAACCTCAAGCACGCGTTGAGTCTTTAAACAATGCCATTCCTGTCATTCCACTGGAATACATTAAAAACTGGCTTGAACACAGCACTATTCTTTCAGAGGAATCTTTGGAAGGTACACCGTATATCGTTGGTGCTGCCGATCAGCGTGTGATTGCAGGTAAAGGTCAAACCGTTTATGCACGTGGCCAAGGCATTGAAGTCGGTCAACGCTACGCGATTTACCGTGAAGGCGAACCGTACATTGTGACGGATGCAGAGGGCAAAAAACAAAATCTAGGTCTAGAATTGACTCAGGTTGCTTCAGCCATTGCCATTCGTGGTGAAAATGACATGTCCACTTTAGAAATCACAGATTCGTATAATTCTGAAGTACGTCGTGGTTATCGCGTACTGCCTGAATACGATGCCATGCTTCCAACCTTGTTCTACCCAACACATGCACAAGATGTGACTGAGGGTGGACAAGTGATTCGTGTTCAAGGTTCGATTGGTCTAGCTGCGAAGCATTCAGTTGTAACCATTGACCGTGGCACAGTGGATGGCGTTCAATCGGGTTATGTGTTCTCAGTGAGCCAAAAGGGTCAAGAAATCCGTGATCCGAAAACCAATGAAAAACTAACCCTTCCAACGGAGCGTATCGGCAACATCATGGTCTTTAAAACCTTTGACCGTGTCAGCTATGCTTATGTGCTCGACAGCGAACTGCCAATGAACTTGGGCGCGAAACTTTCTCCCTCTGTAGTGGATGAATAATCCGTTGCCTTAAGGTGTACACATGCTGAACTCTTTATCACATGAACAGATTGCAACAATCACCCTGTGGTATTTGGTTCAGCATTCTTTATCAAGCTTTCAAAAACTACAACAACATTTTGGCACAAGCACAAAAGCTGTTGCTGCCTCCAATCTTCAGATCTGGCCAAATCTCGGCTTACACAAAAGCCATCTACAACGTGTCGCAGAAATCCAAACACCTGCTGGCCAAATCAAATTACAAACTTTACTGCATAACGTCCAAGCCAGTTGTGATTTTATTTTGCTTGATACTGAAAGTCATTATCCCTCGCAGCTGCTGCCCTATTCTGACCGGCCACCGATTTTATTTGGTCAGGGTAATCCACAAAGCCTATTACAACCTCAAGTTGCTATCGTCGGCAGTCGAAAACCCAGTCCACACGGCAAGCAAGTGGCTTATGACTTTGCCTATTACCTCGCCGAAAAGGGCTTTTATATTTGCAGTGGTTTGGCTGAAGGCATTGATGCAGCGGCACATCAGGGCGGCTTAAAATATCAACGTACCATTGCAGTGATGGGCACGGGCTTAGATCTCACTTACCCTTCCCAACATCAAACACTGCGTACGCAAATATTAGAAAATAATGGCTGTATTATTACTGAATTTTTACCACATACACCGCCTTTACAGCATAATTTTCCACGACGCAACCGCATCGTCAGTGCATTGAGTTTAGGGGTTGTGGTTGCAGAAGCCGCACTCAAAAGTGGCTCTCTTGGCACAGCCAAATCTGCTGCTGAACAAGGCAAGACAATTTTTGCGATCCCCGGTCATATTTACAGTGAACACCATCAAGGCTGTCATCAACTGATCCGAGAAGGGGCTATTTTGGTCGATCATCCTGAACAAATCATTGAAGACTTGGCACTCCCCACTCAATGGCATAGCCAATCCCAGTCACAAGAAACCACCCCAAGCGCTAGTATTGAGATCCCATCTAATTTACTCGAACTTTATAATCAACTGGATTGGGTGGGACAAAATATGGATCAACTTAATTTCAAACTTAACACCGATATTGCCACACTCACTAGCCAGTTAATGGAACTGGAGATTTTGGGGCTCGTACAACAACAGGCTGGCAATTATCTGCGTTGCCGTTCCAGCCAATAAGGTTCACAATAACCCTTTATGAATCAATAAAAGGTACAAAGTGTAATGATTACCACCTCTGTGACTGAAGCGGCGCAATGTTTAAAACAAGGTCAAGTTTTAGCATATCCAACAGAAGCAGTATGGGGTTTAGGCTGTGATCCGTATAACGAACAGGCCTTTTTAGATATTTTACAGATCAAGCAACGCCCGATTGAAAAAGGGGTGATTTTACTGGCTGGGCAAATTGCTCAAGTTGAACCACTTTTAGAACATTTAGATCCCCACATCCGTCAACAAGTGATCGACAGCTGGAGTGATCGTAGTCCATCAGAACGCGCAACCACGTGGTTGCTACCTACAAATGAACATATTCCGACATGGATTAAAGGCAATCATCCCAAAGTTGCTGTACGAGTATCCACGCATCCGATTTGTGTGGCGCTTTGCAATGCTTTTCAAGGCTTCATAGTCTCCACCAGTGCCAACCCCGCTGGATTGCCACCTGCCCGTTCACTACAAGATGCCAACCACTACTTTGCGCAACAAGTGAATTATCTGAATGGTGACCTAGGCTTGAGCCAAGAACCGAGTCGCATACTCGATGCCGAAACTGGCGCAGTGGTTCGTGCCTAAAAGCGTGCTCTTTCTCAGGATTTTTACTGAAAAATAGACAAAAAAAAGCTCAGCCATATAGGGATGGCTGAGCATAAAAAAGGATGTGTAATCACATCCAGAGGGTCTGAAAACTGATGAGCAAACACTTAATGCCCGTTTTGACATTGGCCTAAGTTTGCAGTGCGCGTATTATGTAGCAAATTGCTTTTCTAAACAAATAGATTTTTTATATTAAAAACAGCGTTAAAACGCTGATTAATGGAGATAATTAAATTATAATTCAAATTATCTACCTATTTTTAATCAGCTTTTGCATACATTAAATACATTCATTATCTAAAATAGCATTAATAAATTAACTTATTAATGAATTATTCTATTAAAAAAATAATTTAAATGATCATTTTTTAATCAAAATCAATCCATCGAGTTTGCTAAAGGTGTCGTTTTTGATGATGTTTTACGCTGCGCGAGTAAAATACCACAGATAATGACCACACCACCGACCGTATGATAAACCGTCCACGCCTCTTTCAACCAAACATAGGCAATCACTGCGGTAAAGACAGGCATCAAGTTCATGAAAATACTGGTTCGATTCGGCCCTAAATGGGTAATGGCCAACATCCACAGTAAAGGTGCAACCAAAGAAGGGAAAATACTGGCATACATGACACTTGCCGCATTTTGACTATTGATTGAATCGAGACCGAAATAGGCAATAAAAGGTAAATGGTAAAGCAGTGCAAAAAAGATCTGCACATAGAGGCTCAACATCAAGGGAATTTGCAATTGCCACTTTTTCAAAAACACCCCATAAAAGGCATAGAAGAATACCGCAACCACCATCAGGACATCACCCAAATGCCCACCCGATTGAACTAGACCTGCAAGATTGCCCTGCCCAATGATATAAACCAAACCTGCAAAAGATAAAATACTCCCGATCATCGCAAAACGATTTGGAATATCTTTTAAGATCAGCAGTGAAACAAAAATGGTAAAGATCGGAATAAAGGCATTAATCAGTCCCATATTGGTCGCGGTCGTATAGTGCGCTGCGGTGTAGGCTAAGCCCTGATACAACACCAGACCAAATGCACTTAGCACTGCCAACTGACCCAAATGCGCTCGGATTAATGCCCACTGCCGACATAAAGGTCGCACGACAAAAGGCGTTAAAAGAATGAAGGCAAAGAACCAACGATAAAAACTAATACTGACTGGCGAAATGAAATCTGCCACATAACGCGTGACGACAATATTGATCGACCAAATGAGTACGGCAATGATAGGGAGACTCAAAGCCCAATACATACGTTGTGGTGTGGTACTCATTCTTTTCCCGTTTAGCTTTTGTTTGCAAAATTTAAATGAATGGTAAAACATTTTTATGATTTATTCGAATATCATTTGGGTATCACACATAATTGATACATTTATCTTAAAATATAAAATTTATAAAAAACATAATATTAAGACAATATAAAATTATACATTTCAATAAATTGATGCAATTCAGCAGCTTCACTCTACAAAAACACCATAGAACAATGTCAACGATCTCTGCATCTTATTGATGCTGTTCTAGCGAACGTATTTTTTAATTGATTGGTCATTGCTCTTAGACTCTGGCCTACAAAAACATATTTCCCGATAGAAGGATGTCGTTATGAAAAAGTTACTTTTAACCACAGTTTGTATGGCCACACTTACTTTGGCTGCGTGCGAAAAAAAAGGAACTGAGCCAGCCGTTGAACAAACGACGTCTGCATCTGAAGCGACCTCAACCGAAGCAACTACTATCGTTGCTAATCATAGCAATAACAATATTGCCGATATTCAAGCCGATTTGTTAGCCGTACAAACGCTATCGAATGCCAAAGCTCAAGAAGCCGTTGAGTTTCAAAAAGAAGTGAGTGCAACCTTAGAGAAAAAGGATCCCGCTCAAATTAAAGCCATGGTTGAAAAAACAGAAACCTATGTGAAGCAATTTAATGATGAATTAGATGCCTTAACCTTAAAAAGTGCTGAAGTAGATGCTTTACGTGAAAAAATGCAGGACGCCAATGATCTAGGTGTAGAGCTCACCAAAGAAAGTACAAAAACAACGCCAGATAGCGCGAAAATCACCGAACTTCAAAACAAAACGACTGAATTGCAAAAATCGATCATTGCTGACGTAACGGCTTTGGAAGCGAAAGTCAAAGCAGCTCCAGTGTCTTAATGACCTCCCTACTCTTTAAAGCAAGCCTTGGCTTGCTTTTTTGTTGCGATCAATCCGCAAATGGGCGTGACTTTGTCGAACGCTTCCAACACAATAAAATGCACATCGTATAAGGACACGCAAATGAGCACTTCGATTTATAACATTCCTGTCAAATCCATTCAGGGCGAAGACATCAACTTAAATCAATACCAAGGTAAAGTTCTCTTGGTGGTCAATGTGGCATCTAAATGTGGCCTCACACCACAGTACGAAGGTTTAGAAAAACTCTATCAAGACAAAAAATCACAGGGTTTAGAGATTCTAGGTTTTCCTGCCAACAATTTCTTGGCACAAGAACCGGGTTCAGATGCTGAAATTCAAGAATTCTGCTCTTTAAACTATCAAGTGGATTTCCCGCTTTTTTCAAAAATCTCGGTTGCTGGGGATGATAAGCATCCACTATATGAAACGCTCACCCAAGCGGTGCCTGAACGCATTGGTGAAGGCCCTTGGTGGAAAGACTTGGTAGACTATGGTTTAACACCGAACGAACCACCTGAAGTGCTGTGGAACTTCGAGAAATTCTTAATCAATAAAAATGGCGAAGTGGTTGCGCGTTTTGCACCGGACATTACAGCCAATGATCCGCGTATTGTCGATGCTATCAATGCTGAATTGGCCAAATAAGCCTAGAGCTGTTTATAAGCAGTCGAATTTAACGGCTGCTTATATTTTATTTTTTTAAATGAGTAATGACACTCGAATCGGTTCGATCTTCAAGATTTCTTCTTTATTTTGATAATTTTACAACACTTCATTCACGATCAATCAAATACTTCACTCTATGATGCATCTATCCGCTCAAGACAACCCGAAGTGAAGCTCATGAATACCTTTATAAAAGCAGCTATTTTATCTATCTCAACCGCATTGATTGCCCTTCCTGCACTAGCAGCACCACAAGAACAACATCAGCAACATCACGCAGCTCAGTCACACGGACATGCGCAACAGCAGACATCAAATGGACATCAACAGCCAACCCAAGCCACTGTAAAGAAAGCCAACCGTCCATCTCAAGACTGGAAAGCAGGTCAAAAACTCCCAAGCGCTTACCATAGCAATGCCTATAAAGTAGATCATCAAAAATACAAAAAACTCAGCAAACCGAGTAAAAACCAACAGTGGATTAAAGTAAATGGCGACTATGTACTAACAGACATTCGCAATCATTCCATTATTAAAATCATTGCTGGTTAAACTGCTGTAAATGAAGAGTGCTCCGGCACTCTTTTTATTTTAAAAAGTTTTGTTATGACTTTGAAACCCAGCATTTTATCTACACATTTTGCCCTTATATTAAAAAACACATAGCCCAATATTGATTTGATGATGAAAAAGCTTTTACAAAACTTGGTTCTTCCTTTTGCACTGTTTAGTTCAGGCATCCTACTCATTGGCTGTGAGCAAGCAACAGAGCCGAATCAGCAAGACATCCAGACTGAGTCGTCTGAGCAACACCAATCAGCGAATACACAAAGCCCTGACAAAGCTGAACTGAAAAGTGGCAACATGCTCTATATCGTGCGTGATGTGGCAGATATGCAATTAAAAGCAGGCGAATACGTCACTCAGCTGCAAGAAACCCAAAGTGACTTGCAGGCCGCAATTGAACAGCATGATCAGCAACAGTTGCAACACGCCGCGACAGCTTTACAACAACAGCTCACAGGTTTCAATAATGCCTTGAATGGCCTAAATCTTAAAACCCAAGAAATCAATGATATCCGTGAAAAATTACTGTCTGCCAACCAACAAGTGTTAGCTTCGCCTTTTTTAAATGGACAAGTGGATTTTAGCCAAGTCGACTTTAAAAAGATGCAACAGCAAATGGGCACGATTCAATCTGAAATGTTGAAATTGGCTTCAATGATGATTCCTCAGCAAGCTGAGAATGATAGCTCAAGCACAAACCAATCTTAAGACATGTAAATATTGGTGCTTTCAGCAACAAAGTGGGAGAAAATGACTACAACCGTTTTCTCCTACTTTGATTGAGGCACGATTTCACACATGCAGCTGATTATTTTTATGGGCATCCAAGCTTCGGGAAAATCGAGCTATTATCTGCTGAATTTGGCACATAGCCATTTACGCATCAACCTCGATATGCTGAAAACACGACATCGTGAAAAAATCATTTTTGAAGCAGGACTCGCCTCCAAAACCAAAATGGTGATTGATAATACCAACCCTACGCCAGCCGATCGTGCCCGTTATATTGCTAGTGCTCAGGCTGCAGGCTTTGAAATTGTAGGCTATTTCTTTGAGACTGAGCTTAAAGGTGCACTTGAACGCAACCACTTACGTGAAGGTAAAGCCTGCATTCCTGAAGTCGGGATCAGAGCCACCGCTCAAAAGCTTGAACCTCCACACTATGCTGAAGGCTTTGATGCACTGTATAAAGTTCGTATTCTCGGGCAAGGTGAATTTTCAATTTCACCCATACAGATTTGAAGCTTTAATGAAAAAACATTAACTATTTCTCATTTTTAAGCTACCATGTACAAATAAGAAACACAGAAAAACATTTTTATAATGAAAAAAGTCATTCTTGTGATCGCCTGTTTAGCAATCATCGTCTTTGGCGGGATGCACTTTTTAATGCCTGAAAAAACCACGCCACACTTAACCCAGTTTTTTTCTAAAGAGCATAAAGAAGTTCAACGTATTCAGGACTGGCTCAAATACAAACAACAGCAGCAGTTACTTTTGGTCGATGTTGCAAGCCCTGTCAGCCCTAAACAACAAGGCGCTTATGCAGAATACATCAAACAAAAAATTGAGTTCAACCAGCAAAATATTCAACGCCTTCAGCTCACTCGCTATCAAACCAAAGCGTTTAAAGAGCTACAACAGCTTGAAATTCATGTGCTAGAGCAATGGAATACCTTATTTCAAACGCATATTGTAGATGCCTTCGTTGAACAACAACATTTCACTGAAATTCCAGCCGAAGAATACCAACAATTTGATGCTGAAGCGCGCTATGCTTTACAAAAGCAAGAAATTTTGGTTCTCGAACACTTACAACAATTGCTGCAACACAACAGCCCTTATCTGTCTGACATCGATCATAGCCTGCTCAGTGATTGGCTTTATTACCAACTGATGCAACATGAAATTCATCCAGTTATCTCTGAATGGTTGGAAGTCGAAACAGATATGCCTGATCGAAGCCGTCAAGATGCAATGCAAGACCTAAGGCTATATAAGCGGTTTAACCCCAATACCGATGAATATAAGTACATCATGTCACTCGAAACACAGCTTTGGCATGCCGAACACCCATCTTCAAATTTACTTACGCAACCATCCACTACCGTGTCAAATTCGGATATCGAAATCGATCCCGAGATTGTGATTCCTGAAGATGAGCCTCAGGTTGAACAAATCAAAAAGCTGATTGAGACGCAGCATGATACCGTTAGCCGCATGATGTTCAGCCAATTGCGTCAGAGCTTTTTAAAATAATTTTAAAACAATGCTTTGAACTCATACCTCATCAAAACGAAGACTGTTCCTGAGTTTTGCTCTGTGCTAACCATTCTTTAAAAGCCTTTTGCATCGCATGACGCTCATATGGCTTGGCTAAACGTGCTTCCATCATTGAAAAATCACCCTTATAAGCTGCTTCAATCATGGCTTTGGTCAGCTCCTTAATACTCGCGCGACCCCGATGTTCATATTGTAATATTTCTTCTGAAGTCAGCACCAAGTCCCAACACGACACCACTGAACTCATATCGACTGCTATACTCAGATAATAATGCTCAAAATCTTGGTAAAGTTCCCAAAAGTGGGATTCATGCGCAATCAGGTTCATCTTCATCTTCGCTTACAGAGAAGCGTTTAAAATATAACTTCTGTTGAATAAAAGATATGCAACTTTAGATAGCTATGTCCTTGCTTAACGGAATATATCAAGCATAGGAGCATTGATTCAGATGAATTTTAAAAATTGTGTATTCAAAATATTCTACAAGCCAGCTTACAGTTAAAAGACGAAGCACTATTATACAAAACAAAGATTGCATGTATGCAGCAGACTAATCCAGTCCATTTGAACAGTGACAACTAAGAAACCAACAAACTCATCATGAAATAAGCAATTCACGCCTTTTTATCAACAGACATAAAAAAAGCCACCTTTCGGTGGCTTTTTTTAATCTCAAACCATCTCTTATTGAGCGCGGTTTTTGATTTTGCGGATGGTTTCCAACTGAGCAGCAGTTTCTGCAAGAGCAGCCAAAGCAGCAGCCGAGTCCAAGTCGCTCTTTTGATTCGCAAGCAATTGTTCAGCGTGTTTACGCGCTTCAAGAATTGCTGCTTCATCTAAGTTTTCTGCACGGACTGCAGTATCTGCAAGAACCGTAACAACATGCGGTTGAACTTCTAAAACACCACCAGATACATAGATTAACTCTTCTGTACCGTTTTCAAGCAGAACACGGATTGTACCCGGCTTGAGTAAAGTTACTAGTGGCGCGTGACCAGGCATAATACCTAATTCACCACCAGCACCTTTAGCAATTAGCATCGTTACAGCGCCAGAGTACAAAGACTCTTGAACACTTACAACATCACACTGCATAGTCGACATGAGAATCTCCTAAATTAGGTAACTAATTAAAGTTTCTCAGCTTTAGCAATTACTTCGTCAATACCACCAACCATATAGAACGCTTGTTCTGGAATGTGGTCATATTCACCAGCTAAAAGACCTTTAAAGCCACGAATCGTTTCTTTAAGCGGTACAAGTTTACCAGGAGCACCAGTAAACACTTCAGCTACGTGGAACGGTTGAGAGAAGAAACGTTGGATTTTACGCGCACGGTAAACAGTCAACTTATCTTCTTCTGCAAGTTCGTCCATACCAAGAATCGCGATGATGTCTTTCAATTCTTTATAACGTTGAAGAACGTTTTGAACTGAACGAGCAATCTCGTAATGCTCAGCACCCACTACTAGTGGATCTAACTGACGTGAAGTTGAGTCAAGTGGATCGATCGCTGGATAAATACCAGAAGATGCGATGTCACGGCTCAATACTACAGTTGCGTCTAAGTGAGCAAACGTAGTTGCAGGCGATGGATCTGTTAAGTCATCGGCAGGTACGTATACCGCTTGGATTGACGTAATAGAACCAGACTTAGTCGATGTAATACGTTCTTGAAGAACACCCATCTCTTCTGCAAGTGTCGGTTGGTAACCTACTGCAGATGGCATACGACCTAGAAGTGCTGATACTTCAGTACCTGCTAGTGTATAACGGTAGATGTTATCTACGAACAATAGTACGTCACGGCCTTTGCCGTTTTCGTCTTTCTCATCACGGAAGTACTCAGCCATAGTCAAACCAGTCAACGCTACGCGTAAACGGTTACCCGGTGGCTCGTTCATCTGACCGTAGACCATTGCTACTTTGTCTAGAACGTTTGAGTCTTTCATCTCGTGATAGAAGTCGTTACCTTCACGAGTACGCTCACCAACACCAGCGAACACAGATAAACCTGAGTGCGCTTTAGCGATGTTGTTGATCAACTCCATCATGTTTACAGTTTTACCAACACCGGCACCACCGAACAGACCAACTTTACCACCTTTAGCGAACGGGCATAGTAAGTCGATGACTTTAATACCAGTTTCTAAAAGGTCAGTAGAAGCTGCTTGCTCAGCATAAGAAGGTGCTTGACGGTGAATCGGTAAACGCGCTTCAGTCGCAACTGGACCAGCTTCGTCGATTGGGCGACCAAGAACGTCCATGATACGACCCAAAGTCGCTGTACCCACTGGTACAGAGATTGGCGCGTTAGTATTCGTTACGTTCAAACCACGCTTAAGGCCTTCAGTAGAACCCATTGCAATAGTACGAACTACGCCATCACCAAGTTGTTGCTGAACTTCTAATGTAGTTTCAGTGCCATCAACGTGGAGAGCGTCATAGATCTTAGGAACGCTGTTACGTTCAAACTCGACGTCGATAACCGCGCCGATGATCTGAATGATACGACCGCTACTCATTGCTGTCTCCTCAATTCAAAATAATGTTAAACGGCAGCGGCACCACCAACGATCTCAGAAATTTCCTGAGTAATCGCGGCTTGACGCAGCTTGTTATAAATAAGTTGTAGGCTCTTGATCAAATCACCTGCGTTGTCCGTTGCAGCTTTCATTGCAACCATACGAGCTGACTGCTCACACGCGATGTTTTCGATCACGCCTTGATATACCACAGACTCGATATAACGAACCAATAAGCCATTTAAAAGCTGTTCAGCTTCAGGCTCATAGAGATAATCCCAACCGTATTGACGATTAAGGGTCTTGTTTTCTTCAGCAGTTGCTAAAGGAACAAGTTGTTCGATTTTTTGATTTTGAGTCATGGCATTGACAAAGCCGTTTGACACGAGATAAATACGATCTAACTCGCCTTTATCAAATGCGTCTAACATCACCTGTACAGAACCAGATAACTGTTCAAGGCTTGGTGTATCACCGACATTTGTCGTAGCACCCAGCACTTTACCGCCGTAGTTTTTAAAAAACGAAACCGCTTTTTGACCAATTAAAGCAAATTGAACTTCAATTGACTGCTCTCGTTGCTGTTGTACGTGTTTAACCACTTTTTTGAACAAGTTAATGTTCAAACCACCAGCAAGGCCACGATCTGAAGACACAATGATATAGCCAACGCGCTTCACAGGGCGTTCAACCATATAACGGTGTTTGTATTCAGGATTCGCTTGAACCAAGTGAGCAATTACACGGTGCATATTTTCGGCATACGGACGGCCTTGAGCCATGCGCTCTTGCGCACGACGCATCTTAGAAGCTGCTACCATCTGCATCGCGCGAGTAATTTTCTGCGTGCTTTTGATACTAGCTACTTTGGCGCGAATTTCTTTTAAATTTGCCATACGCTTAACCTAGTATTCGAAGGCCCTTTCGAGCCCTCGAAGGTTGATCCGTGAACCAAACCAAAACTAAATCCAACTGAAGTTGAAATTAGTAAGTTTGAGTCGCTTTAAAGCTTTCAATACCTGCTTTGATTGCAGCTTCGATGTCTTTGTTGTAATCACCAGTTTCATCGATGTTTTGCATTAACGCAGCATTTTCTGAACGGAAGTAAGAGATTAACGCAGCATCAAAGTCTACGATTTTCTTCACTTCAACGTCAGCCATGTAGCCTTCGTTAGATGCATAAATTGAAACAGCTTGGTCAGCAATTGAATATGGAGCATATTGTTTTTGCTTCATTAATTCAGTTACACGTTGACCATGTTCAAGTTGCTTACGCGTTGCTTCATCAAGGTCAGAAGCAAACTGAGCAAACGCTGCCAATTCACGGTATTGCGCCAAAGCAGTACGGATACCACCAGACAATTTTTTGATGATCTTAGTCTGCGCTGAACCACCAACACGAGATACAGAGATACCCGCGTTCACAGCAGGACGAATACCTGCGTTGAATAATGATGTTTCAAGGAAGATCTGACCGTCAGTGATCGAAATTACGTTCGTTGGTACGAATGCAGATACGTCACCCGCTTGAGTTTCAATGATTGGCAATGCAGTTAATGAACCAGTTTGGCCTTTAACTTCACCATTCGTTAATTTCTCAACATAGTCAGCAGAAACGCGCGAAGCACGCTCAAGAAGACGAGAGTGAAGATAGAATACGTCACCTGGATACGCTTCACGACCTGGTGGACGACGTAATAACAATGAAATTTGACGGTAAGCAACAGCTTGCTTAGACAAATCATCATAAATGATTAGTGCATCTTCACCGCGGTCACGGAAGTATTCGCCCATTGTACAGCCAGAGTATGGAGCCAAGTACAACATTGCTGCTGGATCGGCTGCAGCTGCTGCTACAACAGTGGTATACGCCATAGCGCCAGTTTCTTCTAGCTTGCGCACAACGTTAGCAATAGTCGATTGTTTTTGACCAATAGCTACGTATACACATTTAATGCCAGAGTTTTTCTGAGCGATGATCGCATCGATCGCCATCGCTGTTTTACCAGTTTGACGGTCACCAATGATCAACTCACGCTGACCACGGCCTACAGGAATCATTGTATCTACTGATTTATAACCAGTTTGTACAGGCTGATCCACTGATTGACGCCAAATTACGCCTGGTGCTACTTTTTCAACAGCATCAGTTAATTTTGCATCAATTGGGCCTTTACCATCAATTGGGTTACCCAAAGCATCTACTACACGGCCTAAAAGTTCTGGACCAACCGGAACTTCTAATACACGACCTGTGCAACGCGCTTTTTGACCTTCTTGAAGGCTTAAGTAGTTACCTAAAACAACGACGCCCACTGAATCCTGTTCTAGGTTCAGTGCCATACCGTATAAGCCGCCGTCGAATTCGATCATTTCACCGTACATTGCATCAGCAAGGCCGTGAATACGCACAATACCGTCGGAAACCATAACAATGGTCCCTTCGTTTTTAGCGGTCGCGCTGGTGTCCAGATCGCCGATACGCTGTTTAATGAGCGCACTGATCTCGGATGGATTCAGTTGTTGCATTGCGCTATACCTCAATCTTTTTAAAGTTCAGTCTTCATATGCAATTAAGCAAGAAGACGAGTCCGCATTTTTTCTAGCTTGTTAAGCGCAGAATCATCTATCACTTGGTCGCCTGCACGAATAACAACACCAGCAATAAGCTCTGGTTTAACTTCTACAGAAACATTTACTGCAGCTTCGAATTTTTTCTCTAAAGCATGTGCAAGTAATTGTTCTTGTACAGAAGTCAATGGGAATGCAGATTCAATCACTACATCCACAGTATTGTTATTCTGTGATTTGAGCTGCTCGTATTCAGCAGAAATTTCAGGAAGAAGCGCCAAACGGTTGTTTTCAGCAAGCAATGTCAAAAAGTTTGACACTGCTGCAGTTTGGTCTTCGCCTAATACTTTTGCAAAAAGACTTACCTGCTCAGCAGGAGTAAGCTCAGGGCGAGTTAAGAAAGCTGAAAATGCTTCGTCTTGCACCGCAGCACTGAGCAAGTTCAATACAGATGACCAAGAGTCAGTTGCATTTTGCTCAGAAGCGTAAGCAAATGCTGCTTTAGCGTACGGGCGTGCCAACGTCAAGAGTTCAGCCATAATCCGCCTCTCTTAAAGTTTAGCAGCCAGCTGAGTCAGCATGGCATTGTGAGCTTCAGCATCAACTTTTTGGCTAAGAATTTTCTCAGCACCTGTTACTGCAAGATCAGCAACTTGTTGACGTAATTCTTCACGAGCAGAATTGATTTCTGTATCAACAGCTTCTTTTGCTTGTTGACGAATACGCTCACCTTCAGCTGACGCTTGAGTACGAGCTTCTTCTACCAATTGTGCACCGCGACGGTTCGCTTGTTCGATCAATTGAGCCGCTTGCGCTTTCGCTGCATCTAATTCAGCTTTCACTTGAGCTTGCGCATCCGCAAGATCAGCTTTTGCTTTTTCAGCAGCGTTTAAGCCATCAGCGATTTTACGCTGACGCTCACTAATCGCATTGATTAGTGGTGGCCATACAAATTTCATGCAGAATGCGACAAACATCGCAAATGCAATCGCTTGGCCAATCAATGTGAGGTTGATATTCATTGCTATTCCTCAATAGTTTAATTTAGGAATTAAGCTGATTAACCTACAAATGGATTAGCAAAGATGAAGAACAAGCCAATACCAACACCGATCATAGGCACAGCATCAAGAAGACCCGCGATTAAGAACATACGAGTTTGAAGTTGTGGAGCCAATTCTGGTTGACGTGCAACAGCTTCAAGGAAGCGACCGCCTAAAAGACCAAAACCAATCGCAGTACCTAAAGCACCAAAAGCGATCAAGATAGCAGATGCAATTGCAACTAGACCTAAAGTGAGTTCCATGATAATTCCTCAGAGGTTAGGTTTATACCAAATTAAATTAAAAAATTATGCGCCCAACCATCCAGTGATAGTTGGGCATTACCATTAATGCTTTTCGCTTGCCATGCTCAAGTATACGATAGTCAGCATCATAAAGATGAATGCTTGTAGCGTGATAACAAGAATGTGGAAGATCGCCCAAGGCACAGACAACGCCCATTGGATCCAGAACGGTAATAATGCGATAAGGATGAAGATTAACTCACCTGCATACATGTTACCGAAAAGTCGCAGAGCCAATGAAACTGGACGTGCAAGGAATGTTACTAATTCAAGAATTAAGTTCACTGGAATCAATAACGCTTTTGCAACTGGGTTACTTGGGTTAAATGGGTTAAGTGCTAATTCGCCAACGAAACCACCAATCCCCTTTTCGCGAATACTGTAGAACAAGATCAGTACAAATACAGACAAAGACATACCTAGGGTAATGTTTGGATCTGTAGAAGGTACAACCTTGAAGTAAACGTGATGAGGATCCATACCAAATACACTTGCACCAATCAGTTGAGCTGTATACGGAATAAAGTCAACTGGGATTAAGTCCATTGCGTTCATGAGGAAAATCCACACGAAAATGGTCAATGCAAGTGGCGCAATTAAGCGTGATTTGCCATGGAAAGTGTCGCGAACACTTGAGTCCACAAACTCAATGATCATTTCAATTGCAGACTGGAACTTGGTTGGAACACCAGAGTTTGCAGCTTTCGCTACGCACCAGAACAACAAACAGAAAATCACACCAAGAGTGATAGACCAACCCATTGAATCCAAGTGAATAGCAGTGAACCCCATCTGTTGAGCTTCTTCAGCAGTCTCAGCCAACTTCCATGAACCGTCTGGCATTTTGCCATAAGTCATATTCGTCAAGTGATGCTTGATATACTCGGTCGAAGTAAGGGCATGTTCTTCAGCAGCCATAAATCACACCTGGTCAATGTCAAATACAAATAGAGAGAACGAACATCGCGTGCTGCTTGATATCTCGTCCATCTCCTAAAAAACTTTTCAATTTTTTGTAGTGCTTATTAAACTCGTTTTTGTTGACGCGACACCCAAAATGGAGCAACCCACGTCATGGTTTGAACGAGCATAAAACCACAAAACAACGCCACCGCTGACAACGGTTTGACATTGCTTAAAATTAAAATGAAACCAACAATCACAATTGCAAACTTACCCATCATGCCTTTATACATGTTCGCAAGAACTTGTTTAGAAGCGCGAGCTCCTGCCGCTCGAAACGACTGCCATGAAAAATAGCAAGTCGCAAGCCAACATACGAGCGCACCTAATGCTGCACTCAGGGCTGCGGTTGAGTCTTTCACGACCCAGCCGATCAAGGCTGAAACAGGAATCATACATGCTTGTAAGAGGACTAAAGCTTTCGCTAATCGTCGGTCAATCAAGCGACTAGTTCGGCTCATTATTTATTCACTCACAACAATCATGCTTGACAAGTTTAGCTGATGATTATTTTTAATCGCAGGCATTATAGAGTTACACCCCTGAACATGCAATCTTTTCCCGACCTAAGTCGAGTTTTTTTCTATGTTTAAATTGCTTTTAAACTAATCAATTATTGTTTAATTTTTGCGTCACTTTCGCGCATTTAGCACACATTTATGCACATGATCGGCCAATTGCTTCCACGCGCTGACAAAATCCCCTGCCCCAGTCATGCTTTCATCAACCGCTTGGAAAACCAATGGGTTCAACTTTTGATATTGTGCTTGACTGGCATGCACTTCGGCCAAAAGGCACATCTTTGAATAAGGGCGGCTGTCATTTAAGTATTTGATTTGCGCAACAGTAGGGGCAATATGTGGATCATCTGTCAAGGCGCCTGCAAAGCGTAAGTTTAAAGGTCGCTCTAGATATTGATAGGCATCATGAAAAGACCAATACGGGCGAGCTTGGGTACTTTGACTATATATAGCTGAGGCTTGCAACATTTTCTGAGCAAAGATTTTGGCATTGTTCCAGTAGCGCTCCTTAAACTCAGGCATCTGCTGTGAACGTAGACCTGCAATAAAGAAACCAATGCGTACCGCATTGTTTGGGTCAAGCCAAACATGGGTATCGATGGTGTTTTTTAAGGCATCACCACGGGTATTTCGTAGTGGTAAAGCATTGATAATGCCTGAATCTAAAATAGAAACTGCTTTATCATTGGGGGTCAGAAGTTTATCCAGCGGTGCTTCATGTGCTCGTCCCAACCAAATAACCAAACCTGCATCCTGAATGATTTTACGATGCATTGGGGTCAAACTCACATCATGTCCAGATTGATCGGCCAACAATAAGGTTGGTTTTTCAATGCCTTTCGTCACTTCCTGTGCAATCAAGTAAATCGGCTGTGTAGAGACAACCAAGTCTTGCGTCCAAGCAACACTACTAAACAGCGTAAACGCAAAAAAAGCCAAGAAACGGGACATGGGGAGCAATCACTAGAAATACAATTAGTGTTATAATATAACAAATCGACAAAAATACCTATGCCTAATCGAAACTCTCTGCGCTTCATGTTAAGATTTAATGTCGTTTTTGTTTTATAAATTTTTCACTTGAGGTTTGTTATGAGCGCTTGTTCTCACGAACACCACCATGCTTTACATGATGTGCATGGTCATCACAACGTTGAGACGCGTTTGGCTGAAGCAGAAGTCTTGTGCGCAGCAACTGGTGCGCGCCTAACCCCCTTAAGAAAAGAAGTCTTGGCATTGATCCTGAATGCGACAGGCCCGATGGGTGCCTATGACTTATTGGCTAAAATTAAAAGTAATGCCGACCGACCTGCTGCCCCACCAACGGTGTACCGCACCTTAGACTTTTTATTAGAAAAGGGCCTCATTCACCGACTCACCTCGATTAATGCCTATATTCCGTGTTGCCATCCCCGTGAAGGCCATCAAGCAGCCTTTCTCATTTGTACTGATTGCAAATCAGTGACCGAGGCCTCTGCACAAGGATTATTACAACAACTCGATGCACTTTCCGCAGCCGATGGTTTTACGGCACAACATAGCATTATCGAAATTTCAGGAATTTGTCAGCAGTGTCGCCACAAATAAGCCTCGATCCTGTTCTGGTCGAACTCTCCCAAATTAGTGTTCGTATCGATGAACGCGACATTTTAAAGCATGTCGATTTTGTCTTACATGAACGGGAAATTGTGACCCTGATCGGTCCAAATGGCGCGGGAAAATCCACGCTCATTAAAGTGCTATTGGGTATTGTTCACCCTAATATTGGCGACATTAAAACAACAAAGCCACTCAAGTTTTCTTATGTACCACAAAAATTTAATCCCTCACATAGCCTACCGCTTAGGGTGAAAGACCTATTAGCTTTGGAAAAATGTGATCCTGTAATTAAGCAAGAAATTATCCACGATACTGGGATCAGCAAACTTGAAAATTCCAAAGTACAGCAGCTTTCAGGTGGGGAACGACAACGCGTTTTACTGGCTCGTGCACTGTTACGTCAACCCGATATTTTGGTTCTCGATGAACCGATGCAGGGCTTAGACATTCAGTCTGAGGCTGAGCTGTACGACTATGTGCGCAGTTTACCCGCCAAATATGGTTGTGCTGTGCTCATGGTTTCACATGATTTGCAGTGGGTCATGCAAGGAACTCATCGTGTGGTGTGTTTGAATAAACACATTTGTTGTAGTGGCCTGCCTGAAAGTGTGCAACAACACCCTGAGTATCAAGCTATTTTTGGTACCAACCGCGTGTTCTATCAACATCATCATGATCACTGTGCACATGGTGATAGTGCAACGCCTTGTCAGCATGACGCTCGCCCACACATTCACCCCGAACCGGAAGCTTAAGTCATGATGGAATGGTTACAACTGCTGTTGCCTGCATGGATTATGGGCACGCTTCTGGTCTTTTTAACTGCGCCACTAGGCTGTTTGATGCTATGGCGCCGCATGTCTTTCTTTGCCGACACCATGGCACATGGCACATTACTGGGTGTCGCGATTGCAGGAGCAATGGCGTTGCCCCTGTGGATGGGTGTGGCTTTTATTGCGGGGCTGTTGGTGGCGATCCTTTGGGTTTTGCATGATCCACGTTTACCAAATGATGCATTACTCGCACTCTGTTCTGCGACCTTGCTCTGCTCGGGTCTGATGTTTATTCAACATATTCCAAGCTTAAGACCTGAGCTACTCAGCTATTTATTTGGTGATTTGCTCACGATCACATGGACAGACCTACCCGTTTTTGCCACTGTTATTGTTGTTGCACTCGCAGTGCTTTATAAAAGTTGGCAGGCTCAAATTCAAATCGCGATCGATCCTGATATGGCTGTTAGTGAAGGCGTCAGTGCGAAATGGCAACGTTTGATTTTTATGTTGCTACTGGCTTTATTTACCATTTTAGCGCTTCGTGCAGTGGGTTCTTTACTGATGGGTGCCTTGCTTGTCATTCCAGCACTCACCGCTCGACTGCTTGCCCACTCTCCAAAACAAATGGTGATTTGGGCCTTTGTGATTGCGCAAATTGGGGTGACGGTTGGTTTATGGTCCAGTGCAGGACTGAATACCTCTACAGGGCTCAGCATTGTTTTAACCATGTCGATTTTGTTTGCGTTGATTTTTATCGCGCAGAAGTTTAAAAAACTGACATAAATAAATGAGCCATAAACGTTATTTTATCAGCGCATGTCTACTCGGACAAAAAGTCCGTTATGACGGCAAAGACTGCTTAGTCTCTCAGTTAGTTCAAGCTTTGCTGGATAAAAATTATGTCAGCTTATGTCCTGAAGTCAGTGCAGGACTTCCAACCCCGCGTCCCGCAGCAGAAATTCGCCACGGGTCAGGTGCTGATGTTTTATTAGGCCGCGCACAGATTTTTTCCTCAGATGGTCATCAGATTAGCGATGTCTTTATTCAAGGTGCTTACAAAGCTTTAGCATTAGCGCAAGCCAATCACGTTACCCATGCTGTGCTCAAAGCCAATAGCCCATCCTGTGGCAGTGATGGCATCTATGATGGCTCATTTACTGGGCAAAAAATTGTAGGGGAAGGAATCACTGCCGCCCTATTTCGTCAGCACGGTATACATGTGGTTACCGAACAACAGTTTTTAGTAGAATTGACGCAGACTAAACTTACTGATGAACCAAACTAAGCAGTCCCGCCGCACAACTGAACAATACTGCGAAAGTACGATTGAGATATTTTTGCTGTCGCGGTGATGTTAAGAGTTTTAAAACTTTCGCTGCTAACCCCGTATATCCTGCCATCACAATCAAATCAATCGTGACCATCGTGACGGCCATCACCGCATATTGACTCCACTGCGGTTTAGACAAATCCAAAAATTGCGGTAAAACTGCCAATAAAAATACGATTGCTTTGGGATTGCTCATATTGATCAAAAAGCCATACATCACCAATTTGGAGCGTGACTTAGTCGGTTGTTCTTGTTGAATTTCAATCGATTGGATGGGTGCCATCCATTGTAAATAAGCCAAATACAATAAATAAGCCACACCAAACCACTTCACGGCCCAAAATGCCCACGGCGTTGTGGCAAAAAGTACCCCTACCCCAGCCGCCACAATACCGATTTGTACCAACAAGGCGAGTTGTAAACCCAGCGCATTCCAATAGCCATGCCGAAAACCGTAGTTAAGGCCACTCGACATTGACGCAATGGCCCCTGCCCCTGGAGAAATACTAATGATCCAACATGCGAGTACAAAGCCCAGCCAAATTTGAAATGACATAGTGGTATTGAGAAAAAAATGACCTTTAGATTATATGATCTTTCATGCTTTTAGGGTTTATTATTCATCAATGAATTTATCACTTAAGGCTATGAAGCTGAAACTGCATAAGGCACAATAAGTACAGCCAATAGAAATAACAATTTTTTTAGGAGCCATGAATGACCGCCCAATCTGTAATTCTACCATTACCTTCAGATCATGCCCGTTTTATTGTTTTACGTTTAAAAGATTTAAGTATTGAAGAACTTAAAGAAAAATTAGAAGATTTATTTTCCACCCGTGATCGTCTTATTACCCAACATCCACATGCGCAAATTAAAACGGCTGTTGCTTTTGGCCCTGAACTTTGGGCACAACTTCATCCTACAGCGCCTGCAGGGTTTAAACAGCTAGAGCCAATTTATGGCTCTTTCAATATGCCTGTTTCACCTGCGGATGTTTTAATTCATATTGCGGCTCAGCGTACCGATATTTGTTTTGCCCTTAGTCAATCGTTCTTCGAAGGCATCCAAGATAAAGTTGATGTTTTAGATGAACGGGTCTGTTTCCGCAATTTTGATGGTCGAGATTTGACTGGTTTTATTGATGGTACTGAAAACCCACAGTTTCCCGATGATCGTGCTGCAACGACCTTATTAAGTGAAGATGCAGGAGTATTCGCAGATGGTTCTTTTATCTTTGCACAGCGCTATTGCCATGATTTGGAAAAGTGGAAAAAATTAAAAGTTGATGCTCAAGAGCAAGTCTTTGGACGGACAAAACTTGAAAGCATTGAACTAGATGATGACGTTAAACCTGAAAATTCTCACGTTGCACGTGTCGTGGTTGAAGATGATGAAGGCGAGGAAATGGAAATCCTACGTCACTCTCTTCCATATGGCGATGGTAAAGGTGAGCAAGGTTTATTTTTTATTGCCTATACGAAAGATTTAAGCATTATTGATGCGATGTTACTGCGAATGTTTGGCACCAGTGGTGATGGAATTCATGATCGTATGCTTCATTTTGTGACTCCTGTGGACGGTGCTTATTATTTTGCGCCGAGTGAGGAGTTGTTGGAAGAAGTGTTGGAAGGGTGATAAAAATCCATATCTCTATACTTCAAAAGTTGAATATAAATTTTCTTTACTAAAAAATATTAAAAAGAAAGGTATATAATTACCTTTCTTTTTATTCTTATTTTTTTAAATCCAACAAGCCTGAGCTAACTATTTTATCATTTTCAGTACATGATGGCTGTATATCCATATCTAAAAAAGTATAACGGTGCAATAGTTTTTCCTCATTATTGTGCCCTCCCCAAATATTAAAATGTGAACCTTCCTGTGAAAAACATTCAGTTATAACATTTGGAATACTATTTCCAATTAGATCTACTCCTCTAATTTTTCCATTATTATACATAATTTGGCTTTGACTTAACTGAAAACCATAACCTCGAATAGAGGTTCGAGTTCTTTTACCAATATTATAAAAATAGTTAGGTTCATCAGTTACAAACGTTAAGTTTGAAACACAATCAGTATCATCCTTTTTAGTTACTGGCTTCACCATATCATATTTAAATTTTTCATCTTCCTTATATATAATAATAACATCATTATTAATTGGTTTTTCACTTACAATACATCCTTCTTTAGAGTTTAATAATACATAAATTTTATTATCTAAGGCTTTCTTTATATCTTTACTACTGTGCAAAATCTTCCCAGGTGATAAATCTGATTGTGGCGTCTCTATTTTCTGTTGTTCAATCGATTTAGCATGAGCAGTCTCACCTAAATATTTAGTTTCGCAAGCACTTAAGCTCAATAAGCACATAATAATCAATGTTTTATAAATCACTTTTACCTACCTGTGTGTGACCAATGAGGTGCATCTTTACTACCATACCAAATTACACTATGTTTTTTCCCTAATTGCGTTAATGTAGACCAACTGGTAATTTTTGTGCTTTCACCATCAATAGTCACAACTTTTCCAATATAATTAGATATTTTCATATCTACTGCCATTTTTCTATTATGGTTTGAGGATCCTGGCTTACCCACTGGGTTATCCCCTATACCATATTTTTGATGCATTGCTTTAGCAGCTTTTACTGCTTCAGCTTTCTTTCCTTTATGTGTCCAATCAATACTTACTCCTGGGAAAGGAGGTACTTTATCTACAGCTATTTTCCCTCTTGCTATTGCTGTAGAATAGTACATTAAATAACTTCTTTTATCAGGGCGCCAAGTTGTGTTAATTACAACATTAATACCGGCATTTTTCATACCATTAATAAATTTTGTTGCGTTCGTTTTAAAAGGTTCAGCCAAGTCATTTAAACTACTACTTTGTAGAAATAAACCACACCAATCAGCACCACTAACTCTTAGTTGTGAGAAATCTGGTTTAGTAACATGAATAGATATAGGTTGCATATCTTTTTGTAATACGATCTGAGTCAACAAGTTATTATTTTCAAAAATTTTAATTGTTTGCCCAGATTGTCCCTTATGATTTTTTGCCCCTACACCACTAACGCCACTTATATGAGATTTTTTATTTCCTTTATACTCAAGTACATATTCACAATCACTAGCCAATTGATGAGATACTTTGTCATAAGTTAAGACTTTAAATTCTATATCACTATTATCTGTAACAATTGTTTTAGGATGTCCTTCAGTGCTGGTTTTTACTTTTTCATCTCTCTTAGGAGTAGAATCCTGAGATTCAACAGGCTTTTGAATTGGTTGTTTACGTTTTGATTCGGAAGGAATAGCAATCGGTTGTTGCGTTTCATAAACTTTGCTACCCACCTTGATATTTTTTGATGCTTGTTCTATTGCAGAAGAATCAACATCTATAATACGAAGTGCTTTATTTTTATCAACTTTGATTGTAAGTAAGTTCCGCTCATCTCTCAATTTATAATTAAGTTCAAATCCTGGCATCGCACTAACCGTTATTTTTCCACTACTATTGGTTTTTTTTGGCTTTGAGATATTTCTATATTTTTGAATTAAATTTAAATTTGTTATAGGTTTTTTAGTACTTCCATGCCTAAAAAGTATATCAAAAGTATGTAAGTTAAGTTTTACAGTTTTTAATCCCATACCATCTTGTACTGTAAAACGATTAATCTCTTGCTTTGTGTCTCGTCCACTAATTAAAACTACAATTTCCTCACCACTTAATCCTATTAAACCATTTTCAATACCATCAGCACCTGCACGGTGTTTCTTTTCAATATTTTTATATTTTAAAAAGTAAGAAAAATTGGGAATCGTCTTATTTTCACTATCTATAACCTTAATACTAAAATTAATATTTTTTTGCTGAACATCATTCTCATCTACTTTCGACGTTTGCTCAATGCTCGCGTTTTCATCCTCTTTCGCAGGCTCTTTCTTTTGTGAAGACCTCGGTTGTTGGATATGAATATCCGTTTGAGATTTTATTCCACTACTACCATTTTCAACCACTAACACTGATGAATGATTTTTTCCATCTGCAATTAGCATTATTTCTTTTTTATTCTTATCAAGAAGTTGAACACCATCAACAGTAAATCTTGCCCCCCAACCATCTTTTACTAAAAATGATCTGATTTTACCCTGATTATTGGTTATTAAGTTAGTAAGTGATGGAACCTCTTTCGTTTTTTTGTACCCAATACTTACTTTAGATTTAACAAGGACATTAGCACTTCTATCCACAAATTGAACATAGAAACGAGATGTACCTTTATATTTGTACCATTGCATATCATCATTTTCTGTTCCTTTTATTTTCACTTCTTCAGTTAAAGAGCTTTTAGCAAAATCAGGGATTAAAGAAGTATATTTACTAGGGTTTTTGCTATGTAAAGCGGCTTGGGCTTTAGGACTAAAATATAAAACAACTCCGTTTGTTATATCCTCTTCTAATCCTTGATAAATTGGAGATATCGCATCAATAATATCTTGTGTATGATCCGATATATTTCCTAAACGCATTTCTGTCACAGCTTTTGTAAAAGGTCCATTTTTATCGGTAATTGCATCAAAATTCTTTTTTAAAATATCACTAACATCTCTCGCATTGACCCACTCTGCAAAACCTATTCTATTCTTTATACAATGGGCAACAGCTTTCCAGGTATTTACACTACATCCTCCTGCTTCACCCGCTACAGTTCCAACATATTTAATAAACTCTTCTGAATAGCTCATTTTTCATAATTTCCACATGGGTTTTTTATTTTCTTTTTAAATAAAATCTCACCAAAATCATTTGCAATCAAATTTAGATTACCAAATTTATCAAAATACGACATCTCATTAAAATCACTATAATAATTAAATTTTGATGGAAGAATATCAAATTTTTTTTCATTTAAATTTATTAAAATTTTTCTAGTATTAGAAAATATTTTTTTTGCATATATTTTCTTTTCATTACTATCACTCTCTATAATGCATTTTGATTTAAAATCAACCTTAATCAACTCCTCAGTATAATCTTTTGCATGCTTACCAATAAAATAATTCCCTACACAAGGCGAACCACATGAACTCACCACATGGAAAACATCTTTACCAATTTCTTTAATACTTGGTGATTTTATATTACGTAAGAAAATATTTTTTTCACTACCATTTATCAATACTAAATCACAACTTGTTTCATATTCATCAGTACATTGCGAAATAACATTAAAATCATCTTCTGCATAAATTTTTAGTGATATAAAAACAAAAATTAAACAAGCAATATTTTTTTTATTAAGCATTATTCAACCTCCCTTGCATTATTACGTATATGTTCATGCTCCTCTCCACAACCACATCCTGTAACTTCATCTTCATCCAAAGACTCTGTCTCTTGTTCAGGGGGTAAGTCTTTAATTTCTGTCAAATATGCGCCTGGTACTAATGAGAGTTCTACATTATCAACAGCGTCACTATAAACACGTGCACTGCTTTGCTGCTCAAACTCATATTCAGCTTCAATTTTTTTAGAATGATTTATTAATTTATATTTCATATTTTTCAATATATTCGGATCAAAAATTTGGCTCAGATCAAATCTCATACTATACATTCCACTCTCAGGCATTTTAGGTAATTCAGCATTTACTGTGGCCCCACCCACAAAACTATGCTGCCCCGCCTTACTTTCAAACTTTCCACCTGTTGTCGTACAAATTCCATCCCCATTGATTTTGAGCTGTGAACCACCAGCAGTGAGCACAATTTCTTTCGGACTGGTTATTTCTATTTTATCTTCAGTTGAAATTAGCTTAATCACCTTACGCGCAATCGCCTCTATCGCATCATCTTGTGCCTGTAATTCAACTTTTCCTTTTGCAGCAAATGCCTTTAGCCCTTTTTGTGCAGCAAATAAGCTCACCTTATCCTGTGCATGCGCAATAATATTCTTCTGGGCACTTAAGTTAATGGACCCCTGTGCGCTTTCAGCGATGTCTTGGGTAGCTTGTAAAACAATATCTTCAGGCGTTGTTAAGGCAATACCATTAGGGGAAGCCAACAGCATTAAAGCCTGACGAAAGATCTTCGCTTGAGCTTGATTCTGAGTATCCTGCGTTTGCTCTGCCTCTTGAGCGTATGTCTCCATAAAACCTTGCATGGAGCCCAATGCCTGCATGGGATTAACATTCAGTTTGCTGCCTTTATTAAAGCTTCCGCAAGCACTGGTCAAGTCAAAGTCTTTCATATCAACATTGGCAATCACTTTGCCTACATCTTTTAAAGCGGCGAATGGATCCGCATTCAATTTTTCTTTCACACCTTGCAACTGACTTTTCAAAGCATCTGAACCATGTTCTTCGAGGTTATCGATAAAGGCTTTTAAATTGCCTATTGAAGCCTCTGCATCCCGAAAATAATCTTTAAATTCATTGATCAAATTGTCTGTGTCTTGACCAAATTTTTGAATATCCTCAATAAAACCACCACATGTTTTTAATGCCGAAATCGGATCCTGACTAACTGCGGTTTTAAATAAACCAACAGTTGCTTGGAGTGCTTGATTGGCGCCTTTTAACTCTACAGACTGAATCAATTTAGGCAGACGATTAACCACATTCAATGCATCAGTCTGTTGTTTAACAGCCAGAGTACTCAACATGTGCATACTGTCATGACCTTGCTGCAAGATGGACTGGGCTTCTGATGCAGCCAAATGATCCGCAACCGCTTGATCCTGTGCATAGGTACTAATCAAGAGGCCTTTGCCTGCACGCATGGCTCCCCATTGATCCGTTCTTAGCTCAAACCCCTCACCACGCCCATCACTGTTTTCAGTTGCTTTTGGATGACTCAGGTTGCCAAGGTTGAGCTGACTCGCTCCATGACTGCTGTGTAGCTGCACACTAATTTGCCCTGTCGTATCATCAAAACGCAGTTGGTTAAAGCCTTGCCCTGCAACTTCTTGTGAACGAATCCCGCTGAGTTTTTTCGTCGCAGGCAATGTCCCTTTCACATCAAACATGGTTTGGTGGCGCTCCGCTTCATGAATACGTCCCACCACAAAAGGTCGATCGACATCCCCCTCAAAGAAGTCGATGACCACAATTTCTCCGACACGCGGATGAAAACGTGCGCCATATCCTTCACCCGCCCATGGGGTCAATACATCGACCCAAGCCGAGTCCGTGTCATTATCATTTGCACCCGCACCACCATCATGAGCATGGTCATCACTACGCGTAAACATAAAGCGAACTTTAATCCGCCCCCATGCATCCACATAAATTTCTTCCCCTTCAGGCCCGACGACTTTGGCGCGTAAAGGATAAGCTGCTGGACGGTGTATCCACGCTTGATATTCAGGAACAATTTTGACCTCACGGCGTACGACAAAGAGTTCATTGGCTTGTCGTTCCTCACTCAGACCTTGCCAGCGACTTCCTTTTAGTAACAGATTGATTTGCTGTAGCAACTCTTTGGGTAAATTATTTTGGTTATAAAAGACTTTGCCTAAAATGAGAAATTCACGCTCTACGGACACATGCTGGTCTATTTCAGGATGATCCACCATTTCAAACCAATAACCCACTTGTGCATCTCGAACGCTACTTTTTGCTGTGAAATATTTGGCCTGAAGCTCGTGATATTGGTTCAGTTGTTGGTTGAGACGATCTAGTTGACTGCTATTGGCAGGTGTGACCTGATCCTCACCCTGTAAATCACCTGCCCATGCTGGACTGACACACCAGACTTGTTCCAAACCCAAACTTTCATTGTCTTGTTGATCACTGTGCTGATGCGCACTCAATACAGCCTGACTCTGATCTTGAGCTAAATGTTGCGCTTGCCAACGCTGCGTCTGTACCGTGGTGGATTGTAAGTGACGTTCAGCAATAAAACTGGTGATGCTATCAAAAGGCTCAGTGGCATGGCTGCGGTGGAAACGAATCGTACGACGACCCAGTGCTGTAAAAGCTTGATTATCATCCACCAAACGAAGTTGCTGTGCCTGAATCGGTTCCGACGAACTGAGCACCATCGGAGCTTGTTCATCAATCAACCAATTAATCCCTTCACTCCGCCATAGTCGAGTGAGAAATTCAGCGTCGGTTTCATTAGACTGCATGACAAAGGGTCGTACATCATAATCACGGCTCAAACCCTCTAAGTTCAGGCTTAAGCTGGCTGCAAATAACGTGCTGTGACTTTGCCATTCGCTAAACAGAGTTTCAGTGATTTCACGAACACTTTTGCTCATAAACACACGACTGTTTCTGCGCTTATGCCACAGCGCTGTTGCATCTTCAATCGTCAGTTTATAAACAGTTAACGCGCCATCGCTTTGCCCCTGACTGGCACTGGTAATCACCCCCGTCAGACGAGAAAGCTGTCCCACATCCGTGACCTGATCAACCGCGACTCGCCCACCAATGAACTGTTTTAAAGGCAAATAAGCATTGGTCGATAGACATAGAATTTCAGCTTTTAAGCCTTGATTGATTCGGTGCTCGCCCTCAATGCGCTGAATAAACACCTGTGTGTTCAAGGCCAGATTAGAAAAATGAATATGCACAGCACGTTTTTGCGAGCCAAACCCAAAGGATTCCAGCATTTTATAAATAGAATTGAACATGATCATTGTTAAGTTATTGGTTTTTATACTTGTGCGCGGAGTGTACAAAATGTCTTTTTTTTAATCTAGTAAAATAATGTTAATGAAGACGTAGCTCTCAAAAACAAAAAGGAGCATCATGCTCCTTTTTGTTCGATCTCATTTCAGCTTTAGAAAGCGACACGTTTATAGTGACGATACTCTGGCTTCCAGAAGTTTTTCTCAATCGCGTGTTGCAATTGCTCATCACTAATAATCGGGGCTACACCTGCATCCATTGCTGCTTTGGCCACTTTGAAGGCTATCAGCTTAGAGACTTTCTGAATTTCATCAATCTCAGGCAATAAATCTGCTGTAGGGTTGGTCAACATCGGTGAGCAATCTGCCAAAGCATTACTCGATGCAATTAACATCGAATCGGTCACACGGGTTGCATTGGCCGCAATCACACCTAACCCGATGCCTGGGAAGATATACGAGTTATTGCACTGCGAAATATTATAAATTTTGCCTTGATAGTTGACAGGAGCAAAAGGACTGCCTGTCGCAATCAAAGCCTTGCCATCCGTCCAGTGAATAATATCTGC
Source organism: Acinetobacter sp. MYb191 (assembly GCF_037572605.1). Taxonomy (NCBI): domain Bacteria; kingdom Pseudomonadati; phylum Pseudomonadota; class Gammaproteobacteria; order Moraxellales; family Moraxellaceae; genus Acinetobacter; species Acinetobacter sp. MYb191. The sequence continues at coordinate 103,432 of NZ_JBBGZP010000010.1, read as the reverse complement.
TGGCACTGCTTCAACACGCGACGTTGGATTAGACAGTGGCAATACAATCGGACGATCACAGTTCGAAGCCAAAGTACGAATCACTTCTTCAGTGAATAAGCCCGGCTGACCCGATACCCCAATCAACACGGTAGGTTTGGCATTTTTCACGACATCGAGCAGTGAAATCACCTCTTCAGCATTGCCCCATTGCGCTATCACGTCTGGTTTTTGTGCCAATTTACGTTGGAAATCGAGTAGATTCGGCTGATTTTCAGTGATTAAACCAAAACGGTCGACCATATACACGCGTGCACGCGCTTCGGCATCAGTTAAACCTTCAACTTTCATCTGCGCAACAATTTGCTCAGCAATCCCACAACCTGCTGAACCCGCACCTAAGAAGGCAACGGTTTGATCTTTGAGCTGTTTACCTGCCGCACGTGATGCAGCGATCAAACTACCCACAGAAACGGCTGCGGTACCTTGAATATCATCATTAAAACAACAGATTTCATCACGGTACTTATTCAATAACGGCATTGCATTATTTTGCGCAAAATCTTCAAATTGAATTAAGGCTTTCGGCCAACGACGCTTGATCGCGGCAATCACTTCATCAACAAAAGCATAGTACTCATCACCACTGATACGCGGTTGATTCCAACCCATATAAATTGGGTCATTCAGTAACTGCTGATTATTAGTGCCGACATCGAGGGTAATTGGTAAAGTGTAAGCTGGGCTAATACCACCACACGCGGTATATAGCGACAATTTTCCAATCGGAATACCCATACCACCAATGCCTTGGTCACCCAAGCCTAAAATACGCTCGCCGTCGGTAATCACAATGACTTTGACATTTTTCTTGTTGATGTTATGCAAGATGTCATCAATATGCGCACGGTCTGGATAAGAAATAAATGTGCCACGATGGCGACGATAGATATCCGAGAAACGCTGACAAGCCTCACCCACCGTTGGAGTATAGATGATCGGCATCATCTCACTTAAATGGTTTTCAATGAGGTGATAGAACAAGGTTTCGTTGGTGTCTTGAATGTTACGCAAATAAATGTGCTTATTGATCGCATCATTAAAAGCACAGTACTGTTGATAAGAACGCTGACTTTGTTCTTCAATACTTTCTTCAACATGCGGAATTAAACCATGCAAGTTGAAGCGAGTGCGCTCTTCTTCCGTAAATGCCGATCCTTTATTTAACAGCGGCAACTCAAGTAAGGTATTGCCCGCATAAGGGATGTATAAGGGTTGTTTTGTCTTTAAATATTCTGTCGTCATTACCTATCTCGTTATACATAGATTTAGATGAACCTATGGGGAGAATCTATGCATCTAATTCGGCTACTAGCTTAGCGCCATTTGCTCGTCTTTTGATATTTATAAGCGTGATGCAATTATCAAAGCGATTTAGTCTGAAAATAAAAATCAAACCGACTCAACGCAAAAATGACTTTACGACAGCCTTTCGGTCAAATAGCGCATGGATAAAATTTGAACTTGTATAAAGCTCAAGCTAAGCTAGCGCTTTTATTTCTTCTTTATATTAAAAATGATCATCAAAAAATTGATGTTGTTGAGCCTTACGTTTCTTTACCTCACACAAATGACAGCATGCCAATCCATTTCTACGGCACAAACTACAGTGAGTGATAAAATTACAGGACTATTTGGTCATAACGAAAAACTGCCTGAAATCGATCCCAAAGGCATTGTCGATATCAGTAAAGCTACCATCGAGCAATATGAGCAACTCAGTGCAAATTTACCCTTGAACCAATGGGTCTATTTGGAGAATGAAAAACAAGGAATTTATCAGCTACAAAACAAATCGACCGAAGGCTTTGTGCTCTCACTACGTCTGAATTGTAAAATCAGCAGTCATCCGCCTACATTTGAGCTTCAAGATGCGCAAGGCAAACGTATCTTATATGGCTATGATAAAGAAGCAGGACAGATTCAGTTTTTACTCGACAACAAAAACTATGGCAATCCCTTTGATCCATTTCAACGCCAGAGCCTGAGTCTTTTTCAACAACAGCTTGCCAGTGCCAAAGTAATTAAGCTCTTTCATGCCAGCAAACTGTATCGTTTTCAAAACCAAAATGCGGAACTCCTAAGCAAACCTGTCTCATGCCGTGAAAATAGCTAAAATGGAGGTTATTTGGGTGGGTTCAAATGTGACATATCGACAAATACACCAGTCAAACGGCGCACAATCGGCAGTACAATGAGCACTACAGGATAGGCCACCACCCAAGACATCATCCATGCGGACAGCCAAACCTGTAGGAAATTGTCCACCCAGCCCAAATTGCGCCAAAGATTGATCATCGAGATAATGCCACTCATAAAAAATGAGATAAAAAACGGCAAAATAAACATGGCGTATTTTGCTGGTAACTTGGGAATATTCCCAATGATCATAGGCCGCTGTTCAGACACGTTTTATCCTTAAAAGTATGCGTTTTGGTTTTCATCATACTGCGCTTTTCATGTTTATTGCAGCGCAATCGTTAGCAGTTTTCGAACATTTTTTATTCTATGAAAATGGATTCACCTAAAGACGTGGAAATTTGCTATATTTAGCGTTTTTCTGCGACATCAAATTTTCGACTGAATATGAACACGGCAATCCAAGCAGCTCTCGAGCACGCAGTACAAAACCTTCAAGCTGAAGGTATCCTTCCAGCAGACTGGAACAACAGCAGTACTTTGACGCGTACCAAAGACCGAAGCCACGGGGATTTCGCGTCCAATATCGCGATGATTGCCTCTAAAGCTGCGGGTATGAAGCCTCGTGATTTAGCCGAAAAAATTCTTGCTGCGCTGCCTGAAGTGGCGGACATCAGCAAAGCAGAAATCGCAGGGCCAGGCTTTATTAACTTCTTTTTAAATGCTGACCAACGTTTTGCTGTACTTGATCAAATTCAAGCGCAAGGCAAGCAATTTGGTCGTACTCAAGCCAATGCTGCGAAAAAAATCCAAGTGGAATTCGTTTCTGCCAACCCAACATCGAGCTTGCACGTTGGTCATGGTCGTGGCGCTGCCTATGGGATGACGGTTGCAACGTTGCTTGAAGCAACAGGTGCAACAGTAGACCGTGAATATTATGTGAATGATGCAGGCCGTCAAATGGACATCCTTGCAACATCTACCTATTTACGCTACCTCGAATTAACAGGCCAAGAACTGGTTTTCCCTAAAAATGCTTATCAAGGCGATTACGTTAAAGAAATCGCGCAAAGCATTATCGATGCTGATGGCGATGCCTACGTCCGCCCTGTAGCAGACGTCTATAAAGATGTTCCTGAAGATGTACAATATGCAGAAGAACTCGATGCCGAAGGCAATAAAGTTGTCCTTTCAGGCGATAAAGAAAAGCACATTGATGGTTTAATCCATAATTCACAAAGCTTAATCGGTGAAGCTTACCGCGTATTCCACCAAGCAGCGCTGAATGCGATCTTAGATGACATCAAAGATGACTTGGGCGAGTTTGGTGTAACCTTTAACCAATGGTTCAGCGAAGCCTCATTGACAGACAAAATTGATGAAGCTTTAGAAACTTTAGAACAACGTGGTTTCTTATACGAAAAAGACGGCAACATTTGGTTCAAATCGACTGAATTTGGCGATGAAAAAGACCGTGTTGTGAAGCGTCGTAATGGACAAACCACTTATTTTGCTTCTGACATTGCTTATCACCTGAACAAATTACAACGTGGCTATACCGATATCATTGATATCTGGGGCTCAGACCACCATGGTTATATTTCACGGGTCAAAGCCGCGATTGATGCCTTGGGTTATGACTCGAAAAAACTCACCGTTCTATTGGTTCAGTTCGTCAGCCTATGGCGTGGTGGTGAGATGGTACAAATGTCATCTCGTTCTGGTCAGTTCGTGACTTTACGTGACCTGCGTAAAGAAGTGGGCAACGATGCTGCACGTTTCTACTACGTGATGCGTAAGTCTGAGCAACACATTGACTTTGACTTAGACCTTGCAGTTTCACAAAGCAAAGACAATGCGGTGTACTACATCCAATATGCGCATGCACGTGTCAATCGTATGGTCGATGTGAAAGCACCTGAAAAAGGTATTAGTTTTGATCGTAGCAAAGCAGCTGATTACGATGCGACCTTATTAATTCTTGACGCTGAAACTGAAATTCTTGCCAAACTTGCAGCCTATCCAGAAATTGTGCTTCGTGCTGCAAATAGCTATGAACCACACCAAGTGGGTAACTATTTGAAAGAGCTCGCGGCCTTATTCCATGGTTGGTATAACTTGGATAATACAAGAATTATCGACGAACAAAATATTGCCCTTTCGCAAGCCCGTTTATTACTTTCAATAAACGTACAACAAGTTTTGCGTAATGGTTTAGAGTTACTAGGTGTGTCTGCACCTGAAGCCATGTAATAAGTGAAGCAAAGCTTCACACATGGCTGCTTGAGGTAACGATGTAAAAAGCAACGCTTTGCACATCATCGCAAGATGAAGGGCTTTGCCCGAAGTAGCCATATAAACCCTAATGTATTGCTCGCTTTGTGAAACTTGAATTTTGCAAAGCGATTCTTTATTTTACGATGACGCCTCTTTTAATTCCTTGAGGCCAAGTACTAAAATAAAGAAAAGAATGGGCCAGTCCCTCATATTGATTAGAAGAAAAGAGGTTTCCACGTGTTTGGAAAAACGCAGCGCGGTGTATCTGAAAGACCGAACAAACCCAAAAAGCCACTGATTCCAGCTTGGCTCGGTACACTTGTGGTCATTTTAATCGTGCTCTGTTTTGCTGTAGCACTGTTACTGTGGAAGCCTTGGGCACCAGTGAAGCCGAAAGGTCAAATCACTTCGGAACATTATCAAGAAGAAACCAATAAAGACTACCGTTTCTACGACTTACTGCCACAGCAGCAAGTGACGCCAATTCCTGATCAAGCCATTCCTGAAACCAAAGATAATCCAAGCACCGTGGTGATTGTTGAAGCACCTGCTGCCGAAGAAAGCACCCCTGCTGAACCAGGTTTAACCGAAGCAGCACCAACACCGCAAGCGCCAAGTTTTATATTACAAGTGCGTAGTTATCCTGACCCAGACAGTGCCGATGCACGTCGTGCAGAAATTATCTTAAATGGTCTCTCTGCCGATGTCGTCAAAACCGTTGAAGGCGGCCAAACATGGTATCGCGTGATTTCAGGGCCATATGACTCACAAGAAGCTGCAGTGATTGCGCAACAAACCCTACAACATAGTGGCATTGACTCAATTGTGGTCAAACGCTAAAAATAAAAGGATGCCTCGGCATCCTTTTTTATACTCTGAGTTTGGCAAGAAAATTTTGAATCAATTGCGTAACATGTTCCGCATGCACATAAGCCAAATCATGTTGACCCTGTGACACGATGTGCAATTCAGCATGTGGTATTTGACGGTGTAAGAACTGCCCCACTGCAACAGGGCTAATCGGATCTACATCGCCCCAAATCAACAAAACTGGACACTGGATACGCTCCAGACTATCCGTCAAATCAGACTGATGCTGAACAAACCAATCTGGAACCGTAAAGCTCTGTTGATAATCCTCTCTCCAGTCCGCCACCTGAAAAGAACTTAAATCAATACCGCCTGAGGTTGCCACAAGTACCAAAGCCTGCACCTGCTCAGGTTTTTTTAGGGCAGCTTGTACTGCAAAAATGCCACCCATCGATTGTGCAACGACCACAGAAGGCTGTTGAATTTGATTCAATACATCGTCTTGTAAGTCCTCAAAATTCTGCACATCCACATCATCAGGATAGTCACCAAAGCTCGGATAAGCGACGACCATGCTTGAATCGTCCTGTAGGCGTTGGATAACAGGTTGCCAGAATGTCGTATTTCCCGATGCACCGGGCAAAAAAATCAGGTTCAAATCATCACCACCCACTAGAACCCACTGAGCTCTTTGGCTTTTTTAAAGGCTGGGCGCTGCTGAATACGCTGTGCATAAGCAACCATTTGAGGATTATGGGCTTTTACCCGCTCTTGCATCGCCACCACAGGAAAGCTCATTTGAATATCGGCAAAGGAAAAATCACCTGCAAAATAGTCGTGTTGAGATAAATAATTTTCCAAATATGCACTGTGCTCTTTCAAGCGTGGATTAATAAAACCGCCTTTCACCCCATCACAAATTTTATTGGCAAACGGTTTAATTAGAAATGGAACATGCTTGGGTACATTACTCATCACCAAGGTCATAACCAAATATGGCATCAACGAGCCTTCGGCATAATGCATCCAGTAGTTGTATTGCATTAAGTCCTTTGGATTTTGCGGTTTAAACTTGTGCTCCGTATCGTAGGTAGCTTGCAGGTATTCCAAAATCACTGCAGATTCTGCTATGACCAAATCACCATCGGTCAAAACGGGGGCTTTACCTAAGGGATGAATGTTTTTTAACTCAGGTGGCGCAGCATAGGTCGGTAGGCGTTTATAAAACTTCACCTCATACTCCAACCCTAACTCTTCCAAAGCCCATAAAATGCGTAAAGAGCGTGAATGTTCCAAATGGTGCAGGGTGATCATTGTTTTACCTTTTGTTTTAATTGAAATCTAGCACTCACTTTACGCTAAAATTTGGATTTTGCACCTGTCGATACACATGAATATCCAGTCGCACAAAATCCTTTACCGCCTATAAAAAACCGTCAAACGAGTTAAACAATTGAGGTTTCAATCTCGACGGAACGTAATAAAGTTTTAGTGACTGGTGTTTTTTGACAGATATCCAAGATTTTTTGGCGTGCTTCTTCTGTCAATGTTTGCTCAAACGACAAACGACGACTAATCCATTCTCGGCCTTCTTTATTGGCATTAAAATCTGCTTCCACACTAAAAGCCCCCCACTCGATACCTTTGTGCTGCGCATACATCCGTAGGGTAATCATGGTGCAGGAAATCAAACCTGTACAAATAAAGTCATAAGGTGCTGGGCCTTTGTCCTGACCGCCAAAAGACGCTGGTTTATCGGTAATGAATTGATGTCGCCCACTACTCACTTCACCAGACCATGCTTCAACGCATGTTTTGACTTCCGCATTCGCAATTATTGCCATATTTTTATTATCCTATTTTTCATTGATATTATTTTGAATAGGTTTCAAGTATTGAAACTGCCCACCTATTCTGTTGTTGAACGATTTTTCGCAGTATTCCCTTTATTTTGAAGCGCGCATTTGGTCTGGAAATGCTGGTGCTTCCAAGCGCGGACCTTCATAGTCAGGAATGGAACCAAAACGTTCATCTTGTGCAATCCACTGATCACGCGCAATTTTCAATTCTTCTTGAGTACGACCAACAAAGTTCCACCACAGTAGAATTGGACTTTCAAAGGGTTCACCACCTAACAGTAACAAGCGGCTGCCAGCATGGATTTCAATTTCAATCGCACTTACACCCTGCTCGAGTACCACCATATTGTCTTCTGTCAGTTCGTGCCCATTGACCGTGGCCGTTCCTTCTAAAGCCATAAAGCCATATTCAAAGTTTGGATTGAGTGTTAAACGGGTTTTGGTGCTTTCTGTTGCGCTTAAGTCCACTCCTAACAGCTCGGTATAAACACTCACAGGTGAGGTAGTATTTAAAAACTCTCCGACCAAAACAGTAAACTCCACCCCATCTTTTTCCACCACTGGCAGTTCTGGATAGTGATCGAAACGGGGTTCAACAGCAATTTGTGCATCAGGCAATGCAATCCACAATTGTGCCGCATGCATTTTAGTTTCTGTATCTGGTGCGACTTCTGTATGAGAAATTCCATGTCCTGCGGTCATTAGGTTGACCTGTTTTGGACGAATCAACTGTTTGCTGCCCAAACTGTCGGTATGCATCATGGTACCTTCAATCATCCATGTAAAGGTTTGCAAACCGATATGCGGATGTGGGCCAACATCTAAACCATCCCCTTGTGGGAAGGTTACAGGGCCTGCGTGATCTAAGAAACACCATGCACCAATCATTCGTTTATGGCGACTTGGCAGCGCGCGTTTGATGACCGTCCCTTGGCCGATTTCAGCACTTCTCAGTGGAAACTCTTGAATGAATTGATTTACGTATTTTTCACAGTCATCCGAATGTGAAAGTTCAGTATAGTTATTATTCGTCATGTGCTTACTCATTACAGATCCATATGTCCTAGATCATAACAAGCAGATTCCCAACTGCACATCCCTAAAAATAGAATGCTGATTCTTAAACTTGGGACAATATCTTGTGTTTTCAAAACCTAACTACAAGGCAATGAGTGGATGTAAAAATATTGTTACATCTTTCTCCCTATATGTCTTAGGAGTTCATACGCATCTGCTCAAAGCTCTGTAAATGTATAAACCACTCAAAAAAACTAGAACTGATAAAAAATTATAGAATTTGATTGAATAGCATTCAATTCTGAAAAAATTTAGATATTATTTACCAAGCAATAAAAACTTTATTATTCAATAAAAATAGGCTGAAAATTAAGTGAAAATCAAGAGCATTGCAAAAATTGATAATTTTGGGATTTTTCAAAACTTTGATTGGAATACTCATCTATCCTCCAATCCGGCTCAACAGAATCAAACTTATGACTTTAAAGATATCAATATTTTTTATGGTCGAAACTACTCTGGAAAAACTAGCCTTTCTAAAATTATCCGAGCGTTAGAAACTAAAACACTTTCACCCAAATACGAAAATCCAAATTTTAGCATTGAGCTTTCAGATAGTTCTATCATTTCTCAGAATAATCTATCGGCATTTGCTCACCCAATTCACGTATATAACTCTGATTTCATTAGAGAAAACATGAAATTTATTCATGATGAGAATGCAAATATTGAATCATTCTCAGTAACTTTGGGCGGTGAAAATCAGCAAGTTCTAGATCGTATTCAACAGTTAAAAAATGAACTAGGCTCTAATGAAGAAATCTGTAAATCAGCCCTATATCTTGATATTCACAATAAAGCTAATGAAGTTCAAAATGCCAAAACCAATCATCAAAATAAAGTACGTGACTTAGACAAAAAATTATCAGATAAAGCAACTCGAAACTCTGATTCAATTAAGAATCAACATGAACGTTTTGGGAATATTCGCTATGACAAAAGAAGTTTAGAAGCAGATATTTTTGAAGTACTACACAATAACTATCAACAACTAAACCTGACGCAAATAGAATTATTTGAAAATACTGTTCGACAACGTAAGCTATCTGCTCCCCCTGAGCTCTCACCTTATACTTTAAATTTCTCATCTCTCATCACTTCTACGAATGACATACTAAAATCAGTTGTTGGTAGCTCAGAGAAAATTGATGAACTAAAAAATAATCCCTCTCTAAATTCATGGGCGCAAATAGGACATCCCCTACATAATGATCGTACTACTTGTGCATTCTGTAATAATGAAATTAGCGATCAAAGACGCAAAGAATTAGCCAATCATTTTGATGAAGAAACAGATAAGCTCCGCGATAGAATTTCCAAAGGAATACAATATTTAGATAAGTTACTAAGTAATAGTCCATTAAATATCAGCTTTGATATGACGAACTATTACCAACAGTACCATCCTGAACTTTCTCAACTACAAACCAATCTGCAAAATGCTTTTGCCAAGCAGAAATCATCTATCGAACTGCTAAAAAAATCACTTGAGGATAAAGATAAAAAACTATTTTCAGAGTTATCAATCGAACATCCTCAAGATCATTCTACAGAAATCAAAACTATCCTTGAAAGAATTTCTCAGATTCGAACTGAATGCATTCAGAAAAATGATCAACTTTATTCTTTGCAAAACGAAGCTAAAAATGCATTACGTTTAGATCATATTTATCTCTTCTTACAATCTATTAACTACACTCAGTTAACTTCAGATATAGACCTAGCTTTTGAAGCCATTGCTCCATTAGAAATTGAACTTGCAACACTACAAACTCGAAAAACTACAATTACTACTGAAATAAAAAGTGAAGAAGACAAATTAAAATCTGAGGGTGAAGCTTGTCGACGCATTAAGAATATTCTAAATCATGATTTCGGACATCAAGCCTTAAGCCTAGAACCAATCGAAGCCAATACAACAAATGGAAAAGAGATTAAATTTGAAATCCAACGTAATGGAATAAAAGCCCATAATTTGAGTGAAGGTGAGCAAAGCTTAATTTCATTTTGCTATTTCCTAGCTAAAATTCAAGATGATTTGGAACAAGATAAAAAACCTATTATTTGGATTGATGATCCTATTAGCAGTTTAGATAGTAACCATATTTTCTTTATATACTCCTTAATTGAAGAAAAAATATGCAAAGATCAGAAATTTTTACAGCTTTTTATTTCCACTCATAATATAGAGTTTTTAAAATATTTACGTCGTATTAAAGGTGTTGAAACCGACAATTCTATTGGACAAGTTGGAGAACAAAAAAGAAAAGCAGGTTATTTCTTAATTCAACGACACGATAACTTTTCAACTATTCGACAAATGCCTCTTTATTTAAGTAAGTTTTTAACCGAATTCAATTTCTTATTTGACCAAATTTATAAGTGCGCAACAGTAAATCAGATTGATGATTCAAATTTCCATCTTTTCTACAATTTTGGGAATAATGCACGAAAATTTTTAGAAATTTATACTTTTTATAAGTTTCCATCTCCTACGTACCAACTAGATGCCCAACTTAAGACTTTTTGGGGAGAGCAAATTCACAAGACTTTGACAGATAGAATTCATAATGAATATTCTCATATGACAGGTGTACTTGAACGTGGTGAAACCATTTCTGAACAACCTGAAATGCAAAAATCAGCTAAAGCTATTATTAGTAAATTTCAACAAGAAGATATAGCTCAATACAATGCATTATTAGAAAGTATAGACATTACGATCCCGAATGACTCACTTCATCCCAATAATCAAACACCATAAAAAAGGACGCCTAAGCGTCCTTTTTCAAAAAGTAATTTTCGTCAACTGCCGCGAGCATAGCTCTTGGCGCAATTTAGGCAAGAAGCTTCGCTTCTTGAAAGCCTTTCTGCCGCAGACGCAGCCTTTGGCGTAAAACTGGCATGAAGCATTGCTTCATGAAAGCCCAGTTTTACTCCCATTCAATCGTTGCTGGTGGCTTAGACGACACATCGTAGACCACACGAGAAACATCTTTAATTTCATTCATGATGCGTGTAGAGATTTTATCTACAAGATCATAAGGAAGATGTGCGAAACGCGCTGTCATGAAGTCAACCGTTTCAACAGCACGAAGTGCAATCACCCATGCATAACGACGACCATCACCGACGACGCCAACAGATTTCACCGGTTGGAATACAGCAAAGGCTTGTGCAGTTTTATCATACCAACCGCTAGCACGAAGCTCTTGCATAAAGATATCATCTGCAAGACGTAAAATGTCTGCATATTCTTTCTTCACTTCACCCAAAATACGCACGCCCAAACCTGGACCTGGGAATGGATGACGATATAACATTTCAAACGGTAAACCTAAAGTTGTGCCTAAACGACGCACTTCATCTTTAAACAAATCACGGATTGGCTCAACCAATTCAAAAGCTAAGTCATCTGGTAAACCGCCCACATTGTGGTGAGATTTAATCACATGCGCTTTACCATTTTTGGTTGCAGCAGATTCGATCACGTCTGGGTAAATCGTCCCTTGAGCAAGGAAGTTTACGCCATCAAGCTTACGCGCTTCTTCAGCAAAAACTTCAATGAATTCACGACCAATGATTTTACGTTTTTTCTCAGGATCAACTTCACCTGCAAGTGCAGTCAAGAAACGCTCTTCAGCATCAGCACGAATCACTCGGATACCCATGTTTTTCGCAAACATGTCCATCACTTGCTCGCCTTCATTCAAACGAAGTAGGCCATTATCAACGAATACACAAGTCAATTGATCGCCAATCGCACGGTGTAAAAGCGCAGCAACTACTGATGAATCAACACCACCCGACAGACCAAGAAGAACTTTTTGATCGCCAATTTGTTGACGTAATTGTTCAACGCGTAGGTCAATGATGTTTTCAGAGTTCCACAGGCTACGACAGCCACAAATGCTGTGTACAAAGTTCGATAATAACTCTGCACCTTTTGCAGTGTGCGTTACTTCTGGGTGGAACTGAATCCCGTAAAAACGACGCGTTTCATCAGAAACCATCGCAACTGGACAGCTTGGTGTGCTTGCAGTGATTTGGAAACCTTCAGGAATCGCTGTCACTTTGTCACCATGGCTCATCCAGACTTTAAGTTGGTCTTTGGTGTCTTCAAGATCACCAATCAACTTGTCACGAACTTGGATGTTTACTTCGGCATAACCGAACTCATGTACAGTACCCGGCTCAACTTTACCGCCAAGCTGTGCAGACATGGTTTGTAAGCCATAGCAAATACCCAAAACTGGTACACCTAAGTTGAACACAACTTCTGGCGCACGTGGGCTGCCTTCTTCGTGTACGCTCTCAGGACCACCTGATAAGATGATACCGTTTGGATTAAATGCACGAATGTCTTCTTCAGACATGTCATAGGCATACATTTCAGAATATACGCCAGCTTCACGTACGCGGCGTGCAATAAGCTGGCTATATTGAGAACCGAAATCCAAAATAAGGATACGATCTTCAGTAATTTGAGTATTGGTAGTCATGACAAACAACTATGAAAGGCAAACGAATATAAGCGCCGTATTCTAGCATTTTTCCGCGCATAACGCACATAATTCGGACAAGCTTTATACAACACTTAAAACCCAATGGTTTTTATATCAAAAAGCACGCTTTCGCGTGCCTGATGTTTATTTCAAAACTTTTTCTATTTTAACGACTTCAATATCGGTTGGTTTATAACGATGTGTATCCACCTCACCCACAACCTGCACTTTATCGCCTGCTTTAATATTGGATGCTTTCCATAAATCGTCATCAATATCCAGCAAAATAACCCCTGTACCATCGCTGAACTCGTAGTGGTCTTCATTGAGATGTTTCAGCAGTGTCCCTTTTAAAGTGACCGCCGTTTCATCTTTGAGCTTTGCAATGGCTGACACAGAGACATGGTTCTTTGCAGCTTCTTGTAAAATGATATGGTCATCCTTAGCCCATGCCCCAGCGGCAAGACTTAGACTTGTAATACATAACCCTATTTTAAAAAGATTTTTCATCTTATTTTCCTCATGTTTTATTGATCTTGATCAAAACAAAAAAAAGACATCTACACCGTACTTTTTTGTAAATAGAAAAAGCAGCGTCATGAATGCTGCTTTTCATTTTGAATTATTTTTCAATCAGATGATCTAGACTCATTTTTCCAGCACCATGCAGCATTAGAAAAAATAAACCACCCGCCATGGCAAAGTTTTTCATAAAGTTAATGCTGTCTTGCGCGCCATCGTGAAAAATAAACGCGGTAATCATACTAAATAGACCTAAACCAAACGCAGCAAAACGGGCTTGAAAACCAAATAACAGCGCTAAGCCACCACCAAACTCAACTAAAATGGTTAAAGGTAATAGCGCTCCGGGAACACCCATAGACTCCATATACCCTACAGTTGCGCTATAAGCTGAAATTTTTCCCCAGCCTGCAATAAGGAAAATATAAGCCATAAGTACACGGGCAATTAAAGCTAAAACTGCATCGGTATTGGGTTGATTGACAATATTTTTGACCACAACATTTGGATTAAACATTTTTACACCTTTAAATACGTTTTATTTGAAGTTGTAGCTATCTTAATCTTCTCTATTTTTAGAATAAATATCCATTTTCATCACGCATCGTTTCAAAATAAGAACACCAATAGCTAAATTTATTTACGTTTTAATACTGACTTCTGATAACGAGACTGCTAGGATTTCCGCACTCTTTTGCTTATTTGTGCCCCATGGAACTGATTGATTTTATATTACATGTCGATGACCATCTGCTTGAGTTTATCACCAACTATGGGGTTTGGATTTATGCAATTTTGTTTCTCATCATCTTTGTGGAAACAGGTTTGGTGGTCATGCCGTTCCTACCCGGCGACAGTTTATTGTTTGCCGCAGGTGCCTTAGCAGCATCCACTGGTGCAATGAATCCATGGACTCTTGGTGTTTTACTTTTTGTCGCAGCCGTACTGGGCGATACGCTGAATTATCACATTGGCCGTTATATTGGACCGCGTGTTTTTGAAATCGAGTCCCGTTTCATCAATAAACAACACCTGATTAATACACAAAAATTATTTGAAAAACATGGTGGTAAAACTATTATTTTTGCGCGTTTTATCCCTTTTGCGCGGACTTTTGCACCTTTTGTAGCAGGTGCAGGAAAAATGGATTACAAATTTTTCCTGTCTTATAACCTAATTGGCGCATTCTGCTGGATTGGTTCATTCATTACTTTAGGCTATATTTTTGGTAATGTGCCTGTGGTCAAAGACAATTTCACGCATCTGATTTTCGGCATTATTATTATTAGCGTCTTGCCGGGAATCATTGGTTTTATTCGTGCCAAATTAAAGAAAAAATCAACCACTGAAGCTTAAGCAAAAAAACGTAGAATCACGGGAAACATACACACCACCAACAACATGGCCGATCCTTTATATAAGAGATCGGCTTTTATTTGTTTGGACTCACCCGATAAAATGGCACGGCCAAAAGACATCCAGAACAGTGCCGTTGGCAATAACACCAGACTAAACACCGCAAACACCAAAAAGAAATTGGTGGGATTATCCCAAGCTTCATAGGGAAAAATACCCGCAGCAAATAAGACCGCTTTCGGATTTTTCAAAGTAGAAAAAAACAATTGTTTCGGTCGAATCGAGGTAAAACGTTGATTATGTTTTTCTAAGTGCGAGCTTTTCCACAAATGAAAAGCCAGCCAGAACACATAGACTGCACTGAGTGCATGTAAAAGATCTATCAGATAAGGCCAAGTCGGTGTACTAAGATGAATCAGGAGTGCCCATAAATTGATGGCATAGAAATACCCAAACAGTTCTGCGGGTACAAGTAAGCTGGTCTTCGCCAGACCTTGCTGATGTGCAGAGCTTGCGAGTAAAGCATTGGTTGGTCCCGGAATCATCAAGACAGCAATCATTGCCAATACAAACAGCCAACTCTCAATCATAGACATCCAACAACAGCATTAAAGATGCGCAATTTAGCCGAAAAAGAGCTGTTTCCTCAAGTCAAAGCCGAAAAAAACACAGAACCCATGAGGTAGAAAAGTGCATGGTAAAACGATAGTCCATTGTTTTATTGAGATTATTTTCGAAACATTTTGCTAAGATTTTAATGACTGCTGAAAGGTTGAACCCTTCAGCAGAATGAATAAATGCGGCATTAATTCGTCTTATTTTGCACGGTAATTGCACAGCCTTTGAATTTTGCAGCCTGTACAATCGCCTCTTGCTGACCCAAAAGTCGTGAAATTTCAGTTTTTTTGGTATTCGATGATTGTCCCATATTGACTGAAACGCTTGGACCAAAGCCCCAACCGCCACCATGACTCCATCCACCACCCAGACCTAGACCCACGCCAACACCCGTACGTTTTGCAGTAGGTACACCTTCATCTAAATGTTGCTGAATCCGATTATATTCTGCTTGTAACTGTTGGCAGTTCAAAGCTTGATACTGTGTAGGAGAGACATAAGTCGGTTTAACCGTTGTGGCACAGGCGCTCAATAACAGCGTACTGCCCATTAAAAAAGCAATTGTGATCTTTTTCATGCTGAATCTCGCAATTTATTATTCTCAATCTCATTGAACAATGATTGATAGGCCTGCGTCAATTTATGATCGTGTGCCAAATGAATTAAGGGTAAATTTTTGTGATGCGATTCTTTCATCAGCACCGATGGGGGCAACATACTTTCTAGTACAGGAAGACCTTCATCCTTCAGCTGTTGCACCACTTCACGCGGAAGTTTGGCCTGCGCTTGGAACTGATTCACCACAATGCCTTCAATTTCCAAATGATCATTATGATCGTCTTGAGTTTCGAGCACATTTTCGATCAAAGTTTGCAATGCACGTTTAGAAAAGACATCACAATCAAACGGAATCAGGACTTTATTGGCTGCAATCAGTGCCGACAAAGTAAAGAAGTTAAAGGCTGGTGGTGTATCGATATAAACACGATCATATTTTCCAGCAAGCTGTTGTAACGCATCACGCAGTTTATAAATTTTATGTTTTGACTCTAAAGCATAAGCCAATGCCCCGAGGCTTGGGCTGGCTGGAATCACATCCAAATTTTTAAAAGGGGATTGGTGTACATAACTTTCTAAGCCTTTAGCTCGTCCTTTGAGGATCGAACCAATGGCACTGCCCAATAGACTTTTATTTTGAGTCGTTCCAAGCACTTCTTCAAAATAGTTTTCAATATTGGGTTCTAAAGCTGGTTTGTCTGCCGAATACGTTGCGTCATCGCCCAGCACATACTGACTCGAATTCGCTTGCGGATCGAGATCAATCAATAAGGTTTTTAAGCCTTGATGTGCACTAATTGCTGCCAAATTCACTGCAATACTGGATTTGCCTACACCACCTTTTTGATTAAATACCACACGTGTATGCATGAAATCCCCTCCCTCTTGTTATTTTTCCGCTATAGATAGCAGTGTAGCGCAGAACAACCGCCGTGCCGATGATTATGTCTAACAATTAGCCAAAGTTTGGTTTAATCATGACTAAACCTAAAATGGATATCATCGCAACCACCGCCAAGAATAACCCCGCTCGGCGCTGTGTAAGTAAAATGCTGTCTTCTTTTTTATAAGCTTTCGACAAAGAAGATAACATCACTAAAAATAAAACCACTTTGGCATAAAACCATGTTTGCACATCAAAGTTTTTCATGACCAAAAGGGCAATCCCCGTCAGTACAATCACCAGCATGCTTAAGTGCTGAAGGGCTACAAAAGCTGTTCGACCTGCTGGATTGGGCTGATTGCCTTGGACGCCTTTAAATAGCGTCATGGCACGCGCCAAAATCACGACACATGCCAAGCTGACCGCACTCATATGCACGATCTTAATCAATAATTGTGTTTCCATGACTGAATCTCTGCTTAGCTTTTCGGGGCGTGCGCGCAATTTGGACTAGAAGTGTCTTGTCCTTGCCATTCTTCAGGTAGAAAGGCATGAATAGCCAAAGCATGAATTTTACCTGGACTGAGTAAGTCTCCTGCTACCGCATAAATTTTTTGATGACGCTGAACTAAACGCAATCCCTCAAAACTCTCACTCTCCACGATTACTTTAAAATGTGACTCTTTACCCGGAAAATAGCCACCATGACCAGAAGATTCATTCACGACTTCTAAATATGATGGGGAAAGCTGTTGTAAGCGTTCAATCAGTTGCTGCTCCAAGCTCATACCTGTCTCCAAAAATGATGATTCGTTCAAAGTATACCTGTTCCTTCGGGATGTTGAATGCGTAAAACTCTTTCAGCTAGCATGAGGCACAACTTTTCGCGAGTAAAAGTTAAAAAATCTCAAGGCATCGTCTAAAACTGGCTTTATTTTATGCAATTAAACTCAGCTTTTTCATAAAGCTATTGACCCTGAACTTGCTTGCTGTATCATACAGCGCTATGCGGGAATAGCTCAGTTGGTAGAGCACAACCTTGCCAAGGTTGGGGTCGCGAGTTCGAGTCTCGTTTCCCGCTCCAAATTTTTTTCAGTGTAAGTTTTAGCAAAAACTGCTCAATACGCGGGAATAGCTCAGTTGGTAGAGCACAACCTTGCCAAGGTTGGGGTCGCGAGTTCGAGTCTCGTTTCCCGCTCCATTTTTTAGTGTAAGTTTTTATAAAAACTGCTCAATACGCGGGAATAGCTCAGTTGGTAGAGCACAACCTTGCCAAGGTTGGGGTCGCGAGTTCGAGTCTCGTTTCCCGCTCCAAATTCAAAAAAGCCCTCATCGAAAGATGGGGGCTTTTTTATACATTTCTGAATATTACTCAAATTACCAATACTAACTCCGACAATCAAAAATGCTGAATTGAGACATCGAGCCAACGAGGGATGTCTAAAAATAGAGCATCCCTCGTTGTAAGAATCCATCCTAATACTGCTGCTATACAATGAACTTGGAATTAGATTGTTCTTATTTGGAAACTCATCTCACGCCTCCAAACAAATTAAAACTTCACCAAGTCACCTTTCAACGCCACACCCGCGAGTGCCGTACCTTTCGCGCATTGGTAGGTGGTGGTACTACGTGTTTCATTCGACTTATAGAAACTCACCAGATTAGTCACAGCATTTGCACCATTGGCTTTGGCAGTATTTTGGAATTGAATCAATGCTGAACGAAGTACATGATCACATGAAGTTTCCGCAGATTTGGCAAAACCATTGGTCTTTTTATTGGTCACTAAGCCCTTTTCAATCACCTTGCCTCCCGACTTGGTGCCTGCCAAATAAAATTTTACCGAGCCATCTAGCACGCCATCTGCAACAGCACGGTTTACAGCTTCTTGAAATTTAAAATCATACATTTTGTCAGCCGCTTGAGCCGATGCGATTGCACCGAAAGACAACGCAACGACTGCACCAATATTTTTGAATAACATCGTTCTACCCTTATCTAATTAGATATGTTTAAAAATCAAGGAGGTATTAATTCCCCCAAAAGCAAAATTATTGCTCATCACCATTTGCGTTTCTGCTGAACGCATGTCTGAAACAATATAATCCAGATCGCCACAAACACTGTCAATCTGATCTAAATTCAGTGTCGGCACCAACTGATTACGTCGCATCATTTCGATACTCAACCATGCCTCAATTGCTCCACATGCCCCGAGCGTATGCCCAAAATAACTTTTTAATGAGCTGATCGGTTTTTTACCCAAGATCCGTGCAGTGGCTTGTGATTCGGCAATATCACCCTGATCGGTCGAAGTGCCATGCGCATTGACATAATCAATATCCGCGGCAGTAAGCTGTGCATCTTTCAATGCCAACTGCATACAACGGCCCATCATTTCAGAATCAGGTCGAGTTACATGCTGACCATCGGTATTGCTGCCATAACCAACAATCTCGGCATAAATGGTCGCCCCGCGCGCTTGAGCATGTTCATATTCTTCTAAAATCAAACAGCCTGCGCCTTCACCGACCACCAAACCATCCCGGTTTGCATCAAACGGACGCGGGGTTGTCTCTGGATGGTCATTTTGCACACTGGTCGCCAACAGCACATCGAACACGGCTGAACCTGCTGCACTGAGCTCTTCTGCCCCACCTGCAATCATCACGGTTTGTTTACCATATTTGATCGCTTCATAAGCCTGACCAATTGCCATGGAACCCGAAGTACAGGCACTTGAGGTCGGCAGCGTTAAACCTTTTAGGCCGAAATACACGGTCATATTGACTGCACTTGTATGTGACATCATACGGATATAGGTTGTGGCATTCAGTTGACTCATATTGTGCTCAATCAACATCGTGCCAAACTCACGTACGGCATCGACACTACCTGCAGAGGAACCAAAAGCCACACCTGCATCGCCACTTTTTAAGATATCCGCATGCAGTAAACCTGCATCTTCCAATGCTTTTTCAGCACATACTGCAGACATTAAGGCAACACGTCCCATACCTCGAGTAACCTTGCGGTTAAAATGCTTGGGTACGGTAAAAGACTCAACAGGGCCGGCCAATTTACTGCGTAAATCGGAATAAATCTCCCAGTCGGGCATATAGCGAATGCCGCTTTTGCCTAGTGCAAATTGCTCAAAAATTTGTTCTGCAGTTTCACCCAAAGAGGTAATCCCAGACATGCCTGTCACAACAACACGTTTCATTAGATCAAGCCTCCATTGACTGAAATCACTTGGCGGGTGATATAACTGGCATCATCACTGCATAAAAACTTCACCGCTTTTGCGACTTCTTCCACCTGCCCCATGCGTTGCATCGGGATCATTTTCAAGGCGTGTTCTTTCACTTCTTCGGTGACCATTTCTGTTTCAATCAAGCCCGGAGCCACACAATTCACCGTGATTTTGCGTTTGGCCAATTCCAGTGCCAATGCTTTGGTCGCACCAATCAAGCCTGCTTTGGCAGCACTATAGTTCACCTGACCTCGATTCCCCATGATTCCAGACACCGAAGACAAAGTCACAATACGTCCGCCCTTTTTCAAGCGAATCATTGGCATCATCAAGGGTTTCAGCACATTATAAAACCCGTTCAGAGAGGTCGAGACCACGTCATCCCAGTCTTCATCAGTCAGTGCGGGGAAAGCACCATCACGGGTTAAGCCTGCATTCAACACAGCGCCGTAAAAAGCACCATGCTGTGCTATATCTTGCTCTAAAATAGCGGCAATCTTTTCACGCTCATTCACATCGAACATCAGTACATGGCTGGCCTGTCCAAGCGCTTGAATTTCCTGAGCCACCGCTTCGGCCTCAGACTGTCTTGAACGAGCATGTACCGTGACATCAAAGCCTGCCTTTGCCAACTCCAAAGCGATCGCTTTACCTATTCCACGACTCGAACCCGTGACTAAAACTCTTCTGTTCACACTAATTTTCCAATGATTTCATTCATATTTTCAGGCTCAAATACGCTCAACATGGCGCTGAACCGATGTTCTTGATATTCAATTTCACAATTAAACTGCCCCAAACCTTCGTGCAGATAACTTTGTTCTACTCGAATCCGCACGGTTGTGCCCAAACTAAAATAAGCACAAGGCAACTGCATTTTACGCGTTCCCAATAAAAAGCCAATTTTCGGTGGCAAGCCCTGAGTTTGTCCTTTATAACCGGCATAGGCACTAATGGTCTGCGCCATCAACTCAATGCTGCTCCATGTGGGCAAGCCTTCTGGCTCACAAAACATCAAATCAGGTGTGATGTGAAGTTCTGCAATCGCAAACTGATCATTGGCTTCAATCAAATGGCTTACGAAAACCATCGGTTTCACATGCGGAATAAACCGTACTGCATCCATCATGGCAAAGCTGTCCCGAAAATTAAACTGATATTGCTGCCGCCAAAAGCAAAAGAATTACTCATTGCATAGCGAATTGGCGTATTCAAATGCGGTGTAAGCACATAATTTTGCTCAGCCAAAGCATCGTCCAATTCGCCTGTATGATGCAGCGGCAGCCAAGATTGATCTAATAAAACCTGCTGGCAAATAAAGGCTTCAATTGCACCCGCTGCCCCCAGACAATGTCCCGTTTTATGTTTGGTGCTGCTCAAGGCCACAGCTGCATCAGAGAAAACAGTCTGTACCGCCTTCATTTCCATCGCATCATTTTGCGGTGTGGATGTGCCATGCAAATTTAAATAATCAATATCGCTTGCTTGAAGCTGTGCAGCGTCTAATGCTTTTTGCATCGCCTCCGCAGCCCCTTTCCCTTCTGGATGTGGTGCTGAAATATGCCATGCATCCATTGACTCGCCACTCGAGAGTAACATCACAGGGGCAGGCGCTTTGGAGAGTAAAAACAGTCCTGCAGCTTCACCAATATTGATCCCATCACGGTTGGCACCACAGGGCTGACAAATTCCGTTCGATAAGCTTTCTAAACTATCAAAACCATTTAAGGTCAGCTTGCCTAGGGTGTCGACTCCTCCGACTAAGACCGCATCGGCCAAATTAGCATTCAGCAAACGTTGCCCCGCAGCCATCGCTTTAGCCGCAGAGGAACAGGCAGTAGAAATAGTATAGGCAGGCCCTTCCCAACCCAAGTACTGTTGTAAGGCTTTCGCTAAACTGCCCATTTCTTGTTTTTGGTGCTGTACGGACTGTGGTGCTGGCTGTTGAAACTGAGCTTTCAATACAGGCTCATTATCCGCGATTCCTGAGGTTGACGTGCCGATAATCACTGCGAGACGTTGTCTAGGAAACTGTGCAGTATAAGCATGAATCTCGGTTTCAATTTGTGCCAGAGCCGTCAGGGCAAAGCGTAAATTCCGTGAATCTGCACCGCTCAAGCTTGCAGGAACTGCTTGAAGCAAGGCTTGGTCAGATGCACCTACCCATACTGTACGCCCCGCGATCAGATCCTCTCGTTGGGATAAGGTATTTTCGGTGCTTGTTAAGGCATGTTGAAGCTCGGCGGCATTTTGTCCCAAAGCCGACAGTGCAGCACTGAACTGAATGCCAACAGCTGAAACATGTTGTAGATTTTTAGTCATGATGGTCACCTTGATCATCTTCTAAAGTATTGCTCACCGCACTGATGACCATTTGATAAGGCACTTGCAGATTATCCAGTTCAATTACCCCATCATTTTGCTGAATTTTCAACACGGGCTGTTGCTGCATATAAATGGTATCGGCTTTCTGTAATACATTACTTTGAGCAGCATGTAACGCAGTAAAATTTGGATAGGTTGCATACAAAATATCGCGTACTACATAATCAAAAGGCAATAGTTTCATCGGCTCAATCCGCTGTTCAACGTCTACCTTTTGACCATCAAAACTGAGCTTGAATAACTGCTGTCCCGTAAGGCTAAGTGCCAGCATATCAAGCGACTGTCCCCGCTGTTGTTGGTACAGTAAAAAGCTGAAACTCTGGGTTTTCCACTGCACTTCAATTTGGTCTTGACGCTGGTAATTCTGCGCAGCCCACTGCGGAGTCGCGAGTCCCTGCGCTTTGGGAATCCAACTTTGACAGGCACTACATAGCAGCGCACTGGCTAAAACCCAACTGACGGTCTTTAAACGCAGCTTAAGTTTCATCGGTCAGCGACTCTTTTTGGGGTTGTTCTTCTCGGCAATATTCGGCCAAGGTACTCAAGCGTTGCTTGGCATTACGATGAATCGGGTTAGTCGTATCCCATGCATAACCTGCCAGTAAAGAAGCAATCATACGGCGAATTTTTTCATCCTGATGGGTAGAGAACACTACATCCTGAAACTCACCTGAATACCATGATTCGACATAGGCACGGAACACTTGAATACCTTTACGCAACGGCTTTTCATATTGCTGCATCCAATCGACCACCTGACCTTGCAACACTTGCTCGACCAAAGGCACTGCTAGACTGGAAGATTTTAAGGCAATGGTGACCCCTGAAGAAAAGACAGGATCGAGGAACTCGCCCGCATTACCCAGCAGTGCATAGTTTTCAGATGCCAAATGTTTCACATCGGCAGAATAGCCCACCAAAGTACGCACAGGAGTATCATGTTTGGCATGACGCAGCACATGCGACAAGCTGACATCATCGGCCAAAATACGTTTCTGCAAGACTTCTAAGTCATAGTCCGCACTGCCGTCATAACCGTATTTTTCAAAGAAACCCTGCTCCGCCACGATGCCAAATGAAGAGCGCCCATCGGCAAAAGGAATCAGCCAATACCATGCGCGGTGGTCTTTTTCATGCACGGTAATTAAGATTTTCTCACGGTCAAACTCAGGGTCATCCAACAAACCATCTTCAATATGGGTAAAGACTGCACGGCGCACAGGAAAGTCCGACGGACTTTCTAAGTCGAGAAACTTTGGCAAAATGCGGCCAAAACCACTGGCATCCAAGAGGAACTTGCCTTGAATTTGATAGCTGTCGCCTTGCGCATCTTTGACCGTCAAAATCGGCTGTGTAGACGTCACATCGACCGCCAAGACTTCATGGCCAAAACGGATGTCCGCGCCCATTTTTTCGGCTTGCTGTGCCAAAAGCTGGTCAAAGTTGGCACGCCGTACCTGCCATGTGGTCCCCGGCCCTTCACTAAACTTTTGGGTAAAATCATAAAAACTGCGCTGTGTGCCTCTTAAAAAAGCCGCGCCATTTTTAAACTGAAAGGCATATTCGTCAGCATGGGCACGCACCGTCTCCAACAACCCCGCTTCTTCTAAAAACACCATACACTGCGGCAATAAAGACTCACCGATGGAAAAACGCGGAAAATATTGCTTTTCGATGACCGTGACTTGATGGCCTTTTTGGCGTAGCAAAGCTGCTGCCGAACTACCTGATGGTCCCGCCCCAATAATTAAAACATCTGTCTGTTGCATGGTGCTCATTGCACTGTACCCTTTGACTCAGCTCTTTGGCTGATATTGTTGAACCACCCCATGTTTTGCATCGGAGGATGTAAAAAGTGTGGCATAAATAAATGAAAAAATAACGCCCAGCAACACCGTTAAGCCGAAACTGTGAATGGCGTAGGTATGACTAAAGGACAGCAAACCAAAGCCAAAGAACGTCGACATCATGCACAGGAACAGAGCCATACCCACCACCTGCGGGTGATCATGTCCGTGACGGTAGAAAATCGCATAGTCCACCCCAATCCCAATGATCAAGAAAGTACCCATAATGCTGAATAAATTAATCTCGACACCCAACCAGGCTTGAATCGCAAAAGTGGTCATTAAGGCCATGCTGACAGGCAACACCAAAGGCAGAATGGATTTTTTGCCATAAAGTGCCCCTAAGCCAATGGCTAAAATCAGCAAAGCGCTGAGCAATAGCCACTGTGCCTGCTCACGATGTTGCTTAAACAATTCAGACAGTTGATGAACTGGACGTAACAGTTGTACATCCGCATTTTCAAGCTGTTGCATGGCTTTGACGTCATGCACATTTTGCAGCATCACCAAACGTTGCGTCGGACTCATCTGCAGAAAATGCAGAGGATGATCTTTAAAGACGGCTTCGGTCAGCAACGGTTGGTCTTTTAAATGCGCTTGCCAGTTTAAAACATCGGCGGTATTGAGCTGTAGTGCTTGCGCATATTCCACCAAAGCGGGCTGAGGAATCGCCTGTAACATCGCGATATTGTGTTTTTGCTGCTCAAGCGAGGGAATCCACTGCCCTAAGGCTTGCACAGCATCTAACTTGCCAGCCTGCTGCAAGGGTGCAAGCCTTGCCAACAGTTGCTGTTCATGCTGTTCTAACTCTGCTGGGGTTCTGCCCTGTACCACAAAATATTCGCTGCTTTGCTGTTGCATAAAACGCGAACGAATATATTGATCTTCCTGCTTTAAGGTGGCATCCATACTTTGCAAATTGCGGATGTCATCATTGCTTTTCAGGAAGAAGAGACTACTACCCATCACCAGTAAAATCAGTGAAATCATGCCATAACGCAGCGTATTTCGGCTCTGCACATAACTGCGTGCTTTGCCAATAAAGCCCAAAGCACGTATCGCAGGTTCCGCATTCAGTGCAGGCAGACGTGGCAACAATAAAATACTGGTCACCCATGCGGCACTCAGCCCAACCATGGAAAAGACCGCAATCTGTTTAAAGCCTGGAAATGGGGTAAAGCTCAGCACTACATAGGCCAGTAGTGTGGTCATTAGCCCCACAAATAGACTCGGCAATAATGGTTTTAAAACAGTAAATCCATCGATCTGTCGGTGCTGAGATTGCATGGCCATAAAGTAAAATGAAAAATCGACACAGACCCCAATCAAACTGGCGCCAAAGACCAGTGTCATCAGGTGAATTTCGCCGAAAACCCAATACGTCACGGCAAAGGCCACCAAGCTGCCTGTGCCCACCGCAACCATTTCCGTCAGCATCGGTCGTATTGAACGGAAGCCAAACCAGACCAAAAGCAAAATCCCGATGGTCGAACCCACGCCAATAGTGGAAATTTCCTCTTTGGCAGAGTTGGTACCGAACTGTGCAAATAGCAGTGTGCCCGTCCAATGTAGTTTGACCTGCAACTGGCTAAACTGCTGATTGATATTTTGGATAAATGCAGCGGTCTGCTCTTGGTAGGCAATGTTATAAGGACTGTTATTGAGCTGAAGCACCATTAGGCGCGAGATGCCCTGCTCATCACGAATTGTGGCAAAGCCCTGCTCTAAATTGATATCGGCATTGCTTTGTAAAGCGCTTAAACCCACTGCATAACGCGGGAACAGCAGCAAGGGATCTTGCTTGAGCATTTCAGCCGTGATCGGCATGCCGGGACTCATCAGTTGCAATAAGCCTTGCTCTATCAGTGCGGCATCATCCTGCTCCTGCACAATCTGCTGATCGGTCTTGGATAATAGCCCTGCTTTGTGTTGATACAGCGCTTGGGCAAATTGATCAGGATCCAGCTGCGGACGAACCGGTAAAAACAGCTGACTTTGGTCGGCTTGGGTTTTGAGTGCTTGCGTTGCCTGTTCAAGTTGCTGATCCGTTTTGGCATCCAGCACCACAAAAACTTTGTCATTTAACTGCTGACTGACATATTGCTGTGCTTGTTCCAGATGCGCATCTTGATGGGCCTCAGGCAGCAAAGCAAAAATATTAGTCTCAATCTTAATGCCTTTATTCAGCCAAGCCACGCCCAGTGCCAAAGCGATGACACACAGCACCAACAGCCACAGGACGCTAAACTTATTTTGCCAATTGGAAAAGCGCATTTTCCGCAGCCGTTAAAGTTTGAGGTTGAGCCGTTTGCTGGCTAAAACGAATGATGGTGCGGTTATTGGCTTGTTCCAAAATCGTAATACGGTCCACATAACGCTGACCTTGCGCATCGACTTGGACAAAAAGCTTTTTAAATAGACTGCTTTTCGGCGTTAAGCTGACATTCCACTGCGTCGGACTGTAATTGGCAGACACCACATTAAAGTTTTTAGCGAGTGCCGCTTCATTGCCCGACATCAACTGTAAAAACATCGTTGCCACAGAGCCATACGGGGTTTTGTCAACTTCAATTTGATTAGAAGTACGCTGTGTCTTTTGTACCAACTTACGTGGTGTCACCACCAAATCGGCTTTGACTGGGCTCTGAATCTGCCACAATACGCCTTGGTTTTTACTGAACAGCACCGTGCCTTTGGACACATAGGTTTTATTTAAAGCTGCTAGTTTTTTCTGCTGCTCAAATTGGGCACGCACCACAGGCGTTGCACCGAGCTGAGCAAACACCTGCTTCAATTCAGTATTTTGTGCATTCACTGTGGAAGCAAGCAAAGTCATGACACTGGCTGTACACGCAACCAAAATCGGCTTAGGAAATTTGTATCGAATCATACTTGCATTACTCCGCTTTAAACTCAGGCCATGCATTTAAACAGTCCAACAACACTTGTGGGGATTGAAAACACATTTCACGTTTTTCAATATCAACTGCCACTTGTGAAGTAAAACCCTTGGTCAGCTTTCTGCCCGAAACCGCATCAAAAATTAGATATTCAATTTTCAAACGATTTTCCCACTCTTTTAAAACAGCACGTACACGAATTTTTTGCTCAAACTCGATGCCTTGCACATAACGCACATAGCTTTCAATCACAGGCCATGCATAGCCCGAGTCGCGCATTTGGTTATAGTTATAGTGAAATTGATCCAGCAGTTTGCAGCGTGCAATTTCAAAATATTTTAAATAATGCCCGTGCCACACCACATGCATGGTGTCAACATCATGAAAAGGCACTTCAATGATTACATCAGCATGCATGCTCATTTCCTATGAATATTGAACAGCAATGCTGTCTAACAGTTCTAAATGCTCAAAGCGATGAACCAGCGCCTGAAGCTCTTGTTGCAAAGGACGATCTTCCACTATATAGGTGAAGCTCTGAAGCACCCAGTGTTGAAATGCTGTTAAAACAGGGCTGAGTTCTGTATCTACACCTTTGAGTTTGACCGCCTGAACCGCTGCACAGCTGAGTGCCGCAATCACTTGCTCGGTCAGGGTAATCACACGGCTGGCATCACGCGCGGCAATAGTGCCCATGCTGACTTTGTCTTGATTATGACATTCGGTTGAGCGTGAGAAAATTGACGCCGCGAGTGTTTGTTTCAACGCTTCTGCTGTCCATGCCGAAACCCCGATTTGCACCGCTTTAAAACCATGATTCAGTGGTAAACGCTCAGGACTTGAACCGGTTAAATTGCGCGGCAAACCATTGTTCATTTTATAGTCCACCAACTGCGCCAACTGACGATCCATCAAGTCAGCAATATTCGCGATCATGATTTTCAAGCTGTCCATAGCTTGGGCAATATGTCCACCATAGAAATGTCCACCATGCAGTACCCGCAGGTTCACTGGATCAATCAATGGGTTATCATTGCTTGAGTTCAGCTCATTTTCAATAAACTGACGCAGCCACAGTTTAGAATCCTCAAACACCCCAATCACATGCGGTGCACAGCGCAGTGAATAACGGTCTTGCAGGCGTGAACTTTGGTGTTCAGTTTGTACTTCACTGTTTAACCAGTCGCGTAACTGCGCTGCAATATGCTGCTGTCCCAGATGTGGTTTTTGCGCAAATAGGACTTCATCAAAATGGCTTGGATTGCCCTCTAATGCCAAAACATTCAATGCGGTAATCAAAGTACTGGCAAAAGAAATCTGTTCGGCTTTTTTATAGTTCAGGCAGGCAATCGCGGTCATGACTGCTGTACCATTCATCAGGGCCAAACCTTCTTTAGGACGCATCACCAAAGGCTGTACACCTTTTTCGGCATACACTTGTGTAATCGGTACAATCTGGCCTTGATAGTACACATCGCGCTCACCGACCAAGGCCCCAGCGATATAAGACAAAGGTGTCAAGTCACCGCTGGCACCCACCGAACCCTCCGAGGGAATCACAGGAATCACATCTTCATTCAGCATCCAGACCAAACGCTGCAACAAGGCATGCGAAACACCCGAATAGCCGCGTGCCAAAGAACATAAACGCACCACCACCACAGCACGCGCCGTAATTAGGTCTAAGTTTTGTCCCATGCCGCAGCCATGAAAACGCGACAAATGTAGCGGCAACTCATGCACTTGATGGGCTGGAATTTCAACCAAGCACGAGTCGCCATAACCCGTGGTCACGCCATAAATGACGCCTTCGTCTTGCAACAGCTGATCGAGGAAATCTGCGCCGCGTTGAATCAATGCTGTCCATTCAGCAGAGGTAGGCAATGCCACCTGTTTTTCTTTACGCGCTACAGCCACAACATCTTCAATACTGAGCGGAGTTTCCCCAACAATTAACACAAGACTTATCCTTTATTCCAAAAATTATAAAAATTAAACCATTGATAGGGCGCGCGTATGCAATGCTGTTCCAACAGTTGCACATACTGGCGGGTGGTCTGTTGCATGGCCTGTAAACGCTGTTTACGTGGCCAATTTAACTGCTCCGCTATTTGATGAATATGCACTTCAAAATGTGTATTAACTCGATAGCAAAACACCGCCAGTACAGGAGCTTTCAATAAACTGGCCAAGATCCAAGCGCCTTGCGGCCACAGCGCCTGCTCACCTAAAAAAGCAACTGATTGTACCCGATCTGACTGCACGGGTACGCGGTCTGCTGCCACAATCACCCATTCACCCTGATCCAATTTATCCTGCAAAATCAGTGCTGTTTCTATTCCTAGCTCATCCACCGAAACCAAATTAACATCGGCATGTTCATTCAGTTTTTTTAAAAACGCATTGAACTTGGTGGCATGTTTTTGATAGACCAACACATTAATTTTCTGCGGATGCTCTGCTTTGACGGCGCGCAGCAATTCAATATTGCCAAAGTGTGACACCACTATCACCGCACCTTTTTGATAGTGCGACCGAAAGTGCGCATGACCATGTAGCTTTAAGTTTTGCTCAGGAATATGCCCGAGCCAACCTTCAATTTTATCTAAAATACATTCGCCAAATTGCATCAAATGCGTATAGCTGTGCCAAAGCTGTGGCTCAGCCTGAAACGGTGACTGTGCACCTGCGAAATGATGCAGTTTTTTTAAGTACAATAGCGAAACCTGACGCGCGGTATTGGAAAAGAGCCAGTACCATAAAATCACAAAGTACAAGATGACCCGGCACAGCCAGCGCCCACCCAAACGGTAGAAACCCAGCATCAGCATTAGCGGTAACATCCCGCCCCGCTCTTTCACGGCGCTCCATTTCTGCATATGCTTCTCTGACCGCCTTAGCCTTTGACTTTCTGATAAATCAGCTTGGGGAAACGCAGCAGCATGCCACCCAATAAGCGGCTATGCGCGCGTGCCATGCCCAGATTGTCCCGCCAAACATCAAAATGTGAAATGCCGCCTTCGGGGTAAATCACATGCGTGGGCAGATTGATAAACGGTACATTGTCCCATTTCAAACGCACCAAAATTTCCGAGTCAAAACCCATCCGCGGTTGAAACTTGGCTGTATTTAAAATGTTTACCGTCTGCGCCAAAGGATAAACGCGAAAGCCACACATGCTGTCCTTAATGTCAAAAGACAGGCTGTTAATCCACACCCAAATATGCGTTGCATAACGGCCATAGAGACGTTTTTTTGGGACAGTCGCATCAAATATCGGCTGACCAATAATCATGGCTTCGGGGTGCTGGATAGAGGTGTCTAAAAAGCGTTGCACATCCTGCCAGTCATGTTGTCCATCGGCATCCAGTTGCAAGGCATGACTATAACCACATTGAAGGGCATGCTTGAGCCCCGTAATCACCGCCTGTCCCTTACCTTGATTGTGGGTATGTTCAACCAAATCGACCCTAGGGCAGTCCTGCGCGAGCTGATGTAACACTGCCGTACAAGCAGTATCACTGCCATCATTCACCATAATAATCGGTAACTCGAAAGCGCTTAAATGTGACAGTAACGCAGCCAAATAATGCGGATGGTTATACACAGGAATCACAAAGCAGTGTTTCATTTTAGTCTCTCGGCTTAAACGTCTGACGGGACAGCAAACAGCAAACGTCCGGATGCCAATATTTTGTCATGATTTTTCAGCTCAAAACTGACCTTATTTGCTTTTCGGCTGAGCACCAGTTCCACCGTATGATAGGGCTGGATCAGTCCCTGAAATTTTAACTGTTCAAAACCGTTACACCACAGTAAATCCGCCCAGTTTTGTTTGGCAAAATGCTGAATAAATCCTATTTGTCCTACACCTGGATAAATCGGGAAGTTCGGGAAATGCCCTTTAAAGCACTCCAGCTCTGGCACAAACTCCAAAGCATAACTGATCTGCATATCGTGAGATTGCTGCGCCAATACCACAGGCAAGGTCATCGGTTGAAAGAGCGATTTTAAATACTGTTTGTTCAACTTGGATTGAGCATTTTGTGGCATTTGCGTTAAGAACCGCCACTGCCGCGGAATCGCAATACTTTCCAGTTTTTGTTGTAATTGTTTTTTCAGTTGTGCGGTAAAGGCGGCTTTGCCCTTTTCAATGAGCAGTACACGAGCATCCTCAGTCAACACTGCCACCACCGCTAAAATCTGGCGCTGTTCTTTTTCATGAATTAGGACATGACATTGTTCTATTTCGACCAATTCAGCGATTTTTGCTTCAATGGCATCGAGACTTAAACGCTTTTCTTCGAGTTTGACAATGCGGTCCAAACGCCCCAATAACTGAAATGGACTTTTGGGATTATATGCATCTACGACCCGCACTTTATCTCCGGTCAAAATCCAATCCGCGCTAAAGGCATGGTTGGCTTTAACGGCTAACTCTTGCTGCTCGGCGCAGTTAATTTCGACATTGGCAAAGGGTGTCCATAACACATCATCTGCCTGACGGTGAGCGATCCCGCCTGTTTCAGAACTACCAAACACTTCCGTAATCGGACAGTTCAGCAAAGGACGCACGCCTGCATCCAACTTTCCACCAGAGGAATAGACCATCTGACAGTCTTGCAATACCACATCTGTAGTCCAACGCTTCAGCAAAGCAGGACTGGAAATCAGATAATTGGGCAACTGTAAACGGGCAATCTTCTTTTGAAGATCAACCACTTCCTCAGGAAAAGCCAGTTGTATTTGATAGAAACTACGTCCACTGGCTAAGGGCCATAACAGCTTAAACAACAAACCATAAATATGCTGATGGCTCACCGTGGCAATCGCAACCGCCAGCTCAGGTAAATCAAAACTGGCTTCTAAACCACAGACTTCATTGAACAGTTGTTGCAGGGTACGCGGAATCTTTTTCGGCTGCCCAGTTGAGCCCGAAGTATAAAAATACAGCTGAGCCCGATTGAGAAAAGCAGCATCAAATTGAAGCTCGAAGGTTAGCGCTGCTGTCGATGGCAACCGTTTTAAAAAATAAATCTGCTGTTCAGCCAGTTCTTTTTCTAAGTCGCTGACCCGATGCGGGGGCAATAACACTTGCTTACCTGCTTGCAAGGCCGCAAACAGCAACACTAAAAACTCATAACTGTCTTGTTGCCAAAGCGCCCATACAGGCTGTTCCAACGGCTGAATTTGCGCAGCCTGTTCAGCCACATCCAACCAAAAAGTATGAAAGGACACAAAACTTGAGTCCGCCTGAATACACAAGGGACGCGATGAATGGAGATGGTGTTGAAAATGACAAGACATAAAATTTGTTTTTAAAACCGTATTTCTAATCGCTATAGTTCGAGGCCACTGTTTCAGCTGCCCTGACGGAAATGCTGTTATTTCTGTGCCTGATGCAACCGTTGTTGACGTTTGCGTAACACAAACTCTCCCAGTAACAACCCACCCATCAAGACATAAGAGATCAAGCCGTTATACAGCACCCAAATCTTCATCGGTGCAAAGAAAACAGTGATCAGGGCAATGACCGCATTGATGCAGAAAAACCCACACCAAACTTTGGTCACTTGACGGGTCCATTCTACCCCCTCTTCGGGCAAATTAGGCTCTGCCAAACGTGCAAAACGTTCAATCATCGAAGGCGGTCGAATCAAGGTGCTGGCAAAAATAAACAGCGCCCCGAGACTCATAAAGACAGGATAGAGCTTAAGCCATGCATGATCTTTTAAAATCAAACTCAGCCCGCCACATAAAATGGCAAAACCCATCAAGGGCCACAGCAAGGCATTGCCCTTACTCAATAGACGCAGGATGCCCAGTGCAATCAATACCGCACTGACCCAGACATACTGTCCGTGCGCCAAAGCATAAGCCACAAAAAAAGGATAGAGAAGCAATCCGACCCCTGCTATCCCTTTTAAAATGTTGTTCATTCAGCCGACATATTCTGAATCACGAGCACCACATCTTGAACGGTACGTACATTTTTAAAGTCTTCAGGATTAACTTGCTTGCCTGTCAGCTCTTTAATTTTTACGACCAAATCAATGGCATCAATACTGTCGACATCGAGGTCTGAAGCTAAGTTTGATTCTAACTGCACATCTTCAGGCGCAATTTCAAACAGCTCTTCCATCCACTCACGTAATTTTTCTAACACGGTTTCTTGTGCAAGCATAGCAACCTCTTATGCTGTTTTCTGTGCTTCAACCAAAGCCACTAAGCTTTGAATTGATTTAAAATGTTCTTTGGTTTCTGCAGACTCTGCATTTAGATGAATGCCATAACGCTTTTTCAATGCCAAACCCAATTCTAAAGCATCAATCGAGTCCAAACCCAGACCATCACCAAACAAAGGTGCGTCTGTATCAATATCTTCAATACGGATGTCTTCAAGGGCGAGGACATCAATAATCATTTGCTTTAATTCATCAGCAAGATTGCTCATTTAGGGATAACTCTTGGTTAAAAAACCACTGTAATTGTTGATTTAATTGACGCACATTTTTGGGATTGACCGTTACATCATCCAATACGTCTTCCACTCGGATCGCATCCAACACTTTCACATGGATATGAAAAGGCTGTTCTGGAATGTGATACCACTTTTCATTTTTGGTCAGGGTCGATGGCGTGCAGCTAATCAGTACAGGGCGAATCGGCACACCGGCACGCAGGGCAATATTGGCCGCACCACGCTGAAAGTCGTTTAGCTGCTCACCTTTTGCTGTTCGCGTCCCTTCAGGAAAGATCAATAAGGACGCCGCATGATCTTGCTGTAATTTTTGTACGCAGTCCTGAATAAATTGTTCAGAACCTGCATTTAAAATATAGCCTGCGCTTTGCACAGGGCCTTTGGTAAATGGATTTGACCACAGCGCCTGCTTAACCACGCAGTTTGCTTGTTCCATTAAACCAATTAAAACCACCACGTCAATCAGTGTCGGATGATTGGCAATGACCAACTCCTGCTGGCTGTGCTGTAGTTTGTCTAAGCCTTCAACTGTATAGGTCATGATGCCCAGTTTCACCATCATTTCGGTGAAACCTTTAAAACTGTGCTTAATCACCTTCTGAGTGCGCTGCTTTCGAAGCTCAAGGTCTGCTGAACTCAGCTTGACCAGTGGTGCAATCAAACCACCAATCGCCACGCCACCTAAACCAAAGCTGGCAAAGCTAAACCCTGTCGCCCCAACGCGCCATGCATAATTGGCTTTTTGCTTAATCCGATTTAATTTCAGCATTTCGTCCACGCTTCAGATTCAGTTTGCTCAGGATTAGTCCAAAACGTGTTAAATGCTAAAGCCTGCTGATAGGCTGGCGTTGAATTCGTATGCTTTGGCGTCAACATCAAATTGGCAGGCGTTAATGAAATCATCGCGGCCATCGCAAAAGCAGCAAATGGTTGATGCTCGATATAAATATCTGGCAAGGCTTCATCATAATACACCAGCAAAACCTGACGGGCTTCTGGCCTTGTTTTTAACCACGCATAGGCTTCAATCAACCCATCATTCCACGAACCCGCCACACTGGTCGCAGGTGTCTCATCCTGACATAAAATGGAATATAAGCCTGAAATTGCATTATGTACCGAGGTTGAAAATTGAGTCGGTGAAGGAGTTTGCTCGCTTAACACATCTTCTAAAATATTCAGTGTTTTTGCTTCATCGCCATATTGCGACACCCAAACAATATAATCGACCGTATGGGCGTCTAAAGTCTGCATTGCGCTATTCAAAGCCAGCTTTGCAAGACGCGATAAGCGTCGGCGTTGCATCGCAGGAATTTTTTCTATAGCTGATAATTCTTGATCAACCAAGCTCATATTCAAGCGGGATACGTGGAGTTGCATCATCATGATCAGTGTTTAAAAGTTGACAAATTATCAGGCGCACAATTATAGCACTGAGCCACATTTTTCACAAAAAATAACAAGCGCTGACGGGTTCAAAAAAGGAGGATACAGCAACCCTGATCCTCCCCCTTAAAACAAGAGCGACTAGATGTAATATTGCGTTCTTTTCTTGGCAAATTTATCCAGTTGTTTTAAAAAGCCTTCGAAATAATCCTTCTCTTTTTCCTCAGTACGATAGCCTGCATAGAGGGTACGACGTAAACCTTCAGGCGCTACGCAGTCTAAACGACGCGAAGTCACCCAACCCTTTTGTTCATATTCATTCACCACCCAATCAGGTAATGCCCCAATGCCACGCCCACTGGCCACCAGCTGAATCAACATTTGGGTGAGGTCGGTGGTGCGGATCTGTTTCGGCAGGATATTGGCCGGAATAAAAAGACGCGACATAATATCTAAACGGTGCTTATCCACTGGATAGGTCACCAAGGTTTCTTCTGCAAGTTCTTGCACGGTAATATCTTTAGCACGAACCAAAGGATGGGTGTTGGATAAAACCAAACGCGATTCGTACTCAAAAATCGGGAAATATTCCACCCCTTTTAACGCAATCGGGTCGGCCGTAATCAATAAATCAAATTCACCTGTCTGCAATAACTCATGCGGATTGGCCTCAAAACCTGAAGCGAAGTCCAGATCAACATCGGGATACTGTTGGCGATATTGATTTAACAACGGCATTAACCAATCGAAACAGCTATGACACTCTGAGGAAAAAGTAATACGTCCAGTTTGACCATGCACAATACGGGTGATGTCGCTTTGTGCAATTTGTACCTGCGGCAATACTTCATCAGCCAGTTTTAATAAACGCTGTCCAACATTAGAAAAGCTAACGGGACGGCTACGACGGTTCACCACCTCCACCCCAAACCACTGGTCTAACTCACGCAACTGGTGCGACAAAGCTGAAGGCGTTAAGCATAGGTCTCCCGCAGCAGCCACCAATGAGCCATGCTCTCTTAAAGCGGTTAAGGTTTTTAAATGGCGGAGTTCTAACATCTGGCGCGGCCCAATTTTTTAATCTTGATGAATACGGTATAGCTTACCCTATAAAAGCGAGATTTACTTATTTTTTTTCACCTTAATATATTTTTAATTAGTTTATTTCATCTCAATATCTATGATCTGCAACAAAAACACTCGCCCCATTTACAGAGAGTGAAAAAATTTAAGCATTCAAATTCACAATCTTCATGATCCGTGCATGAGCGCCAATCGAGAAGTAAGGCTTTCTTTTATAACTGTGGATGACTTTTAAGACTATCTCTTGGTCATTCCTAGGTTGAAGCGTGATTCCTTCAGTTTTTGAGAGGTACAACGACCGAATTCAGCCCACCAACTGTCCTATTTAACTCGTGGCTATGCATCGAACTCTTGTGATATCTCTACTTTGATATAGCGAAATCATTTGACAGCAAGCAGCATGCTCTTGTACCTGAGTTAAATTCAGTTCAAATATTGAGAACTGATGATTCTGATCTTCTATCCAAATTGAGCAGGCTAAAGCGCTGAAAAAACATAAAGCACTGGCGAGTAAAACTTCGTATAGCCCTAGTCTTGGGGCTTTTTTATGTTCCACGTGAAGCATTATGTAAATATCAAATAGAAAGTCGCTTGTCTCTCAAACTGGTGAGAAGCCAAACAGAACATGTAAAAACAAAAAAGCTTCCAAAATAGGAAGCTTTTTTTAAATCTTAGATTTAACCATCAATGGTGAGCTTTAAAATCTCAGCTTTGGTATAACCCCGTTCTTTTAAAAGATGTTGAATGGCTTTTTTCTCATCTTGATCTTCAAGGAATTTACAGCGTTGGATCAAACGCATATCGGTCTCATACTGAAAGTTATGACGACACTCCAATTCCTTATTGGAAGGCGTAGTAAAAAAATGAAGCACAGCTAGATACTCTCTTTCTTGCTGTTGAAGTGGCCCGCCTTCAACGAATACCTATCTAACACAACTGTTAAACACCCTTTGGATAAATGATGACGAATCTCGCTCAATTATGCAAGTTTGGGCCTCTCAAATGTTCTCTCTCTACTCATCTTCAGCGCTCAATACAGGTCTTCATCATCGGCCAACGTCGATTTTAATCATGAAAATTCATCAGCTCATCCTGAGAATTCTTCATCCAATCGCCGTTGATCCGCTCGTTAGACGTTTTAAACTGTCTGGTTTAAATAGATAAAAACCATTCAATATGTCGAAGCTCGAACGTCAGAAACTTACCCTCCCCACAGGTCATGACAAACTGCTCTTGCATTCCTGCTGCGCGCCTTGCTCAGGTGAAGTCATGGAAACCCTGATTGAATCAGGTATCGATTTTTCTATCTTTTTCTATAACCCCAACATTCACCCTGTAAAGGAGTACTTGATTCGTAAAGAAGAAAATATTCGCTTTGCAGAAAAACATCACATTCCATTTATTGACTGTGATTACGACACAGACAACTGGTTTGCACGTGCCAAAGGTATGGAAAATGAGCCAGAGAAAGGGATCCGTTGCACCATGTGTTTTGATATGCGGTTTGAACGGACAGCGTTATATGCGGCAGAACATGGCTTTAGCCTGATCAGCAGCTCTCTCGGTATTTCCCGTTGGAAGAATATGCAGCAGATTAATGAGTGTGGCCACCGTTCTGCTTCACATTATGCAGGCATTCACTACTGGGACTACAACTGGCGCAAACATGGCGGTGCGGTACGCATGCTGGACATCAGCAAACGTGAAGAGTTTTATCAACAAGAGTATTGCGGCTGTGTGTATTCACTGCGGGATAGCAACCGCTGGCGCATGAGCCAAGGCCGTGAACGGATCAAACTCGGACAAAAGTTCTATTCCAATGCCATGGATCAGGACAGCTGATTTCAGCCAGCAGCCTCCACATACCAATTTTTCCAAGAGCTGGTTCCACGCACCGCAATCGACACGGTCGGAATCAGCTTTTCTTTTAAGATCTTGGTTTGTCCAACGGCTTTGGCTAAGCGTGCTTTGACTGAATGAATGCATTCACGATCACCAAATTCACAGCGGTCTAAACTGGTTCCACCACAGGGCCCATTGGCCAAGCCTTTGGGGCAAGTTTCTGGGCAAATATACAGAGTCTCACCTAAACGGCATTGACCGCAACTTTCACAGCCCACCACTGCATGCTTACTCAAATGTTCTGTTTTCAGTAACGCTTGTTTAGCACGTGATCGATCCCAAACATTGAAATTAAAAATAAACCGCCCCACGCCTTTGGCCAGTTTAGATTCAAATAAAGCATCATGCATCAAATGCAGATGTTGGTATTTAATAATCTGACTTGAGGTCGCAGGCCGTGAATAATAAGCCAGCTTCGGATGAAACTCTGTACCAGTTTGCACCTGCCAAAGCGTATTCCAAAGTCGTTCACACTCAGCAAAACTCAAGTGCCGATATTCTTCAATATAACACTCCAGTAAGCTTTGTTCTTCAGGCTGATGGCAAGCTGATAAATGCACCCCCGCAAAACCCAAATGTCGACACATTAGAATCTGTAATGCGCAGCGCACATAGACGCGATCACTTAAACCCTGTTCTTTTTCCTGTTGCAACACCTGCAACATATGCGGGGTGATCACAATGCCGGCCACTTTATGTTTCAGCATAAACTTAGCCCGTGCCAAGGTCAGTGGCATGACGCAGGCTAACATTTTCTGAGCATACTGATGCTGCACTAAAAATGCATGCGCATCCTGTAAAGCAGCCATGTCATAGCCCAATTGGGTAATCACATAATCAGCCCCTGCTTTCATCTTTTTATGCAGTTTCAGATATTGCGCCTCTTTTTCCGCTTCAGCATATTTAAACGGATTAAACGCCACACCAATATGAAAACCGCCTTGGCGTTTGGCTTCCATGACAGCATTCACCGACTCCAAATAACGTGTTCGGGGTTCTAGGTCGTGGCTATAGCAGTGCTGTTTTAATTTATCGCCAGTTAAGAGCAACAAGTTCTTTTGATCCTGTGTTTTTGCATTCTTCAAAAACTGCTCCAAGTCTTGTATATCCCGTGCCTTCCCCGAAAAGTGAATGACTTTTTCAATCTCTTGTGGATACTGTTTGGCGACTTGCAAAGGTGCTTCATCATCATCTGCATGTACCCGATCGGCCAGCGCCATAGCCGCAGGAAAGCCTGCAAATTCAGTTTTGACAGACCACTGGGCTTGGTGTGCGCTTAAGTATTCAACCAATACGCAAAATTGTTGCTGTGCAAAATATTGAGCAAGTAAGGACATCACAGAAGAAATAATCCAGAGGATTAAAAAAGAAGAATTATAGTACAAATCAAAAATAGATGACGAATCGTATGGTTTTTCGCGACGGCATATTCAATATTTTTTGACTCATCCTCCACCCGATGAGTGAACGCAAATATCCACCCCGGTCTGATTCATTAGTTGCAGTACCCTGCTAAAACTGAACCTAATGGTCAAATTCAAAAAAGAAGGTACTCCAACGCTCAACCACACGCCGCCCATAGCACAACATTTGTCTAGACCCCTTATTTACTACGCTGATTGATTTATTTTCGATAAGATTGTTCTTTTTTATGCTTTTCAATCGCTTAAAGACTAAGCACATTTCAGCTTTTTAAAATAAAGGCATCTTTTCAAGCTGGGACTGACTGTGTATAACAATGGACGACTCAAGGAAATGATTCGCACATAGGCAAAAGCCTGAAAAAAGCTTAAACTATGTGCCAATGAAAACAAATGATATGTCGTCCATGGCGACAACGATGAAGGTGAAGGTTGATGCCGCTCAATACCGTTGAAGAGCTAGTTGCAGATATCCGTGCAGGTAAAATGGTCATCCTGATGGATGACGAAGATCGTGAAAATGAAGGTGATTTAGTTATCGCAGCGACCCATGTTCGCGCAGAAGACATCAACTTTATGATCACCCACGCACGTGGTTTGGTGTGCTTAACGCTCAGCCGTGATCGCTGTAAACAATTGAATCTTCCATTGATGGTCGATGCCAATGGCGCACAACATGGCACCAACTTCACGCTCTCCATTGAAGCGGCGGAAGGTATTTCTACAGGGATTTCACCTGCAGAACGTGCGCATACCATTCAAACGGCAGTAGCGGCACATGCCAAACCATCAGATATCGTTCAACCAGGACATATTTTTCCATTGATGGCGCAGCCTGGTGGCGTTCTACACCGCGCAGGTCATACCGAAGCAGGTTGTGATTTATCTCGCCTAGCGGGTCTAGAGCCGGCATCGGTCATCTGTGAAATCATCAATGAAGATGGCACAATGGCGCGCCGTGCCGATCTTGAAATTTTTGCTGAAAAGCATGGTTTAAAAATTGGCACCATCGCGGATCTGATTCACTACCGTATGACCAATGAACAAACCGTTGAACGGATTGATCAGCAAAGCATTGATACCGAATATGGCACGTTTGACTTATATCGTTACCGCGAATTAGGTAATCCAGATATACACTTGGCTTTGGTGAAAGGTGAACCGAAAGAAGGAGTAACAACCGTTCGTGTCCATGGTTTCAACCCTGTTCGTGACCTGCTCAAGCTCAACAAAAAAGACGGTGAGCCAGCATGGAATCTCGACAAGGCCCTGCAAGAAATCGCAAGCAGCGATCGTGGGGTTTTGGTTTGGATTGGGCAGCGTCATTTACAAGACTTAGGCCCAGCCCTAGACAGCCTTACAGCACCAAAACCAACCAAATCCAATGCTGCTTTATCTCAGCAGTACCAAACCATTGGGGTGGGCGCACAAATTTTACGTGATTTAGGCGTAGAAAAGATGAAGCTTTTGAGCTCACCTTTACGCTTTAATGCACTCTCTGGGTTTAATTTAGAAGTGGTGGAATATATCACCGCACATCAAACAACTTAAAAAATCATCGAGGTTGCTATGGCAATTCGCCGTATTGAAGGTATGTTACATCTCGCTAGCGAAGGCCGTTATGCGATTTTAGTGGGTCGTTTTAATAGTTTTGTTGTCGAACATCTATTAGAAGGTGCAATTGATACATTGAAACGTCATGGTGTATCAGAGGATAATATCACTGTTGTTCATGCACCAGGCGCGTGGGAACTTCCTGTCGTGGCTAAAAAATTAGTGGCGTCTGAACGCTTCGATGCCATCATTGCACTGGGTGCTGTGATTCGTGGTAGCACACCTCACTTCGACTTTGTTGCAGGTGAATGTGCCAAAGGTTTAGGCGTGGTTGGCCTAGAATCTGGTCTTCCAGTGATTAATGGTGTATTGACTACGGATAGTATTGAACAAGCGATTGAACGCTCGGGTACAAAAGCAGGTAATAAAGGCGGCGAAGCTGCTCTTACTGCAATTGAAATGGTTAACTTGTTAAAGGCTATTTAACGCTATGTCGCAAACATTGCAAGCAACTTATGCAGCAAAACGTAAAGCACGTCGCTTTGCTGTACAAGGAATTTACGAATGGCAAATGAGCCACAATCCAGTCCATGAGATCGAAGCACGTACGCGTGTGGAAAATGCCATGCACAAAGTGGATCTGAGCTATTATCATGAATTGTTAACCCAAGTGGTTGCCAATCATGAAGCATTGGATGCGCTCTTAATCCCTGTGCTTGATCGCGAAGTTTCTGCGCTTGACGGCGTTGAACTTGCGACCCTTCGTTTAGGCGCATATGAACTCAAGGAACACCTTGAAATTCCATATCGCGTGGTTTTAGACGAAGCGATCGAGCTTGCTAAACATTTTGGCGGTGCAGACAGCCATAAATACATCAATGGTGTATTAGATCGTTTAGCAACAACTTTACGTGCAGCAGAAAAGCAACAAGCGAACTCACAGTAGTAGATTTGTTGTATGGCTGAGTTTTCGATCATTGATACCTATTTTAATCGTAAGAGTCCTCATTCTGTCGATTTAGGCGTCGGTGACGACTCAGCCTTGCTCACCCCACCACCACAGCAACAATTGGTCATTTGTGCCGATACCTTGGTTGCTGGACGTCACTTTCCGCTTGATACCAGCCCCCATGCGATTGGCTGGAAATCTGCCGCAGTCAATTTATCTGATATCGCCGCAATGGGCGCGAAACCTCAGAGTATTTTGTTGGCCTTGAGCTTACCCCAAATTGATCATGACTGGCTCAAAGGCTTTAGTCAGGGTTTATATGATTGCTGTGATCAATTTGGCGTGAGTTTAATTGGTGGAGACACCACCCAAAGCCCACATCTCACTATTTCCGTGACTGCACTGGGCTGGGTCGATATCGGTCAAGCCGTCACTCGCTCTGCAGCTCAAGTGGGTGATTTGATTTGTGTCAGTGGTACGGTCGGCGATGCTGCTTTTGCCTTGCAACACTTAGGCCACCCTCTCCAACAACGTTTGGACTACCCCACCCCACGATGTGAACTGGGTCAGGCGCTCAAAGGCTTGGCGCACAGTATGATTGATGTGTCGGATGGCTTAGCACAAGATCTCGGTCATATCTTAAAAGCGTCCCATGTGGGCGCGACCCTACAACTTGATCAATTGCCAATCAATACCGCTCTACAAGATGTAACACGAGAACAACAATGGCAATATGCTTTGGCGGGTGGCGATGACTATGAATTATGCTTTACAATAAGCCCGCAGAATTATGAAAAACTTTTGCAACAACAAAACCATAGCAGCATCAGTATCATTGGAAAAATTGATGCCGAAAGTGGTCTGCGTTTTCAACAAAATGGCTTAGACCATTCCTTGCAATTTAATGGATATCAACACTTTGCATAAGCCCCCTATCCTCTTTCGTCAGATGTCTTGGTATGACCGTTTCATCGTGTTTTGCGGTGTAGGGTTTGGCTCAGGACTAGCACCTAAAGCACCAGGAACGTTTGGTTCTGCCTTCGCGCTGCTGTTTGTCCCGATTTGGCTTGCAATTGGCTTATCCAACACCATTATTGCCATCATCCTCATGTCTCTGATTGGCATTTATATCTGTGGGCATACTGCCAAAGTGATGGGCGTACATGATGATGGGCGTATTGTATGGGATGAGTTTGCTGGCCAGTCCATCACCTTTTTACCTGTTCTATATTTAGGGCAAATGAATTGGCTCTGGCTGCTGCTGGGTTTTATTTTATTTCGTATTTTTGATGTGTGGAAACCGTGGCCGATTCGTGTCATTGACCAAAAAGTCGAAGGTGGTTTTGGCATTATGCTCGACGACCTAATTGCAGGACTATGGGCTGCACTTTGTATTTGGATTTATTTTTATTTCACTGTGGCTTAGGCCATTTTTAGGATTACAACATGTCAACGACTGTTATTATTCTTGCTGCAGGTAAAGGAACACGTATGCGTTCTTCTTTACCCAAAGTACTACAACCACTTGCAGGACGTCCTTTACTTGGTCATGTCATCGACACTGCAAAAAAATTAAATGCAGCCAATATTATTACAATTTATGGCCACGGCGGTGCACGAGTTCAAGAAACGTTTACTCATGAAAAGATTGAATGGGTGGAACAAGCTGAGCAACTCGGAACAGGTCATGCAGTGCAAATGACACTCCCAGTCCTTCCGCAGGAAGGCAGCTCACTGATTTTATCAGGCGATGTACCTTGCATCTCTCAAAACACGCTACAAAAATTACTCAATGCAACTGCCGAGACAGGCATTGGTCTAGTGACTTTAACTTTAGCCGATGCAACCGGTTATGGGCGTATCGTGCGTGAGAATGGTCAGATTCAGGCGAT
The DNA here is from genome assembly GCF_037572605.1 of Acinetobacter sp. MYb191. Lineage (NCBI taxonomy): Bacteria > Pseudomonadati > Pseudomonadota > Gammaproteobacteria > Moraxellales > Moraxellaceae > Acinetobacter > Acinetobacter sp. MYb191. The sequence continues at coordinate 59,733 of NZ_JBBGZP010000010.1, read as the reverse complement.
TGTTGAACATAAGGATGCGACCACAGAGCAGCACCAGATTAAAGAAATTAATACAGGTATTTACTGTGTCAGCAATGCCAAATTGCACGAATGGTTACCTAAACTCAGCAATAACAATGTGCAAGGTGAATATTACCTGACTGATATTGTAGCAATGGCCTTAGCTGATGGGATGCAAGTCGCATCGGTTGAGCCTGAACAAGCCTTCGAAGTTGAAGGAGTGAATGATCGTATTCAGCTCGCCGCATTAGAACGCCAATTCCAAACTGATCAAGCCAAAAAGTTGATGCAGCAAGGTGTGCATTTAATTGATCCTAGTCGCTTTGACCTTCGTGGAAATTTAACCGTTGGGCAAGACGTACGCATCGACATCAATGTGATTATTGAAGGCGAATGTGAATTCGGCGACCATGTAGAAATTGGTGCAGGTTGTATCATCAAAAACACCAAGATCGCAGCAGGTACAAAAGTTCAGCCGTATAGCCTCTTTGATAATGCTATGGTCGGTGAAGATGCACAGATTGGTCCTTTTGCTCGTTTACGTCCAGGTGCAAAACTGGCTGCTGAAGTGCATATTGGTAACTTCGTTGAAGTTAAAAACACCAGCATTGGCCTTGGCTCAAAAGCCAATCACTTTACCTATTTAGGTGATGCTGAAATTGGTACAGGCTCGAACATTGGTGCAGGTACCATTACCTGTAATTATGATGGTGCAAATAAATTTAAAACCATCATTGGTGATGCTGCATTTATTGGCTCCAACAGTTCATTGGTTGCACCTGTCACGATTGGCAATGGGGCAACCGTCGGTGCAGGTTCAACCATTACCCGTGATGTTGCAGAGAATAGTTTAGCGGTAGAACGCTCTAAGCAAGTTGAAAAAGAAAACTATCAACGTCCACAAAAGATGAAGAAATAAGAGGATTAGATTATGTGCGGTATTGTCGGTGGCGTTGCAGAACGTAGTATTACCAATATTTTAATTGAAGGTTTAAAGCGCCTTGAATATCGTGGCTATGACTCTGCGGGTTTAGCGCTGGTCAATCAAGGTCAAGTTTTACGCGAAAGACGTGTCGGTAAAGTTTCAAATTTAGAAGAAGCCGTTAATCAATCCAATATTCTCGGTTCTCTGGGTATTGCGCATACCCGCTGGGCAACCCATGGTAAACCCACTGAAGATAATGCACATCCGCACATTTCAGGCGATGTTGCTGTAGTCCATAACGGTATTATTGAAAACTATCAAGAACTTAAAGATGATCTTGAAGCTTTAGGCTATGTATTTACCTCACAGACCGATACCGAAGTGGTCGCTCACTTGGTGAAGGATGCTTTAAAGTCAACTCCAAGCTTGCTGGAAGCTGTGCAACAAGTCGTGCCTCAGCTTAAAGGGGCTTATGCACTAGGTATTGTACATACCGACCATCCCGATGAACTGATTACCGTGCGTGAAGGTTCACCTTTGGTGATTGGGGTCGGCATTGGTGAAAACTTTATCAGTTCAGATCAATTGGCTTTATTGCCTATTACCAATCGTTTTATTTACCTTGAAGAAGGTGATATTGCTCGTTTAACCCGCAATAGCATTGAAGTTTTTGTCGCTGGTCAACGGGTCGAGCGTCCAATCAAAGAATTAGATGCTGCCGTCAGCAATGCATCTAAAGGTGAATATAAGCACTACATGCTCAAAGAAATTTATGAGCAACCTGAAGCAATTCAACAAACCATTTCTCAAGCCCTAGATGGCAATGCACTGCGTGAAGATTTTCTTGCCAATGCAGTCGCTGATTTTCAAAAAATTAAGCAAATCCAAATCATTGCCTGCGGGACTAGCTACCATGCAGGGATGATTGCCAAATATTGGTTTGAACAACTGATTGATCTACCGTGCCAAGTAGAAATTGCGAGCGAATTCCGCTATCGCAGCCCTGTCATTGTCAATCATACGCTTTATGTTTGCATTTCACAGTCTGGTGAAACCGCTGACACTTTAGCCGCACTGCGTGATACCCAAAAGCGTGCTGCAGCAAAAGGTGCTGACATTACCACCATGACTATTTGTAATGTCGCAACATCATCTATGGTACGTGAGACCAATCATAGCTTGCTTACACTGGCGGGTCCTGAGATTGGTGTAGCATCAACCAAGGCATTTACCACACAGCTTGCAGCACTCATGTTATTGGTCCTAAAAATTGGTACGATCAAAAATAGCATTTCTGTACAACATGTGGCTGAGATTACGGCTGAACTTTGGCATACCCCTAAAGTGATTTTAGATACCTTACGTAATGACCCTGAAATTTTACGTTTATCTGAACTTTTCGTAGAGAAGCAGCACTGCTTATTCTTAGGTCGTGGCACGAATTTCCCGATCGCACTTGAAGGGGCGTTGAAACTCAAAGAGATTTCGTATATCCATGCTGAAGGCTATGCCGCAGGTGAACTTAAACATGGTCCGCTCGCTTTAGTCGACAATGACATGCCTGTGGTCATTCTCGCACCGAAAGATGACATGCTCGATAAACTCAAATCGAATATGGAAGAGGTTCAAGCCCGTGGTGGTGAACTCTTTGTCTTTGCCGATGAAAATAGCGGCATTAAAGCCAAAGACCGTCAGCATGTGGTTTATGTACCAAGCATTAGCCCAATATTGGCTCCCATTGTTTATAGCGTGCCCGTACAACTACTGTCTTATCATGTTGCAGTCCTGCGTGGTACAGATGTCGACCAACCTCGAAACCTCGCTAAATCGGTCACTGTAGAATAATTATTTAAATAAAGGCTGGGTATCCAGCCTTTATTCTTTATCTAAATAGAGAATCACATATGTCGCAACTTACCTGCTTTAAAGCCTATGATATTCGTGGCAAGCTCGGGACAGAGCTGAATGAAGAAATTGCTTATAAAATTGGCCGTGCATATGGGCAAATTTATCAACCTAAAACAGTGGTTATCGGTTGCGATATCCGTCTGACCAGTGAAAGCCTCAAACAAGCCACTATTCAGGGCTTAAATGATGCTGGGGTGAATGTCCTCGATCTTGGTATGACAGGGACAGAAGAGGTTTACTTCGGCGCCTTTCACCTAGATGTTCAAGGCGGTATTGAGATTACGGCGAGCCATAACCCAATGGATTACAATGGGATGAAATTGGTTCGTGAACAAGCGCGCCCTATTGGTGCAGATAGCGGTCTGGCGGAAATCCAAGCCTTAGCAGAATCTGGGGCATTTACAGAGGCCGCACAAAAAGGCTCAACCACAGCCTACAATATTCTGCCTGAGTTCATTGAACACCTTATGGGGTATATTAATCCTGCTAAAATCCGCCCATTAAAATTGGTCGTGAATGCAGGAAATGGTGCAGCAGGTCATGTCATTGATGCGATCGAAGAAAAATTTAAAGCCCTAAATATCCCTGTTGAATTTATTAAAATTCACCATGAGGCAAATGGTCATTTTCCGAATGGCATTCCTAACCCGATTTTGGTTGAGAACCGTGATAGCACACGTCATGCCGTGCTTGAACATCACGCAGATATGGGCATTGCATGGGATGGTGACTTCGACCGCTGTTTCCTGTTTGATGAAAAAGGACAGTTCATTGAAGGTTATTATATTGTTGGCCTTTTAGCACAAGCCTTCTTACTGAAACAATCAGGCTAAAAAATTGTCCACGACCCACGTCTGATTTGGAACACCTTTGATGTCGTAGAGAAATATCAAGGCATCCCTGTTCAGTCGAAATCAGGACATTCCTTTATTAAAGACAAAATGCGTGAACACAATGCCGTTTATGGCGGCGAAATGTCTGCACACCATTATTTCCGCGATTTTTCTTATTGCGATAGTGGAATGATTCCATGGTTGCTGGTTGTTTCTGTACTGTCTGAAACTGGACAATCTTTGTCCTCATTGGTTGAAGAAATGATCAAAAAGTTTCCTTGCTCAGGGGAAATCAATTTCAAAGTTGCGGATACACAAGTCACGATTCAAAAGCTTTTTGATCACTTCGCAAATCAAAATCCAAGTATTGACCACACAGATGGCGTAAGTTTAGATTTTGGTGCTTGGCGCTTTAACGTACGTGCTTCAAACACAGAGCCTTTATTACGTTTAAATATTGAAAGTCGTTTAGATCGACATCCAAAGCCAATGCAAGACTATGTCGATGCATTGACTCGGTTGATTCAAGATTAATTTCCCGATTTTAAATATAAAAATAGGCACTTTGAGTGCCTATTTTATTTTGCGGAAAATATTATAGAAAACTATGCTTTGTAGCCTGTTGGATTCTGCTTTTGCCAATTCCAACTATCTGCTAACATATCTTCTAGGCTGTATTTTGGTTGCCAACCCAACTCAGCAATTGCTCGAGTATTATCTGCAAATGAAGTTGCAACATCCCCTGCACGACGGGGTTCAATGTTATATGCAACAGGCTTCTGATTCACTCGTTCAAAAGTCTTCACCACTTCCAAAACAGATGAACCCTGACCTGTTCCAATATTCCAAGATCGGCAACCTATTGTGTTTAAGCGATTATTAAGAGCGCATAAGTGTGCATTTGCCAAATCGACTACATGAATATAATCACGAACACCAGTACCATCTACGGTATCGTAATCACCACCAAAAATAGATAATTTCTCACGGCGCCCTATTGCCACTTGTGTGACAAAAGGCATAAGGTTATTTGGAATCCCAAGTGGATCTTCCCCAATTTGACCACTTTTATGCGCACCAACTGGATTAAAATAACGTAATAATGCAATAGACCAACGCTCATCCGCAATTGAAAGCTTTTGTAATAATTGTTCTACGATTAACTTGGTATAACCATAATTATTGTTCGGCATACCTGTTGGCATGTCTTCATTCAGAGGTGAAACATTCATCTCATCATATACAGTAGCAGATGAGCTAAATACCAACTTAAAAACCTGAGCACGCTCCATTGCTTTGACCAAGCTAATCGAACCCGAAATATTATTTTCAAAATACTTCAATGGGATTTTTTGGCTTTCACCTACTGCTTTTAAACCGGCAAAATGAATGACCGCATCAATTTTATGTGTCCTAAAGATAGGATCTAAAATCTGCTGATCTAAAATATCCCCCTCCACAAAATCCAATTTTTTAGAGGTTAATGCTCTAACGCGTCTTAACGACTCTTCTGAACTATTTGACAAATTGTCTAAAACAATAACATCATGTCCTGCATTTAAAAGCTCAACACAAGTATGTGACCCGATATAACCCGCACCACCAGTCACTAAAATATTAGCCATCTAATTTTCCTAATAAAATTTTTAACAAACCCTGAGTCGAAACATCTAAAGCAGATAAATCTTGTTGTTGCCCATTTAAAATCGGCAGTAACTGGTTGGCAATTTCCTTGCCCTTTTCAACACCCCATTGATCGAAAGGGTTAATATTCCAAAGTACGGATTGTACAAATACTTTATGTTCATACATTGCGATGAGCATACCTAAGCTATAAGGATTGAGCTCCTGCATTAAAATTGTTGTACTTGGCTGGTTACCCTCATATTTTTTATATTCTGGTAAAGAGGCCAATTCACTTTGATCCAATGCTTGATTTCCAAAGGCCAATAAACGTGACTGTGCTAAACAATTTGAAAGTGCCAAATGATGTTGTTCAATTAATGCCTCAGCATTATCCACATAGGTAAACTGATTTGCGTTATAACGTTGTATTGGTGCAATGAAGTCACAACTCACCGAATGTGTACCTTGATGCAACAGTTGATAAAATGCATGCTGCGCATTGGGTCCCACCTCGCCCCACACAATCGGACAAGTATCCCATTCAACCTTTTCACCATTACGTTGGATCGACTTCCCATTCGATTCCATTTCAAGTTGCTGTAGATATGAAGCAAAGTACTTGAGGCGACCATCATACGGTAAAACAGCATGGGTTTGAATGTCTAAGAAATTATTATTCCAAGCCCCTAAAAGCCCCATCAAAACAGGAATGTTCTGATGAAAAGGGGCATGTTGAAAATGCTGGTCAATCGCATAAGCGCCCGATAAAAACTGATTAAACCCATCCACCCCAATAGTTAAAGCAATTGGAAGTCAAAAACACGACCATAAAGAATAACGGCCACCCACCCAATCCCACAATAAAAATTGATTCTCAGGCGCGATCCCCCAAGCAGTCATTTTTTCGGGCTTGGTCGATACGCCAATAAAATGGTGCTTTAAGGTTTGAGCCTCTTGGCCTAATGCTTTTTCAAGCCAAAGACGTACCGTTTGAGCATTGGAGAGTGTATCAATCGTACCAAATGACTTTGATGAGATAATAAACAAGGTTGTTTCTGGACGCAGCTTATGCAGAAGCTCTGAAAGCTGACTACCATCTATTGTTGAAACAAAATGTAGATTTAAAGGCTTTTGTGTCGATTTTTTAAAGTCAGATAATGCATGGCTGACCATCAGCGGCCCTAGGTCAGACCCCCCCACACCGATATTGACCACATCTTGAATCACCTCACCCGTCGCCCCCCGGTATTGGCCCTCGTGAATTTTGTTGACCAATGCATACATTTTTTGCAGTTGTTCATGAATCTGATCCGCAATAGCCTGATGCTGTTGATCGTATTGCGGTAAACGTAAAGCCCAATGCATGGCTGAGCGGTGTTCAGTATAGTTAATCGCTGTACTTGAGAATAAAGTTTTAATCCAACTGGTTAAATCTCGTGCCTGCGCCCACTGCACTAAAGAATCAACTGCCGTTCGGTCAATACGATGTTTACTAAAATCAAAAATAATCGGCTCTAATACGACAGAGAGCTGCTCAAAACGAGTCGAATCATCTGCAAAAAGATCATTCAGATGATGCTGTTCAAAATGAGCTTTCAAGCCCTGCAGTCGGGCAATTGCTGTATTAATATCTTCAACGGGATATGGTTTCTTTTTATTCTTCATCGCCCTACTCCCTGATAGGCAAAGCCTTGAGCTTTGACATAGCATGGATCATAAATATTTCGACCATCTAAAATCAGTGGGTGCTGCATTTTTTTGAGTAATTCTGTGTAATTAGGACTCCAGTACTGCTTCCAAGCAGTTAATAAGCACAAAGCATGTGCTCCCTCAACGGCCTCATATTGATCGGTACAGTAAATCAAATCTTCTCGATACCCATAATGTTTTTCAATTTCTGCCAATGCCTGAGGATCATGCAATTTGACCACCATATTTTGTGCCCAAAGCGCTTTTAACATGGCATGAATTGGAGACTGCTGAATGCGAGACGTGTTTTATTTAAATGATGCCCCCCAAATCGCAACAACCTTACCCGCTAAGTCCCCATGATAATAATTACATAATTTACGAAATAGAATTTCTTTTTGCTGCTCATTGATATCCCAAACTTGTGCCAATAACTGGCTCTTCGCTCCAGTACCTGAAACAGTATTTGCTAATGTTAAAACATCGTGAGAGAAATTTTCACCGCCAAAGCCAGCTCCCGGATAGAGATAGGAAGCACCAATTCGACTATCCGCCGCCAAACCTTGACGTACATGCTCAATATCAATACCTAGCTTCTCAGCCACCACAGCTAAATCGTTAATATAACTAATACGGGTCGCCAACATGCCTGAAACACTGAGCTTAGTAAACTCAGCATCTAAAACGGGCATAAATAAATATTGTTGTTCTCTTGGAAATAAAGGACGAAGTAACTCTCGAATTTTAATTTGACTCGTTGCACTTGAACAACCAACTGTCAGTTGTTTTGCCTGCACGAAGCTTTGTAAAGCATTACCTTCTTGGATTACGTCAGGCAAATACACCCAATCATCATCCGCTAAGATTTTTTCAAATTTCTCAGTGCCATGTAAACCCAAAGTCGATGCATTGATCATCAATTTAGGATGAATAATAGGACGCTGTTTGAGCTCTTTTAGAATTTCAATGCCTTGTGATTCTTCTGTCGGACTCAGGCTAAAAAAGTAAGCATCAATATCGAGAGGAATAGCATTAAAATTGCAGTACTGTAGAAACCCACTTTTTTCTTGTTTATGGAGTAGATTGATCACAGCATCATCTTGTGTATAGGCTTGCTCTGAGGCAGGCCTTTTTAAAACATCGCACCAAAAGACCTGATGTCCACACTCAGCCAACAATGCTGCCATAACACCTGAGTACAGGGTTTGTCCAAATACTGCAACTTTCATAAGAGTTTCCCGCTGATCATTAAAGCTCTTGAATAAGCGCTTTAAATGCATCACCCAACGTCGGGTGATCGATCCCATAATGCAAAACGGCTTTTAAATAACCCAGTTTACTTCCGCAGTCAAAGGTTTGGCCTTTCATACGATAGGCTTCAACTGTATTGGTCTGTTGTAGCATGGCAATTGCATCAGTTAATTGAATTTCATTGCCAGCACCTTTCGGTGTTTGTTCCAAAAGTTGCATAATCTCAGCGGGCAAAATATAGCGTCCGACCACAGATAAATTAGAAGGTGCTGAACTCACTGCTGGTTTTTCAACAATACCTTGCATCACTACACTTTGACCTTCATTGGGTACAGAAGCTACATCAACAATACCATACTGATCGACCAAATGATCAGGCACCGCTTCAACCATAATTTGTGAAGCATGTGTTTCATTGAAACGCTGAATCATTAAGCTCAAATCATTAGTTGTATCAGCATCTTTAACTAGAACATCAGGTAACAGCACAGCAAAATCATCGTTCCCCACAATCGACTTTGCACATAAAACTGCGTGTCCAAGTCCTAAGGGTTGTGGCTGACGCACACTTACTACGCTGACATGTTCAGGTAAAACATTCTTAATTTCTTTGAGTAAATCAAATTTTTTCTTCTGCTCAAGTGTCGTCTCTAATTAAAAGTTACGATCAAAATAATTCTCAATCGATGCTTTAGATGAATGCGTGACTAAAATGATCTGCTCAATACCCGCCGCAACAGCTTCTTTCACAACGTACTCAATCGCTGGGCGGTCAACGACTGTCACCATCTCTTTCGGAATAGACTTACTTGCAGGTAAAAAACGGGTGCCAAGACCCGCAACAGGAAGAATAGCTTTTTTAATTGTCATCACAGATCCAAACATTTGCGTTAATTAAATCATTAAAGCTAGTTTACCTTAACTTCACTGCTACGTTGATAACCATCGACATAATGTTCTAACTGAGATAATGCCCAGTCAATGTCTTGATCAATTGCAGTTAAGCCATAAATGCGTTCGAAAATCGGCAATAATTCATCTAAAGAAAAATGCTTTTCAAAAGAGCGTAAAATCCGACTATGTTCAGTTAACTGTGTATCTTCATGATCAATTAGCAACTCTTCATACAACTTTTCGCCTGGGCGGAGTCCAGCATACTCAATCGCAATGTCGCCAATATCCTCCCCTTCTTCACGCATTTTTAAGCCACTAAGTGCAATCATTTGGCGAGCCAAATCTTGAATGCGAACAGGTTCCCCCATATCCAACAAGAAAACGTCTCCACCTGTACCCAAAGCACCAGCCTGGATAACTAATTGTGAGGCTTCAGGAATCGTCATAAAGTAACGCGTCACGTCAGGGTGAGTCACTGTAATTGGGCCACCTTTTGCTATCTGCTGCTTGAACAGAGGAACAACGGAGCCTGAAGAACCTAATACATTCCCAAAACGGACAATACTAATTTGAGTTTGCTGCTGTGCTTCTGCCATCGCTTGACAGTAAAGCTCAGCCATTCGCTTAGACGCTCCCATTACATTGGTCGGACGAACAGCCTTGTCTGTTGAAATCAGTACAAAAGTCTCTACACCTTTTTTAATCGCAGCATTCACACTAAAGGCTGTACCAATAGAGTTATTTTTTAGTCCTGCAATTGGATTACACTCGACCAATGGAACATGCTTATAAGCCGCTGCATGGTATACAGTCTGTACACTATACTGCTCAATTACACGCTCAAGTTTAGCTTCATCCAATACTGTTCCTAAAATCGGAATAATTTCTACTTGTGACTTAAGACGTAACTCTTTATCAATACTATACAGCGCAAATTCACTAAGCTCATAAATAACCAATTTCTGCGGGTTATTCTTTATAATTTGTCGACAAAGTTCTGAACCAATAGAACCACCTGCCCCTGTGACCATCACTACTTTATGTTGAATATTTTTGGCCAATAATTCAGGAATCGGCGGAACAGGATCACGCCCAAGTAAATCAATAATGTCTACTTCTCGGATATCTGAGACTTTAATGTCGCCATCTACAAGCTTGGTAAGGCCAGGAATTTCGGTAATTTTAATATGCGCAGGTTCAAGAAATTGAACTATTTCACTTTTGCGCGTACGCCCTACAGATGGTAAAGCAATGAGAATTTCATCAACTGTTTCTCTTTCCAGACGTTTAAGCGCATGTTCAGCATTATAAACTTTTAAACCACCAATAATTTGCCCTGATAACGACTGTTCATCATCAATAAAAAATAAAGGAAAATGCTCATCAGAACGATTCAACATTGCCGCAATTTGTTGGCCTGCATATCCAGCCCCATAAATCACGATTTTTCTTTTTGGAATATCCGTTTGTAAACATGCCCGCACAATAAATCGAATAGCACCACGACTAAACCAAACCCAAGAAAACATAAAGAAACCAAACATCAAAGGAATTGATGTCGGAATAAAAGCCTCTGTACAATATGCCAGCCCAAAAAGTCCAAGGACGGTTAACCCTGTTGCAATCGCTAAGCGTGTAAAGAACACCTCATTGAATGTACGAACAATAAAATGATATGTTCCACAAATCAATAACATAGTGATTGCTAAAACACTTACCCAGAGTGATCCGAATGAGATATTAGGAACAACTTCTGCCCCTAGGTTAAATTCACGTAATGCGTAGCTCAACCAAATCAAGACAGGAAAAACTAAAAAATCCAAAAGGATTAAAAATAATTGTTTGGCATATCGTGGCGATGTAACCAAAGGCAGAATGACTGATTTCACAGGGTGAGTCTTCTCTATGCTATTTATATAAGTAAACTAAATGTGTTTTTAAGTTATTTGCTACCCACAAACAAATGTAAAAATGTAAAGTGAATGCAAAACCGAAACATTCACTTTACATCAGAACATTTAAATTCTAGTAAGTACTTGTTCAATAGCAGAAATAGTTTGATTAATACTATCTTCACTCAAAGTTGGATGAACTAAAAACATTAAACTACTTTCACCTAGTTTTTGTGCGTTCTGAAGTCGTTGAGCAGGACGCCAAGGCGTATTGTCAAAAGCATGCTCTAAATACACTTCTGAACAAGAACCACTAAAGCAAGGAACACCTAATTCAGCAATTTCATTCATAATACGATCACGAGACCACCCTTCCGGTAATTGATCTACATTTACTTGAACATAACACTTATAAGCGGCATGTACATAATCATTCGAAGGCTGAAAAACGGTTATATATGGGGTCTTTTCAAATGCTGAATAAATGCGCTGCATATTATGATTACGAATTTCAGTCCATTCAGCCATTTTTTTCAATTGAATACGCCCAATGACTGCTTGCATTTCCATCATGCGCCAGTTGGTGCCAAACGAATCATGTAACCAACGAAACCCTGGCGGATGTTGTTTGTTATAAATACTGTCGAAGTTTTTCCCATGATCTTTATAAGACCACATTTTTTTCCATAACGCTTCATCATTGGTGGTGACCATGCCGCCTTCACCACCCGTTGTCATGATTTTATCCTGACAAAAAGACCATGCACCAATATGCCCAATAGAACCCGCAGGTTTGCCCTTATATTGTGCGCCATGTGCTTGCGCACAATCTTCAATCACATATAAACCACGCTCCGCTGCAAGTTGCATGATTGGATCCATATCACACATCCAACCTGCTAAATGAACACAAATAATCGCTTTAGTATTTGGCGTTAGTACCGCGTCAATAGTGCGAGCCGAAATATTTTGTGAATCCAATTCAACATCTGCGAATATAGGACTAGCGCCAGCCGTCACAATCGAGCTTGCAGAAGCAAGGAAAGTCCGTGAAGTGACAATCACGTCATCACCAACTCCAATTCCCAGAGCTTTTAAAGCGACATCTAGGGCAACGGTACCGTTGGTTAAAGCCACTGCATATTGTGTTCCTGCAAATGTTGCGAATTCTTTTTCAAATTCACGGCATTCTTGACCCGTCCAATAATTTACCTTATTCGACAACAGTACTTTAGATACAGCATCTGCTTCTTCTTGCGTAAAGCTTGGCCATGGTTCAAATGCAGTGTTTAACATATTTATTTCCTAGTTAAATTCTTACAAAAATCTTTATTTTTTCTCTAAAACTCGGGCTGGATTACCTATGACGGTAACACCTGCGGGAACACTTTTGGTGACTACCGCCCCCATCCCAACGATTGCACCTTTACCAATCACCAATGGTTTGTCTGGTGTGCCTTGCTTGATCACAGCGCCAGTACCGATATAGGCATGGTCTTCTATATGAATATTGCCATTACATTTCACCCCTGGAGCAAAGGTAACGTAGTCACCAATCACACAATCATGCTCGATATAACTGTATAAATTGGCATGGAAACATTTACCGATTTTTATATTTGATGTAATTGAAACAAAAGGGCTTAGTGCTGCTCCTTCCGCTATTTCAATATTGTCCATCATTACCACATTATCAGCTTGGACAGTCCACAATTGAAGACCATCCATGACGAGCTGATTAGCAAGCTTTTCACGAATTTGACTATTTGCAATGGCAATCAGTACAAACTTTTGAGCAGCATTTAAATTTTTAAAAGACTGGTAGTTTAATGCAGTATGTCCATTTACAATCTGCTGTTCTTGTAGACTGTCATCAATAAAATAGATTTCGGCCGAAACACCTAAACGCTGTAATTGTTGTCGTGCCACAGGCATTAAACTACGACCACAACCCGATGCTCCATAAATCGCATAGACAAAACGACTCATGTATTATCTTCCGACTTTGAGCCTGTAAATTTTGTCATCGTCGCCTCTCCAGCTTCACTGATATCATCCTTAGCAATGACCTTCTTCACTGTTTGCAACATAATTTTAAAATCTAACCACAATGACCTGTTTTCCACATACCAAGTATCAAGTTTAAATTTTTGTTCCCAGCCAATAGCATTACGCCCATTGACCTGTGCATATCCTGTCATACCGGGGCGCACATTGTGACGTTTGGCCTGTTCTTGATTGTATAGAGATAAATATTCCATCAGTAATGGACGTGGACCAACCACACTCATATCACCCTTAATAACATTCCATAGCTCTGGCATTTCATCCAAACTGGTGGAACGCAGCATTTTGCCAAATGGCGTCAAACGCTCGCTATCAGGCAATGGATTGCCTTCTGCATCCACAGCATCTTTCATCGTACGGAATTTTATCATTTCAAATGGCTTGCCATTTAAACCCGGGCGAACTTGACGAAATAACACTGGCGAACCTAGATTTTTTTTCACTTTATAAGCAACGAATGCATATAACGGTGAAAGCAGGATCAGGGCTATAGAGGCGATGATAATATCGAGTAAGCGTTTAACCATTTATAGACCTAAAATATTAATCAGTTTGTGATTTACTTTATAAGCGTCAAATTTATCTATAGCAATTTGATGACTGGCATCACCCATAACTCTAATTTGGTCTGGGTTCTCCAAGAAATAAAACATTTTATCAGCCAGTGCTTCAGGATTCCATTTCTGAACAATGAAACCATTAATACCATTTACTACGGTCTCTCGACACCCTGGGACATCTGTTGTAATAATAGCCCGACCAATTGCCATAGCTTCCTGCGTACTTCTAGGAACACCCTCCCGATAAGAAGGTAAAACAAACACATCGCTATTGGCTATCCATTCTTGAATATTATCCACATGACCTGGATATTCAATAATTCCTGATTCTGTAAGATCTAATAATTCACTTTCAGACAATGCCCCAAGATTACTTTGATCAATTGCACCTAATACAGTAAATCTACAATCTGGGTATTTCTCTTTGACTAATTTAGCTGCAGCTACAAACTCATGAATACCCTTTTCTTTCAATAATCTACCTATAAACAAGAATTTTGTTTTCATTGGAGTGATACTTGTAATCGGTTGATATTGATATGACTTCAAATCCAAACCTATTCCACCCAGAACACTGACCTCTTTTACTGATAAAGAGTGTTTTTTTAACAAATCTATTGGATCATCAGGATTTAAAAAAATTAAGTGGTCTAAATATGGAAATGCAATTCTATATAGAAAAATCTGAATATTTCGTATCAATTTAGTTTTAGAAGAAAAACCCTCAGGTTGATCAGTAAAAGTATAACCCAAACCTTCCAACATGCCTATCCGACGGGGAACTGCTGCAAACTTTGCAGCTATCGTTCCAAATATAACGGGTTTAGTAAAATAAGAAAAAACTATATCAGGAGAAATTTTACGTATTTTTTTGGCTAGCATAAAAATGGCTATTAAATCAGCTAAAGGGTTAAGCCCTCCTCTATTTAGCTCATAGGGTATAGGAATCGCCCCCAGTTTTTTAATTTTTAACAAATCAACTTCTGAGTATTCCGATGTAAATGCATAAACCAAATGACCTTTTTTGCATAATTCCCTAATCAAATCAGATCGAAAACCATAAAAACTTGATGCGATTGTACCAATAATGATTATCTTCATTTTTCAACAACCTCTTTAAGTCGAGAAACATGTTTATTTTTAGCTACCATTATGCAAAAAAAACAGATATAAATAGAAAAATAATTATACATTCGCAACCTAACAGCGGTGCCCAGATTATCATTTCCAATGAGCCAAACGCTCGCATATAATACAAAGAAAATTAATAAAAAACGGATATAACTATCTGAATAAGAAATATTTCTTAAAACATATACAAACATATATATAAAAGGCAATGTTTCAACTGCAAACAAAAAATATGATATTGGATTTGTAAAATATAACCCAAATAATTGACCAAAAATACTTAATAGAAAATTTGGAATAAACATAACTGGATTAGAAAAGTCAAGACCTAGAGTAGAACCACCTGAGTAATCCTCAAAGCCTAACCGATAGTCTGTTAAGCTCTTCAAGTATCCAGCGTAATTTAATAAAAATAGAATTAAAACATAAGCCAGAGAAAAAACTATAACTCTAATTCTAGTTAGCTTTAATCGAAATAACAAAAGAGCACATAAGAAAGCATAACCTAGATACTCCCTTAATTCATAAAGAAAAAAACCAAATAAAATACAAATTGAAAAATAAAAAAAACTAATTAATATATCATCACTAGATAAAGACAATTTGACAAAAACGCAAGCCAGTAAAAATATAAAAACCATAAAAACATCTCGATAGATATCGAGACTATAAAAAAATAAAGTTGGATATATTGAGCTAATGAGAAACATTAATAAATATTCTTTTTGATTACTTCTAAAGTTCAGATTTGCCAAATAACAAGTTAAAAATGGAATTAAAACACTACACAAAAAAAATAATAAAAAAGAAATGATATCTCTATCATAAAAACCAAGAAAATTTAGTTTATTTAAGAGAATAGGCCAAATATTAACAGCCTCGCTTACATAACCCAAAGCATAATCATTATAGTAGTTAGCATCACTATTTCCACCTACACTCAGACCTAAAAAATTAAACTTAACTAAAGAAAATAGAAAAACTTTAGTAAAACTTAAGATAAATATTAGCATGAATAAAATTTCAGTTACTTTTTTTAAAGTCAAAATTTTCACTCCATTAAACCTGGGTTAATGCTTTCAACTCAATGTATAATCTTTCAACAATAAAAGATTTATCAATGTATCTTTTTGACTCTAAAATAATTTCTTTTCTTTCATATGCATTACTAAAGCTAGTAAAGGCTAAAATTTGCTCTATACTTGGTTCACCGAGTTTATAAAATCTAAAATCTCTAGGAAAAACATCAATATGTCCAGAATATACTGGTAATCCTAAACTAAGATATTCTCTAACTTTTAGAGTACAAGCCTCTTTCATATTTTTTCGCTCTAGAGCAAAAGATCCTAAAGCAACATGGCACTGATTTGCTAAAGTTTCAATAAATTTTCTATCTCGGACCCCGTGTAAGATAACCCTCTTGTCACTCTTCGCTATATCTAGATCTTTAGCGAGTACCGTACCAACTAAATGTAGTTCAAAGTTATTATTTTTATTATTCTTAATATCGTTTAAAATTAAGTCTAAACCATGCCATTCACTAAACTCGGATGCTACAAATAATATTTTTTTGACGTCTGTTTTTGGGAAATAGCCAGTATTCAAAATATTCCCCATACTAATACCATTGGGAAATAATAAAGATTTTTTGTATATATTATTAATTCTTTTTTTTTCATACTCTAAAATTTCATTTGTGACCGCCACAATTCCATAAGAGTATTTTATACAAAGTTTACCAATAATTTTTTCCGAAAAATATCTAACTCTACCTAAAAAAGTATTATCCATATTTAACTCTGGTTCCTCTAGGGTATGGTGAACCAAAAAAACGGGTTTTTTTATAATTAACAGAAAAACAAGTTGAAAAATATCATGTACACTATAACGTATTAGAAATATATCTACATTTTTTTGTCTCAACAACCAAATATAATATTCAATTCTTATAGAAAACCATGCAAAGAATTTATAATATAATTTATTCAATTTATCTTTATTCGTATACCCTGCCTCTCTAATTACAGTAGACTCTATTTGCTGCCCTTTTGGTAAAAAAAACTGCACATTCCAATTAAGCTTCAAGGCATCTGCGGCTTGTTTCTCTTCAGTCATTTGCTTAATAATTCCTGAAGATGGTCTTAAAAAGCATGCTGAATGTAAAATTTTCATTCTAGTTCCTTAATAATTTTAGCTGGCACACCTGCCAAAACTACATTTCCCTGAGGAAAACTTTTGGTTACAACAGCTCCTGCAGCAACTATAGTATTCCCACCCAAATTAATCCCAGGAAGAATTACACTATTCATTCCAATCCAACATTTTTCACCAATTACAACATCTTTACCCTCCATATGTACGTCCAAATTATCAAACTGATGATTTGCTGTGATGATCCCGACATTAGGTGCTATATAAGTTCCTTTTCCTATATATATTTGACCATTAAAGTTCTGAAAATATGTTCCTGGCGATTGAAAATTATTAATATCATCAGGATGGAAGTGAATATTATCTTTATTTGATATGATACAAGTTAACGCAGTAGGAAAAGGCATAGGTTTAGCCAATCGTAAAATGTTTTTCAACCAAATCGACCTAATTGAATACAGATAACCACTTATATTCTTATCAAAATGACGGCCTTTTAAATATTTTTTTTCGTAAAAAACACTTAATAAAATCAGCATCAATGGTGAGACAATTAATATGATTTTTTTTACAATTTCTTTCATGGACCAACCCACTTTAATAAGAAAACCATTACATAACTGAATGCTAGTGTTAGCAAAAAAAATGGCAATGTTCTTTTTGCTAAATATAAATGATCACTGACTTTCAATAACGCTACTTGTGAAAAAACAAAATAACAAATGAAATAAAATATTGCACTCGAAATAGCGTATGCCTGTAGCAAATAATTTGAATCTATATAGTATTGAAAATAAATTGAACCAACTTTAAATATAAACCCAAACACCGTCAAAAATAACATTTTTTTCTGCTGATTAGCTATATGCATAATCATTGAAATAGGCGAAGATATTAATTGAAAAATAAACCAAGGAATCATCCAACTAATAATTATACCCGCTTTACTCCATTCATCTCCAAATATATATCCAATAACACTAGGACTTACAATACCTATAAAAACAAGTAAAGAAAAACTAAATTTGAATAATTTATCTAAAACTTCACGTGTAAATATCCGTATATCAGCATGCTCAAATGCTTCTGGAGCATGCGCTAAATACACTTGCGAAATCGCTCCTCCAATAAATTGCATGGGAATACCTAGAAGCTGCATCGCAAAGATCAGATACCCAGCTTCTGCATTAATCGTCAACGCAGCAATTATAATAATTGGTAATTGTATACTTGCTGTGTTTGCCAATGCATCTAGTGTAGAATATTTTGGAAAGCTATCATTTTTTTTAAATATTTCCTTTAGCTTGTTAACCTTTATATTTTTTATAACTATTGAGGCCTCATTCCAAAAATAAATCATCAAGCGCCAGATTCCTGCTGAAACTTTAACTATCTGTCCAATAATTAAACCTAATGTTTAATATCCAATTATACCCATCAATACCTGTAAAGAAACACCACTTATAGATTGAACTATTCGGTTTTTTGCAATTAAAGAAAAATTTTTTTTCCGAGTTGACCAATACTGTAATGTATTATACAAACCAGAAAAGAATACACCTACTGGCACTAACCAAATTAAACTTGAGAAACTCGATTGTCTCAGAAGAAAAATAATATCTGAATGAAATATCCAAATAATTAAAACTAGTAGTAAACTAATTATGAAATTACTTAATAAAGCTATTACAACTAAATAGATTGCTTCTACATCACTTTCAGGTATAGGAATAGCTATCTCCAAACGCAAACAGCTCGCTACAGACAATGTGAATAATAAAGATGTATAGATAGCAAATAACGAAAATTCTTCAGGACTATATAATCGTGTTAGAAGTGGCAAAGCAAGTATTGCTGTGCCTTGAGCAACAGCTGTACCTCCTACTAAGACAGATACAGCTTTTAAAAAGCCTCCTTGAGCATTCAGCTTATTATTAATCTTTACAAGAAGACTTTTCACAGTTTAATCAACCTACTAAAGCTTGAACAATTTTCTCTTGAGCTTCAATAGTCAAGTACGGATGCATTGGCAAACTCATCACTCGTTCAGCAATTGCATCACCGACGGGTAGTATTACACTTTCATCAGCTACAGCAGGTTGCTTATTTAAAGGAATTGGATAATGCACAGCTGTTGGAATACCCTGAGCTTTTAATTTCTCTTGGACTTCCGCACGATTATCGACCTGAATCGTATATTGTGCCCATGCACTAGTATTATCTGGCTCAAGATGCGGCGTTGTATGAATACCGGCCCGATTAAATAACTGATTATAAGTCTCAGCTACTTTTTGACGTGCTTGCATTTCATCATCCAAAATTTCTAATTTTGGTAATAAAATCGCAGCCTGAATCGTATCTAAACGGCTATTCACTCCCACACGGATATGATGGTAACGCTTATCTTGTCCATGACGTGCAATTTGGCGGATCACTTTTGCCAACTCATCATTGCTAGTAAAAATAGCCCCACCATCACCATAGCAGCCCAATGGCTTACTTGGGAAAAAGCTGGTACAAGCAACCGTACTTAGGTTACAGCTTTTACGCCCTTTATAGGTTGCACCAAAGCTTTGTGCAGCATCTTCGATTACCGGAATACCATACTTTGCAGCAATCGCGTTAATCGCATCAAAGTCAGCACACTGACCATATAAACTCACTGGAATGATGGCTTTGGTGCGAGGGGTAATGGCTGCTTCTAATTTTTCAACATCTAAATTATAAGTCTTCGGATTTACATCGACATAGACAGGCTTTGCGCCTAATAACGCCACTGTTTCAGCCGTTGCAATATAAGTAAAGCCTGGCGTGATCACTTCATCACCTGGTCCTATACCAAATGCCATTTGTACAATTTGCAATGCATCTGTCCCATTGGCACAAGTAATACAATGTTTAGCACCTACATAGGCAGCAAGTTTTTCTTCCAACTCAATTACTTCTGGGCCTAAAATGTACTGACCATGTGTCAATACATTTTGAATACCAGCATCAATTTTATCTTTAATTCGATGTTGCTGCGCTTTTAAATCAATAAAGTCAATCATATCAACCTTGCTTTGTCAGTGTCGTTCCATCAAGTTGATAAACTGCTCCTGTATGCGAACAGGTCACTTGTGCCTGCCCGTGCAAAGGAAGATCTAGCTGTTCACCAAACTCACTCATCCAGCCGATTTGTTTTGCAGGAACACCTACCATCAGTGCATATGCAGGTATATCTTTATTCACTACCGCACCCGCTCCAACAAAAGCATATGCTCCAATAGTCACACCACAGACAATGGTACAGTTTGCACCTAATGTGGCACCCTTTTTCACCAGTGTGTCAAGATATTGGTCTTTACGCTCAATGAGAGAACGTGGATTATATACATTGGTAAAGACCATGCTTGGTCCGCAAAATACGCCATCTTCCAGAATAACATTATCGTAAACCGATACATTGTTCTGGACTTTACAGTGGTCTCCAATAACAACGCGATTACCCACAAATACGTTTTGGCCTAAAGACACGCCTTTACCAATTTTGGCTCCACCACAGACATGCACAAAATGCCAAACACGCGAATCATCACCAATTTGTGCGCCATCATCAACTATGGCTGTCTCATGTTGATAAAAACTCATGCTTTTTTCACCTTTGCCAATAACGGATGTGGATTTGACGGGTTTTCAACAATTGGTGAAACTCGAATGACTTCAACTGTTTCAATCGCTGCTCGGTTTTCTTCAACCCCATAACCTTTACCCTCTAATACACGCTGATAACTCTGAGTATGCAAATCGGTAAAGCCACCTGAAAACTCAAGCTCTTCATTTTCAATGGTAATACTACGATACGTCAGTTTTTCACCTTGTACCGCATTTTCTGGTAGGTTATTCGCGTCAATTGACAAGAACCAACGTACACGTGCACGCTCATATTCTAAATAACCAGAAGAAGTTTTTTCATCGCGGAAATGCACTTCATTTTTAACGATTTTGCCAAAAATAAAATGCAACATGTCATAGAAATGCACACCAATATTAGTTGCTACACCACCGGATTTTTTGTCCACGCCTTTCCATGATTTTAAATACCATTTACCACGAGAGGTTAAATAAGTGAGATCAACATCAAATACTTTATCTGCCGGGGCAGCCTGAACTTTATCACGCAATGCAATAATAGATGGGTGTAAACGTAATTGTAAAATTGAGTTTACCTTCGCACCATATTGTTTTTCATATTCAGAAAGCATGTTTAAATCTTCTGAATTCAATACCAATGGTTTTTCACAAATGACTTCAATGCCATTTTTCAACGCATACTTCATGTGCGGCGCATGTAAATAGTTGGGTGAGCAGATTGCAACGTAATCCAACTTTTCTCCTTTTAATTTTTGGTCTTCTACATAGGCCTCAAATTCTTCAAACTCAGTAAAGAATTCCGCTTCAGGAAAATGACTGTCCATAATCCCCACAGAGTCATTTACATCCATGGCAACAGCTAAAGTATTACCCGTTTCTTTGATCGCTTTAAGATGGCGTGGTGCGATATATCCAGCCGCACCAATAAGAGCAAATTTTTTCATCGTTTCACTTCTTTTCAATTTTTAAATTAGAGACGGAATACTGTAAAACCTTGTTCAGCCAGAGTTGTACGGTCGAATAAACCTTTGACATCTGCAAGAACTGGCTTATTACTACGCACATAGCTTTTTAACTCGACTGCAGACAAGCTACGGAATTCATTATGCCCAACAGCAATCACCAGTGCATCGACTGGGTACTCAGCATTGACCTGCCCCAATTCAATACCATATTCGTGTTTCACTTCTTCAGCATCTGCCCACGGATCTGCAACGACCACTTGCGCCCCCCAAGCCTCAAACTCTTTAATTAAGTCCGCAACCTTACTATTACGGATATCTGGACAGTTTTCTTTAAAGGTAACGCCGAGTACACCTACTTTTGCACGAGGGACATCAATACCATTTTGCAGCATACGTTTGATGGTGTTACGTGCTACATAGCGGGCCATATTGTCATTGATGCGGCGACCCGCCAAAATCACTTGTGGGTGATAACCCACCTCTTCTGCTTTATGGGTTAGGTAGTAAGGATCGACACCAATACAATGCCCACCAACCAAACCAGGGCGGAATGGTAGGAAATTCCACTTACTGCCAGCGGCCTCAAGTACGTCAATGGTATCAATACCTATACGATCAAAAATCACTGAGAGTTCATTCACCAAAGCAATATTTAAGTCACGCTGTGTATTCTCAATTACCTTAGCTGCTTCTGCAACTTTGATACTTGAAGCTTTATGGGTACCCGCAGTAATAATGCTGGCATAGACTGCGTCTACTTTATCTGCAACTTCAGGCGTGCTGCCACTGGTAATTTTCTTAATCTTGGTTAAGGTATTTACTTTATCACCCGGATTAATACGCTCAGGACTATAACCAGCAAAGAAATCCTGATTGAATTTTAGGCCTGATATTTTCTCAAGCACAGGAATACATACTTCTTCTGTAGCACCAGGATAAACGGTTGATTCATAGACAACAATATCGCCTTTTTTAATGACCTTGCCTAATGTTTCGCTCGCTTTCTTTAAAGGCGTCAAATCTGGACGATTCACCTCATCAACAGGGGTCGGGACAGTCACAATAAAAAAGTTACAACTTTTTAAGTCTTCTAAATTTGCGCTATAAGTTAAGTTTGTTGCTTGACTTAGTTCTTCTGGTGAAACTTCCAAAGTATGGTCTTGACCAATTTTTAATTCTTCAATCCGTGTTGTATGAATATCAAACCCAACAACTGGTACTTTTTTACCAAATTCGACTGCCAACGGCAAACCAACATAGCCTAAACCAATCACTGCTATTTTTAGATCAGAGAGTTGTAGCATTTTAACGCCTTAATTTATTTCTGTTATGAACATGAATCAATCGGCAGAAATACTATCAGAAAAACATGAACTTTCTGTTATGATTTTTTACCAAATCCTTAGTGCTGTCCTGTTTGATTATACTTGGAGACTAGATAGACCTTGCTATTTTGCTCAATACAGTAAAATTCACAACATTTGTATCCATAGCGATCAACAAAAAATTCTTACTATAAAAATTGATTACAATTTGCTATATACCCAAAAGCTAAGTTCGGTAAAATGCTGTTTAATTGAAATGATTTTAAAAAATCTAAAATAGGAATTTTTGTGCGACATTTTAAATCTATAATTCTATTGTCCTTTATCATGACATCTACTGGATGCGCTCTGACATCTGGGCTACAAACTTATGATTTACCTGATGAAGGTATGTATCAAACAGAATTAGGCACACAAGTCAATGTTGTGAAACTCACCCAAACATCATTACCGGCGGTCCAACCTGCCCAATACAATCAAGAATATTTTTCTCATTTGTTCAGTATTCCTCAAAAAAATTACAAGCTCAGTGCTGGAGATATTCTTTCAATTTATTTATGGGCTTATCCTGAGATTACACCTCCAACAAATACTATCAGCAATGAAGAAGCTATCAAATCTAACGGTTATCAAATTGATCAAAGTGGTTATATCCAATTTCCTATTATTGGCCGCTACAAAGCCGCAGGAAAGTCTTTAACACAAGTGAACCAAGAATTACGTAGCCAACTTTCACGTTATTTAAAAACTCCCGACGTCATTGCTCGCGTTCTATCTTACCAAGGACAACGTTACTCTGTACAAGGCAGTGTCATGAAAGGTGGACAGTTTACTTTAACTGACCAACCTACAAGTGTTTATACTGCATTAGGTTTAGCTGGCGGTGTTAATACCCAATTAGGTGATAACACCTCTATTACACTTGTCCGCCAAGGTAGAACTTATAATCTCAATAGTATTTCTCTTGAAAAAGCTGGGTATTCACTACACAATTTATTGATTCAACCTAACGATACTCTTTATGTAAACTCAAAAGAAAATCAGAAAATTTATGTTATGGGTGAATCTGGACAAAACAAGCCGATCCCGATGCGAGATCAGGGTATTAGCTTAAGTGATGTCATTGGGGAAAGCCTCGGTTTGAATCCACTTTCAGGCAGTCGAAGCAAAATTTATGTGGTTCGTAGCCATCGTGATGTAGGGATCACTGATGTCTATCACTTAGATTTAACCAGTATTGGTGATTTTGGACTGGCTAATAAATTTCAAATGCAAAGCAATGATATTGTGTATATCGATGCCTCAGGGTTAACGCGCTGGCAACGTGTCATCAACCAAGTCATTCCGTTCTCAAACGTGATTTATAATATTGACCGTGTGGGGCAATAATGCAGTTCAAAAATATTTTGGTAGTGTGCGTAGGTAATATCTGTCGTAGCCCTATGGCGGAGTACCTACTCAAACAAAACCATCCACAGCTCACAATTCACTCTGCAGGCATTTCTGGGATGATTGGATATGCGGCTGATGACAAAGCAAAGCTTTGCATGCAACGTATAGGGGTTGACATGAGCCCGCATATTGCAAGGAAACTTAATGCTGAACTGATTAAGCAAGCAGATCTGATTTTAGTCATGAGCCAAAATCAACAGAAGCATATTGAGCAAACATGGCCATTTGCCAAAGGAAAAACATTTCGCTTAGGTCATTGGCAAGGAAAAAATATTCCTGACCCCTATCAACATGATCAAGCTTTTTTTGATGAAACTTCCCTGCTTATACAAGCCTGTGTAGCAGATTGGACTAAACATATTTAACTTTGATGTACGATTATGAGCCAAACTACAAATACAGAAGATACTATTGATTTAAAAGAATTATTTTTCTCATTGATCGCACAATGGAAGTTAATTGCGCTGTGTATCCTTTTGAGTCTAATTTGCGCCCTACTATACTTAAGAGCAACTCCGGATACCTATTCGGTGGACGCCTTGGTACAAGTAGAAGAAAATAAAGGCGCATCCGCAGCGCTATTAGGTGATCTCTCTAGCATGGTTGAGCAAAAACAACCTGCTCAAGCAGAAATCGAAATTTTAAAATCGCGTTTAGTTTTAGGCAATGTCATTCAACATCTGAACTTAGATCTTAAAATTTCAGGTACGGAAAATTCATTTACTGATCGTCTATTGTCTCCACACCATTATCAAACGCAATACCAGCCGAAATCGGTGGTGTTTAAAGATGATGAAAAAGCTTTTGACATCCGTCAGTTTAATGTTCCATCAAACTTCCGTGATAAAAACCTTGAACTTCGCTTTAAAGATGGTCAGTTTAGTTTAACGAATACACAAACTGAACAGGTCATTTTAACAGGCAAAACGAACCAAGCTAATACTCTACGAACTGCCGATGGCTTGTGGAATATTTCTATTTATACACAAGACCAGCTGAATGATGTTTATCTCATTCAAAAACAATCTCTACCTGCTGCAGTCAATAGTATCTTGGCAAATTATTCAGTCGCAGAAAAAGGAAAGTTAACAGGTATTCTTGGGCTCAATTATCAAGGTACAGACAAAACTCATATTACCCAAGTACTCAATGCTATTCTGGTTTCTTATAGCCAACAAAACATTGAACGTCGTTCAGCTGAAACAGCGCAAACACTTAAATTCTTAGACGAACAACTACCAGAGCTGAAACAACAACTTGATGTAGCAGAGCGTGAATTCAATAAATTTCGCCAACAATACAACACCGTAGATGTCACCAAAGAATCTGAGTTATTTTTAACCCAAAGCGTAACCTTAGAGACACAAAAAGCACAACTTGAACAACAAGTGGCTGAAGCTGGTGCCAAATATACTTCTGAACATCCAGTCATGCAGCAAATGAATGCGCAACTAGGAGCTATTAATAAAAAAATCGGGGAATTAAATGCGACATTAAAAGAACTGCCAGATTTACAACGTCGTTATTTACAGCTTTACCGTGAAGTTGAAGTCAAACAGCAATTATATACTGCCCTGCTTAACTCTTATCAACAGCTACGAATTGCAAAAGCGGGCGAGATTGGAAATGTTCGTATTGTCGATACAGCTGTGGAACCGATTGAGCCAATTGCACCGAAGAAATTACAGATTTTAATTCTATCTATTTTCTTAGGTGGTTTCCTAGGTACACTCTTGGCATTATTACGTAATATGATGCGTTCAGGGATCAAAGACTCCACTCAAATTGAAAATGAGTTGGATCTGCCCGTGTATGCAACGGTTCCTCGTTCACCTGTACAAGAAAGCCGTATTAATATTTTGAAGAAGAAAAAGAATATTCCTATTTTGGCTGTTAAAAATAGTGATGATATTGCTATTGAAAGCTTAAGAAGCATGCGTACAGCCATCCATTTCGCTCTAAGCTCTGCCCGGAATAATCTGATTACGATTTCAGGTCCAGCACCTGAAGTTGGAAAGTCTTTTATTTCAACGAATTTAGCCACAATTTTGGCACAAAGTGACAAGCGCGTATTAATCATAGACGCAGACTTACGTCGCGGTTATTTACACAAGTATTTTAATCTCGACACACAACCTGGCTTAACAGAGTTACTCAATGGTCAACAAAGTTTAGAAACAGTCATTCGTCATACTGAAGTACCAGGCTTAAGTGTAATTTCTCGCGGGAAAAGTCCTGCGAATCCTTCTGAACTATTAAGCTCTAACCAGTTCAAAAATCTATTAGAACAAATGTCAGAGAAATTTGATCATGTCATTATCGATACTCCACCAGTCTTAGCAGTGACGGATGGCATCATTATTGCTCAATACACAGGGGTTAACTTAGTGATTGCCCGTTATGCGAAAACGCAGATGAAAGAGCTTGAATTGACCCTCAATCGCTTCGAACAAGCAGGCGTGAAAGTCAATGGCTTTATCCTGAACGATATTCAACGTTCAGCAGGTTCTGGTTATGGCTATAATTATGCTTATGCCTATAAAACCAATAAAGAATCAGACTAAATACATCCTCTAACCGATAAAAAGCCAGAACTTGATTTCTGGCTTTTTATTTTGTATGACAAACGTTTATATATTCAAATCCTTATAGTTTTTTTAAGGACTTCGGCATATATTAATTTGAAAATGTACTGGTGGTACAAAACACGTCATTCATGAAGTCTGCTAAGATGCTAAAAAACTTTTTGAATGTAATAGAATTAGGAAAAATTTCACATGAGTAAAGCCTTACCCATTGCTGTAGCTGTTATTCTAGGCGGTGCTGCACTTATTCCCGTTTATTATGCATCTCAACACCCAGCTTCAGCCGAAGCCCAAGTTTCAAAAAATGCATCTGCCGTAGAAAAAATTAGCTATGCATTGGGTTATGAGGTTGCTCATCAAACTCCACCAGAACTCGATATTAACAGTTTTGTAACCGGTGTCCGTGCTGGTCATGCCCGTAGCCAACCCGCCTATAGCGAAGAAGAATTAAAACAAGCCTATGAGCAGTTCCAACAAGAAATGCAGCAAAAACAGGCTAATGATGCGAAGCAAGCACAAACAACCAGCGACAGCTTCTTAACCGAAAATGCGAAAAAACCTGGGGTGAAAACCACGGCATCGGGTTTACAGTACAAAATTACACAAGAAGGTACAGGCAAGCAACCCACTGCCAGCTCTGTCGTGACCGTGCATTACAAAGGCCAACTGGTCGATGGTAAAGTCTTCGATAGTTCACTTGAACGTGGCGAGCCAATTGAGTTCCCATTAAACCAAGTAATTCCAGGTTGGACCGAAGGTCTACAACTCATGAAAGAAGGTGGGAAAGCGACACTTTACATCCCTTCGAACTTAGGTTACGGCCCACAAGGTGTACCCGGCATGATCCCAGCCAACAGCACGCTTATTTTTGATGTTGAACTGATCAAAGTAAAATAAGACAAGTCAATCAAAGGAGAGCTTTTGCTCTCCTATTTTTATTGAGAATACAATATGAAAATTCAAACAACATTACTCTGTGGCTTGTTACTTTCTACACCTGTTTTTGCTGCACCGATTAATAATAAAAGCAGCATCAACCAACAAGTCGGTTATAGCTTTGGCTATCTCATGGGTCGTAGCAATGCCGAGTCAATTCAAGATTTAGATCTCGATGCTTTTGTGCAAGGGTTACGTGAAGCCTCTAAAGGCCAAGCTGCATCATTAAGCGATGAAGAAATGGCGCGTGTACTCACCCAATATAAACGCCAAGCCGAGGCAAAACAGTTATTAGAAGTTAAGCAACTGGCTGATAAAAATGCCAAAATTGGTGCAGCCTTTTTAGCTGAAAATGCGAAAAAAGCAGATGTAAAAACTACGGCTTCAGGCTTGCAGTATATGGTTTTACAACAAGGCCAAGGCAAGTCACCTAAGGCCAACAGCAAAGTCAAAGTCCATTATGAAGGACGTTTGATTGATCAAACTGTTTTTGACAGCTCGATTGCACGTCAGCAGCCTGCGGAGTTTCAAGTCAGCCAAGTGATTCAAGGTTGGACTGAAGGCTTACAGCTAATGAAAGAAGGCGCAAAATATCGCTTCTTTATTCCCGCTAAACTGGGCTATGGCCAAATTGGTTCAGGCGATGTGATTGAACCGAATAGCACCTTGATTTTTGATGTGGAACTGATTGAAGTGTTGCCAAAATAAGGTAGCAATGCAAAGGTAATGCTATATACAAAATAAAAAGCCTGATCTTCGTGATCAGGCTTTTTATTAATTTCAATATATTCTTCAATCAAGCCATGCTTTGTTAAGCTACGCGCTTTGCTTGCAATATAAAATAAAGTACTGCTTTGTTTTATGCCTCATGTTTGAGGTGACGTGGTCTAAACCCGGTAAAGAGCAAACCAACCGCATAAGCCACAACGCCGACCACGCACAGCCCGATCACTTCGGCAACGCGAATCCACTGTGACACGTCACCATTATACCAAGTCAATGCATACCACAAAGCCACAATCATCACTGCGTTAGAAATACCAAACTGGATAAACAGTTTTTTCCAGTGTGCGCCAAAACGGAAAATATCGCGCTTGTGTAGATAGAAATACAACATCCCCGCATTCACCAGAGCAGAGCCCGAAGAAGCTAAAGCCAAAGCCATATGCTCTGCCTGCCAGTCAATCAATTTAAAGAAGCCAATAAACACCACGTTTAAAATCGCATTTGCGGCAACGGCCATTAAACCGACACGGACTGGCGTTTTGGTGTCTTGCTGCGCATAAAACCCAGGTGCAAAGACCTTAATCAACATAAATGAAATCACCCCAGCACTCATACATTGCAGCGCCAAAGCCGTCATTTGCGTATCTTCAAGGGTGAATTGACCGCGTTGGAACAGGGCCTGAATAATGGGGGTCGATAACATAAACAGCGCGATACTCGCTGGCACCCCCACCAAAACAATCACCTTCGCAGCCCAATCCATCATGCCACGAAACTTCGACATATCTTGCTCTGCATGACGGGTCGACAATGCGGGTAAGATCACCGTGCCAATCGCTACCCCAATCAAGCCCAAAGGTAACTCAGTCATACGTTCCGCACTGTACAACCATGACACTGAACCGTCTTGCATAAACGAAGCCCAAATGGTGTTCAGGAGTAAGTTGATTTGCGTGACAGAAACACCAAATAGCGCAGGCAGCATCAATTTCATGATGCGATCCACCCCTTCATGTTTAAAATCAACTTTCGGCGGAATCAGTAACTTTTTATGCCAAAGTTCAGGAATTTGGATCGCCAGTTGCAATACACCCGCAGCAATCACCGCCCAACCGAGTGCCATAATCGGTTCTGCCATATACGGCGTCAGCCACCATGCCCCCGCAATCATCGCAACATTCAGTAATACCGGTGAAAAGGCGGGCGAAGCAAAGGAACCATAACTGTTTAAAATACTGCTGGCAAATGCCGTCAACGACATAAACAATAAATAAGGAATGGTAAGGCGGAACATTGAAACCGCGAGGTCGAACTTCTCTGGATCGGCATGGAAGCCTGGTGCATAGATGTAAAGCACCGCTGGAGCGGCGACCATAGCGAGGAAGGTTAAAGCCGTCATAACGGTCATCAAACAACCAAAGACTCGGCTAATCAGAATTTGAACTTCCGCATGGGTACGCCCAGTTTTATATTCGGTCAGTACTGGAATAAACGCCTGTGAGAATGCTCCCTCAGCAAATAGCCGACGGAAGAAGTTCGGTATACGAAAGGCCACCACAAAGGTATCGAAATCTTTCCCCGCACCAAAGACATTCAGTAAGACAATGTCTCGTACCAAACCCAAGACCCGAGAAAGCATGGTCATTGCACTTACAATTACGGTTGACCGCCACAGCGCCATCGTATCCACCTAGTTTTTCATTTGCCGCTATTGTAATGAAACTTCAGCGAATATTTGATTGTTTAATGTTGTTGTCGACTCTCAATTCATTGACTTTTTAACTGCTGCAAACGATTTCGATAGTCTAACCAATCAAAAAATGTACCTGGATCGGTCTTACGTCCTGGCGCAATATCGGAATGTCCTGCCAAATGCTGTTGAATTTGAGGATAGGTCTGTTGTAAGCAGGCCGTCACACGTACCAATGTTTCGTATTGGGCATCTTCAAAAGGCAAGTCATCACTGCCCTCCAGCTCAATGCCAATCGAATAATCATTGCACTCCTTTTTAGCCAGATAGCTTGAGCGTCCCGCATGCCATGCACGGTCGTTAAAATTGACAAATTGTAAGATTTCTCCACTTCTTAAAATCAGTAAATGCGCTGAGACTTGCATGCCTTGAATGGTTTGAAAATATGGATGTACTGACCAATCCAATTGATTTTGAAAAAATTGTTCAATATAGCTGCCACCAAACTGTGAGGGAGGCAAACTGATATTATGGATGACAATCAGTTGAATCTCAGTATCCACAGGACGTGCGTTAAAATTAGGCGATGGAATTTGTCTCGCTCCCAGCAGTTGCCCTGCTTGCACTTGAAACGACGGAATGACCTGCATATTTTTATTCCTCAAACCCATTGCGCCCTTTGGGCAATCTTTTTTAATGTCTCTCATGCTAAATCTTTCCCCGTCATTTCTCAAATTGCTCAGCGTTTGATTTTGAAATTTTCACGCCTTTTTCAGGAAAAATGCTAATATATTGCGCAATTTTCATGGCTTCTATAAAGATACGGACAATCGGATGAGCATATCGCAGCAACTGCTTGAACAATCTATTCAACTGAATATTCAACAGGCATTACAAGAAGACATCGGTGATGGTGACATTACGGCGCTTTTAACACCTGAAGATGAACAAGCGACTGCGACCATTATTAGCCGTGAAGACATGATTCTTGCAGGTCAACCTTGGGTCAATGCATTAATTGCAGCTTTTGATCCAAGTGTACAAATCACGTGGCTAAAAAATGATGGCGATCTGGTTCGTGCCAATGAAACCATTTTTAAACTGGCGGGTTCAGCACGCAGCTTACTTACGGTTGAACGCCCTGCACTCAACTTTGTACAAACGCTATCTGCTGTGGCCAGCAAAACTGCGGAATATGTCAAACAGCTAGATGGCTTAAACACCAAATTGCTCGACACCCGTAAAACCCTACCGGGTCTGCGTATTGCCCAGAAATATGCTGTCGCAGTCGGCGGTGGTCAAAATCATCGTTTAGGTCTATTCGATGCTTTTTTAATCAAAGAAAATCATATCATGGCAGCAGGTGGCATCGCCCAAGCCATTGCCAAAGCGCATCAAATTGCCCCAGACAAACCTGTCGAAGTCGAAGTTGAAACTTGGGCTGAATTAGACCAAGCATTGGAAGCCCAAGCCGATATCGTGATGTTAGATAACTTTAGCCAGCAACAAATGATTGATGCGGTCAAGCATGTTGCAGGACGGTGTAAATTGGAAGCGTCAGGGAATATCACCATTGCCAACTTACGCGAAGTCGCAACCACAGGCGTGGATTATATTTAGATGGGTGTATTGACCAAAGATGTCAAAGCAGTCGACCTTTCTATGCGTTTTAATACTTAATTTCAATAGTTTGCATTCAAGCGACACACAATAAAAAAACGCACTCTAGAGTGCGTTTTTTTATTGCGTTAAAACTTACCAGCCCAGTGCTTGCTGCTGTTTTTTCACCAATTCTTGAATGCCCTTTTCCGCCATTTCTAACATGGCATTGCACTGTACACGGGTAAATGGTTTATCTTCTGCCGTGCCTTGAATTTCAATAAATTCGCCAGCTTGGGTCATCACCACGTTTAAATCCGTTTGGCAGTTTGAGTCTTCTTCATAGCACAAGTCTAAAAGCACTTCGTCTTGGAAAATACCGACTGAAATTGCAGCCACTAAGCCTTTTAATGGATCTTGCTTAATTTTCTTTTTCTCAAGCAACGTATTCATCGCATCAATGAGAGCCACCGCAGCACCAGTGATCGCAGCAGTACGTGTACCGCCATCTGCCTGAATCACATCACAGTCGATGGTAATGGTGTTTTCACCGAGTTTTTTTAAATCCACCATGGCACGCAGACTACGACCAATCAAACGTTGGATTTCTTGAGTACGACCACTTTGCTTACCACGCGCAGCCTCACGGTCACTACGGGTATGCGTCGAACGTGGCAACATGCCATATTCAGCGGTTACCCAGCCCTGACCCTTGCCTTTTAAAAAGCGTGGTACTGAGTTATCAATACTTGCAGTACAAAGAACTTTGGTATGACCAAACTCAACCAATACCGAACCTTCCGCATAACGTGTGTAGTTACGAGTAATGGTGACATCACGTAATTGATCTAATGTTCGTTGGTCGATACGCATAATACGCCCTTCATCTGACTAAATAGGTTGGCGCATAGTATAGCAGAAGCAGACCTAAAGCATTTGTCTGACTGCATTGCATTTGTAATTGATCGCCTGTTTCCCTACCCATCCATATTCTTTGTTAAACTGAAGCTTAAAAGAGGCTGAGGCAATCATCTATGTCGATTCGAGAAGAACGTAAACAACAAAGCCGCCAAGCTTTGCTGAATGCTGCATTACAACTCAGCACCTCTGGACGTTCCTTTGCTCGCATTAGTCTCCGTGAAGTCACTCGCCAAGTGGGTTTAGTACCGACCGCGTTTTATCGCCACTTTAATGATTTGGATGAGCTCGGACTTGAACTGGTCGACCAAGCGGCGCTCCACATCAAAAGTATGTTAACCCAATTGGGACAAAGCTATGTTTATGGTCCACATGCCACGATTGAGCATAGTCTAGACTTATTTTTTCATGCTGTAGAGCAACATCCTGAACAGTGGATTTTCTTGATTGGAGAACGCTGGGGTGGGTCAGCCTTGATCCGTGCAGCCGTTGAGCGAGAAATTGCCTTTTTAATCGATGACTTCGCCCATGAATTAACCCGTATTGAAAGCATGCAACATATTCATGACAGCGAAGACCTCAAAGTTTTGGCCAATATTTTAATGGATGCCTCCTTTAACTGGGCCATGCGCTGGATTGGTTTGAGTCGAGATGTAGCTCTCGATAAACTCCAACAGCAGCAGGCTGCATTTAAACTGCAAACCATCGTGCAGATTCAACTCATGTTCCGCGGAATATCCAATTGGCAACGACCATCTGCTCAAACTAAACACGCCAACCCGACCTTACATTAAGACGCTCGCAGACGTAATTCTTGCTGTATTACAAAATTTTTAATGTGCTTTGCTCAAATTTGGATGCTTTTTCACTATCATAGAGCCAGTTTTTTCATCTGTAGCTCCTATGCGTTTTTTTCTTTTTTTAGCGGCGAGTGTCTGTATTGCCTTGGCATGGCTATTGCCCATTCATTATCGACCTTGGGTCACCTATACAGGTGAATTGTTTGCATTTTTATCTTTATTTGCACTCTCTGCCCTATTTTTAAAAGAAAAACTCTTGCTCCCGAAAGTGAGTCTACCGCTATTGCTGTTGAGCCTCGTACCCTTCATTCAGTACGGTTTTGGCGAGCTGTTCTTTTTCAGTAAAGCACTGATGTGTTGCTTATATATCTTTGCATTCTGGTTGAGTATGGTTTTAGGTTTTAACCTGAGCCAAAAACCATTAGAACGTGAGCAATTATTTAGTGGTCTGTGTACTATATTTTGGTCTGTCGGTCTGGTAACAGCGCTCATCGCCACTTGCCAATGGCTCAATATTGAACAGTACATTCCCGGCATGACCACTTTACAAAGCAATCGTCCTTATGCCAACTTTGCTCAGCCGAACAATATGGCGAGCTTTCTGATTCTATCCTTACTCGGCACACTGTATCTATTTGAAAAGAAAAAATTCAACTCGATTCTGCTGTGCGTCAGTGCTGCATTGATGTTATTTGCAGTGGCACTGAGCCAGTCCCGCACATCATGGGTCGCAAGCATTTGTGTACTACTGTATTTGCTCTATCAACAGTACAAAGGTGTGGTTCAACTGAAGTGGTATAGTGCCCTCGCATGGTTTGCGTTGTTCATTGCATTTACTGCGTTTATTCCACAGCTCAATCACCTGTTGGCTCAGCTGTCTAATGTCGAAGTGACCCAAACCCGTGATGCGGTTGCGCGAGCAACGGGCGATATGTCGCGTCTTGCCATTTGGCAACAGATGCTCCATGCCATTGCTGAGCGACCTTGGTTTGGCTATGGCTGGCATCAAACCAGTGTGGCTTACACCCTAATCAGTGATCAGTTCCAAGGCCCCGTTTGGGTGAAAAGTGCACACAACTTCATTCTCGACTTTATTGTGTGGAATGGATTAGTGATTGCGATTCCATTTTTTGCCTATCTCAGCTATTGGGGCTATCAACTGCAAAAGCATGCGACATCGCTCGAATCTGTGATTGGACTTCTGATGGTCGGCGCTTTACTGATTCACGGTATGCTCGAATTTCCATTGTTCTACGCTTATTTCTTGCTGCCACTCGGATTGATTCTAGGCATTATTCAATCTCAGCAAAAAGTGAAAACGTGGACTTTACCGAGCTTTGCCATGCCGATCACATTTACTGTCTGTGTGGTCTTGGTCGCACTGATTATTCGTGACTATGAGTTGATGGTACCAAAGCTGAATCAAGCTTCTCGTTATGAACACACCCCTGAAAAGTTCACCAATCAAGATCACATTTTACTGCTATCTGAGTTTAACCGCCGCATTGAATGGATTCAGTTAAATCCATACAGCAAAGTCAGCCCTGAGCAAATTCGTGACTATGAGGAAATGGTGCTGAACTACCCGATTCCCTATGATTTGACCAAATTTGCCAAACTCTTGGCCTTTAATGGCTATGAAGCCGAAGCTCGTCACCAACTTTGGCGCTTAAAAACCTTAAGAAAAATTGAGCTACGTTATGAGGATTTATTGCAGCCCGCATCAGCCGCGCAATAAACATCGTTAACCCATAAAAAAGCCTGCATCAGCAGGCTTTTTTATGGGTTAACGACTTAAAACAGATTCAGCTTATTTTGCAGCACGTTCTTTTTCAATCAAGTAATCCACGACTTGAGTAACTTTGCCATCTTCGCCTTGCACAATATATTTACCATTGACCGTCACCGCAGGTACGCCACTGAGTTGATAACGCTTAGCTAAGTCTTGTGCTTGTGCAATTTTTGAAGTGATCGCAAATGATTTATAAGTACTGTTAAATTTCGCTTCTGGAATACCAAACTGAGTATAGAACTTGGCTAAAGCAGGTTGCTCTAGAATCGGTTGATTTTGATCATGAATGGCATGAAATAACGTCAGGTGGGTCTTTTTACGTACACCTAAAGCCTCAGACACATAATAAGCTCGCGCCGCTTGTTCCCACACTGGATTCATGGCTGCTGGCGTACGCACAAAACGCACATCTTTCGGTAGTTTTTTCAACCAAGTCTGCATATGCGGTTCAAGTTTAAAACAGTGACCGCAGCCATACCAAAAGAATTCGCGGACTTCAATTTTTCCTGGCACTTCCACCTGTACAGGTGTTGGTACGACGATATAGTCCTGACCTGCCACAAAATTTGCAGCCAATGCGCTACCAGAAATAGCGAAAACAGCGGTTGCTAATCCACTCAAAAGGAGTTTTTTCATTGAACTTATTGTCCTCAAAATCATTATGATAAGTTTATGCAAATACTATAAATCAAATATGCCAAATTCGTTTTCATTCTGTGAACTTTTTTCAGGCTTTTATCGCTTTTTCTAGAATAAACGCTACACTAAGCCCTATTGAACGTTTTAAATATCATGACTTAAATTGAGGTGCCGACGATGTCGCAACTGAATGTTGATCCACAAGAAATTGCCAAATTTGAAGCATTTGCTGCCATATGGTGGGATCAGCACTCGGAGTTCCGCCCTTTACATATGATCAACCCACTGCGCTTAAACTGGATTGATGAACATGCAGGTGGACTCAGTGGGAAAAAAGTCCTTGATGTCGGCTGTGGTGGCGGAATTTTAGCTGAAAGTATGGCACGTCGTGGTGCAAATGTGCTCGGTATTGATATGGGCGAAGCCCCTCTAAATGTGG
The DNA here is from genome assembly GCF_037572605.1 of Acinetobacter sp. MYb191. NCBI lineage: Bacteria > Pseudomonadati > Pseudomonadota > Gammaproteobacteria > Moraxellales > Moraxellaceae > Acinetobacter > Acinetobacter sp. MYb191. The sequence continues at coordinate 23,307 of NZ_JBBGZP010000010.1, read as the reverse complement.
CACGTTTACATGCAGAACAAGAAGGTGTTGAGCATATCGAATATCGCCAAATTCCAGTTGAGCAGCTCGCAGAAGAACAAGCGGGACAATACGATATTGTGACTTGTATGGAAATGTTGGAACACGTACCCAATCCAGCCTCAATCATTGAAGCCTGCCATAAACTGGTGAAACCAGGCGGTCATGTATTCTTCTCTACCATTAACCGTAATCCCAAAGCCTACCTGTTTGCCATTATTGGTGCTGAATATGTACTGCGCATGTTAGCCAAAGGGACCCACGATTATCAAAAATTCATTAAGCCATCAGAACTGGCACATGATATTCGCGGCGCAGGGCTCAAACTGAAAGACATGACGGGTTTACATTACAACCCCTTGACCAAACGCTATTGGTTAGCGCCGAATGTCGATGTCAATTACATGGTCTATACCGTCAAAGAAGGTGCTGCATGAAAGCCGTCTTATTCGACCTTGATGGCACACTGATCGACACTGCCGCCGACTTTGTTCGCATTATCCAAGACATGTGCCGTGAAAAAGGCGTCGCTGTGGTCGATGCAGACCTGATCCGTAGCCAAGTCTCTGAAGGTGCACGGGCGATGGTGAAATTGGTTTATCCAGAGCTTACCGTCGAAGACCCGATTTTTCTGGCACATCGTCAGCGTTTTTTAGACACCTACGGTGCCGATATCGCAGTAGATACTGACCTGTTTTCGGGCATGTATCCGCTTATTGAAAAACTTGAAAGCCAAGAGATTCCTTGGGGCATCGTCACCAATAAACCGCGTTGGCTCAGTGAAGCATTATTAGACGCGCTGAATTTGACAGAGCGCTGTGCGGTTTTGGTCTGCCCAGAGGATGTCTCGCAGACCAAGCCTGATCCTGAACCGATGTATTTGGCTGCCAAGCACATCGCGATTGCGCCTAAAGACTGTATCTATGTCGGCGATCATCCACGTGATATCGATGCGGGTCGTAACGCGCAGATGTATACCATTTTGGCGGCTTATGGTTATTTACCATTCGCGCACAAAGATGACTTAACAGCGTGGCAAGCAGATTGTATAGTGAAGACTGTGGCTGAATTGGACGATGTTATTCAGTCTCTTGTGAGTCAAACTATACCGTCCAATTCACTGACTTGATCACAATTAAAAAATCAAAATAACGAGGAGGTAATGATGAAATATTCAGAATATCAACCTCGCCCCGATCTGCTCAAGGATCGCATCATCTTAATTACAGGTGCGGGCGATGGTATTGGTCGTGCTGCTGCATTAAGTTATGCCCTACACGGCGCAACTGTAGTGCTGCATGGGCGTACCTTAAATAAGCTCGAAGTCATTTATGATGAAATTGAAGGCTTAGGTGCGCCGCAACCTGCAATTTTACCCTTGCAGCTGTCGAGCGCCTCTCCTCGTGATTATGAATTACTGGTCGACACCTTAGAACGCCAATTTGGGCGCCTAGATGGCATTTTGCATAATGCGGGCATTTTGGGTGAGCGCACCGAACTGGAAAATTATCCTGTCGATGTCTGGGATGATGTCATGGCCGTCAACTTGCGTGCGCCATTCGTTATGACTCAAGAGTTAATGCCGCTCCTGAAAAAATCTGAGCATGCCTCCGTGGTTTTTGCCAGCTCAGGTGTCGGACGTGAAACGCGTGAACGTTGGGGCGCATATTCCGTGTCTAAGATCGCGATTGAAGCGGTCAGCCAACTATTTGCCAAAGAAAATACCTCACCGAATATCCGCTTTAACTGTATCAATCCAGGGGCTACGCGCACTGCAATGCGTGCCAAAGCCTATCCCGATGAAGATCCAAAAACACTACCAACACCTGAAAATATCATGCCTGCCTATCTGTACCTGATGGGCGATGATAGTTTACATATGAATGGTCAAAGTATTGATGCACAAGACTAAAATCATTCACTCAAAAGGAAGCTTCGGCTTCCTTTTTTTATACAATCAAACAGAGGCTTAGTCATCTGAAACATAATCTCAAGTTCAGAAAAGGTTGTCTTTTTTCAATTTTTGCGGATACTGATGTCCAACTCCATTTTTGAAGCATATGCCATGACGGACTTGAGCAACATCACTGTACAACCCACTGAAGATGGTATGGTTAGCCTGTTGATTGACCAACAGCCGATTTCAGAAAAATATGGGATGAAGTTTGAAGCCAGTATTGTAGAGGAACTTCAAGCGCTGGAAAATGGCGCCACCCTGAAACTTTTCGACCAGTTTGTTTTTGCCCATACCGACTTGAACTTTGAACATAGCTATCACTACGTCACGGTCATTGCCAAGAATGATGAACAATACAAAGCCAAGAAAAGTTTTGTTTATCGCATCAAAATTGAAGGGCAGCCCGACATTGAGCATGCCATCAGTAAAAATGGTGAACCGATGACCGCAGCCGATGTCCGTGAATTTATTCAAACGCATGTGCAGAAGTCATTGAGTGATTATACCGACCTCAACTACGCCTATTAAGCCGAATCAGCCAAGTTGAAAACTCAGCTTGGCTAGCTCGATATTTTAAATCGTATTTTTAAATTACTTTAATAAAAATATTCGGTTTTTCAGCTTAAGATTTCCTATTTATCATTCTGATTGATCAAGAATTGAAAATAAGGATGCAGCATGGCTGATTTACAACGTAAACATGACACCATTCGTGATATCCATCATTTACAACTCCCCGAAAGCCTGATTGGTGCTTTGGAAGATGCCAGCCAAGCTGAAGCAGTGGTTCATTCAATCCGTTCATTGCAACATCTGGCGCAGCAATGGAATTAAATAATGCACTATACATTCTTTGACAAAGGGGGATCTGTGTCGCCAAAATGAGTCAAAAATCAGAAGATACAAACTGTTTGCTTTGGACTTTGGCGCAATTGATGATTTAATTCAGGCTTAGAATTGGGCATAATCTTCTTAATATCTCTGCATTTGTTAATAAATACCCAATTCATCTTCACAGTTTCTCTGCATTTTTTTCGTACATTATAGGAAAGAATGAAATTACCTTAATGAGGATTCAACATGAAAAAGATTTTGACAGTATTGGCAATCTCTTTCAGTGCTTTGATGGCAAGCAGTCTCAGTACTGCTGCCCCTCAGTTTGACCACGATCATCCACGCTATGGCAATGAGCCACGCGGACGTGACTTTCGCGATTCAGATGATGACGATCAGCAAGATCGTCGACGTATGCGCGAAGAGCGCGGTGTCAAACGTTTACAACAGCATAAATGGCAACAAGGTTATGTCATGCCACAGCATTACCGTGGTAACGGCTATAAAGTCGAATATAAAGACCATAATCTTCCAAAGCCAAACCGAAATCAACAGTGGTACAAAATTAATAATGACTACATCTTGGTCGACGCAGACAGCAACAATATTCTGCGGATTATGGGACTTTAATCTACGCTTCATCTTGTACAAAGCAGCGACATTATTGAAACCTGAATCAACACCCTTTCACCCGCTTTAGCGCGACTGCACACTCCTCTCAAGAGACCACCAGTCAGGCACAGTATGGAAGGCATTGTTTCAGGTTTTTTATGTGCCAAAGCTTTTGTTTGCAAGCATTGCAGAAAAACAACAATCTCCTCAGTCTCTTCATACATTTCACAATTCACCTAAATAGCCCTCACGCTTTCTCTAGAGTTATTCGCTAATTTTGAATGATCGAAACAAGATAAATACTGGACGAAAGCAATGAAAAAAATTCTGACTGCAATCACACTCTCTTTAGGCACGCTCATGGCTACATCTGCAATGGCAGCACCGCAGTACTATGACCGCTCGCATGATCATGACTCGCGTTGGGATCATCGCGATGACCGCCGTTGGGACAATGACAACCGCTACCAAAACAAACGTGCTAACCCAAGCCGTGACTGGCGCTCAGGTCAAACTTTGCCACGCGGCTATGACTCATCACGTTACCATGTCAGTGACCGAGAAGCACGTCGCCTACCCAACACTGGGCGCTACCAACAGTGGTATAAGGTCAATGGTGACTATGTTTTAGTCAATGAACGTAATAACCGTATTCTGCGTATTATCGGTTAATTCTGGCTGGTGTCGCAAAACCGATAGAACACCTGAACATTGCTTCAGGTGTTTTTCTATTTAAGACTTCCTCTTCTGCATTTTTTGATTAAAATCATGCTAAGCAGTTCATTTTGAGATAGGCATGCAAACGAATTCCATCGAAACACATCACAGTACAACTTTGCAGTATGTGCATTGGTTTCGACATTCTGCGCCTTATATCAATGCTCATCGTAATAAAACCTTTGTGATTATGTTCGATGGTGAAGCCGTTCAGCATGATAACTTTCAACATATTATTCACGACATTGCCCTACTGCATTCACTCGGGATTCGCCTGATCTTGGTGCATGGTGCACGTCCGCAAATCAACTACAACTTAAAACAAAGCCAACTACAAACGCCATTTCATCAGTATCGTCGCGTCACCACCCGAGAATCTTTGGGCTGTGTGATGAATGCGGTAGGCTCGATTCGTTTGCAAATTGAAGCCTTACTGTCGATGGGACTGGCCAACTCGCCGATGTATGGCGCACGCATTGATGTGGTTTCAGGGAATTTTGTCACAGCCAAGCCCTATGGCATTCGCGGTGGGGTCGATTTTCAGTTAACTGGCGAAGTCCGTACGGTCGATACCGATGCCATTCAACGCCATTTGGATAATCACAATATTGTGCTGCTCGGGCCAACTGGCTATTCCACCACAGGCGAAGTATTCAATCTGCTGGCAGAAGAAGTGGCGACCCGCACAGCGATTCATCTTAAAGCGGACAAACTGATTTTCTTGGGCAAACAGCATGGTCTGCTCAATGAACATGGTCAGTTACAACGCGAAATTTCTCCCCACAAGCTCGATGCACAAATTGAAAAATACCAAGATTCGAATCCAGACATTGCGGTACATTTACGCGGTGCCAAAAAAGCCTCGACGCACGGCGTACATCGCGTCCATCTGATTTCCTATGCTTATGATGGTGCCTTGGTTGAGGAGCTCTTCACGCGTGATGGTTCGGGCACTATGATTACCGATGCCCATTATGAAGAAGTCCGTATGGCCAACATTCAAGATGTCGGCGGGCTGATTAACCTATTACGCCCACTTGAAGAAGAAGGCATTTTGGTTTATCGCTCACGTGAACGTCTCGAAAATGAAATTGGGCAATTTGCGGTGATTGAACGTGATGGCATGATCTTGGCCTGTGCTGCCCTATACCCACTGCCAGCGGCAGAGGGTGAAATCCGCAGTGCCGAAATTGCCTGTGTCGCAGTCGATCCTGGCTATCGCAAATCTAATCGCGGCAGCCAAATTTTGCATTATCTCGAAGGTAAAGCCCGCAGTATGGGCATTCAACAGTTGTTTGTACTGACCACACGTACTGCACATTGGTTCTTAGAACATGGCTTTGAAACAGCCAATGTCGATGAACTTCCCAATGCACGCCAAGCCTTATACAACTATCAGCGCAACTCACTCGTCTTTAAAAAGCCACTTTAAGTGGCTTTTGCAGGATTATGGATATCTTTATTTTTCATATCTTTATCTAGAAAACACCGCAAAAATCGCTCAAATCTATATTGCGTGAAACACTAAGCTTATTCCAAAAATAAAAATACACTTTAAATAATAAATATCAATCAGTTAATCTCAATAAATTTTATATTTTATGTTTTTTATATTGCTGTTTTTTACATAAGTTTTGCACTTTTGTTTTTATCTTTTTTTTTCATGTCTAAAGCCCGATTTCTTATTTTTTCTGAAAAGAAATGCCCATTAGCGTATGTGTTCACCAACTCACTCACCTTATTTATTTGGAGTTATGAAACACATGAGCACTTCTCGAGCACAGTTCTGGATCAAAACAAGCGTTCTTTCTGCAGCAGTCGTGGGTGCCATGATGTTATCTGGATGTGGGAAAAAAGAAGCTGAAACCGTCACACTCAATATTGGCTTTCAAAAATATGGCATTTTGCCCATCGTCAAAGAGCGTGGCGCTTTAGAAACGGTGCTTAAAGCACAAAATGTCCAAGTGAAATGGGTCGAGTTTCCTGCAGGTCCACAACTCCTCGAAGGCTTAAATGTCGGCAGTGTAGTCTTTGGTGAATCAGGTGAAGCCCCTCCGATTTTCGCACAAGCTGCAAATTCGAACTTGGTTTATATTGCCAACCAACCTGCTGCACCTAAAGCAGAAGCACTGATCGTACAAAAAGACTCAAAGATTCGAAGCATTCAAGATTTAAAAGGCAAACGGATTGCACTCAACAAAGGTTCAAATGTGCATTACCTGCTACTCAAAGTGTTAGAAGCGAATAACCTGAAACTTTCTGATATTGAAGCGGTGTATCTTCCACCATCGGATGCACGTGCCGCATTTGAACGTGGTGCAGTCGATGCATGGGTCATTTGGGATCCCTTCTTTGCTGCCGCTGAACACCAAATCTCAGCACGTGTGATTGCTACGGGAGAAAACTTAGTCAGTAATCATCAGTTCTATTTGGCCGATCGTAAGTTTGCCGAAGCGCATCCAGAAATCTTAAAAACGGTCGTCAATGAACTCAATACCACCACACAATGGGTCGAACAAAATCAACAACAAGCAGCCAAATTGTTAGAAAAACCGACAGGCTTGTCTTTAGACATTTTACAAAGCTCGATTGGCCGTATGGGCTTTGGCGTTCAACCCATTTCAGCCGAAGTCGCAAAAAAACAGCAGTACGTTGCGGATGCTTTCTATCAACAAAAACTGATTCCAAACCAGCTGAATATTGACGCTGCCATTATTAAACAAAAATAACGAGATCATTATGAAAACACTTAAAACAGTTTCCAGTATTGGTATCGTCACCTTGAGTCTGGGACTCGGGGCATGCCAAAAGCAAGACACGGCAGCAACAAATACGCCAGAAAAGCAGACAGCAGCTCCAGTTAAAACCCTGTCGATTGGCTACCAAAAGTCGTCTTTGAACCTGTTGGTCGCACGTGAGCAAAAATTATTTGAGCAGCAATTTCCTCAAGCCAAAATTGAATGGAAAGAGTTCCCTGCTGGCCCACAAATGCTAGAAGCCTTGGCCGTCGGTGCAGTTGATTTTGGCTCTGTGGGCAATACCCCACCGATCTTTGCTCAAGCTGCTGACAAAGAACTCAGTTATGTCGGCTATGAGCAAGTTCCAGCCAATGCTCAAGCGCTGTTGATTGCTAAAAATAGTACCATTGATTCAATTCAAGACCTAAAAGGTAAGCGGATTGCGGTACAACGCGGCTCAAGCGCACATGAGTTACTGGCGAAAGTCTTACAAAAAGCAGGGCTCATTTGGCAGGACATTCAACCGATTTGGCTGCCGCCTGCGGATGCACGTGCCGCGTTTGATAAACAATCCATCGATGCATGGGCCATTTGGGAACCCTACCTCAGTGCAGCAGAGCAAGATGCACAGGCCAAAGTCTTAATTGATGGCACAGCTTTTCCACAAACCTATTCTTTTTATATTGGTAACCCCAAGTTCATTCAGACCTATCCTGAGGCCACCGCTCAGTTCATTCACGGGCTAAATTTGGCCGATCAATGGGTGCTAAAAAACCAAACGCAGGCACTTTCGGTCTATACCCAAAGTACGGGTTTACAGCCCTCTATTGCCCAACGCGTCATCGACAAACGTCTGAAGCCTTCACCAATTCAAACCCTGACGCCTGAAGTGGTGCAAGCACAACAACAAATTGCGGATTTGTTCCAACAAGTCCAGCTCATTCCGAAACACATTCAAGTTCAAAGTACCGTTTGGGTTGCACCGAGCAAACCTTAAACGACTCTATCTAAGGATTTTTTAAAATGAAAATTTTCTGGTTTATCCCAACTCACGGTGACAGTCGCTACTTAGGTACCAGCAAAGGTGCTCGTCAAGTGGACCATGCCTATATGAAACAGATTGCGGTTGCCGTGGATAATTTGGGCTATGAAGGTGTGCTGATTCCAACAGGTCGTTCATGTGAAGACCCATGGTTGACCGCAGCCAGCCTGATTGATGCCACAAAAAAATTAAAATTCCTAGTTGCACTGCGTCCAGGCGTGACCACTCCGGCACTGGCTGCACGGATGGCAGCCACCTTTGACCGTCTCTCCAATGGTCGGGTTTTATTGAACTTGGTGACAGGTGGCGATGAAAAAGAACTGCAAGGCGATGGCGTTTATGAAGACCACTCCACTCGCTATAAAACTGCCAATGAATACGTCAAAATTTGGCGTGAGATTTTAACCCGCTCCCATACAGGTGAAAGCTTTACCTTTCACGGCGAACGTCTAAAGGTAGATGATGCCAAACTACTATATCCACCTGTGCAACAACCCTACCCTCCACTTTGGTTTGGCGGCTCATCGGATGATGCCATCGAGTTAGCCACTGATCAGGTCGATACTTATCTCACATGGGGCGAACCCCCTGCTGCTGTTAAAGACAAAATTGACACTGTCCGAGCCAAAGCCGAAGCCAAAGGCCGTACGCTCAACTATGGTATTCGTCTGCATGTGATTGTGCGTGAAACCAATGAACAAGCATGGCAAGCGGCGGAAGAGCTCATTCAATATGTCGATGATGCTACCATTGCTGCAGCACAAGCCAAATTTAAGAGCATGGACTCGGTCGGTCAACGTCGCATGGCTGAACTACACAATGGTGACCGCAGCAAACTTGAAGTGTCCCCAAACCTTTGGGCAGGCGTAGGTCTGGTTCGTGGGGGTGCAGGTACGGCATTGGTCGGTGACCCTGAAACGGTTGCAGCCCGTATTCAAGAATATGCCGACTTGGGCATCAACACCTTTATTTTCTCAGGCTATCCACATCTTGAAGAGTCGATTCGTTTTGCCGAGTTGGTGTTTCCACTCCTGCCGCTCGAAACTCAAGCAAAGTTAGCACAACCAAATTTAACAGGCCCCTTTGGTGAGATTGTGGCAAACAACTACACACCCGATGAAAACAAAAAAAACAAAGTGATTCAGGAGCCTGCCTAATGTCCAAAATCGTTTCAGTGCAAACCCTCCAGCAGGAAAAGGTTTCACGTGGAACTCAGTTGGGGCAGCTATTGCTGCCTTGGCTCTTTCCTATCGGCTTGATTGTGCTTTGGCAAATTGCCTCCAGCACAGGACTTTTAGAAAGTCGGATTTTACCTGCACCAACGGCAGTAGTTACTGCTTTTTGGCACCTGCTACTGAGTGGGGAACTATGGAAGCATGTGCAAGTTAGTGCAGGCCGTGCCTTACTCGGCCTATTGGTGGGTGGGGGTTTAGGGCTATTTCTGGGTTTGTTAAATGGTTCATCGAAAACGGCGTCAACCCTGCTCGACACCACCCTACAGATGATCCGAAACATTCCCGCACTGGCACTTATTCCGTTGGTGATCTTATGGTTCGGGATTGATGAAACCGCCAAGCTGTTCTTGGTTGCAGTTGGGGTCTTTTTCCCCATTTACATCAACACCTATCACGGCATACGTTCGGTCGATCCACAACTGATTGAAATGGGGAAAAGCTATGGCTTGACCCGTTGGCAACTGTATAAAGAAATTATTCTACCGGGTGCGATGCCCTCTATTTTGGTCGGGCTGCGCTTTTCACTGGGTTTGGTGTGGGTCCTGCTGATCGTTGCCGAAACCATTTCAGCACAGGCAGGCATCGGCTATATGACCATGAATGCGCGTGAATTTTTACAGACCGACATCGTCTTGGTAGGGATTTTACTGTATGCCCTACTTGGAAAATTGGCTGATGTACTGGCCGTCACATTAGAAAAATACCTGCTGCGTTGGCACGCAGGATACCAAAAATAAGGAGTTTGAGATGACTGATTTAAGCCTTGGTCGCCATGCCAATATTCCGTCGCCGCCAAATCACAATCAAGACATTAACCCTCAAGCGGTGCTTGGGGCCGAAATTATTATCGAACAACTGCATAAGTTTTATGGCTCAGTTAAAGTCCTCGAAGACTTAGATCTGCATATTCAGCCGGGTGAGTTTTTAGCCATTGTCGGACGCAGTGGTTGTGGTAAAAGTACCCTGCTGCGCCTGATTGCCAACTTAGAACAACAAAGCTACGGCGAAATTAAATTTAAGTCCGCACGACACCTCCGCGAAGGGATTACCGCAGACGATATACGGGTCATGTTCCAAGATCCACGACTGCTGCCATGGCGCTCGATTGAACAAAATGTGCAACTGGGGTTGCCGAAACAACAACATGCCACTGCCTCGGGTCTGCTAGAAAAAGTCGGACTCAAAGAAAAAGCGGGTCTTTGGCCTTCACAGCTCTCTGGGGGACAGCGTCAACGGACCGCTTTGGCACGCGCTTTATCGCATAAGCCGCGGATTTTATTGCTCGATGAACCTTTGGGTGCACTCGATGCCTTAACCCGCTTAGACATGCAGAATTTGATTGAAAAATTATGGACGGAACAAGGCTTTACCGCCATTTTAGTCACCCATGATGTCAGTGAGGCCGTTCAACTGGCCGATCGAATCATTTTGCTGGACCGTGGCCATATTGCCAAAGAGTTTCAAGTCGACCTACCCCGCCCTCGCGTCAAAGATATGCAGTTCAATACCCTTGAACAGCAGGTGTTAAATGCAGTTTTAGCCACATAAGTAGACTAAAAAATCCTTAGCTTGGGGTGCTAAGGATTTTTTATGCTGAATTTCAGTAAAAAAACACAAGACCATCATATGAATTGAGCATACTTTATTTTAAATAATGTAATAAATTTCACGTTATTTTTATCAAAACATACCACTTCACATTGAATCATTTCATATAGTTTAGACAAAATAGTTTTTATATAATTATATTTTATTGGACAACTTTTAGAATTTATCGCAATTTAAGAGCCAATCTACAGAATAAATGATCATTATTCAAAAAATTAAATTTCCACTTTGTGCACAAATCTGATGATTTGCCGTACAATTTGTCCTTCCCCCTTTTTATTGTTTTTTAAATTAGAGAATGGAACAGAAAAAGAGTACTCAAAAACGCCACCAGCTGCTGAATGCTGCACTAGACGTCTTCTCGCTCTATGGATTTAATGGAGCAAGCTTAGATGAAATCGCACAGATTGCTGAAATGCACAAATCGAATATTTTCTATTACTATGAAAATAAAGAAGCTTTGTACGTTGAAGTTTTAACGACGGTTTTACAAAAATGGTTAGCCCCACTACAGATGTTAGAAGCTGACTTAGAGCCGGAAGAAGCGATCACCAACTACTTATTGCAAAAGATTGAGGTTTCTCGGACTCAACCGAAAGCGTCTCGCTTGTTTGCGTTAGAAGTGATCCAAGGGGCTCCGCATATTTTGGAAATCCTTAAAGGGCCTTTAAAGAAGTTGGTCAAACGTAAAGCCAAAGTCATTAGCAATTGGCAAGAGCAAGGTAAAATTTCAACTGAAATAGACCCTGAGCTGTTAATCCTCAATATTTGGGCATTAACACAAAACTATGCTGATTTTGCCACGCAAATGGAAATGGTAACAGGTAAAACCCTACGTAACCGCAGTATGCAACAACGAGTCATTCAACATACCGTGCATATGATGCTGTATGGCGTGATCCCGCGAACACCGTCTGAATTATTCAAAGCTGAGTAATTTTGGCATACGACCATAGCACTCTATGGTCGCCGAATTGAAAAAGACAGAATCAAAGTCTCAGATACTTTCAAATAATGCTAATAATTTCTGAGCTCCCAATAACAAATTGTCTTCCCAGTCCAAATGCGCGGTGTCGTTGGCACCATCTGAAATATATTTGACCGAAATCAGGCGGACACCCTGTTTCTTACAGACCTTTGCCAGCGCATATCCTTCCATATCAACCAAATGACACGGTACTTTGGGTTCACCCGTTTCAAAGCTATCCCCTGTTCCACAGATGCCAGTACGGAGTTGTTGGAAAAACGGTTCTAAATGAATCTCCGCAGGATGCATGGTGTCAAATGGGGTAAAACCGACAGCGAAACCCAGTGGAGAGACATCCATGTCGCGTTGTACGAATTGAGAGACTTCGACCAATTCGTGCTTATCAAAATACGTACTGCCTGCTGTACCTAAATTAATCAGGGTTTTACAGCCTGTTTTTTGAATCACTTCAAATGCTTTATAGGCCGCGTTGACTTTACCAATACCGCTGTAATGAACTTCAATCCCTGCTTGCTCAAATAATCCTTTAGACTCATTCGGCAAAGCCATGATTAGTGCAACATCCGACATAAAATACCCAAATAACAGACTTCATTCGTGCCATTAGAAAACAAATCGATCCGAAAGAAAAGCGCCGCTAGTCTCTGCTACACCAAAGTGTATAAGACCAGAGGCTCTTTGAACTGAAACAATTTCTAACCTCATTTATACTGCTGTTCTAAATAGGTTTTTAAGCACGGCGAAAAGAACAAATGACCTTGATAAAACCCCTGTGCCGTTTTGGTTGCGACCAAACTCCATAACAACATTAGTATGGCTGCAAAAGCATAGCCAACGGCATACAGTAAGGCCAAGTTGAGTTGTTGGGCTAAGTTTAAGATTGCGAGCGTATATACGCCCAATGGAAAAGTCAGTCCCCACCAACCCAAATTAAACGGTAAGTCCTGTTTGGCATGGTGCAAAGTCGTCAGTACCGCAATCCCCAACCACCACAGTCCAAAACCCAGCAGAATTAAACTGGCCAAAATCCCCGCCTGCTGAAATAACTGCCCCAGTTGTGCTAAGCCCAAACTGGCCATCAGCGTCGGTGCCTGATGCCCTAAAATCAATAATGCCAAAGCAGCAGTGCCTATCGGACCCAAAGCCAACCAACTGCTGACCGCCAACTCTTTTTCAGGCAGTTTATGTAAGACCAAACGCAACATTAAAATCGTTAAAATAGCAAAGGCGGGTAATACTGAAACACCCCACAACACATAACTGCCCAATAAAATCGCAACGGCATGAGTATCAGTTGCCAAATGCCCCAGCAATAAACCACCGCTGCTGGCTGCAACTTCACAGGCCACGATCGGCAATAACCACACCGCAGTCATCTGCTGTAAAGCATGCTCCTGATGTCGATACATGGCAAAAGGAACTGCCCACGCCACCAAGAGCGCCAAGACTACATCTGCATACCAGAGCGTTTGCGCAATCTGTACAGCTGTGTCGCCATAAATAAGCTGACCATACTTTAAAAAGCCATTGAGGATGGTGGCCAGCGCCATCGGAATCGTCCCTAAAAATAGGCTCATGCTTGGATGTTGAAAAATCTGTTTGGCTTCGTGCGGATAAAATGCCCAACGTAAGCCATATAGCACACTAAAAAGTACGAACAATAAAATATTGAAATACCACAGCCCTGTGCCGAGTTGCCATGTGAGTGCCTTTAACATCGGAAACTCTGATACAATTAACGCCACGACACCTGTTCCCATACTGACAGTGAACCAGTTGGGGGTGAATTGACGAATGATATTGTGGCGCTGTCCAAGTTGTGTAAATGGTTTTTGCATGAGTTCGGCCTCATTTAAAATCTACATTTATACTAATCAAATCTATAAATAAGAAAAATTGATTAATTTATATTAAATAAATAAGTAAAACTGATATAAATATACTTTGCGCTAAATTTTGCGTTGTCAAAAAACAACCACAAGACGAATGCCCAAGAATATGGCAATATATAAGCCGTTCTTAATTCCAAGCACTTGATTTGCCCATGAAGCTGCTCCGTCTAAATGCTTTGCCTTCACATACCCAATTAGAAAAAACCGCTGTCACCATCGGTAATTTTGACGGGGTGCATTTGGGTCATCAAGCCATGATTCATCAGCTCAAAGCCGTTGCAAAACAACAAAATCTAAAAACAGTGGTGATGATTTTTGAGCCTCAACCACTTGAATTCTTTAAAGGTTATGATGCTCCACCGCGTATTTCATCATTGCGTGAGAAAGTCGAATATTTAACTGAGCTGGGTGTGGACTATATTGCGGTCGCGAAATTTTACAACAGCTTCCGAAGTTTAAGTGCAGAACAATTTGCCGATATTTTAAAAGAAAAACTCAATGCCCAAAGTCTGGTTTTAGGCGATGACTTTCACTTTGGTAAAAACCGCCAAGGCAACAGCGAATTTCTAGAAAACTATGGTTTTCAAGTCCACAATCTAGAAACCATCCTCTCAGAAGGTGAACGCGTCAGTTCAACTCGGATTCGCCAAACACTGGCTGCAGGGGACTTGGCGTTGGCTGCTCAGTTATTAGGGCGCCCTTATAGCATTACGGGTCGCGTACAATATGGCGACCAAATTGGCCGAACCCTTGATTTTCCAACCATTAACGTACGTTTAAACCGTCATAAACCCTGTTTAAACGGCATTTATGGTGTAGATGTGATATGTGAAACCACGTCTTTACGCGACAAAGTGAAAGCAGACCACCCTGATCGATTAGGGGTTGCAGGATATGACCATTCAGCGCTTTTTGGTGCGGGTCATGTCGGAACACGTCCAGCCATTCAACAAGCACAGCCAGAATGGCGATTAGAAGTACATTTCCCTGATGTTTCTGCTAATCTGTATGGCTTGTTAATGCGGGTCACTTTCTTAAACTATTTACATGGTGAAAAGAACTACCCTTCGCTGGAAGCACTAAAAGCGGGAATTGATGATGATGTGGTGAAACTGCTTGAGTTCCGCCAAAACACCCCCACATTTCCCTTTTAAATACCAATCAATTTTATGTAAAACGCGTCAGCCGAGCCGCTGATTAAATTGGAAGACATCTTGCATGAGCGATAAGCAAACTACTGAAAATGCAGTGGATTATAAAACCACACTCAACCTCCCAGGTACCGAATTTGCCATGAAAGCAAACCTTGCGGTGCGTGAAGCAAAATGGTTAGAAGAGTGGTATGCCGACAACATTTATCAGCAGATTCGTGCGTCGCGTATTGGTAAGAAAAAATATGTTCTGCATGACGGCCCTCCTTATGCAAATGGCCAAATTCACTTGGGTCATGCGGTCAATAAAGTTTTAAAAGATATCATTATTAAAAGTCGTATTCTCGATGGCTTCGATGCCCCTTATGTACCAGGTTGGGACTGTCACGGCCTTCCGATTGAACTGAAAGTAGAAGAGAAAGTCGGTAAAGTGGGCGTGAAGGTGGATGCTTCTACTTTCCGTAAAGCCTGCCGTGAATATGCTTACACCCAAGTTGAACTGCAAAAGAAAGACTTTGTGCGTATGGGTGTGTTTGGTGACTGGGACAATCCTTACCTGACCATGAACTTTAAGCAGGAAGCGGACATTGTGCGCTCTGTTGGCGCGATTGCAAAAGCAGGCCATATCGAACCAGGTCTTAAACCTGTGAACTGGTGTTTAGACTGTGGTTCAGCTTTGGCTGAAGCCGAAGTGGAATATGAAGATAAAAAATCTGACGCGATTGACGTTGGTTTTACGGTTGTCGACTTAAAAGACTTAAGCGCACGTTTAAATCTCAACGTAGAAGCGGCAACAGATATCGTAATTTGGACCACCACGCCTTGGACTTTGCCTGCAAACCAAGCGGTTGCCGTCCATGCTGAAATTGACTATCAACTGGTTCAAGTTAGCACCGACCGTGGCGTGCAAAACTTTATTTTAGCTAAAGACTTGGTTGAATCAGCAGTTGAGCGTTATAAGCTTGAAAACCCTGTGGTTCTAGCTGATTTTAACGGCTCAGCAATTGAAAACCTATTATTACAACACCCGTTACTGACCGATCGCCAAGTGCCTGTGATTTTAGGTGAACACGTGATTGCAACCAGCGGTACGGGGGCGGTACATACGGCACCTGGCCATGGTGTAGACGACTATAAAGTTGGCTTACAGTACAACTTAAAAGTTGAAAACCCAGTGGGCGGTAATGGTGTGTATTTACCAACTTCACCAGTTTTTGCAGGCGAGCACATCTACAAAGCCAATCCAAAAATCATTGAAGCTTTGGGTGCAGTTGGTCGCTTATGGGCACATCAACCGATCAAACACAGCTACCCACACTGCTGGCGCCATAAAACACCGATTATCTTCCGTGCGACCCCACAGTGGTTTATCAGCATGGATGCACAAGGCCTGCGTCAAAATGCTTTAAATGCGATTGAAAACGAGATTAGCTTTGTGCCTGATTGGGGTAAAAATCGTATTCAAGCCATGATCGAAGGTCGTCCAGACTGGTGTATTTCGCGTCAACGTACGTGGGGTGTGCCAATCCCATTCTTCGTGCATAAAGACACTAACGAACTCCATCCGCGCACAGCAGAGTTGATCGAAGAAGTCGCGAAATTGATCGAGCAAGAAGGGATTGATGCTTGGTATAACCGTGAAGCGAAAGACTTTATTGGTGATGAAGCGGAACAGTACAACTGTGTGCGTGACACTTTAGACGTGTGGTTCGACTCAGGCACAACGCACTATGCCGTGTTGCGTGAACGCGAAGAACTCACCGATCCTGCTGATTTATACCTTGAAGGTTCAGACCAACACCGTGGTTGGTTCCAGTCTTCATTGCTCACCTCAATTGCCATCAATGAACGTGCGCCGTACAAAGGCTTACTGACTCATGGCTTCGTGGTGGATGAAAAAGGCCGTAAGATGTCAAAATCTTTGGGCAACATCATCACCCCACAAGACATCATTAAAGATATGGGTGCAGACGGCTTACGTTTCTGGATTGCATCGGCCGATTACCGTTATGAAATGACTGCAGGTAAAGAAATCTTTAACCGTGCATCAGATGGCTACCGCCGTATTCGTAATACTTTGCGTTTCTTATTGGCAAACTTGAATGGTTTCACACCATCGACGGATGCACTTCCTGTCGATCAATTGATCGCACTTGATCAATACATCTTGCAACGTGCAGCGGACGTACAGAAAACTATTCAGCAAGCCTACGAAGATATGAACTTCCATATCGTGGCAAATGCGCTGACCAACTTCTGTATCAATGATTTGGGTGGTTTCTACCTCGACATCATCAAAGACCGTCAGTACACCACCAAAGCCGATTCACAAGCGCGCCATTCAGCTCAAACTGCGCTGTATCATTTGGTGCAAGCCTTTGTACGTTGGATGTCACCAATCTTAAGCTTTACCGCTCAAGAAGCATGGCCACTGATTCCAGAACAAACTGAGAAATATGTGTTCACTGCGGAATGGTATGACATTCCTGTGGCTTCAAAAGCAAACTTGTTGTCTGAAGCCGATTGGCAAACGCTGATTGCAGTGAAGTCTGCGGTGAACAAGTTCATCGAAACTGCGCGTACCGCGAAAATCGTGGGTTCAAATCTCTCTGCCAAAGTTGAACTGTGGGCAGATGCAGAACTCAAAGACGTACTGGATCGTTTAGATGATGAACTTCGTTTTGTTATGATCACTTCACAAGTCTTGGTCAATGCATTCGATGCAACTCAAGGTGAAGCCTCTGATCTGGCAGGTCTGAATGTTCAAGTCTCGGCGGCTGATGGTGAAAAATGTGTACGCTGCTGGCATGTTCTGCCAGATGTGAATACACATGTTACACATCCAGGTCTATGTGGTCGTTGTATTATCAACCTTCCTACAGGCCAAGGCGAAGAGAGAAAGTATGCCTAACCCACAACATAAAAAGGGCTTATTCCAATTCTATCCGCACAATTTGGTGTGGGTAGGTTTGGCTATTCTAGCGATTGTCTTAGATCAATGGACCAAATGGATTGCCAGTACCCATCTGAATTATGCAGATCCAGTACCAGTCCTGCCCTTTTTAAATTGGACTTTATTGCATAACTATGGCGCAGCCTTTAGTTTCTTGTCCGATGCGGGCGGCTGGCAACGCTATTTCTTTACCTCTCTTGCAGGTATTGTGTCTGTCATTTTTCTGTTTTGGCTGATGCGTATGCCCAAAACCGTGAAAGTGCTGCCCATCGCGATTGCCCTTATTTTAGGTGGTGCTATAGGGAATTTAATTGACCGTGTAACCTTAGGCTACGTGGTTGATTTTATTCATGTGTACTATCAAAACAGCCACTTCCCTGCGTTTAATATTGCAGATAGTGCGATTACGCTAGGAACGATCCTTTTGTTGATCGATACCTTTTTTCTCGAAAAAAACCGTATCCAACGTGCTGAAGTAAACCATGACTGATTTTATTAATCCCAATGAAGAAACTCGCGTAAGCGAAGGTTCAAAAGTAGAGTTACATTTTTCTGTGTGCATTGAAAATGGCGTAGAAATTGATAACACACGTAGCCGTGAAGAACCTGTGAGCCTTGTAATGGGTGATGGCAGCTTACTGCCTGGTTTTGAAAAAGCACTGTTTGGTTTACGTGCTGGCGACCGTCGTACTGTAAGCCTACCACCAGAAGATGCTTTTGGCCCTTGGAATCCTGAAAACGTACAACAGTTTGATACAGTCAAATTTGAACAGCGTCCTATTGAAGGGCACATGATCGAGTTTGAAGACAAAGCTAAACAAAGTCTTTATGGTGTGGTTAAAACTGTAGGTGATGACATCACCGAAGTCGACTTTAACCATCCATTGGCAGGTAAAGATATTACCTTTGAAGTTGAAATCTTCAAAGTGACGCCTGCTGGCCAACAAGGCATCAAAATTATGTAAAGCCACAGATCGATTGTCTGTGTGTCAGCCAAAGCCCCTTCGGGGGCTTTTTTAATGCCTCAAACATTGGTCAATCAGATACATATTCAATCTATGCAAAGCCTAATTTTCATACTACCGTAGCGTAATCACATTTATTTCCCAAGGATTTTTCATGAAAATTCAGGTCATTATAGGCAGTGTTCGCGAAGGCCGAACAGCCATTAAAGTTGCACGATGGGTGCAACAAGGTTTTGAACAACTTGGGCTCAATACGGTCCAACTCGAATTGGTCGACTTAAAAGAGTGGGATTTGCCAATTTTTTCAGGTGCCAATCCTCCTATGACGGGCATTTATGATCAACCCAAACAACAAGCATGGGCCGACCACATTGCCCAAGGTGATGCCTTTATTTTCATTAGCCCCGAATACAATCATGGTTATAGCCCTGCGCTTAAAAATGCCTTGGATTACTTAGGCAAAGAATGGCAAGGTAAACCTGCAGCCTATATCAGTTATGGTGGTACCAATGGCTCACGCTCCATTGACCAAATTCGCCAAGTCGGTACTCAGCTCGGTCTGGTGGATACCAATGCGGTGATTGAAATTCGAGATATTTTTTCACGCAATAAAACCGCAGATTTTGAACCAAATCCTTTTGATGAGAAGAATCTAAAAACAGCAATTGATAAACTCATTAAATATGTCAGCGCATAAGCATGAGATTCTTCTGTACGCTATTGCTTACAGTAACTTAAGTATTTGTCGGCTTTTCAATAAACAGCATCGACGCTATAGTTAAATCATACAGAGACAGGATGTCTCAGATGAAAAACAAAAATAATAACATACACAGCAGGATGCTGATCGGTAGGACAGGAGTTATACCGCTTGAAAGAATTTAAAAAGCCCTCGACAGGATGTCGGGGGCTTTTTAATTGTATTGATTTTTAACTCAATGTTTCTCCAAAAGCCCAAATCACAATCAGATATTAACGAACCTCTTATATGCTTCAA
Organism: Acinetobacter sp. MYb191; assembly: GCF_037572605.1. Classification (NCBI taxonomy): domain Bacteria; kingdom Pseudomonadati; phylum Pseudomonadota; class Gammaproteobacteria; order Moraxellales; family Moraxellaceae; genus Acinetobacter; species Acinetobacter sp. MYb191. The sequence continues at coordinate 3,600 of NZ_JBBGZP010000010.1, read as the reverse complement.
TGCTTTGAAAGATGCTCGTGAATACAAACCAAATTGGTCTACTGGGATGTCTATCTCAACTTAGATTCTCTAAAAATAATCACATAAAACAGATGTATAAACATGAAAAATTTAACAAATCATCATTTCCGTACAACGTACATATTTAAGCGCTAATCCATACAATAGATCCATCAAATATTAAGACTTTCACCGTTTGTCGGTATGTTCTTCTGTACAACGAAATATTACATCTGGCGCTCGAACTACACTTTATACTCTCGCCGACTGAACATCTGCTGCTTCACCCAAATACTTCAGTCCAATACAATAAATTAAAAAAAACAACAATAGAGACCATTCACATGCACCCAAACACCACACTTTTAAATGATTATTGCAAAATTTATGTTGCTGACCCCGAATATACAGATGTAGATGCTCTAGCCGCCTACGTTAGAGTTCATCGTACAGAACTTATGCAAGAGTTGCATCAGTACGGCATCTTATTATTTCGCGGCTTTAAATTACAACGTCACTATGAATTTCATGAGTTGATCGAACATCATTTTCAGCTTGAACCTTGGCATCCATTTACGCCTAAAAAATCAGGTTGGTTTGCCTCTTTGATTCGTAAATATAGCGAAAATCGTGCAGGTGATGATAGACCTTATCTCAACCACAATACGGTGCAATTAGGCTCTGTTGAAAACTCAATTCAAGGTCCACATGTCGAAGGTGGCCTATACTCGACTCGCTCGCGTTATATTGCCTTGTTTTGCCAAGAAACCGCGGACCACTTACTCGAAACAGGGTTTAATAACCTCGAAAGAATTTGGGCCCATTTTCCAGTTAGCGTACAACAAAAATACTTAGGTGCATGGAACCATTTTTCTTATATTTCAACACGTAAACTCAATCTTTTTGATCGCTTGGCCTTCAATAAAAGCTCAGTTGGTTTCCAGAAAAAATCAAATAAAGAAAGCAAACTTACCTTAAAACGCTCACCTTTCGTTGTCATACACCCGAACACGCAAAAGCCGATGATCCAGCCGTGGGCTTTTGCAAACAATACCAATGCTTTTGCCCATCAAGCTGCACAAAAAAGCTTTACGCAGCGAGGAAAGCTTCAACCAGACCCCACGACTAATTGCATGCAACTGTCATGGGAACTTTTCACCCATGAAGGTGAAAAAATTGAATGGACCGATCAGGAAAAACAGCACTTCTTTGAAGCCTTATATCACGATGCACTCTTGCTCCAGTGGCAAAAAGGGGATGTCGCCTTGATCGATAATATTAAAATTGCCCATTGGCGGATGAATGGCAAACAAGGACAACGAAAACTGATGCAGATTCAAGCCAATGTCTTCAATGCCGATCAACATGCTGCGCTTTAAAACCGTCTTTCCTAGCAACACTCTGTTTAGGTGATTAATGTGAAAGCAGCTGAATTAAATCTGCATATTTCCCATCCTCAATCACCCAAATACTTCCATCTTTCGCTTGTTGTAAACCACGGATACGTTCTTTCATATCTATCCGTTGGATTTCTTTTACTGGCTGTGCTGTGGTGTCTACAATAATTAATACTTTAGATGAAAGCCCACCAATGATGGCTTTATCCTGCCACTTTGGAAACATCTGTCCCGTATAAAAAATCAAACTCGATGGAGAGATTACGGGTGTCCAGTCTAATTTTGGCGCTTCAAACTCAGGCCGCGTGGCGTGGTCAGGGATATTCACACCACTATAATGATCACCATTCGAAACGATTGGATAACCATAGTTTTTAGCCTTTTGAATTAAATTAAGCTCATCCCCACCTTTGGGGCCCATCTCCACCACCCAAAGTTGTTTTTTGCCATCCAAAGCCATTCCCAAAGGATTACGATGCCCCAAACTCCATATTTGTTTTGCGATATCCCCCTGCATCTGAAATGGATTATCTGAAGCAACCGAACCATCATCATTCAAGCGAATCATTTTTCCAAGGTTCGATGTTAAATCTTGTGCAGGCTCAAACTTTTGCCGTTCTCCCGAACTAATCCATAATTTCCCTGCACCATCCAATAATATCCGATGTGCATAATGTCCCTGTCCGCGCACCTTGGGTACTTGTTTCCATATCGTTTTAAGATTGTCTAATTGTGGCTGCGCCTGATCTAAATTCAAATCAGCACGAATCACAACCGCACCATAACCACCTTGCCCTGCTTCTGCATAGCTAAGATAAATTTGATGGTTTTGTGCAAACTCAGGATGTAAAACAATATCACCTAATCCGCCTTGGCCACCATAAGCCACTTTAGGTATATTCCTAATGAGAGTCTTTGTCTGATCTATAGGATTAAATAAAATCAACTGTCCTGATCTTTCAGTAATTAATAATCGCCCATCAGGCAATACCGCTAATGCCCATGGCTCATTAAATTCAGCAATACGTTTCAGGTGTATAGATGTGCCTAAAGAAGCAGAACTGTCCTGTTGTTCCTGTGCTGCTGACTCTATCTGACTTTGAGCATGACATGCCATTAAGCCCAAAAATGCACTCACTGTCATCAACAAACAAAATGCTTTTTTTCTCAGCATTGCCTTCCCCCATTAAATGCACGATCACCATTCATTGTAGAGAAATCATAAGTACAAGGTTATCCGCTTTGGTAACAAGATGAATCTGTGTAAGCCAAAGCTTACAAAAACTGAGGAAAGTGACCACTAGCCTTAAAAACAGCTTATAGCATATATTAAATACATCAGGAGACAGGACGTTTCCCAAACTTAAAACAACAATAATCAGTTTGAGCATCAGGATGTGAGATATGACAGGAGTTGTATCTAAGCACTGAAATACAAAGAAACCTCGACAGGATGTCGGGGTTTCTTTTTTATTAAGCACATTAAAATCTAAATCAAAACCTGTTTTAGCATATTTTGCATGATCACGAGTTAACTATAGCCCTTCTTTTCCAACGGATATAGATGAAATAGCTGCTCAATTGCTTACAATATATACAGATACTTAGTTAAAATTTCTTTTAGTGAAGAAGAAACCATCAAATTCAAGTGAGAAACTAAACCTATTAAATTTTAGAGGCTATTTTTAGCCAATCTTCTTTCCCACTTAATATTTCTCTTTTTCTTTATTATTTAATATTTTCAGCATAAAAAAAAATCCCCCTCAGCGATTAGCGGAGGGGGATTTTGAATTAATGAGCTGGCGATGACTTACTCTCACATGGATAACTCCACACTACCATCAGCGCTAAGAGGTTTCACTTCTGAGTTCGGGAAGGGATCAGGTGGTTCACTCTTGCTATTGTCGCCAGCACAACTGTTTATGACTATTCGTTGGGTCTTATTTACACATTGTGTATGCCTAACTTTCATCAAATGAGTTATTAACAGAACATCTGAGTTAATTTAATTTGCACATTGTACTTAGCTTTATAACTAAATCAAGTTGTTTGCAGTGATTTGAACCACAACACCAACTGTTTGGGTGTTGTATAGTCAAGCCTCACGAGCAATTAGTATTGGTCAGCTTCACATATCACTATGCTTCCACATCCAACCTATCAACGTCGTAGTCTTCAACGGCTCTTTAGAGGACATAAAGTC